>VFZG01000053.1 GCA_016871275.1 Acidimicrobiia bacterium | reverse complement strand
TTCCCGAAGAGCGGCGTCGTCGACATGACCGAGGACCTGATTCGCGACTGGGATCCGTGGCTTCGCAAGAGCAAGACGCAGAAGTACAACCCGAACGAGGGCGTGCCGCTCGATCTCGGCTTCATCACCTCCTCGTCGCCGCCCATCGTCGTCAACGACGTGGTCATCGTCGGCAATTCGGCGGAGCAGGGCTATCACCAGACGCGCAACGAGAACGTGCCCGGCGACATCCTGGCGTACGACGCGAAGACCGGAAAGTTCATGTGGAAGTTCCACGTGATTCCACGTCCGGGTGAATTCGGCCACGACACGTGGAAGAACGATGCGTGGCGCACGACCGGCGACGTGTCATCGTGGGCGCCGCTGTCGGCCGATCCGGAGCGCGGCATCGTCTACATCCCGACCAACAGCGCGACCGTGGACTTCTACGGCGGTTTCCGCCCCGGCGACAACCTCTACGGCGCCAGCCTGATTGCGCTCGATGTGAAGACGGGCAAACGCGTCTGGCACTTCCAGATGGTCCATCACGACATCTGGAACTACGACACCCCAACCGCACCGATTGCGATGGATGTGACGATTGACGGCCAGCGCGTGCCCGCGGTGTTCCAGGCCACCAAGCAGGCCATCCTGTACTCGTTCAATCGACAGACCGGACAACCGCTCTGGGGCTTCAAGGAAATGCCGGTGCCCGCGTCGAAGGTGCCCGGCGAACAGTTGTCGCCGACGCAGCCGTTCCCGGTGAAGCCGACGCCGTACGAGTTGATGGGCCGCTCCGAGAACGACGTGATCGACTACACGCCCGAGATTCGCAAGCTGGCGCTCGAACAGGCGCGGCTGCAGGGTCTGCTGGCGCCGCCGTTCAACCCGCCGGTGCACCGCGGCAACAAGGAAGGCATTGCCACCGCGCGCTTCTACCCGGGCGAGACGGGCGGCTCGAACATCACGCATCCGCCGGCGGCGGATCCGGAGACGGGCATCATCTACATTCCCTCACACCAGGGCGGCGGCTCACGCGCGCTCGTCCCCGGCAAGGAGATGGACTGCTTCGGCCAGACCGGTTCAACGGTCACCGAGTGGGTGCCGACCAGCGCCGGCTGCACGTCGACCTCGGTCGACGCAGCGGTGGACATGTATCCCGAGGCCGCCGCCAAGGCCGGCGCCAAGAAGGGCACCGGCGTGGCCAGTGGCGGCGAGGGTGGTGGCGGAGCCGCCGGTGGCCGCGGAGGCCGCGGTGGTCCGGGCGCGGGATCAGACAACCCGCTCGCAGGCCTGCCGATCTTCAAGGGCTACGCCGGCCGCATCAGCGCCATCGATCTCAACACCGGCAACTACCTCTGGGTGAAGCCGAACGGCGATGCGCCGACCGCGCAGCAGGATGCGATTCGCAATCACCCGCTGTTGAAGGGCGTGCCGAACGTAGAGACCAACCTCGGCCGTCCGGGCGTGGGCGCGCTGATTGTCACCAAGACGATGCTGCTGGCGCCGGGCCAGACGGCCGACAACGCGCCGAAGCTGTTCGCGATCGACAAGAAGACCGGCGAGCGCCGCGGCGCCATCGCCACCGCGGGCATGCAGCGCTACGGCATGATGACCTACCAGCACGCCGGCAAGCAGTACATCGTCGTGCAGACCGGCAACGGCCTGCAGGCGTTCGCGCTGCCGTAGGGCGGTGTAGCGGGCTGGCAGGCCAGCGGGCTGGCAAGGAACAGGACGGCTCGCGGTACACACCGCGGGCCGTGTTTTGTTGATTTCGGTATCTCCGGACAGGAAAGACGATGAGGTGGGGCCTCCTTTTCTTGGAGGGTTCCGTGCCTCCGTGGTGCATCGTGCAGCGATGTACACTAAGAGCCGGTGGCGGTCAGCCTGACAACTGAAGAACGATCGATCGCCGCGGGAGAACGCGGCGAAGGCGCCGCCATGGCCATGCGCATCGTCACGGATACCGCGCGGCTGATGGGCGCCCCGGGGCTGATTCCCATTGAGTCCGCGCACATCGACGGCGCGCTGTATCACGGCGACTCGGGCACGCTGTTTGCGGAGAAGCTGGTGGCGGGCGGCGCCAAGACGGCGGTGCGGGCGACGCTCAACGTCGGAGCGCTCGATCTCACCGGCTGCTCACGCAATCGCCTGCCCGAGCACGAGCGCGAGATGGCGCATCGCATGATGATGGCGTATCGGGCGCTGGGCTGCGAGCCGACGTGGACGTGCGCGCCGTACCAGGCCGGCCATCGTCCGGCCCTGGGATCGCAAGTTGCGTGGGGCGAGTCGAACGCGGTGGTGTTCTGCAATTCCGTGCTTGGCGCGCGCACCAACCGGTACGGCGACTTCCTCGACATTGCGTGCGCCATCGCCGGCCGGGCGCCCGACTATGGGCTGCATCGCCGTGAAAACCGCCGCGCCACGGTGGTGTTCGACGTCTCGCAGCTGGACCAGCGGTTCTTGTATTCGGAACTGGCATGGCCGATTCTCGGCAACCTGTATGGCCGGCTGATCGGCAACGCGATTGGCGTAATCACGGGCCTGACCTTCAGGCCGCGGGAAGACATTCTCAAGGCGTTTGGGGCGACGGCCGCGTCCGCCGGCGCGGTGGGCCTGTTCCATGTCGAAGGCGCAACCCCCGAGGCACCAGACCTGGAGACCGCACTGCACTGCCGGCCGCCGGAGCAGCGCATTGTGGTGACGGAGGCGATGATGGCGGATGCGCAGCGCCGCCTGTCCACCACCGACCGCGCCGATCGCATCGATGCCGTCGCGATTGGCAGCCCGCATCTGTCGCTCGAAGAGTTCGATTCGCTGATGAACCTGCTGCGTGGCCGCAAGGTGGCGGTGCCAATCTATGCCTGTACCGGCCGCCACGTGCTCACGATTCTGGAACGTGACGGGCAGCGCCGGCCGCTCGAAGACGCCGGCGTCGTGATCGTGGCCGACACGTGTGTCGTCGTCACCCCGATTCTCCCGGACAAGCCGGGCGCGATCCTGATGACCAACTCGGGCAAGTTCGCGCACTATGCGCCGTCCAATACCGGCTACTCGGTGCTCTACGGCTCGATGTCGGACTGTGTGGAGAGCGCCATCACCGGGGTGCCGGTGTTTGGAGCGGTGTCGTGACGATGATTCAGGCCGAGCTGCTGCTGCCGGGCACTCCGGGCTCCGGCCGTGGATTGGCGTTGACCGAGCCGATCAGTTTCTGGGGCGGCGTCGACCCGAAGTCTGGGACGATCGCTGACGTTCGCCATCCGGAACGAGGGCAGGCAATTGCCGGCCGCACGCTGATGGTGCCGTCGACCGTCGGCTCCTGTTCCGGCGCGGCGATACTACTCGAACTGGTGCATGCCGGACGCGCTCCGGCGGCGCTCATCCTTCACGAACCCGATGCGATCCTGCTGCTCGGGCTGATCGTGGCCAAGGAGATGGGCTGGGACGTGCCCATCGCCTTGCGCCTTGATCGCACCCATTACGACGCACTGCACGACCGCGACATCAGCGTCGATTCAACGGGGCTGCTGTCCTTCTAATCGTAGTTGGCAGTTGGCAGTGGCCAGTGTGCGCGACTGGCCACTGGAAACTGCCAACCGCCAACTTTCTTCTATCGCAGCCGGGCGGCGCGGCCGCGCAGTGTCTCGGCGAGCGCCTTGAGGCGTTTCTGGTCGGCGCCAGTCGCCTTGGCGGCGTCGGTGTCGAACTGGCCGGCCAGTTTCTCGAGTTCGTCGATTGCCGCCCGGCCACCTGTCTTGCCCATGGCCTCGCTTGCGGCGCGGTAGCGCGCGGCGTCAACGCTCTTCGAGCGCTGCAGTTGGTCCAGGTAGGCTCTGGCCACGGCGGAGGTGGGCTCCCAGATCACCTTCGGCTGGTTCTGCGAGTTGAACTCGTTGAGGCGGAACTGCATGGCCGCATCGATCTCGTTCTGCGTCAGGAACTCGCTGGGCTTCAGGCGGAAGACATCGATGCCGCGGGCCATTTCGGCGCCGTAGATGTTGCCGTTGTACCAGTAGGTCGACCAGTAGCCGCCCGACAGCATGACCTCGCCGTTGACCGGACCGCGATCGAAGTAGGCAATCTCCTTCACATTGGCGGAGTCGGTGAAGTCGAACACCGACAGGCCACCCTGATACCAGGCCTGCACCATGATGTCGCGGCCGGGCACCGGGATCAGCGAGCCGTTATGCGCCACGCAGTTTTCCTGCTCGCCCTGCGCCGCCGGCAGCTTGTAGTAGCCCTTGTGGATCATCTTGCCGTCGACGATGTCGTAGATGGCATTGGCGCCCCAGGTCAGCGGATCGACCGCGCGGCAGCGCGGCCGGCCGCCACCGCCCCACTCGTCGGTGAACAGCACCTTGGTGCCGTCGTTGTTGAACGTCGCCGAGTGCCAGTAGGCAAAGCCCGGATCCGACACGAAGTCCAGTCGCTTCGGGTTGCGCGGATCCTTGATGTCCATCAGGATGCCGTTGCCCGAGCACGCCCCCGCGGCCAGCCCGATTTCCGAATACACCGTGATGTCGTGGCACTGGTTGGTCACGCTGGTGCGCTGCGTGTTCGGGCCGTGATCGCCGCCGGCGTGCAGGCCGGCAATGTTGCCGGTGTCGCTCATGAAGATGCGCGGCTGGTTGACGATGCGCGACTTCGACGGTTCGGCCAGCGGCACTTCGATGACGTCGATCGAGAACAGCGACGTGTTCGGGTTCTGCTTCGGATCGCCGGTGGAGCAACCCTGCAACTCCTCACCCGAGCGGACGCCGCCGGTGCCCGAGGCATACAGGAAGATGTGGCTCTTGTCCTTCGGATCGGGCACCAGCGTGTGCGTGTGCGAGCCGCGGCAGGTCTGGACGGCCGCGACCTGCTTCGGCGCCTTCAGGTCGGTGATGTCGAAAATGCGCACGCCGCGGAAGCGCTCGTTGCTGACCGGCGGCGCCACGCCCTGCAGGCCGCAGTCCAGGCGGCCGCGCGTCTGCTCGACCGACATGAACAGCAGGTTGCCGTAAATCGACACGTCGCCCTGGCCGCCGGGGCAGACCACCGAGGCGATCAGCTGCGGGCGATTGGCGCGCTCGATGTTGTAGGTGTTGAAGCCGTGATAGTTGCCGACGACCATGAAGTTGTCTCTGAATGCGAGGTCCGAGTTGGTGTATGACAGCGCATTCGGGTTTGGGGGTGGCGGCTTTTCGCCTTCCGGCCGCTGCGGTGGACGTGCCCCCAACGGCAGGTCCTTGTCGAAGAAGCCCTCGGGCTTGGGCAGGTTCGACGTCAGTTCCATGTTCCACGCCACCTCGGCCGCCTTCACGCCCGGGCCGCCCGGCTTCAGGTTCGCCCGCGGATCGGTCGTGGACGGCCGCGGCAGGTGGTCCGGAGGAACCGGATCCGGCCGCGGTCGCGGCGGGCCGCCCGCAGCTGGTGCCTGGGGTGCCTGGGTGCCGGGTGGCTGAGGCGCAGGCGTCTGCGCCTGGCCAACGGCGATCGCCGAAGTCAGCAACGCTGCGATCGCAAATAGTGGGGTCCGTCTCATCTCATCTACTCCTCGCGAGGCTTTGCCTCGAATCGTCAGCGGCTCCGCCTCGCTGCGGCAGTGTCGCTTTATCCGCCTACCGCGGGTGGGTTACCGCAGCGCGGCGGCCCGGCCTTTCAACGTGTCAGCTAGCGCAGTCAGCCGCATCTGATCGCGGCCGGTTTTCGATTTCGCATCCGCTTCAACCTGGTTGGCCACTGCGACCAGCGCGTCGAGGCTCGACGCCGCATCGCGCTCCTTGCCGGTGCGCAGCTCGTCCACCTTCGCGAGCCTCTCACGAACCAGTCGCGCTCGCTCCGGCGCAATCGCGTTGTTGCGGCCGAGCTGATCGAGATATGCCTTGGCGACTGCGGACGACGCCGGCCACGAGACTTTCGGCTGGTTCTGCGAGTTGAACTCATTGAGGCGGAACTGCAGGGCCGCGTCGATTTCGTTCTGCGACAGCAGTTCGTTCGGCTTCAGACGGAACACGTCAATGCCGCGGGCGATTTCCGCGCCGTAGATGGCGCCGTTGTACCAGTAGGTCGACCAGTAGCCGCTCAGCACGAGGTTCTTGCCGTCGAGCGGGCCTCGATCGAAGTAGGCGATTTCCTTGGCGTTGGCGGAATCGGTGAAATCGAAGATCGACAGGCCGCCCTGATACCACGCCTGCACCATGATGTCGCGGCCCGGCACCGGAATCAGTGAGCCGTTGTGGGCCACGCAGTTTTCCTGCTCGGACTGCGCCGCCGGCATCTTGTAGTAGCCGCGGAACACCATCTTCCGGTCCACGATGTCGAAGACGGCGTTCGCGCCCCAGGTCAGCGGATCCGTCGCGCGGCAGCGCGGCCTGCTGCCGCCGCCCCACTCATCCGTGAACACGATCTTGGTGCCATCGTTGTTGAACGTCGCTGAGTGCCAGTAGGCGAAGCTCTTGTCGACCACCGAGTCGAGCCGCTTCGGGTTGCGCGGTTCGCTGATGTCCAGCAGGATGCCGTTGCCGGCACACGCGCCGGCCGCCAACCCGATCTCCGCGTAGACCGTGATGTCGTGGCACTGCGTCGTCAGACGCGATGTCTGCGTGCCGGGGCCGTGATTGCCGCCCGGCCACAGGCCGCCAATCGCGCCGGTCTTTTCATCCATGAAGATGCGCGGCTGGTTGACGATGCGCGCCTGCTGCGGCGCCGCCAGCGGCACCTCGATCACGTCGATGCTGAACAGCGACGTGTTCGGATCTTCCTTGTAGTCTCTGCCGGAGCAGCCCTGCAGCTCCTCGCCCGGGCGCACGGCACCGGTGCCGGAGTTGTAGACGTAGATCCGGCTCTTGTCTTTCAGGTCTGGCACCAGCGTGTGGGTGTGCGAGCCACGGCAGGTCTGCACCGCGGCGACCTGTCTGGGCTTGCTGATGTCGGAGATGTCGAAGATGCGCAGGCCGCGGAAGCGCTCGGCGCTGACCGGCGCCGACACGCCCTGCAGGCCGCAGTCGAGGCGGCCGCGCGTCTCCTGCGCCGACATGAACAGCAGGTTGCCCCAAATGGACACGTCGCCCTGGCCGCCCGGGCACACCACCGACGCCACCAGCCGGGGCCGATCGGCCCGTTCGATGTTGTAGGTGTTGAAGCCGTGATAGTTTCCGGCCACCAGGTGATTGCCGTAGAAGGCGAGATCGGAATTCGTGAAGCCGGCTCCCGGCTGCTGGGCCGGCGGCGCGGCATCCGGATCGCGTTCCTGCCGCTGTGGCGCAGCGCCCGGCGGTGGCTCAGGAGCGGAAATCGGTCCGGCCGGCGCGGCCGGGTCGAAGAACCCGTCCGGCTTCGGCAGCGTCGCCACCAGGTCCAGGTTCCACGACGCGACCTGCGCGTCGCGGAATCCGGGCTTGAGGTTGGCGCGCGGATCGGTGGTCGAGGGTCTGGGTTCGTTTCCGGCCGGCTGCTGGGCGTAGCCCACGCCGATGGCCGCCATCGCGATCACGATCGCCGCTGCGGCGGTGCAGTGCCGCGGTCCCGGTTTCTTCCTCATACTCACCTCGTGTTGCTCCGATGCGGTTACCGCAGAGCGGCGGCGCGGCCCTTCAACGTGTCGGCCAGCGCCACCAGCCGCGCCTGATCGCGGCCCGACTTCGACTTCGCATCCGCTTCAACCTGATTGGCCACGGCGGCCAGCGCGTCGAGTCTTGACGAGGCGTCGCGCTCCTTGCCGGTGCGCAGCTCATCCACCCTGGCGAGCGCGGTGCGAACGGCGCCGGCCCGCTCGGCGCCAATCGCGCGGTTGCGCCCGAGCTGATCGAGGTACGCCTTGGCGACCGCCGAGGACGCCGGATGCTTGATGCGCGTCTGGTTCTGGGCGTTGAAGTCGGGCGAGCGCACCTGCATCGCCGCATCGATTTCGTTCTGCGTGAGGTGCTGCGTCGGCACCAGGCGCAGGATGTCGAAGCCGCGCGCAATTTCCGCGCCGTAGATCGCGCCGTTGTACCAGTAGGTCGACCAGTAACCGCCGATGATCAGGTTCTTGGCGTCGAGCGGGCCGCGATCGAAGTAGGCGATTTCCACCGGGTTCTTCGAGTCGGTGTAATCGAACACCGACACGCCGCCCTGATACCAGCCCTGCACCATGATGTCGCGGCCGGGCACGGGAATCACCGAGCCGTTGTGCGCGACGCAGTTCTCGGTCTCGGTCTGCGGCGCCGGCATCTTGTAGTAGCCGCCGAACACCAATTTCTTATCGACGATGTCGAAGATCGCGTTGGCGCCCCACGACATCTGGTCGGTGGCGCGGCAGCGCGGCCGCGTGCCGCCGCCCCACTCATCCGTGAACACGATCTTGGTGCCGTCGTTGTTGAACGTCGCCGAGTGCCAGTAGGCGAAGTTCTTGTCGACCGCCGCGTCGAGGCGCTTCGGATTCACCGGATCCGAGATGTCCATCAGGATGCCGTTGCCCGAGCACGCACCGGCCGCGAGGCCGACGTCCGGATAGACCGTGATGTCATGGCACTGGTTCGTGGTGGAGGTGCGCTGCGTGCCGGGGCCGTGATCGCCGCCCGGGAACAGGCCGGCCACCGCGCCGGTCTTTTCGTCGGCGAAGATGCGCGGGCGATTCACGATGCGCGCCTTCTCGGGCGCGCCGAGCGGCACTTCGATCACGTCGATGCTGAACAGCGCGGTGTTCGGGTTGTTCGTCGGATCGCCGCCCGAGCAGTCGACCAGCTCCTCGCCGGAGCGCACCGCGCCGGTGCCAGACCCGTAGACATACAACGTCTGCTTGTCCTTCGGCACGAGCGTGTGCGTGTGCGAGCCGCGGCAGGTCTGTACCGCCGCCACCTGCTTCGGCTGGCGGATGTTGCTGATGTCGAAGATGCGCACGCCGCGGAAGCGCTCCTTGCTCACCGGCTCGACGACGCCCTGCACGCCGCAGTCCACGCGGCCACGGGTCTGTTCCACCGACATGAACAGCAGGTTGCCGTAGATCGAGACGTCGCCCTGGCCGCCGGGGCAGACCACCGACGCCAGCTGGCGCGGGCTGCGCGTGCTTTCGATGTCGTAGACGTTGAAACCATGGAAGTTGCCCATGATCATGTGGTTGCCGCTGAAGGCCAGGTCGGAGTTCGCGAAGTCGAGACCCCCGGCCCCTGGAGGCGCCGCGGCGTTGGGCGCGTAGGGCTGCGGTCCGACACCGGGTTGGGCCGCGCCGCCGGTCTGCGGAGCGGTTGGGGGAGGCGGCGGCGCCGGTGGCGCGTTGGCCGGACGTTCGCCCGGCATTGCCAGGCCGGCCGGGTTCTTCGGGTCGAAGAAGCCTTCGGGACGCGGACGCGTCGACACCAGCTCCAGGCCGCTCGCCGCCACGCCCGCGTCACGCAGGCCGGGCTTCAAGTTGATGCGCGGATCGTTGGCATCGGCGGGCTTCTGCTGCGCGAGCAGCGTGCCAAGGCTTGCTGCGACGAATGCGGCCGCGGCGGCCGCGGTCAGGCTCCGAACTCTCATTTCGTGATCTCCTTCAACATCAGTCCCATGCGCGTGATTTCCATGCGCTGATCCGCGTCGACGTCCGAGGCGAACGCGAAAATGCCGCCTTCCTGGCCGGCGCCCGGCGTCTTGAACAGCTCTTCCACCATCGTGATTGCGCCGTTGTGGTGCTTGATCATCCCGATCAGGAACAGGCGATCGAACTCCACGCCCTTGGCGTCGCCGAGCGCCGTCATTTCCTCCTGCGTCAGCATGCCTGGCATGAAGCCTTCGGCGGTGTGATGATGATGCGGTCCGGGAATTTCGGCGCCGTGGTCCTTCAACCACGCCTTCATCATGTTGATCTCGTCGTCTTGCGACACCTGGATGCGCGCCCCGAGCAGCTTCATGGTGTTGCTGGCGGTGCGATCGTCGATCAACGCCACCATCTCCACGGCTTGCGCGTGATGGCCGATCATGCCCTGCATGAACTTGACGTCGGCCGACGTGGCACCGACCTTGGAGAGGTCCGTCGCTGCGGCCGCGGAGATGGGCCTACTGTCCTGACCCGGCACGCCTGGCTGGAGGAGCGGGGCGGTGGAGCCTGACGCGCCGGTCCTGCACGAGGCAGCGGCTACGCCCAGGAACACGAGAATTACAACTCTAGACAAAACTGGATTGTGCACGCGCCAAGTTTACTAAGAATCAGCGCGTTGCAGGGAAGGGCAAGCGGCTGGTCTTGCCGAACTCGCCGGTGGTCTCTTCCACCGTGAATTTCCAATCGACGTGCGCTGATTCCACGAGGAAATCGTAGGTCCGCGGGCCGTCGTCGAATTCGGCCGTACCGGTGCCCACGCCCTTGTGATCAGCCACAATCCCGATGGTCCGGCCGCTGATCGCCGACCGGAGCGTGAGCTTGAAAGTCCCCGCCCCCGGCGCGGTTTCGTTCGAGGTTTCCCAGCGAATCCGGAACCGTCCGGTCTCGGACGGCACGTCGCCGACCGTGGCCGTGTCCCGCCCCTGCCAGGTTCCAACCAGGCGCGTGACCGGCACAATCGGCTGGGGTTCCGAGGGTGTTGGTGCGCAGGATGCAACCACGAGGGTCGCGAGGAACACGAAGACAGTTTTTTCAAAAGACATCTTGAAGAAAGGCCTTCGTGTCTCGGTGTCTGCGTGGCGACTCTATTGCTGGCTGCTCGTTGAGGTGACGGGCGCACTCCACTCCGGTGGATTCTGACCCATCAGGTGGCGCACGAAGAAGTCGAATCGCTTGCGCTCGCCGTAGTCGGCGTACTGGCCGCCTCGACCCGCGTTGTGATCCTCGCCCGGGAAGATCAGCAGATCGAAATTCTTGTTGGCCTTGACCAGCGCGTTCACGACCTGCAGCGTCGACGCCGGGTCGACGTTGGTGTCGAGCTCGCCGACCATCAGCAGCAACTTGCCCTGCAGCAGGTGCGCGTGGTCGACGTTGGACGACGCTGCATACTGCGGGCCGATCGGCCACCCCATCCACTGCTCGTTCCACCAGATCTTGTCCATGCGGTTGTCGTGGCAGCCCGCGTACGACACCGCCACCGTGTAGAACTCGGGATGGAAGAGCAGCGCGCCCATGGCGTTCTGGCCGCCGGCAGAACCGCCGTAGATGCCGACGCGCGAGATGTCGTACCACGCGTGCTGGGCGGCGAAGGCTTTGTGCCACAGGATGCGATCCGGGAAGCCGGCGTCCTTGATGTTCTGCCACGCCACGTCGTGAAACGCCTTCGACCGGTTCGAGGTGCCCATGCCGTCCATCTGCACCACGATGAACCCGAGCTCGGCCTGGGCCTGCATGCCGCTGTAGGCGGAGAACGACTTCGGCGTGTGCGTGCCGTGCGGGCCGGCGTAGATGTATTCGATGACCGGGTACTGCTTCGACGTATCGAAGTTCTTCGGCTTCCACACCAGGCCCCAGATGTCGGTCGTGCCGTCGCGGCCCTTGGCCACGAACACTTCCGGCGCCTTCCAGCCGGCCTTCACCAGGCCGGAGATGTCGCCCTTCTCGATCTCCAGGCGGCGGCCGAAGCCGTCGCCCTCCGCACGCGCCAGTTCGAGCACGCTGGCCTGATCGACACGTGAATAGTGATCGAGCATGAACTGCATGTCGGACGAGAACTCGACCAGGTGGTTCGCGTCGACGGTGGTGAGTCTCGTGAGCCCGGTGCCATCGAGATTGATGCGGAAGTAGTGCTGGAAGTACGGATCCTTGCCGGCATCCATGCCGCCGGCGCTGAACCACACCTGGCGCCGCTCCTCATCCACCTTGACGACGTGACGCACCGGCCACGCCCCCTTGGTGATTTGCTGCGTGACGGCGCCGGTGGCGCCGTCGATCAGATACAGGTGGTTCCAGCCGTCGCGCTCCGACATCCAGACCATCTCCTTGCCGTCGGCGAGGTCGTAGCGGTAGCGCTTGCCCTGCTGCAGCGTCGGCGCGGTGCGGTTGTAGTAGAAGAACGTCTTCGGCTCCTCGGAGACCACCGCGCGGGCCGCGCCGGTGGAGGCATCGACTTCGATGATGCGATACACCTGGTGTCCGCGCTGGTTGTACTCGAAGGTGAACGCACGGCTGTCGCGGCGCCACACCATGTCGGACAGGTCGTACGGGTTCGGGAACAGCCGCGCGTCGACCGCGATCTGCTTCTGGCCGCGGATGTCGAACATCACCGGCTGCTCGAGGTCGAGCTGGTCGCCGGGCTTGGCATAGTGCGCGGCCCAGTGTTCCGGCTGGACCTGGTCCTGCGGAGACGAGGCGACGTAGTGCACCAGCCGCCGGTAGCCCGGACGGATGCGGTAGGCCACCACCCTGGACGAGTCGGGCGACCAGACGATCGACGCGCCATCATAGTAGTTGCCTTCAGAGCCGTCGGTGCTCAGCGCAACGCGCTTCCCTTCGCCGATCGGACGGATCGCTACGTTGTAGTTGTCGATGAAGGCCATCCACTTGCCGTCGGGCGAGATGCGCGGGCGCGGGTTGGCGTTCGACACGTCGCCGCGAACCGGACCGGCGATGCCGCGCCGGATGTCGCCGAGGGGCGGCACCTCCGGGGTCCGGCACGTGTAGTCGCTGAGCGTGCACGTCCAACGCACGCCCTCGATCGTCATGTCAATGGCGCTCAAAGCGTCGTTGAACGAGAAGGTCTGGAACGGCAGCCGCGTGCCGGTGTAGGCCCGTCCGGACGCCCGCGACAGGCTCTCGGCGAGGCGGCCGTGATCGAAGGACGGCTGCTTCTGCCGCGTGCCGGCATCCACCGTCACGAATTCGAAGCCGTTGGCCAGCGACCGCCGGTAATAGAAGCGGTGCGTCGTCCCGATCCACGTCGGCGTGTCGGGGACGAACAGCGCCGCGGCTTCAGACTGTGGGCGAAGCGTCTGGGCGCGCTGGTAATCCGCGGCCGTCACCTGGGCGGCCACGGGAACGGCTGTCAACGAGATCAACAGGACGAGAGGAGACGTGGATAATCGTGGCATCGTGAACAGCCTCTTCCAAACAGCGGGCATTGTAGTCCTACTGACTCTGTCTCACGCGTTGGTGGCGCAAGAGCGCCCGACGCTGGAGGCGGTTGGCCACGCGCCTCGCAGCACGCGAACATCAAGTCGGCGTCGAAGAGCGTCATCAGCGCGCTGGTTGGGATTGCGTGCGGCAAGCGATACTTCGAGCACACCAAACAACTGGCGGCCGCGCACCTGCCCGAACTCGCCAAGGATCCGGATTCGTTCACGCGCGGCATCACCATTGCCCAACTCGTGACCATGCGGTCGGGCCTGGAGTCCACGAGCGGCCGCAACTCCGGCGCATGGGTGCCAAGCAAGAACTGGGTGCAGTACGTGCTGCGCCGCAAGCGCATCGATCCGCCAGGCTCGCGGGTGGAATACAGCACCGGGAGCACGCATCTGCTCCCGGCCATCCTGACAAAGGTTACGACGATGAGCACGTGGCAGTTCGCCCAGGAGGAGCTCGCGAAGCCGTTGGGGTTCACGCTCGCCAAGTGGACAACCGATCCGCAGGCGGCGGGCTGCGCTATGATGGGAGGTCTCGCGCCCATAGCTCAATTGGATAGAGCGTTGGCCTCCGGAGCCAAAGGTTGCAGGTTCGAGTCCTGCTGGGCGCACCATTCGACTCGGGGTCCATTCCGGTCGCATGGGTAACCGTCCGAGGACCAACGCCGCAGCGGCCTTATCGCTGCAGAGAATGTCAGTGTTGGGCGTGCTGCCAAGCGTCACCACCGCGCAATGCCCACGCCGACAGCGTTCGCCCGCGATGAAAAACTGACTTGCATGGCCGCGATTGCTTTTGTCCTTGTCGGTCACGTCAATTGTTTGGTGAGCCTGACTAATAGTAGGCCGATCGGTATCTGGCACCCTGCGACGCTCGGAACATGGCACTGAACGCCGCCACCGGCCAATTCTGTTGAGCGGTTGACTGGTGGGTGCCGGGATCATGAATTCGTGCGAACCGAACCCGCCGTCGTTCCAATAGTTGCCATGCCCAATGGGAGAGCGCCCGGCGCGCTCCCGCAGAATCAAGCGGCCGGAGCGACGGACCCGATTGATTTCGCGTGGCAGGCAGGGCACTATGCAGGATAGGGCTCTGCTCGAACGCATCACCGTCGACCCGAGCCAATGTGGCGGGCAACCCTGCATTCGCGGAATGCGAATTTGGGTCACGGACATCCTCGGGATGCTGTCCGAAGGAGTGCCGCAGGACGAGATACTGCGCGATTTTCCCTACCTCGAACCTGACGACACCAAGGCTGCCTTAGCCTGCGCCGCATGACAGTCGGATCACGCCGTCCTGCAACGCTCTTGAACTTCCTCATCGACGCGCAGCTCCCGCCTAGGCGACCATGGCGAGCGCTTCATCGAATTGCGCTCGCAGGAACCTTACGGGTAGCCCTCGGTCATTTGTCCTGCGAGTAGCACAGGGATCAGGGATCAGCGGGTCTTTGCGAGATCGATCAGCCGGTTCGTCGACGCGTCGTGGCCCGTCGTGGGACCGGCCGCGCCGAGATCGCTGGCGACGGCGCCGGCGAACTGCTTGCCGAGCTCGACGCCCCATTGATCGAACGAGTTGATGTTCCAGATCGCACCCATCGTGAACACACGGTGCTCGTAGAGCGCCAGCAGCTTGCCGATGGTGCGCGGTCCCAGCGTCCGATACATGATCGTCGTCGACGGCCGGTTGCCGGGGAAGACTTTGTGCGGCGCCAGCTGGTCGATGGCGTCGGGCGACAGGCCCTTTTCCGCGAGCTCGGCGCGGACTTCGGCCTCCGTCTTGCCGCGCATCAACGCCTCGGTCTGCGCAATGCAGTGGGCGACCAGCAACCGGTGGTGATCACCGAGCCGATCGTGGGTCTCGATGCCGACCAGGAAGTCGGTGGAGACCAGCCGCGTGCCCTGGTGCAGCAGCTGAAAGAACGCGTGCTGCCCGTTGGTGCCCGGCTCGCCCCAGATAATCGGCGAGGTCTGCACCGCCACCGCGTGGCCATCGCGGTCGACGCGTTTGCCGTTGCTTTCCATCTCGAGCTGCTGCAGGTAGGCCGGCAGGCGCCACAGATGGTGCTCGTACGGCAGCACCGCGTGCGACTCGGCACCGAGCACGCTGGCGTACCAGACCCCCAGCAGGCCGAGCACGATCGGCGCGTTCTGTTCGAGCGGTGCGGTGCGAAAGTGCTCGTCCATCTCGTGGGCGCCGTCGAGGATCTGCTCGAAATGGCCGTAGCCGGCGGCGATGGCGATCGGCAGGCCGATCGACGACCACAGCGAATAGCGGCCGCCAACCCAGTCCCAGAACACGAACATGTTGTCCGGCGCGATGCCGAACGCCTGGACCTCGGCGGCGTTGGTCGAGATGGCGACAAAATGCCTGGCGATCGCCGATTCGTCCCTGGCGCGCGTCAAAAACCACTCACGCGCCGAGCGCGCGTTGGCCATGGTTTCCTGGGTGGTGAAGGTCTTTGACGCCACGGTGAAGAGCGTGGTCGCGGGATGGAGCGAGCGCAGCGTGTCGGCGAGATGGGCGCCGTCAACGTTGGAGACGAAGTGCGTGCGCGGGCCGTCCTGCGTATAGGGCGCCATGGCATCGGTCACCATCGCCGGACCGAGATCCGAGCCGCCGATACCGAGGTTGACGACGTCGGTGATGCGAAGGCCGCTGTAGCCCAGCCACCGGCCGCTGCGCACGGACTCGGCGCAGGTGCGGATGTGATCCAGCGCGGCGCGCACGTCCGGCATCACGTCCCTGCCGTTGGCGTAGATCGGGCGCGTCGATCGGTTGCGCAGCGCGACGTGCAGCACCGCGCGGTGCTCGGTGTTGTTGATCGGTGCGCCCGAGAACATCTGATCGCGCAGCGACTCGACGCCGGTCTTGCGCGCCAGTTCGAAGAGCGCCGTCATGGAGTCGGCGGTGATCAGGTTCTTCGAGTAGTCGACGTAGAGGTCGCCGCCCACTTTGAGGAAGAAGCGCTCGGCGCGGCCCGGATCCTTCTCGAACAACGCGCGCAGGTGCTCTCGCGGCGCAAACGACGCCAGCGACTTCAGGGGTGATCCCGAGGGCTCAGCGACGTCCGGCGAGTTCCACGCGCGGAAGCCGCCCTCGAACGCGCGATCGTTGTGACCGCGCCGGAAGCCCTCGGGCAGGTCCTTGAACAACCTGACGTTGCCGCCGCCGAGCACGACGTATTCAGCGGCACACGCGGCGCGAAGCAGCTTCGCGCCGGCGATCACGGCCTCACGCCACTTGTCTTCGCCGAGCGCTATCAGCCCGCGCTGGCCGAGGATGTCCTCGAGCGTCTGGCCGAGGTACGGAAAGTGCGCCAGCTCGAGCGCGATGACGCGGCCGTCATCCACCAGTGCGGTGCCGAGGCCGGAACCTAAGCCGAGGAACAGCATCCGGCTGCCGTCGTCCGATCCCAGCGCCTGCATGGCCGCGTCGTTGAGCACCTTGACCGGGGCGCCGAGCGCAGCGGCCCAGTCGAATCCCACCCAACCAGTGCCGAGATTCCACGGCTCTGCCATCACCCGGCCGCGGAGGACCGGGCTGGGCACGCCGATGGTGATCACGTCGTATTGCCAGTCGCGGGTGTTGGCCTTCACGCCCGCGACCACTTGCTGGGGAGTGAATCCGTCACCGGAATCGAACTTGCGGGATTCGGGGCCGCCCGAATGCATCAACTTCACGTGCGTCCCGCCGATGTCTACGACCAGAACCCGCATCACTGTTGATTGTAGCCGCAGCCCGCAGCCCGCAGCTCACAGCCCGCAGCCCTCATGTATCCTTACTTTCATGTCGCTTCTCGACTCCCTGAAGACACACACCGTCGTCGTGGCCGACACCGGCGACATCGAGTCGATGCGCCGGTTCACGCCGCAGGACGCGACCACCAATCCGTCGCTGCTGCTCAAGGCCGCCCAGCAGCCGCAATACCGGCCCCTGGTTGACGCGGCGCTGGCCGATGCCGACGGAGTGCCCGCCGCCAGGCGCGCCGCGGCGTTCATGGATCGGCTGGCGGTGAACTTCGGCAAGGAGATCCTGAACATCGTGCCGGGGCGCGTCTCCACCGAAGTCGACGCGCGCCTGAGTTTTGATACCGACGCGACCATTGCCAAGGCCCGCGAGCTGATCGGGCTCTACGAGCAGGCCGGCATGTCGCGCGAGCGGATCCTGATCAAGGTGGGCAGCACGTGGGAAGGTATTCGCGCCGCGGCGCAGCTCGAGAAGGACGGCATTCACTGCAACCTGACGCTGCTGTTCAGCTTTGCGCAAGCGGTGGCGTGCGCGGAAGCGGGCGTGACGCTGATCTCGCCGTTCGTCGGCCGCATCTACGACTACTACAAGAGGGAGCGCGGCGCCGACATTCCCGCCGCCGATGATCCGGGTGTGCGTTCGGTGACGCGCATCTACAACTACTACAAAAAATACGGCTACCGGACCCAGGTGATGGGCGCGAGCTTCCGCAAGGTCGAGCAGATTATCGATCTGGCCGGCTGTGATCTGCTGACCATCAGTCCCGATCTGCTCGAGGCGCTGCAGCAGACGCCCGGTGAGATCCCGCCGAGGCTGACCGTCGAGCGCGCCGCGCACTCATCGGAGGAAAAGGTGTCGCTCGACGAGAAAGCCTACCGCTGGCTGCACAACCAGGATCCCATGGCGGTGGAGAAGCTGTCGGACGGCATCCGCCGTTTCGAGGAAGACGGCCGCAAGCTCGAGTTGTGGGCGACCAATGCTGTCGCTACCGCCTGATTCGCCCCTCAACGCGCGGAGCGGCCCGACGCTGGTCATCCTGCTGCGATCGTTTGGCTGCACCTTCTGCCGCGAGGCGATGAGCGACGTGGCGCAACTGCAGGCCTCGATCCGCCAGGCCGGCGTCGGCATCGCCTTCATCCACAGCGAAAGCGCGGAAGTAGCCGCGCCGTGGTTCGCGAAGTACGGCCTGGAGGAGGTTGTCCGGATCAGCGATCCCGCCCTGGCGCACTATCGCGCGTTTGGGCTGGGACGAACACCGGCGGCCGCAATCGTCGATCCGGCGGTGTGGATGCGGGGCGCCGCCTCGGCGCTGGCGCACGGTTTCGGCACCCAGACGGCTGAGATGATACGGCGCCAGCCGGGCGTGTTTCTCGTGCGGGGAGACCGCATCCTCGCGGAATACCGGCACCG
>VFZG01000052.1 GCA_016871275.1 Acidimicrobiia bacterium | reverse complement strand
GCCGCCGGCGCCGCCGCCGACCGCGCGCAGGCACGCGCGGCGTTCAACGATCTGAAAGCGGCGCTCGAGGCCGGCACCGTGCGATCGGCCGAGCCCGATCCCTCATCGTCTACGGGCTGGCGCGTCAACACGTGGGTCAAGCAGGGCATCCTGCTCGGCTTCCGTTTCGGCGACATTGTCGATCAGTCAATGGGCCTGCCGTTCTACGACAAGGACACGCAGACGGTGCAGCGATTCGGCGCCGGCTCCAACATCCGCATCGTGCCGGGCGGATCGGCGGTGCGCGGCGGTGCGCACCTGGCGCGCGGCGTGATTTGCGTGCCGCCGATGTACGTCAACATCGGCGCCCACATCGGCGAGGGATCGCTGATCGATTCGCACGCGCTGGTGGGATCCTGCGCGCAGATCGGCGCGCGCGTCCACGTCAGCGCGGCGGCGCAGATTGGCGGGGTGCTCGAACCGGTCGGCGCGCTCCCGGTCATCGTCGAAGACGATGTGCTGGTCGGCGGCAACACCGGGATCTATGAAGGCGCGGTGATCAGGCAGCGCGCGGTGATTGCCGCGGGCACCATCCTCACCGGATCGACGCCGGTCTACGACCTCGTCAACGGCGTCATCATCAAGCCCTCTGCCTCAGAGCCGCTCGTCATTCCCCAAGGCGCGGTCGTGGTGCCCGGGGCGCGGGCAGTGACGGTAGGCGCCGGCAGGGAGTGGGGGCTGTCGCTTGCTACCCCGGTGATCGTCAAGTATCGCGACGACAAGACCGACGCGAGGACGGAGCTCGAGCGGTGGATCAGATGAGGGTGGAGGGATCAGGGATCGGGGATCGGGGATCGGGGACAGAGCCTGTCGATCCGCTGCAACTTGCCAGGCAGTTGATTGATATCGAGTCCACGACGGGCAATGAAGGCGCCGTCGCGAAGTTTCTCGCCGACTTTCTGCGCGGCCGCGGCTATTCGGTGCTCGAGCAGCCCGTGCCCCCCCTGATCCCCGATTCCCGATTCCCGCTCCCGAGAACCAACGTCATCGCCGCGGTAGGCGAGCCCGACGTTGTCTTCTCCACTCACTTCGACTGCGTGCCGCCCTTCTTTCCAAGCCGCGTCGAAGACGGCGTGCTGTACGGCCGCGGCGCGTGCGATGCGAAAAGCATTCTGGCCGCGCAGGTTGCCGCCGCCGAACGGCTGCGCGCGAAAGGGGAGACGCGCCTTGGCCTGGTGTTCGTGGCCGGCGAAGAGCGCGGCAGCGATGGCGCGAAAGCCGCCAACCGGATCGCGTCGAAAACCCGCTTCCTGATCAACGGCGAACCGACTGACTTGCGCCTCGGATCCGCGACGCGTGGGTGCTATCGCGTGCGGCTGACATCCACCGGCAAGGCCGCGCACTCCGGATACCCCGAGCTCGGCGAATCGGCCATCGAGAAGCTGATGGACTGCCTGCACGCGCTGCGCGCGGTGGACTGGCCGTCGGATCCGCTGCTCGGCAAGACACACTACACGGTTGGATTGATCAGCGGCGGCGTGGCGCCGAACGTGATTCCGCCCAACGCGGAAGCCGAAGTCTTCTTCCGCACGGTGGGAGAGCCTGGACCGGTCCGCGAGACGCTGACCAGGACCATGGCCGGCCGCGTGGACATTACCGAGATCCTCGAGCTGCCGGCGGTGCGCATGCACACCGTGCCCGGCTTCGAAACCGCGGTGTTCTCCTACTTCAGCGACGTGCCGTTCCTGTCGAATTGGGGGAAGCCGCTGCTGCTCGGCCCCGGCTCGATTCACGTCGCCCATACCGATCGCGAGCACCTGTCAATCGACGAGCTGCACCGCGCGGTCGATGTCTACCAAGCGCTGGCCGCGAAGTTGCTCGCATCTTCCTGATTGGCAACGACTTAGCGTCGGCCGGTGCGGGCTCCACAGGGCGCTTTTCGACATCGTGCCAATGTGTGTCACACTACACGCTCGGCCCGGAACCTCTGCAATCTCAGGGCGGCGAATCGCGTCAGGGCCGGAAGGCAGCAGCGCTAAGTCGTTTCCGTGATGTGCTGAGGACCTCCGGGCCGTTTCCAGTCATCCTTCAAGAGTCGGCAGCGAAGAGTTGACTGCAAGACGAGACTGCAGACTGGACTGCAGACTGAAAGACTGGACTGCAGACTGTTGACCGACAACTCTTAACCGCCGACTCTAGACTGCCGACTGATGTACCAGGTTCTCGCCCGCAAGTGGCGCCCGCAGACATTCGAAGATGTCATCGGACAGCAGGCTGTCACGCGCACGCTGAAGAACGCGCTCAAGAGCAAGCGGATTGCGCAGGCATTCGTGTTCTCCGGGCCTCGCGGCTGCGGCAAGACCACCACCGCGCGCATCCTGGCGCGCGCGCTGAGCTGCGCCAAGGGCCCGACGCCCGAGCCGTGCGGCGTGTGCGACGCGTGCGTCGAGATTGCCGAGGGCCGCGACATCGACGTGCTCGAAATCGATGCTGCCACCCACACCGGTGTCGACAACGTCCGCGAAGTGGTGATTGAAGGCCTGGCGATTGCGCCGGTGCGCAACCGTTACAAGGTGTTCATCATCGACGAAGTCCACATGCTCTCGGCCTCGTCTTTCAACGCCCTGCTGAAGTCGATCGAAGAGCCGCCGCCGCACGTCATCTTCATGATGGCGACCACCGAGCAGCACAAGATTCCGGACACCGTGCTGTCGCGCTCGCAGGTCTACGAGTTCAAGACGATTTCGGCGAAGACCGTCGCGGAACGGCTCCGCTCGATTGCCGGCGAAGAGAAGATCGAGATCGCCGATGAGGGCCTGATGCTGCTGGCGCGCGCCGGCGAGGGCAGCATGCGCGATTCGCTCAGCGCCTTCGACCAGGTCCGCGCCTTTGCGGGCGACAGCATCGTGGTCGAGGACGTCGTGACGGTGCTGGGCCTCGTCGGCCGCGACCTGGTATTCGACGTGCTCGACGCCGTGGTCACCGAGGACGCGCCGGCGGCGTTTGCGCTCGTCGAGCGCGCCATCGAGCGCGGCTACGACCTCCGCCTGCTGTGCCGGGAGCTGGCCAGAGCGACCCGTGATCTTCTGATCCTGTCGGTCGATCCGCGCCGCGCCTCCGATCCGGACGTGGCGGCGGACGCCGAACGCGAGCGGCTGGCGGCCATGGCCGGTCAGTGGTCGCGCGAGGATCTGCTGCGCGCGTTCGATCAGCTGACGAAGGCGGAGCAGGAAGTGCGCGTGTCCGACCAGCCGCGCTACAACCTGGAGATGGCGCTCCTGCGCCTGATGCACCTGCGGAAGCTGTTGCCCCTCAGCGAACTCCTTGCGGGAGGAGGCAGGGTTGCAACGGTTCCACCGGCTCCGACTGGTTCCAAGGGCGCGGTGCCACGTGCGGTCCCCGCTTCCGGCGCCCCACCGCGGGCGAGCCTGGCACCGGCTGGAACGCAGGACCCAGGGAACTCGACCGCGGGACCGCCAGCCCTTGCAACCAGTGGAGCGTCTGGAGCTGTCGCAGCGGACGGCGCGTTCAAGGACAAGTTTCTGAGCGACGTGAAGTCGGCCAAGTCGACCTTCTACAATCTCGTCGTGGCGTCGGCGTTTCGGATCGATGCGTCGCCGGCGGGCATTGTTTTCTCATTCCTGCCGAATCAGAAAAACGCCAAGAGCCAGTGTGAAGAACAGAAGGCGTGGCTCGCATCGGTGGCGGAGAAAGTCGCAGGCAAGGTCGTTGCCGTGTCGGTCGCGGTGGCCGACGCCGGATCTGCGCCGGCACCCGCACCCGCATCCGCTTCCGCTCGCGAACAATCGGGCGAGCTGTGGCGAGACCGCGCCGGCGCGCCGGCCAGGTCCGCAGAGGATCTGAAGGCAGAGGCCCTGGCCGACGCCACCGTGCAGGCGGTGCTGGAGATTTTCCCGGTCGATAAGACCACTGTCGAGGAGAGATGACCTACAGTCTGGACGCCCGGTGGCCTGGAGGCCTGACATGGATATCCAGGGCATGATGAAGCAGGCGCAGGAAATGCAGGAGCGCCTCCAACGCGAAATGTCTGAGTTGACGGTGCAGGCCACGTCGGGCGGCGGCATGGTCACCGTGACCGTGAACGGCCACAAGCACCTGCAGCGCATCGCCATCGATCCCGAGGTGGTGTCAAAAGACGATGTCGGGATGCTCCAGGATTTGATCGTCGCCGCGGTCAACGACGCGCACCGCAAGGTCGACGAGGCGATGAAGCAGAAGATGGGCGGCTTGCTGGGCGGCCTTCGGCTGCCTGGGATGTAATGTCACTCCCCGCGTCCCTGCAGGAACTCGTCGAACAGTTCAAGAAGCTGCCGGGTATTGGCGCCAAGAGCGCACAGCGGCTGGCGTTCCACGTGTTGCGGACCCCGCGCGAGGATGCCGAGCGGCTGTGCCAGGCGATCCGAGACGTCAAGGATCGCGTCACCTACTGCACGACCTGTAACAACATCACCGACGTCGATCCCTGCGGCACCTGTTCGGATACCGGCCGCGACCACCGCATCATCTGCGTCGTCGAAGAGCCGCAAAACGTGTCGGTGGTGGAGCGCACGGGCGGCTTCCGGGGCGTCTACCACGTGCTGATGGGCGCGATTTCACCGTTGCAGGGTGTCGGCCCGGATGACTTGAAGATCAAGGGCCTGCTGGCGCGGATTGCCGGCGGCGGCGTCGAAGAAGTGATTCTCGCCACCAACCCGACCGTCGAGGGCGAGGCGACCGCCATCTATCTTGCGCGGCTGCTCAAGCCGCTCGGCCTGCGCGTCACCCGCATCGCCACCGGCATTCCGGTCGGCAGCGATCTCGATTACGCCGACGACCTCACGGTCGGCAAGGCGTTGGACGGCCGCAGAGAAGTGTAGAATCAGGCCACCCCGATGTTGCCTGCGGCATATCAGGTCCCAGCAGCGGCCGTCCTCCTGGTCGGCGGCTTCCTCGCGTGCTTCTTCGGCTACCGGCTCTTCAAGCTGGTGCTCGGCCTGTTCGGTTTCATCATCGGCGTGCTTGCCGCCAGCTCGTTCTTCGGCCCGGCCGACACCACTCCCATGCTGATCGCCGCGCTGCTGGGCGGCATGGTGGGCGCCGGCGTGCTGCTGGCGGCGTATTTCGTGGGCGTGGCGCTGGTCGGCGCCAGCCTTGGCGCGCTGCTGGTCAACGTGATCTGGATGCAGATCGAAGGCGATCCCCATCCCGCTGTCGTCGTGCTGTTCTCGGTGGCAGGTGCGGTGGCGGCGACGTGGCTGCAGCGCTACGTGATCATCATCGGCACCGGATTCGCGGGCGCCTGGATCATGCTGGTTGGCGGGTTGGCGCTGCTGGGCGACGGTGGTCCGCTGAAGGCGGCGGCCGCCGGCAATCCATGGGTGGTCTATCCGCTGAATCCCGCGCCGGACATGGCCTGGCTGCCGTGGGCGTGGTTCCTCCTCGGCGTGTTCGGCACGCTGGTGCAGTTGAAATGGACGGGCGGCGATCGCGGCCGCGTGGGCGGCGCGGCGAAAGCCAACAAGAAGAAGCCGGCGAAGGAAGAGTAGGCCATCAGGCCGTCAGGCGAGCCGCGTCCAGGCCGCTCAGAAACGCGTCTTCAATGCGCGCGCCCTTGCACCAGTCTCCACACACGACCACGCGATCGAGTTCGATGGCGCCGACGGCGAGCGGCGGATCGGCCGTGGCGTAGCGCCAGCGGTGAACGCTCGCGTGGAAGGCGCGGGGCAGTCCTGCGGCGATCAGGTCTTCGAACGCTTCCATCAGGAAGGCGCCGACGTCATCCGGTTGATCGTCGAGATGCGATTGACTCCACGCCGTCGACGCGTGCATCACCCAGGTGTCGATCTTCCAGTTGCGCTTCGGCTTCGAGCTGTTGCGCGCGATCCACGACAGCGCACTGCCATTGACGAACGCGGCATCGAATCGCGCCGCGACCCGCTCTTCAAACGCCGCCATGACGGCCCAGCAGGGTTTCATCGCCACGGCGGGGGCGCCGGGCACCAGTCGCGCTGTCTGTTCCGCGGGAACCGCCACGACCACGCGATCGAAGTCGGCGAGTAGCGGATCGAGCGATTCAATGTTGTGCTGGTAGTTGACGTCCAGTCCGGAGGCCATCGCCTGCGCAATCCTCTGCATGCCCGGCGTGCCGACGTAGCGGCTGGTGTCGGTGTCGAGTTCCTCCCACCCTTCGCCGTCGAACGACACCACCCGGCCGGTCCATTTGCTGATCACACGATGTCGCTCCCACTCGGCGGCGATCATCGAAAAGCGATCGTCGCGGACGGTGAAGTACTGCGCGCCGTGATCGAAGGCGACTTCACCAGACAGGCCCTTGGGCAGTTCGAGCGCTGGCGCGGTGCGCGTGGCGACGCGGCCGCCAGGCGTGCGCGATCGTTCGAAGACCGTGACGCGGCCCCCTCGATCCTGCAGCGCCCGCGCGGCGGACAGCCCAGCGATGCCTGCCCCGACAACGGCGACGCGCATCACGCCCCCGTGAATATTCGTCCCAGACTACCGTGATAGCCCGTCATCTCCAGGTAACCTGCCCCCCTGACAGCCCGACCGCCCGCCTGGCCCGCCACGTCGATCATCCCCTCCCAGTAGGCAATGCCGGTCGATTTCACCAGCGACAGTTCCTGGTCGTTCAGCGGCGTGGTGACCGTCAACGCAAGGCGATGCTTCGGCACCGCCACCGTCCACTCGGTGGGATACACCGCGCCATTTGCCGACTTGAACGTCGCGCGGCCCGGCGTCAGCGTGAAGTCATCATGGGTCAAATGCGTGGTCCTGCCGTTGGCGTCGATCAACGTGCCGCTCGATCGCGGATCGTGCGAGCCGTCGGCGCGGCGCATCCGATAGAGCATCAGCTCGCGGTTGTCCGACAACTGGATCGAGAACCAGTCCCAGCCGCGCTGCTCGGGCTCCAGGAAACTGGTGCTGAACTCGTGGTCCATCCAGCTCTCGCCGGTCACCTCGAATCGCTCGCCGTCGACGCTGATCGTTCCCCGGGTCGGCATGCGCGTCAGCGAGTAGTAGTGCGACGCGTTGCCGTCGCGCGCCCCTTTCTGGTTGACGCCGTTGATGCCATTGATGGCCGGCGCCTTGCCTTCGTCGAGAACGAGATCGACGCCGGCCTGTGGACTACTGGCGCGCAGCACGTGTCGGGTCCTGCTCCCTGCTCCCTGATCCCCGAGCCCCGCGCTCCACTCCTCATTCCACGTGTAATAGCGATCCGTCAGCGCACCGGCCAGCCCCGGACCGCCGCGCGTCAGCTTTTCGGCGAACCGGTAGCGTTGTCCCTTCGCGTCGCTGACCGCCAGGTGGGTCATGTAGAGATCGCGCACCGCCCACTTCGACGGGTTGACGGGCTGGTGATCGATGCCGACGCGGAAGAACGTCAGCTGGTATCCAAAGCGCCGTCCGTCGGCGGCCCTGACGTTGCCGGTGTAGTACCACCACTCGATCTTGAAGTCCGGGTGGCTGGCGTGATCGCGCGGAAACGAAAACACGTAGCCGGGCCTGGCTTCTTTCCAGGGGCTCGCAGCTTGAGGGCTCGCGGCTTGTTGGTCCTCCATCGCCCTGGCGGAGGAGGACGCCAGCCCAAGCGTCAGCAACAGCAGCAACCACACGCTACTCTTCATGTGACAACACCAATTGTGCCGCGCGCCGCGCCGGATAAATGCCGGCGATCGACGTGGCAATCACCACCGCAATCGACGCCTGCACCAGAAACGCCAGCGGCACATGGAACTGAATCGTCCAGCCAAAGCTCTGCACGTTGATCACGTAGATCAGCACCATCGACAGCGCGAAACCAACCACGAGGCCGATGCCCTGGCTCACCGCGCCGATCAGCGCCGCCTCGATGATCACCATGCGCCGCACCTGACGGCGATCGGCGCCGGTCAGCCGCAACAGCGACAGTTCGCGCCGCCGCTCGAGCACCAGCGTCAACAGCGTGCCGGCGACGCCCAGCATGGCCACCGCGATGGCGATGATCTCGAGCGCGTAGGTGATCGCGAACGTGCTGTCGAACACCGCCAGGATCTCGGTGCGCAGCGTGCGGTTGCTGTAGATGAAGGCACGGTGGCCCTCATCGAGCATTTCGAGCATCTCGCTCCGCACCCGTTCCGGATCGGCGCCCGGCTTCAAGTACGCCGCCACACCGTTCGGCGCCAGCTCGCCGAAGTACTTCCGGAACGTGCCCCGGTCCATCACCACCACGCCGCGATCGCTGGCGTAGTCGAAATACACCGCCGCGATCCGGAATGGCCTGGTGCCCTGCGGCGTGGGAATGTCAATGGTGTCGCCGTCGCGCTTGGCGTAGCGATTGGAGAACGGCTCGGAGACGATCACGGCATCCTGGCCAATCGCCGCCCGCATTTCCTCGCGCGCGTTGGCCGGGCTCTTGAACAGCAGGCTGCCTTGCTCCAGCACCACGTCGTACGAGCCGCCGCCGAGGACCGCGAGGTTGCCGTTGTAGACCATGTCGAGGTTGCGGAACCGATCGAGCGCCGCGACCTGCGGGTGCCGGCCCAGCGTCTGAATCACGTCTTCGGAGACAGTCTGTTCGGAGCCCACCGTGGGACGGATCCCTGGACCGATGAACAAATCGGCCTGCAGCGTCTGACCGACCCAGTAGACGACGGTTTCGCGGAAGCTGCCAATCATGACCGCGATCGCCACCATCATCGCCAGGCTGACCGACAGCGCGGCAACGGAGATCGACAGCCGCGGGATCGCGGCGGTCAGGTTGGCATGCGCGAGCAAGCCCTCAACGCCCAGCCTGCGTCGCAGCACCAGCCGGCCAAGCTTGGCGAGTCCATACATGATCGCCGGCACCAGGAACGCGGCGCCAATCACGATCGCAAACGACGACACGTAGCCAAACACCGGCCGTCGTCCGACCGGAGGCAACTGGGCCAGCCCGTAGGCGACGATGAGGAATACGGCGGCGACCACGAGTGGCGCGGGTTTGAACCGCACGCGCATGTCGAGCGTGTCGTGACCGCGCATGGCGGCGGTCGGCGGCACGCGGCTGGCTTCGAGTGCGGGAATGGCTGCGGCGATCAGCGACAGCGGCAGGCCAATGGCCATCGCCGTCCACACATGCCCCATCGTCATGTCCGGCGGCGCAGCGACGGCGGCGATGTACAGCGTGCTGACGGTTGACGAGGTGAGTGAGACGGCGGTGTCGGCCAGCACACGCGCGAGCCCGAGGCCGATCGCGATGCCGGCGACGGCCAGCGCCGCAGCTTCGCCGAGAAACAGCGCCAGCACCTTGTGGCGGCTCAGCCCCAGCGCGCGCAGCGTGCCGATTTCCTGGCGCCGCGCCACGACCGAGATGGTGACGGTGTTGTAGACCAGGAACAGCCCGACGATCAGCGCAATCCACGACAGCGCCGTCAGGTTGGTGTGAAACGCCGCCAGCATGGTTTCGACCTGTTCGCCGCGGCGGCCGGTGCGTTGCGCGAACAAACCGTCGGGCAGCCGCGCGCCGATGGCATCGACGCTGGCCTGCAGATCTGCGCCGTCGGGGAGCAGCACGTCGAGGCGATCGACGCGGCCCAGGCGATCGAACGCCAGTTGCGCGGCGGCGATGTCCATCAGGATGAAGTTGCCGTCGAGCACCCGCGCCGGCCCCTCGTTCTTGAGCACGCCACGCACCACGAACCGCAGCACACGATCGCCGATCATCAGCCGCAGCTCCGACCCGGGCGGGTAATTGCGCCGGGTTGAGAGCTTCTCGGTGATCACCACCGCCTGAGGGCTGGTGAGGAGCTGCAGGAACGCCTGTGTGTTGACCTCCTCCGTCGAGCGGCGGCTCGAGCCATCGCTCCCCGGGCGATCGATCTCCAGCAGGTTGTAGTCGCGGAACGGCTGGTCGCGCAGGATGTCGATGCCGAGAATCTTCACCGCCTCCAGTCGCCGGCGCGACACCGACTGCTCATCGCCGCCCACGAGTGCGGCGGCGCCTTCGATGAGGGGGCTGACGATGCCGTGCTCGCGCAGCCAGCCGAGTTGCGGCAGCAGCCGTTCGTCCACGCCGGTGCCGCTGCCGATGATCTCGACGGCGGTCTTGCCGGCGACCGTTTCCAGCGCCGTTTCAAAGCCGCGCACCGAGCTGGCGTTAGTGAGCTGGATCGCAATCACCACGGCGATGCCCAGCGACACCCCCAGCACCGTCGTGACGGTGCGGACCTTCTCGTTGATCAGCGGGCGCAGGACGAACTGCCGGAACAGCCGGCCTCGCCCACGCGCGTGCGCGAAGGCGCGCTTCATGCGAAGCGGCCGTCCTTCATCCGCAGCACTCGAGACGCCGCGGCCGCCACGTCGTGGGCGTGGGTCGCGAGCAGAATCGTGACGCCGAGCTCGCGATTGAGCTGCTTGATCAGCGACAGCACGTTCGCGCCGTTTTCGGAATCCAGGTTGCCGGTTGGTTCGTCGGCGACCAGCAGCGCCGGCTGATGGATCAGCGCCCGCGCAATTGCGGCCCGCTGCATTTCACCGCCGGAGATCTGTTGTGGGTAGTGCGACAGCCGATGCGCAATGCCAACGCGGCCGGCCAGCGCCTTCGCGCGCCGCTCCGCCTCGTCTGGCTGCATGCCTCCCAGCAGGCACGGCAGCGCGATGTTGTCGGCCACGGTCAGCGTTGGCAGCAGGTTGAAGAACTGGAAGACGAATCCGACCTGCTCCCGTCGCACCCGCGTCAGCTCGTCGTCTTCCATTGTCGACAGGTCGCGATCGTTGAGCGTCAGCGTGCCGCCGGTCGGGCGGTCCATGGCGCCGCACAGATGCAGCAGCGTGGACTTCCCGCACCCCGAGGGTCCCATCAACGCCACGAAATCGCCGGCCTCGACCGAGAACGACACGCCGGCCAGCGCGGTGACCCGCGCATCGCCGGTGACATAGGTTTTCCCGAGGTGGTCGGCCGTGAGCAGGGGCATCTCCTCCATACTATCCGCTGCCTGCTTTGCAGCGCAAAGTAGGGGCCGGCCTATCTGGGGACCGACTGCATGCGCAGTCCGTGCGGCCGCAGCGTGATGCGCGCCTCGATCTGCGGCGGCCTCACCGGCGTGAACGACCAGCGCTGCGCGATTGTCGCCAGCAGGAGGATCGCCTCCGTCCACGCGAACGCTTCGCCGATGCAGATGCGGGAACCGCCGCCGAACGGGAAGTAGGCGTACTTCGGACGCTCGGATTTCTCGGCCCACCGTTCGGGGCGGAACACCTCGGGCTCCGGCCACCAGCGCGGATCGCGATGCGCAAGCCACTGCGGAACGAGCACCAGCGCACCGGCCGGGATTGAATGCCCGGCGATGGTGTGTGGCTCGATTGCCAGTCGTCCCATGGTCCAGGCCGGCGGAAACAGGCGCATCGACTCCGCAATCACGGCTCGCGTGTATTCAAGCTTCGGCACGTCTTCGACGGTGGGCTCGCCACCGTCGAGCACGTGCGCGATTTCGTCGTGAAGCTTGGCCGCGACGTGCGGATGGCCGCCGAGCAGGTGCCACGTCCACGACATCGCGTTCGCAGTGGTCTCGTAGCCGGCGAGGAAAATGGTCATCGCTTCGTCGCGAATCTGCGCGTCGGTCATCCCGGCTTCCGATGGGTTCTCGGGGTCGCGCGCGGCCAGCAACATCGACACGAGATCGCCACCCGCAGCGTCGGACGTGCCATGGCGGCGCTCGTTGATCACCCGCAGGATGACGCGGTCCAGGCGCTCGCGTGCCTGGCGCACGCGCACGAACACCGGCAGCGGCAGCTTCTCGACGTACTCGAGACCGGGGAGGAACATCACGCCGAAGCTCTGCACGGCGCCGGTCAGGGCGTCGCGGACTTCGTCGGCGTCGGCCTGCACGTTGCTCGCAAACAGCGTCTCGCCGACGATAGCGAGGGCGAGCGCGCCCATTTCGCCGGTGATGTCGATGGTGGCGTGCGGGGCGATCGAGCCGCGCCAGCGGACGGCGTGCTTCACCATGGCTTCCGCGAAGCGCTGCACCTGCTGGCGATGGAACAGCGGCTGGATGGTGCGCCGCTGCTTGAGATGTTCCTTGCCCTCGGACGTCAGCAGCCCGTTGCCCAGCAGCCGCCGGGCGCGCTGCAGCACCACGCCCTTGTGGAACTTCTTTGCGGACGTGACCAGCACGTCTTCGATCCAATCAGGGTGGCAGACGAGGTACGCCTCCTGGGGACCGATCGAAAAGCGCGCGATGTCGCCGTAGGTGCGCTGCGCGTCGACGAAGAACCGCAGCGGGTCGCGCCGGAACTTGAAGAACGATGCCCCCGGCGGCCAGCGCGAGGGCCCGGGGACCGCCGCCGGAGCAGGCACAAACGTCGTCGCCATGAACTCCACATCATTGTAGGCTAGCGCTGGTGCGCAAACTCATGGGGAGGGTGTGATGGCCGATTCGGCACCCCATGCCGGCCAAGTCCCCTGCCTATGCGAATAGTCGTCGTCATGCTGCTGGCGCTCGTCCAGCCGACCACTGAAGGGAAGACGGCGGGCGGGATTGCCTGCGACGTTCGGGGCACAGGACCCGCGGTGGTCCTGCTGACCGGATCGAATCTCGATCGACGGATATGGGAGCGCGAAGCCCACTGGTTCGCGAAATCCCACACGGTGATCCGGTACGACCTGCCCGCGCACGGCAAGTCCGACACCGTCACCGCGCCCACCGTTCACCGACGCGCTGAGGGCGGCCTTCAAGACCGGCGACCCGAAGCAGTGAAGGTGCCCACCCTGATCCTGGTGGGCGACAAGGATGAATTCCAGCGCGAACACGCCGATGCGCTCGCCAGGCGTGTCCCCGGCGCAAGGCTGGTGACCATCGCCGGCGGCGGTCGCTGAGTGTCTTCGCGCCCGCTGACACGCACTCCGAGCGAGGCGGGTTACTTCGCCGCCGGTGACGGAATCGAGTACGGCTGGCCGAAATAGAGCGCGGCCAGGTCGCGGCCGATGACGGCGGCGTTGGCGCCGTCGTTGTTCGCCAGCACGATGAACGTCATCTTGACGTCCGGCAGGCGGATGAGCACGCTCGAGAAGCCGTTGATGCCGCCGGCGTGAGCCATGCGCCGGTGGCCGCCGAACAGCTTGGGATCGGCCTGGCCGATGTTCCATCCGTAGGCGTAGTTGTTCAGGAACGGCGTCCACATCACGGTCTTGGCGGCTTCGGGCAACAGCGTAGTGGTGTAGAGCGATTGATCCCACTCGAGCAGGTCCTCGACCGTTGAGTACATCGAACCGGCGGCGTAGGGTTGCTGCATGTCGATTGGCATGGCGTTGCCGAGCGCCGGACCGCGCCCTGAGTAGCCGGCCGCGCGCCTGGGCAGGATGGTGCGCGTCCAGTCGTAGCCGGTGTCCTTCAACGCCAGCGGCGTGAGGATCATCTCCGCGAGCGCCGCTTCGTACTTCTTGCCGGTCGCCTTCTCGATGATCAATCCGAGCAGGAAGTAGCCCGAGTTGTTGTAGGCGTACTTCTCGCCCGGCACCCACTGCAGCGGCAGGTCGCGCACGAAGCCCATCACCTGGTCCGGCGTGAGCGGCATCATCATCTTCTCGGCCCACGCCTTCTGCCCGGTGTAGGTCGGGATGCCCGACGTGTGCGTCAGCAGGTGATGCACGGTCACCGGCTTCCACGGGTCGGGACAGGGCGTCACGTAGACGCACAGGGAGTCTTCGAGCGTGACCTTGCCCTGTTCGCGGAGCTGCATGATCAGCATCGACGTGAACTGCTTGGTGATTGAACCAATGCGGAATTTCGTCTGCGGCGTGTTGGGAATCTGCCATTCGATGTTCGCGAATCCGTAGCCCTTCGAAAGCAGCGGCGTGCCGTCTTTCGCGATCAGCACCGATCCGCTGAAGCTGTTGACGCGGGCGTGCGCGTTCAGGAACTCGTCCACCTTCTTTTCCAGCGCGGCGCGATCGGGCGGCGCCGCGGTGGCCGCGGCGGTTTGCGCCCGGGCGGCGGCGCCGCCGATGAGGGTCACGAGGCACAGGACGGTCAACGCGCGAAGGGTGAGTCGCATGGGCGGCAGGATACGACAAAAGCCGGAAGAAGATAGATTAGCCGCACAGATGGAGCGGCTCACCGGTTACCAGGTCCTGATGGTCGCGGCCACCGCGCTGATGGTGGTGCTCGACGGCGCCGACAACCAGTTGCTGGCCAATGCCATTCCGGCGCTGATGCGGGAGTGGCACCTGCCGCGCGCGGCGTTCGCCAACGCGTCGGCCGCGGCCCCGTTCGGCATGATCATCGGCGGCCTGGCCGGCGGCATGCTGGGCGATCGCATCGGCCGCACCAAGGCGCTGCTGGCCAGCGTGATCTGCTTCTCGGCGCTGACCGGCCTGATTGCGTTCGCCAACGACGTGACCACGCTCGCGATCGTGCGGTTCTTCGCGGGCCTCGGCCTCGGCGGCGCCATGCCGAATGCCGCGGCGCTCACCGCTGAGATTGTGCCCGCGAGGCATCGGCCGCTGGCCGTCACCCTGACCATCGTCTGCATTCCGCTCGGCGGCGTGCTGGCTGGATTTCTCGCTGCGCAGATCATCCCCGACTACGGCTGGCGTGTCCTGTTCGCCGCCGGCGGCATTGTCCCCATGGTGCTGGCAGTGGCGCTCTGGCCCGTCCTGCCGGAATCGCCAACCTTCCTGGCGCGGTCCACGCCTCCCGGATCGATCGGCGACCTGTTTGCGCCCGCGCTGCGGCGCGATTCCATTGCGCTGATCGGCGCCTTCGGCTGCTGCCTGCTGGCCATCTGGACCGCGTTCCTGTGGATTCCCGCGATGCTCACCGAACCCGCGGTGGGCTTCTCGCAACCGGACGCCAGCCGCGTCCTCAGCATCCACAACTTCGGTGGCGTCGCCGGCGCAATCGCCGGCGCGCTGCTGATCCAGCGCGTCGGCTCGCGCATTGCGCTGCTCACCATCAGCGGTCTGGCGATTGTCGCCGCGCTCGCGATGTCGCGCATGACGCTGCACCCCGCCGAGATGACCAGCGTAATTGCGATGTTCGCGATTTCGGGCGCGCTGCTCAACGCCGTACAAGCGCCGATGTACGCGCTGGCCGCGCACGTCTTTCCAACTGAGATCCGCAGCACCGGCGTCGGCACCACCGTCGCGGCCGGCCGTATCGGCAACGTGGCCGCCTCCTACCTGGGCTCGTGGGCGCTCTCCGCTGGCGGGCCGCCTCTCTACTTCTCTACGTGGGCGGCAGCCATGACCATGGTCTTACTCTTCCTGGCCATGGTCCGTCGGCACATTCGAGCCTGACGCACTTACTTCACGCCTGGTTGCTACCATGGTTCAGGAGAGTTCATGGATATCGACAAAGCCACCGCGACCCGGCTTGCGAAGGTCATCAAGACCAGCGCCCTGAGCGTGGCGCTGTGCGCCGCAGCCATGGCGCTGCTCTCTGCGCAGTCGCAGCCGGGCGCGCAGTCTGTCGATGCCCGGCTCAGGGCGCTCTACACCGCCGAGTGGGACTGGCGCGGCCAGGAAATGGGGCGCGGCGCCAACGATCGCTTCGCGAGCGTCGACGCCGCCGCGCAGCAGCGGCGGCTGGAGTACTGGACCAAGGCACTGGCCACACTCGACACCATTCCATTCGATCAGCTGTCGGCCGAGGAGCAGGTCAACGCGCAGATCTTCCGGACCTCGTTGCGCGGGCTGGTCAGCGACATCCAGTACAAGACCTACGAAGCGCCCTTCAACAGCGACACGTTCTTCTGGACCGGATTCACGCCTCGCGAGGGCTTCGCCAACGCCGCCGCCTACAAGTCGTATCTCGCGCGGTTGCGCGACGTGCCGCGCTACTTCGACGAGCAGATGGTGAACATGCGCGCTGGTCTCGCCCGCGGCTACACCGTGCCGCGCGTCTCGGTGCTCGGCCGTGACAAGACCATCGAGCCGTACCTCAAGGGCGACGCCACCAATCCGCTGTTCGTGCCGTTCACCGACTTCCCGGCGAACATGCCGGCTGCCGAACAGGCCGCGCTTCGCGAAGAGGCGATGACGGTGATGCGCGACAGCATCGTGCCCGCGTTCTCGAAGTTGATGGCATTGATGCGGGAAGAGTATCTGCCCAAGGCCACCGCCCGAATCGGCGCCAGCACGCTGCCAGAGGGTAACGCCTTCTACCAGGCACAGATCGAGCGGCACACTACGCTGACGCTGACGCCGAAGGAGATCCACGAGATCGGCCTGAAGGAAGTGGCCCGCATCGAGGCCGAGATGCGCGCCACCAAGGATCGCGCGAAGTTCACGGGGACCATGGCGGAGTTCTTCCGGTTCATGCGGACGGATCCGCAGTTCTACGCGAAGACGCCGAAGGAGCTGCTGGCGTTCTCGGCCTACGTCTCGAAGAAGGCCGACGACAAGCTGGCCGAGACCATTGGCTTGCTGCCTCGCCGGCGGCACGGCATCCGCCCCGTCCCCGACAACATCGCGCCCATCTACACCGGCGGCCGCGGCGGGCTGGACGCGTGCCAGATGAACACCTACAACCTGCCGGCCCGTCCGCTCTATACGATTGTCCCGCTCACGCTGCACGAGTGCACACCCGGCCACAGCTTCCAGGCGGCGTTGGCCCTGGAAGGACCGGAGCGGCCCGCGTTTCGGCGCGGCACCTCGTTCTCGGGATACGGCGAGGGTTGGGGACTCTATGTCGAGTGGCTCGGCACGGTGATGGGCATCTACGAGACGCCCTACGAGGACATGGGCCGATTGACCTACGAGATGTGGCGCGCGTGCCGGCTGGTGATCGACACCGGCATCCACCAGTTCGGCTGGACGCGCGACCAGGCGCTCGCCTACCTGCGCGATCGCGCGCCCCTTGCCGAGCACGAAATCACGACTGAGATCGATCGCTACATTGCGTGGCCCGGCCAGGCGCTGGCCTACAAGCTTGGTGAAATCCAGATCCGCCGGCACCGCAAGGAAGCCGAGGAGAAGCTCGGCGAGCGCTTCGATCAGCGCCGCTTCCACGATGCGATTCTCGCGATTGGCTCAGTGCCGCTGCCGGTGCTCGAGCAGCATATGAATAAGTTCATCGCCGACGAACTCGCCGGGGCATCGAAGCAATAGCTCCGTCCCGGCGTTCGCACGGCCGCCACGGAGATCCCAGGCGCCAGGCCGGTGTGTCGGCTCAGCCTACCGCTGCGTGTTCGCGCCGCAGACAATCACGGCCACGTGCTCGTTGGCCGAGGGCTGGTATTTCCCGCTCAGAATCGCCGCAAACGCCGCGGCGCCGCCCGGCTCCACCACCAATCGATAGGTGTCCCAGAGCGCCTGCTGCGCCCGCACGATATCCTCGTCTTCGACGAGCACGACGCGCTCGACGTGTTGCTGGGCGATGGGGAACATCAGCTGCCCGACCTGACGGGGTGCGAGCGAATCGGCGGCAATGCCTCCGGCCGGCGCATCGACCGGCCTGCCGGCCTGTAGCGCCGCGGTCAGCGTTGGCGCCGTGACCGGTTCCACGCCAATCACGCGCGTGCCGGTGCCGCCGTACCACGAAGCGACGCCGCCCAGCAGCCCACCGCCGCCGACCGCGACCAGCACGGTGTGAACCGAAGGCGCCTGTTCGGACAGCTCGCGCGCCAGCGTGCCCTGGCCGAGGATCGTCTCGATCTGATCGTAGGCGTGCACCGACATCGCGCCCGAGTCAGCCACGTACTGGTCGCACGTGGCGAGCGCGTCAGCGTAGCCTTCGCCGCCGATTACCACCTCGGCGCCGCATGCCTGGATGCGCGCGACCTTCGCGGGTGACGAGACCGTCGGGACGAAGATCTTCGCCGGCACGCCGAGCCGCATCGCCGCGTAGGCGACCGCCGCGCCGTGATTGCCGCCTGATGCGGCCGCGACGCCGGCGGCCGGCACCGTGCGCGTCAGCAGGTTGGTGAAGGCGCCCCTGGCCTTGAACGAGCCGGAATGCTGGAGAGACTCGAGCTTCAGCGTCAGCGGGAACGCGGCCAGCCCGGCATCGCTGCCCATGGTCTGGAGCACCGGCGTCTGGCGGATGTAGGGCCGGATGATGCCGTGCACGCGCGTGATCTCGGACTGCATGCCGCCGACCACTGTACGTCAGTCGAACATCGCACGTCGCAACCCGGGCCATGGCGCCACTGGCATGCTCGAACGGACTATTTGCGGGTCGGCCGGGTTTTGTCGTACGATTGGATTTCTTTTCGTCGCGAGAAGTCCTACCTAGATTCCTCGGTAGCTCAATGGCAGAGCATCCGGCTGTTAACCGGAGGGTTGCTGGTTCGAGTCCAGCCCGAGGAGCCACTTTGTTTCAATAGTGTGCGGTGTTTTGACAGCGAGGGCGCGTCGTCACTGTGCCCCCTTTTGTGCCCCCCT
>VFZG01000051.1 GCA_016871275.1 Acidimicrobiia bacterium | reverse complement strand
CACCGCCTTTGCCGTCGATCACCGGCCGGTGACTGGTGCCGTTGGCTACCGCTTTGACTACAAGGGGCGGTCGGTCGTGTTGAGCGGTGACACCGCGCCCTCCCCCATGGTCATTGCCGCCGCCCGTGGCGCCGATCTGCTCGTCCATGAGGCTCTCAATCCTGAAATGGCCGGGGTCATCGGCGCGGCCATGAAAAAGGCGGGCAAGGACAAGACCGCCAAGATCATGGCCGATATCCCCGGCTATCACACCAGTCCGGTGGATGCCGCCAGGATCGCCCACAAGGCGGGGGTGAAGGCCCTCATCCTCACCCACATTGTCCCCGCCCTCCCCTTCCGGTTGTTAAACGGCTATTTCCTCGACGGTGCACACGCGGAATACAAGGGCCCGATCACCATTGGCGAGGATGGCATGATCTTTACCCTCCCCGCCGGATCGGCCGAGATTATTGCGCGACTCGATGGGGTTCGCCGGATGACTTCGCCCGTGCTCTACGGGCTAATCGGACCGCTATCCCTCTCCCTTGCGGGATTGGAACGCTTGCCAGGAGCCATGAATGGGCACTGAGGCATCAAGGAGGCTCGCTACGTTGGTTCTTATTCACGTTCCACCTTCGCGTATTCCACGTATCGATTGCCGTCTGGCGGGCCAGCGGCGCGGCGGCATCGGCCTCGACGTCCGCTCGTGACGAGCGCAAGGGGGGGTGGAGCCACCAGACGGACTCGGCGCACGAGCCCCCCAGGGCGGAGTTTAGAAACCTTATTGCACGTATCCGAGCGGCTCCTTGTGCAGCATGACGGCCCGATGCTCGAAGCCCTGAAGCGGTTGAACGGCGGCACTATCCACCTGCCGAACCGCAGCCAGGACCGGCCCGATCGAGACCGGCTCAGGCTGCACTTCGAGCGTTTTAAGTCGGTAGCATGAGATGGCGGCATTCGCCCGATACATCGGCATCGACTACTCAGGCGCTGAAACCCCTACAGCCAGCCTGAAGGGCCTGCGCGCGTACATCGCCGAGGGCGCAGCGCCGCCGGTCGAGGTATTGCCGCCGCCATCGCCGAGGAAGTACTGGACGCGGCGCGGCATTGCCGAATGGCTGGTGGAACGCCTGGCTGAAGACGCGCCCACGCTGGTCGGCATCGACCACGGCTTCTCTTTCCCGCTGCGCTATTTCGAGACGCACCACCTGTTGCCTGATTGGCCCGCCTTCCTCGACGACTTCCAGCGCCACTGGCCCACGGATGAAGACCACACCTATGTCGATTTTGTCCGGGATGGTGCAGTGGGTAAAGGCGCAGCCCGCGCCGGCAATTCCCGATGGCGGCGATTGACCGAGGCACGCGCCGGCAGCGCGAAGTCCGTGTTTCATTTCGATGTGCAGGGGCAGGTGGCCAAGTCCACCCACGCCGGGATTCCCTGGCTGCGCTTCATCCGGCAGCGGCTGGGTTCCCGAGCGTATTTCTGGCCGTTTGACGGCTGGGGCATTCCGGCTGGGCGGTCGGTGATTGCCGAGGTGTATCCGGCTCTCTGGAGTCGCAGCTTCGCCAAAGAGGGCCGCACGGGCGACCAGCACGACGCCTTCAGCATTGTGGCTTGGCTGTCGCTGGCCGACCGCCAGGGCAGTCTTGCCGCCTTCCTCGACCCCGATCTGTTGCCTGAGGAACGTGCCATGGCGCAGGTGGAGGGCTGGATTTTGGGCGTTCCTGGCCCGGCTATGGCGACCAAGGGTGTTGGAGCATAAACGTCTCGACCTGCATGGGCGTGGAGACATCGTGGAGACGGAAACTGCGTCGAAGTAACACCCCAACGCAGTCAGTCAGTTAAGTGGTGCCGGGGGCGGGAATCGAACCCGCACGAGGGGGTGACCCTCTCAGGATTTTAAGTCCTGTGCGTCTGCCAGTTTCGCCACCCCGGCGGACTGACGACTGAAACAGTCGACAGTCTACATTCGGCAGTTAAGAGTTGTCGGTCACCAGTCGACAGTTCAGTCACCAGCAGCCATCCCAGTCTCGACGTTCACAGACTGCCGACTGCTGACCGGACTGCTGACTGTTGACTGACAACTCTTAACAGCCGACTGTCGACTGCTGACTGCCTTCAGTGCACTAACGTCGACACCTTCGGTCCGCCGATGACCCGCGAGATCATGTCGGTCAGCCGGTCCTCCTCAATGTCGAACGGGCCGGCGCTGACGGTGCCGAGCTGCATCTCAATGTGCACCAGCACGCCCTTCGGACCCGGGCTGACGATCCAGCTGAAACCGCGCAGCGTCACTGACGGCGGCTCGCCGCCAGGCTCCTTGGTGCGCTGCAGCGCGAGCAGCATGCCTTCGAGCAGCTTCTTGACGTCTTCATCGGCCCACTCCGCCGCCTCGGCCTCCACGCCCATCAGGCGCTCGGTCGTGGCGTCCTGCCTGCCTCTCACCCACACGTCGACTTCGATCATCGATGCTCCGTGCTACTCATCTTTCCACTGCGGGGCGCGTTTATCCAAGAACGCCTTTACACCTTCGACCGCGTCATGCGTCTTCATGAGCCCGCTCAGGTAATCGCGCTCGGCGCGGTCCAGCGCCGGCTCCGCCTGCGCCCGCAGGGTCAATCGCGCCGCGGCTACCGCGTGTGCCAGCGCCACGGCGGAATGGCGAGCCAACTGCGTATCGAACCACGCACCGGCGGCATCAATCAGCCGCGCCTGCGGCGCGACCATCGACAGCAGACCAGCGTCGTGCCAGTAACCGGCGCTCTGCGTCTGGCCAGTGACGATGGCGCGGGTGGCGCGTGAGGCGCCGACGCGAAGCGGCAACAGCGCCGCAGCGGCAGGTGGAAAGGCCCCGAGGCGGATCTCCGGCACGCCGAACACCGCCCCGTCAGTGGCGATGATGTCGTCGCACGCCAGCGCCACCTCGAACCCGCCGCCGAGGCACCGGCCTTCGACGAGCGCGGCGGTCGGTGACGGAAATGCGAGGATGCGCTTGATCAGGCGATGCGTCTCGGGCAACACCGTCTGCATCATCTCCGGGGTGTGCTCCTGGACCCTGGCTCCGTAGGAAAACTCACCGCCGGCGCCTTCAATCGTCAGCCACTTGATGCCGCGCTCCGACTCCAGTTGATGGAGCTTCTCGCCACACGCGCGCACCAGGTCGAGCGACAACAGGTTGCCGCGCCCGCCGCCCAGGACCAGCCGGCACCACGCACCGTCACGACTCGAGATGACCTCGACCAACGCGCTCATGCATCCGCCTCCGCCTCGCTGGAGCGACGGCGAGGCAGCGCCAGCACCGACACGTCGGTCGAGGGCGCATCGCACGCAAATTCTCGACACACGTAGACGGTCGCCATGCCGTCGATCATCTTCATGTCGGCAATCCAGGGCATCTGCACCGCCAGCGCACCCTGCGTGGCCGGGCTGACCAGCGTCATCACCGCGAAAGGCCGGTAGGCCGCGCGGGCCGCCGCCCACATGGCGCGGGTATCGGGCGCATCGGGCTCGCCAACGATCACGATTTGCTCGCTGGTCGACAGCGCCATCGACAACGCCGCCGCCATGAACGGCACCGCGCGGCCGGTATCCTCGAGCCGGCCGCCGAACGACGCGATCGCCTTCTGTGCCAGGGTCTCGTAGCTGCGCTCGCCGGTCAGGTGCGCCAGCGTCAACAGGTTCATCGCCGATACCGACGTTGGCGCGGGCTCGGCGCCGTCGTACTCCTCTTTCATGCGGACCAGCACGGACGGATCGTCGCCGGTGGTGCTGAACCAGCCGCCCGCGCCGGCGTCCCAGAACAGATCATCCTGCCGTCCCTGCAGTTCCCGAGCCCATGCGAGCCATTGCGCATCACCGGACGACTGAAACAGCTCGAGTAGACCGAAGATCAGATACGCATAGTCTTCCGCATAGCCGTCAATGGCCGCGTCGCCGGCGCGGTAGCGGCGCTGCAATCGGCGCGTCGTAGTATTCCACATCGTCTCGCGCAGGAAGGTAGCCGCTGCGATCGCGCTCTGCAAGTGCGCACCCGTCGAATCCTCACCGTTCTCGTGGCCGAGCGCGGCGCCGCCGAACACGCGCGACGCGCGCGCAAAGGCGGCGATCATCAAGCCATTCCACGCCGTCAGCACCTTGTCGTCCAGCAACGGCCGCGGCCTGGCCTCGCGAATGTCGAACAACGTCTGCTGCGAACGCAGCAGCGACTCCGCCACGTCAACCGGCGGCCGGCCCATCGTCCGCGCGATATCGGCGATCGACTGCGCGGTGTGCAGGAGGTTCTTGTTAACGAACTCGTGCTGGGGATCGAACGGCGCATTGCCACTGGGCAGAATGCCGTAACGCGCCTCGAAGATGGCGCTGTCATCGCCAAGGGCGGCCGTGATCTCGGCCGCCTCCCAAACGTAGAACGCGCCTTCAACTTTGTGGGCGTGCGGACCGGCGGCGGGCGGGAGGCTATCAGCATCTTCCGCTGAGTAGAAGCCGCCCCGGGCGTCGGTCATGTCGCGACGGACGTACTGCAGCGTGTCTTCGGCGACCTGCGCGAAGAACGGGTCGCGGTTGGCCTGCGACGCCTCGAGGCACGCCAGCACGATCTGCGCCTGGTCGTAGAGCATCTTCTCGAAGTGCGGCACCCGCCAGTTGGCGTCCACGGAGTAGCGATGAAACCCGCCGCCGATGTGATCGCGCATGCCGCCGAGCGCCATCGACCGCAGTGTCTGGACGACCATCACCAGCGCGGCATCTGAGGCTTGTCGCGCCGCCGCCTCTTCGTGAAGGCGGAGCCGCGCGAACTCTCGCAATAGGAACAGCAGCTCGCTTGGGCGCGGGAACTTCGGGGCCTCGCCGAAGCCGCCGCGCCGGGAATCGAACGACTGCTGGAACTGCTGAAACGTCCGCTCGAGCGCTGGAACGCCGGGAATCGATGCCTCGTCCTGCCCACGCGCCATGACGGCGAGACGCTCGACGATTTCGGCGGCGGACTGCATCACCTTGACCCGGTCTTCACGCCACGCGCGCGCAATCTCCTTGAGCACGTCGGCGAATCCGGGGCGGCCCCACTGGGCGGCCGGCGGGAAATAGGTGCCGCCATAGAACGGCTGCAGCTCCGGCGTCAGCCACACGCTCATCGGCCAGCCGCCCGACCCGGTGGTGGCCTGCACGAAGGTCATGTAGACGCGATCGACGTCGGGACGCTCCTCGCGATCCACCTTGACCGAGATGAACAGCTCGTTCAGGACTCGGGCAATGCCCTCGTTCTCGAACGACTCGCGCTCCATGACGTGACACCAGTGACAGGTCGCATAGCCGATGGAGAGAAAGACGGGCTTGCCGGTGGCGCGCGACGCTTCGAAGGCCTCCGCACCCCACGGATACCAATCGACCGGGTTGTTCGCGTGCTGCAGGAGGTAGGGACTCTGCTCGCGCGCGAGCCGATTGGGCATGTCACGATGATAGTAGCCCGTCGCCAGGAGCCGGTAGCCGGAAAAGACAGAGGGCTCTGCGGGCTACGGGCTACGGGTTACGAGCTGCCGGCTGTTGGATGCCGCGTCCTGCAGCCTGGCATAGCTGGCGGTCATCTCCACGCCGTAGATCAGGATCACCGCCGTCACGTAGATCCACAGCATGAAGACCACGACAGCCGCGATCGAACCGTGCACCACGTTCCAGGTCGCCAGGTCGGCGGCATACCACGCAAACAACTGGAACGCGATTCGCCACAACCCTCCGACCAGGATGGCGCCGGGCCACACGTCACGGAAGCGGACCTTCGTGTTGGGAATGAAATACAGCACCAGCGCGACGCACACAATCTGCAGCGCCGTCGCCAGGTAGCTCGCCACGGCGCCAGACAGATTGTCGATCCAGGGCGAGCGGACCATCGCTTCACCGATTTGCGATTCCGCAATCCGCGCCAGGCTGGCCATCGCCATGCCGAGCATCAGGATCAGGCCGGCGGACACCATCATCAGGAAGCCGACCAGGCGATGCATCAGGAAGCTGCGCCGCTTCTCCACCGCCCAGGCATGGTTCACGGCCGACGTGATCGCATTGAAGACACCGAGCGACGCCCAGATCAGCGCGACAATGCCCCAGACGCCGAAGGTGACCGGCGAGGTTTGAAAGGCGTCCAGCTGCCCGCTGATGAATGAGAACTGCCGTGGGAAGTACTGCAAGACGAACCGCACCACCGCGTCGCGATCCGCCGTGTCGGCGGTCATCTCGCTCAGAATGGTGAGCGCCAGCAGCATCATCGGGAACATTGACAGCAGCGCGTAGTAGGCAATCGACGCGGCGTGCGTCAACCCGTCGCTGTCGTAGAGCTCGCCGACGCCTCGCCACGAAGCCAGGCCAATCAGGCGCATGCCGCCGACCGGGCCGCGCCCCTCGGCCGCCAGTGCGTCGCGGTCGCGCTTACTCCGCTCGCTCAAGCCTCGTCGGCCACGCGTGCCTGTGCGCGGAGATCCTGGATGGGATGGTTCCTGATCTTGTTGTACAGCGTCGGTCGGTAGAGTCCACGGACCTGCGCCGCCTCCTGCGTGTTCCAGTTCAAGCGATGGGGCGAATGCGCCACCGGCGGAACAGGATGAGCAGATGATACGCCGCCAGCGAGATGCCTTTCAGGCCATTCTGTAGCTGGAGTTGAACGTCTCCAGAAAGTGCACGGACAAGTAGCGGCAAATCCTCGGTGCGCACGCGCAGTGGCGATCCAGGCAGCGCCGGGACGGCCGGAAGTCGGTGTCTGACAGCAACTTCTGACCGATTGCGACGTTTGGGGCCAGCCCCCTTACGATCATGCGTGTGCGACGTTTGGGGCCAGCCCCCTTGGGATCGGCCACACCCTATAATGCCGGGGTGGATTCACCATCTTCGAAACCAGCACCGAAGCTGATCGTCAAGCCGGTGGTCTCTGCTTTGGGCACGTCACCGTCGACGCCCGGCAACGAAGCCGCCATGAAGTGCGAGCGCTGCGGCGCCGACATGTACCGGATGCACGCCGTCTGGCGGTGCCCTTCGTGCCGCTTCAAGACTGACTGCTGCGGCTGGTAATGGAGAAACTGCATTCGCATGTCGACACGAACGGCGACGAGTTCCGCGCCAATCGCGATCGCATGCAGACGCTCGTCAACGAGTATCGCGCCCGCCTCGACACCGTCAAACAGGGCGGCGGCGCGAAATATTTCGCCCGGCATCGTGAGCAGGGCAAACTGCCGGTCCGCGAGCGCATCGAGGCGCTGATCGATCCAGGCGCTGCGTTTCTCGAAATCGCTCCCCTGGCGGCGTGGGACATGTACGACGGCGATGCGCCGTCGGCCGGCATCGTCACCGGCATTTCACGCGTATCGGGACGCGACGTCATGATTGTCGCCAACGACGCCACCGTGAAGGGCGGCACCTACTACCCGTTGACGGTCAAGAAGCACCTGCGCGCGCAGGAAGTCGCGCTGCACAATCGACTGCCGTGCGTCTACCTGGTGGATTCCGGCGGGGCATTCCTCCCGCTCCAAGCCGAGGTCTTTCCCGACCGCGACCACTTCGGCCGCATTTTCTTCAACCAGGCGCGGATGTCCGCCGAACGCATTCCGCAAATCGCGGTGGTGATGGGTTCCTGCACCGCCGGCGGTGCCTATGTGCCGGCCATGTCCGACGAAACCATCATCGTCAAGGGTACCGGCACCATCTTCCTCGGCGGTCCCCCGCTGGTGAAAGCTGCCACGGGCGAGGAAGTAACGGCCGAGGATCTGGGGGGCGCGGATGTGCATACCCGGCTCTCCGGCGTCGCCGATTACTTCGCCGAGGATGACGCGCACGCCCTGCAGCAGGCGCGCACCATCGTCTCGACGCTCCACACCACCAAGCACCTGCCCGCGGATATGACCACCCCGGAGGATCCGGCCTACGACCCGGCGGAGCTCTACGGCATTGTGAGCCGCGATCTGCGGAAAGCCTACGACGTGCGCGAAGTGATCGCGCGGATCGTGGACGGATCGCGCTTTGATGAGTTCAAGCAGCAATACGCCACCACGCTGGTGTGCGGCTTCGCGCGGCTGCACGGATTCCTGGTGGGCATCATCGCCAACAACGGCGTGCTGTTTTCGGAATCGGCCTTGAAGGCGACGCACTTCATCGAGCTGTGCAACCTGCGGAGCGTTCCCCTGATCTTCCTGCAGAACATCACGGGATTCATGGTCGGCAAACAGTACGAGCGTGGCGGCATTGCCAAGGACGGCGCCAAGATGGTGCATGCCGTCGCCAACTCGGTGGTGCCGAAGTTCACGGTTATTGTTGGCGGCTCGTTCGGCGCCGGCAACTACGGCATGTGCGGCCGCGCTTACGAGCCGCGGCTGCTGTGGATGTGGCCGAACGCGAGGATTTCGGTGATGGGCGGCGAACAAGCGGCCAGTGTGCTGACGACCGTCAAGAAGGATCAGCTCGCGCGCGAGCAGAAGTCGTTTGGTGCCGACGAAGAAACGGAGATTCGCCGGCCGATCCTGGAGAAGTACGACTCGGAAGGATCGCCGTACTATTCCACGGCGCGATTATGGGACGACGGGATACTCGATCCGCCGCAGACGAGGTCCGCCCTGGCGCTGGGACTGTCGGCGTCGTTCAACGCGCCACTCCCACCGCCGAAGTTTGGCGTGTTCCGAATGTAGGCCGGCACCCTGTCTTTCCGCTGGTGCATCTTCCGCACCATCTCTGTCGCGCCGAGCCCAAGGGGCGAAGGCTGACCGACGCCATATAATCGTCAGCAGCGGCCATGAGCTATCAGTACCTGACAATCGAGCGTCACGGCGGAGTTGAGCGCGTCACGCTGAACCGGCCGGATGTTCGCAATGCCTTCAATGCCCATGTGATCGCCGAGTTGACCGCGTGGGCGAAACAGGCGCACACCGATCCGACACTCCGGGTCGTCATCCTGGCCGGCGCCGGCAAGGTGTTCAGCGCGGGCGCCGACGCGGCGTGGATGGCACAGATGGCCGGTTACACGCACGAGGACAACGTCCGAGATGCGCGGGCCGGGGCCGAGATGTTCCTGGCCATCAACACCGTGCCGGCAATCGTGATCGGCCGCATTCATGGCGCGGCGCTGGGCGGCGGTTCGGGGCTCGCGGCCGTGTGCGACATTGTCGTCGCCGAGACGAACGCCGTGTTCGGCTTCGCCGAAACCAGGCTGGGCATCCTGCCCGCGATGATCTCGCCCTACGTGCTGCAGAAGATTGGCGCGTCCGCGGCGCGCGATCTGTTCCTGACAGGCCGGCGATTCGACGCGGCCAAGGCCCGGGAGATTGGACTGGTTCACGACGTGGTGCCGCTCGAACAGCTCGATGCCGCGGTCGATCGCTACCTCGCCGAATCGCTCTCGGCCTCGCCCACCGCGGTGGCGCGCGCGAAGCGGTTGCTCCCGAACGTGCTCGGCAAGTCTCCTGCCGACGTCATCGACATCACCGCCGAAGCGATTGCGGCCCAGCGCGTCTCGCCCGAGGGCCAGGAAGGCCTGAAGGCGTTCCTCGAGAAGCGGACTCCCTCCTGGTCGCCGGCTGAATGATCGCACGCCTGCTGGTCGCCAACCGTGGCGAGATTGCGCGACGGATCATGCGCGCCTGCCGCGAGCTTGGCATTGAGACGGTGGCAGTCTATTCGGACGCCGATGCCAGCGCTCAATACGTGGGTGAGGCCAATCACGCCGTCCGCATTGGTCCGGCACCGGCGCGAGAGAGTTACCTGCATATTCCGGCGATCATCGGGGCCGCTCGAACGGCCGGCGCCGACGCGGTTCATCCAGGCTACGGCTTCCTGTCGGAACGTGCGCCCTTCGCTCGTGCCTGCGAAGAGGCCGGCATCATCTTCGTCGGGCCGCCCGCCGCGGTGCTCGACAAGATGGGCTCAAAAACCGGCGCTCGGCGGCTCCTGCAGGCCGCCGGTGTGCCGATCGTTCCCGGAGAGGCGCCCAGCGACCAATCCGATGGGTCGCTGGCGGCGGCCGCCAGGCGCGTCGGGTTCCCGGTCCTGATCAAGCCGGCGGCTGGTGGCGGCGGCATTGGCATGAAGGCGGTGCACCGCGAGTCGGCGCTCGCAAACGCGCTGGCGGCGGCGCGGCGAGAGGCCCAGGCGTCGTTCGGCAACGACACGCTCTACGTGGAGCGGCTGATTGAGCGGCCGCGGCATGTCGAGATCCAGGTGTTTGCCGACAACCACGGCAACACGGTTCATCTCTTCGAGCGGGAGTGTTCGGCCCAACGGCGTCACCAGAAAATCGTGGAGGAAAGTCCCAGCCCCGCCCTGAGCCCGGCGGTGCGCGAACGAATGGGTCAGGCGGCGATCGCGGCGGCAAGAGCCGTGAGCTATCGAAACGCCGGCACGTGCGAGTTCCTGCTCGACGGCAGCGGTGATGCGGCGAGGTTCTACTTCCTCGAGATGAACACGCGACTGCAGGTCGAACACCCGGTCACCGAGTGCGTCACCGGCGTCGACCTGGTGCACGCACAGTTGCGGGTGGCGTCGGGAGAACCGCTGCCCTTCACGCAGGACTCGCTCTCGCAGCGCGGTCACGCGATCGAATGCCGCATCTACGCCGAAGACCCAGCCCAGGGATTCATCCCGCAGGCCGGCACCATCCAGACTTATTCAGAACCGCACGGAGCAGGTGTTCGCGTCGACAGCGGCGTGACACAGGGATCGCAGGTGACGGTGCACTACGACCCGATGCTCGCGAAGTTGATCGTCTCGGGCGACACCCGAGAGGCCGCGCGGCAGCGCGCGATATCGGCCCTCAGCAGGTTCGAGATTGGCGGCATACACACCAACATCCCCTTCCTGCTGGCACTGTTGAACGACAGCGCCTTCGTCCGTGGAGCCATCGACACCGGGTTCATCGATCGTGAAGTCCAGTCACTGATCTCGCGCATCGGCTCAACGGCCGAACCCGTGTCGATGGAACCGTTCGTCGCCCTGGCAGGGTGGCGCATCGACGGCCGGGTGTCGTGGGTGAAGACCGATCGGGGCGAACGGAGGTCGAGACGACAGACCCGGAACCAATCGAGCGTCATGTCGCCAATGCCGGCCACCGTCGCGGCGATTCACGCCACCGTCGGCCAGCAGGTGACCGACGGCCAGGCGGTCATCGTCCTCGAGGCCATGAAGATGGAGTTGCCCATCACGGCGCCCCGTTCCGGCACGGTCAAGGCCATCCACTGCACGAAGGGCGACCTGGTGCAACCCGGTGTGAGCCTGTTGGAGATCGAGTGATGCGCGCGCCCGTCCGCGTCACCATCGTCGAGGTCGGTCCTCGGGACGGGTTGCAGAACGAACGCTCGGTCATTGCCACGGCCGACAAGATCGCATTCGTCGACCGGCTGAGCGACGCCGGCCACGGCATCATTGAAGTCTCGGCATTCGTGTCGCCGAAGTGGGTGCCGCAGATGGCTGATGCGACGGAAGTGTTCGCCGGCATCCGCCGCCGCAGCGGTGTTCGATACACCGCGCTGGTTCCCAACCAGAAGGGGCTGGAGCGCGCCATTGCCGCCGGAGTCTCGGAGGTCGCGATCTTTGCCGCGGCCTCGGAAAGCTTCAGCAGACGCAACATCAACCAGTCGATCGACGAGTCGCTGACCACGTATGCGGCCGTCTGCGCCGACGCGGCGTCCGCCGGGCTGCGCGTGCGCGGCTATCTGTCGACCTGCTTCGCCTGCCCGTTCGAAGGCGCCGTCGATCCAGCTCAGGTCGCGGCCATCTCGCGCCGGCTGATGGACATCGGTGTCTATGAAGTGGCGATCAGCGACACGATTGGCGCCGCTCATCCGGGCCAGGTACCGAGAGTGCTCGATGCGGTCACGGCGGCCGTTCCTCTCGCCAACCTCGCGCTCCACTTTCACGACACTCGCGGTACGGCGCTGGCCAACGTCCTCGCCGGGCTCGACTACGGCGTGACGACGTTCGACTGCTCGGCCGGCGGCCTGGGCGGCTGCCCATTCGCGCCCGGGGCCGCGGGCAATCTTGCCACCGAGGACCTGCTGTTCGTGTTGAACGGCTTGGGCGTGGAGACCGGCATCTCCATCGACAAGGTCGCCGCCGCCTCACGATTCATCGGATTACAGCTTGATCACCGCCTTCCGTCTCGCTATCTGCAAGCCCCCAGGCTCGGGGCTACCAATGATGCCTAACTGCTGAGGTTCGGCAGCGCGTTTGCATGGACTGGCGCGACCGAGTAAGGTCACGCGACTGGCGCAGCGACAAGAAGTAGGCGCCAATGCGCTGCGACTGCGTGTCGATCATGCCGCGCAGCTAACAGATAGGCTGCGGTCCTTCCAGAGCAGACATCCAGACATCCAGTAAAACGGACATCCTGCAGCAGTCTTTCCATGGATGTTCGTGTTCACGGCCGCATTCCCTCCCAAGTTCGCTGTTTGTAACGGGGACTGACCCCCAACAGACGAGTTTTGATGCAGAATCTGTCAGACCCGTGACCGACGACATCGCACAATCTGCGCTCAGGAAGGTCCGCTGGCGGCTGATTCCCTTCCTCTTTCTGCTCTACATCGTCGCGTATCTCGACCGCGTGAACGTCGGGTTTGCAGCCATTGACATGAACCGCGACCTCGGCTTCAGCGCCGCGGTCTACGGTTTCGGATCGGGGATCTTCTTCGTCAGCTACACGCTGTTCGAAGTGCCCAGCAACCTGATCCTGGCGCGCGTCGGCGTGCGCCTCTGGATTGCGCGCATCATGTTCACGTGGGGCATCTTCGCCACCGCGATGATGTTCGTGAACAACGCGACGACCTTCTACACGCTGCGATTCCTGCTCGGGGTAGCCGAGGCCGGATTCTTCCCTGGCATCATTCTGTATCTCACGCACTGGTTCCCGGCCCGGGAGCGCGCGCGAGCCGTGGGCTTGTTCATGACCGCCACGGCCATGGCCGGCGTGATCGGTGCGCCGATCTCGAGCGCGCTGCTGCAGCTGCACGGCCTCGGCGGGCTGCACGGCTGGCAGTGGCTGTTTCTGGTTGAGGGGCTCCCGGCGGTCCTGCTCGCGCCGGTCGTGCTCACGTTCATGGCGGAGTTGCCGTCCGAAGCCAGCTGGCTGACCGCCGACGAACGCGACTGGCTGTCGCGCGAGATGGCCGCCGAACGCGCGCAGACTGAGCACGCGCATACGACGCTGCGCCAGGCACTGCTCAGCCCACGCCTGTGGATCGTCTCGCTGCCCTATTTCTTTATCGTGATCGCGTTCTACGGCGTCAGCTTCTGGCTGCCGCAGATCCTGCAGACGTCGAGCGGCTACAGCTCCGCTATGGTGGTGCTGTTGTCCTCGATTCCGTACGTCGCGGCGGCGATCGGCATGGTGTTCTTCGGCATCAGCTCCGATCGCACCGGCGAACGCCGCTGGCACGTGGCCGGCCCCTGCCTGATCGGCGCGCTCGGCTTCGTGCTGGCCGTGATCGTGCCGGCCACACCGGTCTTCGCCCTCGCCACGCTGTCGATCGCCGCGTTCGGCATCTGGGGAACACTCGGCCCGTACTGGACGCTGCCAACGGCGTTCCTGCGCGGCACCGCCGCAGCGGGCGGCATCGCGCTGGTGAACTCGGTCGGCAATCTCGGCGGATTTTTCGGACCGATGCTGGTCGGACGTATTCACGACGCCACCGGCGGATTCACCGCTGGGCTTCTGGCGCTGGCAGGGTTCCTGGTGCTCGCCGCGGTGGTGACGCTACGACTTCAGCAAACCAAGTCGCCCTTCGGCGCGCGTGCTTCTGCCGTGGAGACGGCTTCCAAGGAGTAGGCGGCCATCGCCGCCTCCAAACAGCGGAGATTCAGGCCGGAATGAAGGATGGCAAGCCCGTGGCCGTCATCGTAACGATTAAACTGACCTTCACCCTGCAGAAATACCGGTCTTCTGCTATTCTCGCGTGAGGAATGGGTCTTGGCCAGCGGGTTCCATTTCCCTCGAGAGGTAGTGTCCATGGCTCGCAGTGTTGCGACTAACACTGTCAGGTTGCGCGGGCTTCTCGCCTGTGGCACCGCGTTGATCCTCCTGGCGTCGCCGGCGTTGGCCGCCGACGGTCGACAATCAGCACCTCCATCCGCACAAGCATCGGCGCCGCCATCACCCGACTTCCTGTTCGGCCGGCCACGCGCTATGGTCGGCGTCCGGGGCGGACTGCTGTCGCCGAGCGCCGGCAGTGATTTCTTCGAGGACATGATCCAGTTCCTCACCCTGGAAAAATCGGATTTCCGGACCGGCACCTTCGCCGCCGAACTGGCGATCAGCGTGACGCCGCGCCTCGACATCGTAGCCGGCTGGGACGGCAACCGCGTCAATCGGGACTCCGAGGATCGCAAGATGCAGGAGCTCCTGGCGAATGGCACGCGCGTCCCCATCGAACAGACGACAGCGTTGTCGGAAACCAATTTCGGCGTGTCGGCGAAGTACTCGCTGGTCTCTCGCGGCCGGCGTGTCAGCCGCCTCGCGTGGATTCCGCGCACCGTGGTCCCCTATGTCGGCGCCGGCGCAGGCTACGGCAGGTACAACCTGCGTCAGAACGGCGACTTCGTGGATTTCCAGGACAACCACATCTTCACGGACACGTTCCTCTCCGAAGGCTGGGCGCCCCTCTTCCAGGCGTTCGGCGGCACGGACATTCAGTTCTACCGACGGTTGGTGCTCTCGCTGGAAGGCCGCTATACATGGAAGAAGGCCGACCTGAGCTCCGACTACGCCAACTATCAGCCGATTGATTTGGGTGGATTCCGCTTTGGCGCGGGCGTCCACGTTGCCTTCTAGATCAGGGATCAGGGAACTCATATGAAGCACACATTTCTCGCCTTCACGCTGATCGCTACGAGCGCGTTCGGGCAGCCCTTCGACTCCGCTCAGGGCGGGCGGCCGGCGCCGTCCACGACCATCGACGCGCGGTTTGCTTCGTGGATGGGATGCTGGCGGCTGGATGACGACCTGTCTGGCACCGGCGCGCGCATGTGCATCACGCCCGGGCAGGGCGGCATCCGCATGCAGACCTTGATCGGCACCCAGAAGGGCATCGACGAGCTCGTCATTCCGGACGGCGTCGCCCGCCCGATCGTCGACGCCGAATGCAAGGGCACTGAAAAGGCCGAATGGTCGAACGACGGCACGCGCGTGTTCCGGACCACCGACGTGACGTGCGGCAAGGAAGCGCCGCGCGTGGTCAAGAGCGTCGCGTTCATGGCTCCCGGCCCGGCATGGATCAACGTGCAGCATGTCAGCGGCTCGGCCGCCAACACCAGCGTGCGCGTGCAGCGCTATCGCCGCGCCACTAGCCAGCAGCTTGCGGACGGTTCGCGCGCGCCCCAGGCGGAGGCGCACTACCAGACGCGCACCACGCCCGACCAGACGACCTGGAATATCGAGGACATCATCGAGGCGAACGGCAAGCTGCCGCTCGAGGCCATGCAGGCCGTGCTCACCGAGGTGCATCACACGTTCGATCTGAACCGCAAGACGCTGGTGAAGCTGGATAATGCCGGTGTCAGCGACGGCGTGATCGACCTGATGGTCGCCCTCACCTTCCCGAACAAGTTCGTGGTCGAACGCGCCGGCGGCGGCTCGTCGCCCTCGGGCATCATGACGGGTACGGGTTGGTTCGATCCATTCATGACGCCGATGCTGATGGGCAGCATGGCGGATTGCTACACGCCGCGCGGTTTCGGCTATCGAAGCTACTACAGCATGTGCGGGCTCGGCTACTACGACCGGTTCGGATACTACGGCTACAACAGCTTCTACAACAACAACTACTACTACAACAACGGCTATCCGGGCGGCTGGATCTCGGTTGGCAATTTCCCGGGCGTCGTCGGGCAGCCGGCCGGATCACAGGGCGATGGTCGCGTGGTCAGCGGCCGCGGCTTCACGCAGATCCGCACCCGCGAAGCCGATCCCTCACCACGCTTCAACGGCAGCGGCAACGGCAGCGGCTGGGCAGGCGCGGGTGGCAGCGGCAGCAGCGGCGCGTCATCAGGCAGCGGCTTCTCAAGCGGCGGAAGTGGCGCCAGCAGTGGCGGTGGCAGCGGCGGCAATTCAGGCGCGCGCGTGGCCGTGCCCAAGGGTGGCGGCAACTAGCCCGCCTCCGCCAAGGCTTCGGCGCGGCAGGCCCGTTAAGGTATCGTTCCAAGGCCTGGGGGCGTCACACCCCTCAGGCCTTTGCCATTTTCAGAGGAGATACGCATGAGCACCGGCCCGTTGCCCATTGGCAGTGATGCCCCAGACTTTCACGCCCAGACGACGGAGGGCCCGATCCGCTTTCACGAGTGGCTCGGAGGCTCGTGGGGCGTGATGTTTTCGCACCCCAAGGATTTCACGCCGGTGTGTACCACCGAACTGGGCTACATGGCGCGCATCAAGCCGGAGTTCGACAAGCGCGGCGTGAAGATCATCGGCCTGAGCATCGACCCGGTGGATCGCCACGCGGCCTGGTCGAAGGACATTGCCGAGACGCAGGGTACGGCGCCGAACTATCCGATGATTGGCGACATCGATCTCAAGGTCGCCAAGGCCTACGGCATGCTGCCCGCCGAAGCCGGTGAGACGTGCGAAGGCCGCACCGCCGCCGACAACGCCACCGTCCGCAACGTCTACGCGATTGGCCCCGACAAGAAGATCAAGCTCGTGCTGTCGTACCCGATGAGCACCGGCCGCAACTTCGACGAAGTGCTGCGCGTGATCGACTCGATGCAGCTCACGGCTAAGCACAAGGTCGCAACCCCGGTGAACTGGAAAGACGGCGACGACGTGATCATCCTGCCGGCGGTGACGGAAGACGAAGCCAAGCAGCGCTTCCCGCAGGGGTGGAAGGCCCCGAAACCGTACCTGCGCATCGTTCCGCAGCCCAAGTAATGCGGACCGGCGCCGATCACGGTCGGCGATCGCGTCTACGCCTTCGCGCGCCGGGGCGAAGACGAAGTCATGCGGGCGCTCGATGCCGCCAGCGGGAAGGTGCTCTGGGAGACCAGATACAACGCCACCTACAAGCCGCACCCGGCCGCCACCCGCACGCACGGCACCGGTCCGAAGTCCACGCCGACCTTTGCGGAGGGCCGCCTATATACCCTCGGCATGAGCGGGATCGTCACCGCGTTCGACGCCGCCACCGGCAGACAACTGTGGCAGAAGCCGGGCGGCCCCGTGGAGTCGCTGTATCACACCGCGATGTCGCCGCTGGTGGATCGCGGGCTGGTGATCCTCCACGTGGGCGGCCACAACAATGGCGCGCTGACGGCGTTCGATGCGTGTACCAGCGACGTGAAGTGGAGCTGGAACGGCGACGGGCCGTCGTATGGCTCGCCCATCGCGGTCGATCTCGCCGGCACGCGGCAGATCATCACGATGACGCAGGACAACCTGGTCGGCGTCTCGGCCGCCACCGGTGAACTGTTGTGGAAACGTCCGTATACCGTTCGCGCCACGCGCAATGCGGTGACGCCGATCGTGCACACCCCGCCTTCGCTCGCGCGCTCCGGCGCAGCAAGCCCGATCGTGATCGTCTCGGGCCTGGGCATGCCGATCACCGGCTTCAGATTGACCAACAAGGGCGGACAGTGGTCGTCCGAGGACGTGTGGGTGAACAACGACGCCAGCATGGACATGAGCACCGGCGTCGTGGTCGGTGACACGCTCTACGGCTTCTCTCACCGAAACGCCGGCCAGCACTTCGCCATCGACGCGAATACCGGCCAGACGATGTGGCTGTCGGAGCCGCGCGCGGCCGAGAACGCGGCCATCGTGCGGGCGGGCGACCTGTGGTTCGCGCTCGATACGCTCGCAGAGCTGAAGGTGATGCGCGCGAACCCAGAGCAGTTCGAGATCGTGAAGAGCTACGACCTTGCGGAGAGCGCCACTTGGGCTCAGCCGGTATTGTCGGGCAACCGGATCCTCATCAAGGACCTGTCGTCGATTGCCTTGTGGGGCGTGGACTGAACAGGGATCAGGGGTTCAGCAAGATTGCGGTCACGGCAATCGGCCTAATGGCTCCATCGGTAATCGTGACGTACATGACCTGCAGTTCCGGCGAGCCCGTCGGCGTCAGGAAGTGATAGTCGTCAATGTAGCCTTCCGCGCGCGCGTCCATCGGCTCGCCATTCGGCCAGAGGAACACCACGTCGCGCGCCGAGGTCTGCGCCTCCCAATCCTCGAAATCCACCACGCCCGGCTGCCCCGTCATGCTGCCGTCGGCGTAGATCAACTTTTTCGGACCGAGGAACGGCAGCGGGCTGCTCGCCACCTTGCCGTCCGTCAGCGACGGATCGCCGTAGTAGAGCCGATACTTCGCACCGCCGCTGTGCAACGGAAACGCCGCCTGCGCGCTGGTGAAGAGCTTCGGGCAGCCATTGGACTGATACTGCACCACCCACGCGGAGCCGTTCCAGACCGCGTAGCCGTGATTCATGCCGTAGCTCGAGCAGCCGGTTATGGAATCGGTCGTGAACACCATGAACGAGCCGTTCGACATGTCCCAGTGCGGCGAGTCGAGCGTCGGCCAGGCTACCTTCTGCTGCCGCGCATTACTGATCTTGTCGTTACCGTTGGTGTCGCCTTCAACCGCAATCGCCAGCGTGGGCTCGCACCCGCCGCCCGGCGAGTACTCGGCAGCGGTGCTGCAGATGCCGGGCGATCCGGCGTTGAAATCGAGTCCGTAGTAGCCGTCCTTGCTGTCGATCGAGAAGACGCGGGCCTTGTTGTCGGCGCCGGTCGCCTCGAAGAACAGTCGCACGAATCCGCCTTGCTCTCGCGCCACCGGCACGCCCTGCCCGGTCAAGATCGTCGAGATCAGCGTGGACCCGGGGCTCGCGGAGTGCAGGCCGGTCGTGCCCGCGCGGCTGGTGAAGGTGAGATACGAAGCCGGATTCGCCGCGCTGGCTTCCGCCGATGCCACGGCGACGCTGAGCGTCGACTGAGGCGCACCGATTGGGCTCATCGGACCGTAGTAGAGCTGCACACGATTGGCCATGGCGCCGGCGTCTGGACCGAAGCGGGTGGCGCTCAATCGCGCGTTGCCGTCGCTCACCGACGACGTCAAGGTGCCGACCGTGCTGCCGGTGCCCTGAAACTGCCACTCTTCGCGATCGGTCTCAATGCTCACCGCAGACGAGGTGCTCGACACCGTGCACGCCTCGTTGGCGCAGGACTCCACGGTGATGGAGTAGGTGGTGTGCGACTTCAGCCCGGTGAGCGTGGCGCTGGTTGCCGCAGCCGCCGCGGTAGTGGAGACCGTAGTGCCCTGCGCGTTCTCGGTGCCCACAATCTTGAAATGATGCGTCTGGTCGCCCGGCGAAGCGGTCCACGTGACCTGGAGCCTAGAGGAAGAGGTCAGCTGGCGGCCGGCCACCGTGGCGGCGGCCACCTTGCTGGCAGACACGTTCTGGGGCGAGGCCCCCGCCCATGCGGGGTAGATACACAAACCGGCCAAAATTGCAGTAATGAGTCGCATTGTTGGCTCAGACCAGATATCGGCCGAAGATGTTACACCACCAGCCTGCGGTAGTATGAGCCCCTTCGGAGGCACCCATGGAACCCGTGACGACCGAGACACGCATCACCGCCAAAGACCTGCATCCCGAGCTGTGGAACATCTTCGACGAGTACGTGCACGGCTTCATCGATCGCCGCGGCTTCCTGGATCGCGCCGGCAAGTATGCGGTCGGCGGCCTGACGGCGGCCGGCATCCTCGACCTGATGAACCCGAAGTTCGCCGAGGCGCAGCTGGTGCCGACCGACGACAAGCGCATCACGACCGAGTGGGTCGAGATTGATTCGCCGAAGGGCTATGGGAAAATCAGAACCTATATCGTCAAGCCGGCCAACGCCACCGGCAAGCTGCCGGGCGTGCTGGTGATTCACGAGAACCGCGGCCTCAATCCA
>VFZG01000050.1 GCA_016871275.1 Acidimicrobiia bacterium | reverse complement strand
GCCTCTGGTTAACCCGAACGCCGGTTCGCAGACCCAACGCCCACCAAGCCCGCTGCGCAAGGCCGAGCACACGGCAGCATTTTCGGGGCAGGGTGAGGCCGGTGCGTCAGCGCCAATCAGTCCGTGGCCTCGCCTCGCGGGCGGAACCCCCGTGTGGAACCCCGTGCGGAACCCCCTCGACTACGGTTCCAGCGTCAGCGTGCTCTCTCTCACGCTGTCGACCTTTTGTCGGCTGTAGGCGACCGGGAAATAGCGGCCGCGGGCCCAGAGCGCGAACAGATCGCGGTAGTGCGGGTCGTCGGGGTTGCCCGACTGGCCCGGGGTGTTGAGGCCGACAGAGTTGTCCCAGTCCTCCGTGTCCGCGATGATCTTGAACGATCCGCCGGAGGTCTGGTTGTCGCCCGCCCCCGTGGCGCTGACGGTGAAGCCGTCGCCGCCTCGAGGCAGGGGGCCCACCGAGAGCCGTGCGCGGAGGGTCGGGTTCACGACACGGCTGAGCGGGTGCTCGATGAGCGCGTGGTGATAGCCGGGCTGCCCGTACACCCACTTCTGCGGATCCGGGCCGAAACGTGCAGTGAGCTCCGCCAGGGCCTCGTCGAAGCTGCGCGCCAGGAGCGCGTCGCGCGCCGCTGTTGGCGCGTCGCCGAACCGGGCGTCGGGCGAATAGAGCCAGTCGATCACTCGCCTCACCGAGACGATCCCCGGGCTCACCACCTTGCGGGCCTCGGCCGGGATCATCTGCGTCCGCACGTTGGCGATGACTCGCCGCTGATACATGCCGTAGATGCCGGCGGCGACGGAGTCGCGATCGAGCACGAAGTCCCAGCTCATCAGCAGATCGCGCGCCCGCGACGCCGCAGGATGCGTGATGGTCAGGTCGCGGAGGAGCGGCACCAGCGCCCGCGCCGGAATCGACAGGTCGTCGTTCTGCAGCCGCACGGTCTCGGCCACGCTGAACAGGCGTCCCGATTGCAGCACCTCGGTGACGCGCGCCGCGCGATACGGGTCGGCCCACGTGAAGTGCACGGCCTCGGGCCACGGGTAGTCGTTCGGGAACAGGTAGTTGTTGGCCGTGACGATGAAGCCGCGCGCGGGGTTCACCTCGTGTGGAAGCGCCGTGATGGGGAGATACCCGTCCCACTCGTACCGCCCGTCGCCGGGCACCGGCAGCAGCCCGCTCCATCCGCGGCGAAGCGGCTGGATGCCGGCCGCCTGCCAGCCGATGGTGCCCGTGCGATCGGCCCACACCATGTTCTCGGCCGGCATGCGGTTGTAGGCGCACGCCTCGCGGAACTCCTGCCACGTGCGCGCCTGGTTCATGCGCAGGCTCGCCAAGTACGGCGCGCCGCCGGTCTCGAGCCACGCCGCGCGCAGCGCATAGGCCTTGCGGTGGGCGCGGTCCTCAAAGATCACGGGCCCGTGCCGTGTGAACTTCAGCGCGATCGTCTCGGGCGTCGCGCCCTTGACGGCAATCGTCTCAGTGACGACGCGCATCGCCTCCCACGCACCGCGATAGCGGTACTCGTCCGGGTTCGCCGGGTTGGTGTCGTAGACGTACAGGTCTTCGTTGTCGTTGCCGAAGATGGTCAACCCCCACGCGCCGTATTCGTTGTGTCCGATCGACACGCCAGGCAGCACCGGCTCGCCGCCGCCGATGACGTTCCACCCGGGACCGACCAGATGCACCCAGAAGCGCAGCGACGGCGCCGTGATCGCGCGGTGCGGGTCATTGGCCATGATCGGGTGCGTGCTCAGCGTCCGCGCGCCGGCGATGACCCAGTTGTTGGAACCGACGGAAGGGTCCGGAAGGTTCGGGGGGTTCAAAGGGTCCGACGGGTTCGAGAGGTCCGCGATCTCCGCTGCGGCCGCGCGGGCGTCGGCCGCCACGTCCTCGGGGCGGAAGCGCAGGGGGTCCTTGAACGCGTCGTACACCTCGAGGACGTTGTCGGGAATGGCGTTCAGGTCCAGCGCGGCGTCGGGCGTGAAGACGGGCTCCCCGCCCTGGAAGTACACCAGCGCGCGCAGGCGCGCGGGGCCGATGGCTGACATGGCGAGGGCGTAGGCGACCTCGTTGCCGACGTTGGCGGTCAGCGCCTGGTGCCTGGAGATCACCGCCTCTGGCGTCCACCGGCCGGGCGTGATGCCGAGCAGGCGGAACTCCACCGGCAGCAGCGCCGGCGTTTTCTCGGTTTCCGCAATGTAGGCGTTCACGCCGCGCACGTAGGCCTCGACGATGGCCTTGCCGCGCGGATGGTAATGGTTGAGCTCGGCGTCGAGGTCTCCGCGGTACTTGTGAAGCCGCGCGCCGATGTCGCGTGTGAGCTCCCGCCGTCCGAGGATCTCGGCCACGGTGCCGGTGGCCTGGCGGCGCCACATCTCGAACTGGAACAGCCGGTCTTTGGCCGCTGCGTAGCCCTGCGCGAAGAAGAGGTCGGCCTCGGTGCGGGCGTAGATGTGGTTGATCCCCCACCGATCCCGGATGATCTCCACCGGCTGCTCGAGGCCGGGCACCCGGATTGATGTGGCAGCGCCCTCCTGGCCGGTGACGCCGACCGCTGGGGCAAGGATGACGAGCATGAGGAGCAGCAGCGCGCGGTAGGGTCTCATGGGATGCGAAGTGTACTGCCGATGATGCGGTTTGCGGCCGAATATGTACTCACATCCTCAACGGGCGATAAGCCGTATGAGCGGCCGGCGCCTGCCCGGCAGTCTCAGATCCAGAATAATCACGTCCCACTCGCGGGCGCACGAGACATCGAGCGCCTGCTGCGAGTCGGCTGCTTCGCCGATTTCGGACGCGCCGGGGACCGCGGCGCAAAATGTGCAGCTGCGCGCCTCAACACGCCTGCCTAATCCGGTAAGATGTGGATGCTTCCACGGCACCAGATGGCTGCGATTCCAGAGGTAATCGGAAAATATCGCGTAATCCGCTATCTTGGTGACGGCGGCATGGGCTCGGTGTACCTCGCCCACGATGCGGGCATCGACCGTGAGGTCGCCATCAAGCTGGTCCGCACCGCCGACGAGTCGCTGCGGCGTCGATTCCGGACGGAAGCGCAGTCCGCCGGGCGCCTGAAACACGCCAATATCGTCACCGTGCATGAGTACGGAGAGTTCGAGGCCGGCCCCTACCTGGTGATGGAGTACATCGAGGGCCTGACCCTGTCGAAGTTGATTGAACGTGGCGAGCCGAGCACGACTCGCGAGAAGCTCGCGCTGCTTATCCAGGCGTGTCAGGGCCTCGCTCACGCGCACCGCTTCGGCGTCACCCATCGAGACATCAAGCCGTCGAACCTGATGGTCGACCACGATGGCGTGCTCAAGATCGTCGACTTCGGCATCGCCCGCACCAGCGGCCGTGACTTGACGGTGACCGGCAAGGTTGTGGGAACACCGGCCTACATGGCGCCTGAACAGATCCAAGGCGGCCAGACAGACCATCGCAGCGACATCTTCGCGCTGAGCCTCGTCATGTTCGAACTGTTGTCCGGACAAGTCGCCTTCACCGGCGATAGTGACTATGCCGTCATCAATCGGATCGTCAACGGCGCACCGAACCCGTTTACGCATCCCGATGCGGATCTGGAGCGGCTGATCCGGCCAGTGCTCGCCAGGGCCATGGCGCGCGATGCCGATCGGCGCTATCAGTCCGCGAGCGAACTCGCGGCCGATCTGAGCGGTGTACTGACGCGGCTGGGCGAGCCGCAGGCGTCGCGCGTGCTGGACACCGAGCCGCAGCCCACAGTGCCGTTGCCAACGCCACGTCGCTGGCGCCGCTGGCCTGCGGTCGTCGCCATTGCCGCGACCGTCTCGATCGCCGCGTGGGCGGCATGGCCGCGGCGGCCCGGTTCAGTCGAACCCGTCAACCCCGTGGCGGTCCCAGAACGCCCGGCGGACACGCCGCCCGCCGTCGTGGCGCCTGCCGTCACACCCGACACCGCTCCGCCATTACCAGCGCCACCCACGGCCGAACGCCCCGATCCGGTCAAGGCGGCGGAAACCACCTCGCCTCCGCCGGTCACCACCCGGAGTCCGGCGCCAGCGGCTGCAATCGCGCTTCCTGGCGCCGCCGAGAGCGCACGCGTCAGGACGCAACTGGCGGCTGCGAAAACAGCTGAGGACGCCGGTGCCTATGACAAGGCGGTCGCGGCATACCAGTCCGTGCTCAACGAACGTCCAGGCGACACGGTCGCGATCGAAGGGCTGGCTTCCGCCCGGCGCGGACAGGCGCGGGCGCGGGATGCTGCCGTCAAGGCGAGGATTGCGGAGGCGGAACAGAAACTGGGCGAAGGCGGGTACGATGACGCCATTGCGATCTTCGAAGCCGTGCTCAAGCAGGATCCAGACAGTCTAGAAGCTGTTGCCGGTCTCGGTCGGGCTCGCAAGGCGAAGGCCGCTGAAGACGCCCTCTTCCGCTCACGCACCAAGAAGCCGCCAGGGTAGCCAGATGAGGGGAGTCACGCACCGTTTGCAGATTGCCGCCGTCACGGCAGTCGCCCTGGGGTTCGGCGCTAGCGCCGAACCCCAGCAACCGCGTTGCGATACACCGCTTGCAGAGGGCGATGTGCGGCAACTGGTCGAAGCCGGCGTGCCGGCGGCCCGAATGCGACAGCTGCTGCTGACCTGTGGCATCGATCTCGGCCAGCCCGACGAGGCGGCGCTCGAAGCGAGGCTGCGGCTGATCGGTGCGCCGCTGTCGGTGATTGGCGCGCTCCGGCCTCCCGATGCGCCCGAGCGAGGCGCCAGTTGGATTTCCCCCATCGACCAGCGGACCATGGTGTATGTCAGCGCCGGCACGTCCGAATTGGGGAGCCGGCCTACCGAGTCGGGACGCGAGGCGGACGAGGACCTGCAGACCGTCAACACGAATGACTTCTGGATCGATGTTGCGGAAGTCACCAACGCGGAGTACCGACAGTTCGTACTGAGCCGGCCCGAGTGGCAGAAGGGCGGCGTGGCGCGCGACCTGGCCGATGCGGACTATCTGAAGGACTGGGACGGCAATGACTTTCCCGCTGGACAGGGCGATGCGCCGGTGGTCCACGTCAGTTGGCATGCGGCCAGGGCTTATGCGCTGTGGTCGGGCCGGCGACTGCCCACTGAAGTCGAGTGGGAGTTCGCCGCGCGCGCGCCCGTCCGTCTTCAGAACATGATCGGCAGCGTCTGGGAGTGGACCTCGACGCTGTACCGGCCGTATCCCTATTCGGCGGTCGACGGGCGTGAGGACCTGCGCGCGCCCGGCCGGCGTTCGATTCGAGGCGGCTCGAGCGCGAATGCGGCGCGATTCCAACGAGCCGCCAACCGTAACAGCGCGGACAGCACAGCCACCAGCGGGCTGTTGGGATTCCGTGGGGTCCGGTGAAGGAACGAGCGTTTCCGTGAAGCCGCTTCGTGTCAGTGCGATCGTCGCCATTTCGCTCTCCGTCTGGGCGACCGCCGTATCGGACACCACCGCGATCGCGACCGAGACGCAGCAGCTCGTCGCCGTGCCCACGGCCGAGGCGCGGAACCTGCGTGTCGAACACACCGGCGCGGGCATCAGCATTCAATACGATCTGGCCGGCACCAGTACGACGCCGATGACGGTGCGGCTCGAGGCCACCGTCTTGCCCGACGAGGCGTACGATCTCATCCCGCGCACGATGCGCGGGGACGTTGGTGAAGGCGTCGTACCCGGACCGAACAAGCAGATCGTCTGGGATGCGGCCAAGGATGTTGAGGAAGTCCAGTGGGAGCGCTTCAAGTTCCGGCTCGTCACGTCAGCGGCCAGCGGCACGACAGCCTCCGCGGCCGATCGGTCGACGGTCACGGTGTTCACGGCGCCCGACGGCGCGATGATCGCGCTCGATGGCAGGTCGCTCGGTTTGGCGCCGCTCGAGATCCGCAATGTCTCCAGCGGCCGACATCGGTTGACCGCCCGGAGAGAGGGATACGCCGAGATGACGCGCGTGCTCGACGTGAAAGCGGGCGAGCCATTGCGAATCGAGATCCCGCTTGCGACCGCAGCAGAGCAGACCCAGGCATCCAAAGGCTCCGGTCTGAAGTGGGTGGCCGTCGGGGGCGGCGCCGCCGCGGCCGCCGGCGCTGCGCTCGCGCTGTCCGGCGGCGGATCGACATCGCCGTCGGCGCCGGCCAGTACGGCGACCGTGAGCTCCAACACCACACCTACGACCACCACACCGACGCCGCCGCCGAACCGCGCACCGACGGTGACGTGCGGGAGCGTTGTCTTCGGTGGGCTGCGGGCGATGGTGGCCACCGACGTCGCCATCGTGTCGGCGACGAGGCTGCAGTTCGTGATTGCGGCAGCGTCGGACGTCGATGGTGACGCCTTGTCGTTCACCATTGCGTACGGCAATGGTGTGTCGACGACCGGGACCTACTCGGCCGCCAACACCACGACGGAATACATCTACCCTGGCGCCGGCGTCTACTCCCCGTCTGTGACCGTGCGAGATGCACGGGGCGGGGAGGCCGGATGCCGGTTTGCAACCGTGACCACGAGCACGATTGCCGGAGACTGGACGGGACCGCCCACGGCAGGACGCATCTCGTCGCGGTTCACGCTGTCGCAGTCCGGCTTGAACGTGACGGGCAACTACTTCGAAGGAGAGAGGACGGCGGCGAGCGCGCTGCAGGGAACGCTTTCCAGTAGAGTCGCGGGGCGCAAGGACGGCACCCTGTCACTGACCGTGGCCGGCAACTACGGCGGCCAGCTCTCGTTTCTCCTCGAGCCGTCCGACAACCTGAGGACCTACCGCGGCACCTTCACCTACCGCGGCACGACGATGCCGTACGAGATGCGCAAGTAGCGACAACGGGCGACGTGGGATCGGGTTCGCCGTAGCCGCGGGCGAACTCCGCTTCCGTCCAGTGCGAGTCGTTCATCCAGACGAAAACCGTGATTGAATCAACTCCGTGCGAGCGAAACGGCCGCTGCGGGAACCGGTCAAGGACGCGCCCGGGCCACGCCTCAAGAACTACATTACGCCCCACGGGCTGCAGCGGCTGCGCGACGAGCACAGGTTTCTGCTGAACAAGGAGCGTCCGGCGGTGACCCAGGTCGTAGCCTGGGCAGCCGGCAACGGCGATCGCAGCGAGAACGCCGACTACCAATACGGCAAGCGCCGGCTGCGTGAGATCGATCGACGCATTCGATTCCTGTCCAGGCGCATCGACGCCGCCGAAGTCGTCAATCCCGAAGCACCTCGAAGCGGACCGGCGGCCACACGCGCCTTCTTCGGCGCCACCGTCGTGTACCAGACCGCCTCGGGCGACGAACGCGAAGTCCGGATTGTCGGCACCGATGAAACGGATCTGAATCGCCACTACATCAGCTGGGTGTCTCCGCTGGCGCGCGCCCTGATGAAAGCGGCCGCCGGCGACACGGTCGTACTCCGCGCGCCGGGTGGCACCGATCGACTCGAGATTGTCGCTGTCCGCTACGAGCGCATTCCGATTGATCCCTTCCAGGAACCTCCGGGCGCCGAGTCGGCGCGGGCGCCGAAGCCCTAGTGGTAATGCGCACCTTTGCGATCGCCGCCGTGTGGCTCGTTGCCGGCCTGGCCTCCGCCGCCGCGCAGACCCTGCGCTGGGGGGGCGATGCCGAAGGCGGCGCGCCGTTCGTCGAAGCGGATCCGCGCGATCCCACGAAGCTGGTGGGCTTCGATGTCGAGATCGCCGAGCTGATTGCCCGTAAGCTCGGCCGCACCCCTCAATTCCTGCAGGTCCAGTTCGCGTCGCTCGACCAGTCCGCCAAGCGCGGTGACTTCGACATTGGCTTGAGCGGCGTCGAAGACATTCCCGCGCGCCGCCAGTCGCTGGCGGCCAGCGTGCCGTACTACGAGTTTCGCGAAGTCCTGACGGTGCGCGACGGCGATCGCCACCGCTTCCGCAGCCTCGCAGACTTGACGGGCCGTCGTGTCGCCACGCTGGGAGGCACGATTGCCTACGACCTGCTGCTCGAGGCGCAGCAGACCCACGGCATCACCGCGGTGTCGTACGACGATGACGTGCATCCGTATTCCGATCTGGCGCTGGGCCGGGTGGACGGCGTGGTGCTCGACCACGTGCTGGCCGAGCGCGCGATGCGCCGCAGGACCGGGCTGTTCACCCATCCTGACGCCTTGGCGGTTGGCGCCTACATCATCATCACGGCGCCGGAGAATACCGCCCTGCGCGACCAAGTCGATCATATCCTGCGCGAGGCGATGCGCGACGGCACGCTCGAAACGATCTTCCGCAAGTGGCACGTGTGGAACGACGACCAGCGTCGCCTCTACGATCGGGTCGCGAACCAGACCGTCAACAGCGGCGATGCCGCCGATGTGCCGACCACCGCGGAGATGGCGGCGCGCTACGTTCCGTCGTTGTTTCGCGCCGCCGGCATTACGCTGGTGCTGTCCATCGCCGCGATGGCCCTGGCGGTGGCGCTGGGGATGTCGATCGCCATCGGCCGCGTCTACGGCGACCCGGTCACCAGACTGGTCCTCACCGTGTACGTGGAGGTGATGCGCGGCACGCCGGTGCTGCTGCAGCTGTTCGTGATCTACTACGGCCTCGCGTCGGTCATCCGCTTGCCGGCGTTCGTGGCCGCGCTGGTGGGGCTCGGACTGAACTACGCGGCCTACGAGAGCGAGATCTACCGCAGCGCTCTTGAAGCCGTGCCGCGTGGGCAGCTCGAGGCCGCGCGCATCCTGGGCTTCACGCGGATGCAGGCGCTACGCTTGATTCGCGCGCCCCAGGCGTTCCGGCTGGCGCTGGCGCCGATGACCAACGACTTCGTCGCGCTGCTCAAGGACTCGTCCCTGGTCTCGATGCTCACCGTCGTTGAACTGACCAAGCAGACGCAGATCTTCGCGACCAACCTCGGCAGTTGGGTGATACCCGGCATCCTGTGCGCACTGTTGTATCTGGTAATGTCGCTGCCGCTCGGTTACCTGGCGCGCCGCCTTGAACGGCGCTGGAGGATGCCGAGCGTATGACGCGCGCCCTCGAGATTCGCCACCTCAGGCTCAGGCGCGGCGATCGCGAGATCCTGCGCGGCGTGAGCCTGCACGCCGACCCTGGAGAAGTGGTGGCGCTGATGGGACTGTCCGGCTCGGGCAAGACGACGATCCTGCGCGTCATCGCCGGGCTCGAGACCGCGGACTGCGGCGAGGTGAACGCCGGAAAGGTCGGCATGGTCTTCCAGTTCCATTACTTGTTCGAGCACCTGAGCGCGCTCGACAACGTCATGTTGGCGCCGATCGAAGTGCAGAAAGTAGCGGTGCATGAGGCGCGTCAACGCGCAGAATCGCTGCTTGAGCAACTGGGTGTCAGTCACCGCGCGTCGGCACTGCCGCGCGAGCTGTCCGGCGGCGAAGCCCAGCGCGTGGCGATCGCGCGCGCGTTGGCCGTCGATCCCCCGCTGTTGCTGCTCGACGAGCCGACCGCGTCACTCGATCCCGCACGGCGCAACGACCTCGGCGACGCGCTGGCGACGCTGGCCAAATCCGGCCGGTCGCTGGTCATGACGTCGCACGACGACGAATTCGTGCGCGACTTTGCGACCCGAGTGGTCGTACTGGCAAACGGGGAAGTCGTCGAAGAAGGCGACCCGCACCAGGTCCTGACCGCGCCCCGCCATGCGTCTACGCGCGAGCTGTTGCAGGTAGAGCGTGCGGGAAAACGCTGAGTCCCGCGCTACAATGAGAAGTCCGGGCGGGTAGCTCAGTGGTAGAGCAGGAGCCTTTTAAGCTTCTGGCCGTGGGTTCGATCCCCACCCCGCTCACCAGCCCATGCATCCACATCTCGAGCAATGCCTCGCCATCGTCCTCGAGGCCACGCACGGCCTGGATGACCGCGCGCGCGTGCGGCGCGATCCGGCAAAGTGGTCAATCGTTGAGATCGTCGAGCATTTATCGCGCGCCTATTCCGGCACGGCCAAAGGGTTCGAGCGGTGCCTCGAGACGGGCGCGCCGCTGGCCGGCTCGGTGACGTTCAGGCAACTGGTGCAGCAGCTTGTGTTGATTCAGCTCGGTCTGTTCCCGGAAGGGCGGCCGGCGCCGAAGCATGTCATCCCGACCGGCGAGTTCGATCTGGCCGCCGTCGTGGATGCCACCCGGCGCAGTCTGGCATGGCTCGATGACGCGGCCAGCCGCACGCGACAGGCGCTCGGCAGCGGCAAGGTGCTCGATCACCCCATCATTGGCGCGCTCAGCATCGATCAGTGGCTCAAGTTTCACGTGGTCCACACGCGTCATCACGCCAGGCAGATCGCCCGGCGGCGCTCCTAGTGGCTGGTCTGTCCGCCGAGTCAGTTCGACGCGCATGGCGGCGTCTTAGCGGGCCGTCCAGGCCTCCGGGCCTCCAGGCAAGACACTACAGAATGGATTTACCCATCGCCGACAGCGCGAGCTCCGTACCGAGCTCCGCCGTCGTGTTGCGCACGTCAAGCGTCGGATTGACTTCCACCAGGTCGAGCGACGTCAGCTGGCCCGACTCGGCCACCATTTCCATCACCACGTGCGCTTCGCGGTAGCTGAGACCGCCCTTGACCGGCGTGCCCACGCCGGGCGCCACGGTCGGATCGCAGACGTCGAGGTCGTACGACACGTGGAAACCTCCGGTGCCCCTGGTGGCAATCGCGATCGCTCGCGCCATCACCTCCGCAATGCCGAGGCGATCGATCTCCTTCATGGTGAAGGCGTGGACTTTCGACGCCCGCACGATCTGCTTCTCGACATCGTCCAGGTTGCGGATGCCGACCAGCACGGTGTGCTTGGCAGACACGGCCGGCGCGTCGCCGGCCAAGCACGCCAGCTCTTCCGGGCCGGTGCCGAGCAGCGCCGCCAGGGGCATGCCGTGCACGTTGCCTGATTCGGTGGAGGTGGGATTGTTCATGTCGGCGTGCGCGTCCACCCAGATCAAGCCCAGCGGCTTGTTGGTCTTTCGCATGTGAGTCGATGCGGCTGCCACCGACCCCGCCCCCAGACTGTGATCGCCGCCGAGCACGATCGGCATGGCGCTTTCCGAGAAGCTCGCGAGCGAAGTGTGATAGACGCGCTGGCACACCTTCGCGATGTCCTTGACGTATCGCTTGCGTGGATCCCCGGCGCCCTTGGCCTCCGGAATCGGCGACGGCACGTCGCCCTTGTCGGTGACCCTCACGCCCAGTCGCGCAATCTGCTCGGCGATGCCGGCAATCCGAAACGCCGACGGCCCCATGTCCGTGCCGCGCCGGTTGCCGCCGAGATCGAGCGGCACGCCGATGATGTGGACTGCCTTCATCGCTTCTTGTAGGTGATTGAGATGCCTTCGTGTCCCGGGGACACGGTCGTGTTGAACGCCATGGGGTGTGTATCGATCGCCGCCAGGAAATCGCGCATGTCGTTCTTCTTGTTGATCACGTTGTGAGCCAGGAACAGTCCGCCAGGCGTCACGCGCGGGAACACCATGTCGAAGAACTTCTTGTAGTCAGGCTTCCAGGCATCGAGGAACACCAGGTCGAAGTTGCCCTGCAGCTTCGGGATTTCCTTGAACGCATCGCCCGACACGACCCGGACGATGTCGGAGAGGCCGGCGCGCTCGACGTTGGCGGCGGCTTCGGTGGCGCGGACTGGATCGTATTCAATTGTCACGAGCCTGCCGCCGGTCTGGCGCAGGCCCATGCCGATCCAGAGGGCGGAGTAGCCGCTGGCCGCGCCGATTTCGAGCACCGACCGGGCGTTCGTCGAGCCTACGAGGACGCGCAAAAAGCGGCCATCCTCTTCAGACACAGCCAGTTGCCCCTTGTCGGCGGCACGGATGCCTGCCAGCAGTCTGGCAATCGCGGGGTCGAGGCCCGGGGCTGGGGCGGCCGGGCGGGTTTGGGCCGCTACAACGTTGATGGCGAGGGCGATCAGCGTAACGGCTGCGAAGGGAAAAACGTGTCTTCGCTGTAACATCCGACCATAATGCTATAGTTTCGCGTTTATTCAGACTCGGAGGGATAGTGAGCCCGATTCTCACCCGACCGGTCCGTGAGCAACTCGAGCACGACCGTGTCATCCGCCTGCTGCAGGTGCGGTACAAGCGCAAGACCGACGTCGTTATCAACCCGGGCAACGAGCAGAACCAGTCCATCACGGTAGGCGATCTCGTCGTCTATCCGGATCTGCTGCTGTTTACGGAGGGCGGCCGCCGGCTGCTGGGCACGGTGGAAGTCGAGACGGGAGAGTCGGTTAACTCAATCGAGGCCCGGGCGGAGTGGGGTGTCTACAGCAAGCTGAAGGTGCCGCTGCACCTCTATGTCCCGCCGACCTGCGTAGACACCGCGCGCCGGATTTGCGACGAGTATCAGATCCTCGTGGCGGAGCTGTGGACATATACGACGGCTTTTGACCAGGTGCGGTTCACCATGGTGCACCGCTCGCCGGACGCGCCAATTGCCAAAGTGACCGTAAAGCTCCCCGCGCCGCGGACCGCAAAGGCTCCGAAGACGCCCGCGTCACGGAAGGCCAAGAAAACGCCGAAGGCCAGCAGACCCGCTAAAGCCAAGGCCAAGCCGGTGGCGAGGAAGGCGCCCAAACCGAAAGCCAAGAAGGGCGGCAAGAAGCGCCGTTGACCGACCGTGCCGTTCCTACGATTGACCCGCGATCGACGCGGGTTTGAAAACACCTTCCTGCTGCATGCCGATCGCCCGGGCGATCGGCCGCGCCTGTTGTACTGGTATCGCACCGCGCCCGGCATCATGCTCGGCCGCTCGCCGCTCGATGAAGACGCCATCCGGACCATTGAAGAGAACCATCCGGAGATTGACTTCGACTGGCCGGCGATCCTCGCCCTCAGCGAGGCCATGATTCACGAAGAGGAGCCAGCGCCCCGGCAGCCCAGGCAACAAGCCAGGAAGCCGCGCCGCGGGCGTGACGCCGATCGCAGAATCGACGAGGGTCCGGCGCAGCCCGCATCGGCTTCCACGTCCCCGCCGCCCCAGCGAGATGGGCAGGTCGATGAGTTGGAGAGTTCCGGGGCGACCGAGGCCGACAACGACGGCGACAGTGGGGAACTGGAGCTGCCGCCCCAACCGCATCACGTGCACGGCCTGCTCGAAGAACTGGTGGGCCGCGAAATCTCGACGCGTCTGCGCGCCCGGTATTCGGAAATCATGGCTCTTATTCACGAACAGCCGTTGGATGCGTCGCTGCGCGACGCCTGGGCCCGGCGTGCCGAGCCGCTCAATCCCGAACTGTGGCTGACCCCGGACGCGATTCTCGCCGGCGTGCGCAACGCCGATCGTCTGTTCGAGCAACTGCGCGGGGAGCTGACGGGCTAACAGGCCTGCGGGCTGCGGGCTACGGTAGCCCGATAGCCTGTTAGCCCGTAGCCCGTAGCCCGTAGGCCGTAGTCCCAGAATCAGCCCCGAGCGTCTTATACTGTCGATATGAAGCCAACCTTTCCTCGGCTGGTCGGAATTACCGTGCTTGCCCTGTCCACTGGTCTTGGCGCTTTTGCCCGCGAGGGCGGTCAGGTCCCCCAGACAGCGAAGCCGCAGGCGCCGGCGGCCACCTTCCGGGTGGCGATCGACTACGTCACGACGGACGTCATCGCGCGCAACAACCGCGATCAGTTCGTGGCCGATCTCACGAGGGGGGACTTCGAGATCTTCGAGGATGGCGTCAAGCAGGACATCACCTCGTTGACGCTGGTCCACGGCGGCCGCGTTCACAACCTGACGGCCCCGCCCGCCCCGCCGCCGACGGAGGGTTTGATCCTGCCGCAGTCGCGGCCGCGCAACGACACCGCCGGGCGCATTTTCCTGATCATCGTCGACGACCTGCACCTCGACTTCCGCAACACCGGCCGCATTCGCGACTTGTTCAAGCGCATCTCGAAGAACCTGGTGCACGAAGGCGACATGTTCTCGATCGTCTCGACCGGTCCCTCGTCTTTGGCGATCGATCCGACCTACGACCTGAAGGTGCTGGACGAGGCGATCAAACGCATCACCGGTAGCGGCCTGAAGCCGTCGGACATCATCCAGGGCTCGGAAGGCGCTGATGGCCCGAGTGAAGTGCGATATCGCGCGCATGTGGCGTTCTCGACCGCCTACGACATGCTGTCGCAGATGGAGAAGATCAACAACCGCCGCAAGGCGGTGATCTGGGTCAGCAACGGCTACGACTTCAATCCGTTCGCGGAGTCACGGCTCGGCGAGGATCCGGTGTTCGGCGGCCGCTTCGGCCAGACGCGCGAGGAAGGCCGCCAGCAGCAGGGCATGACCAACCAGAATCAGTTCGCCGACGCGGATTTGGCGCGCGAGCTCGCCGAGGTCACGCGCACGGCGAATCGTGCCAACGCGACGCTCTACACGATTGACCCGCGCGGGCTGGTGGCCGGCAGCGACCTGGACGAGCAGCTCGACCCGGTGGAGTTCGGCGAGCACGTCCGTAAGACGCAGGACAGCCTGCGCGTGCTGGCGGAGCAGACCGGTGGCATCGCGGTCGTGAACCAGAACAATTTCGACAAGGCGTTGAAGAGAATCGACGCCGAGACGAGCGACTACTACATGCTCGGCTACTCGTCGACCAATCCGGACCCGCTGAAGCGCACCCGCAGGATCGAAGTGAAGCTCGTGAACCGGCCCGGCGTCAGCGTGTGGTCGCGGACGTCGTATTCCCTGCGGCAGCTGCCGAAACCGGAGCCGCAGCAGTAACGGTGATCGACTCCTGAATCCGCTCCCGCAGCCAGTTCACCGGCTGCGGATGCAGGCGGACGAACTGCTGCCACTCCTGCTCGTTCAGGCTGATCGAAATAACGCGCTCGCGGGATGATTCCATGGGGCTTGCCTCTTGGATTCCAATCCTACGACCACGTTTCCACTTGGAAAATAGAATGATCTCATTCGGGCCATGCGCCACACGCATGGTCCGCCCTGCAGGCCGCTACGGCGCAAGCTTGAGTCTCGGCCGGACTCGCTCGAACGCCTTGATGACCTCTTGCACGGCCCGCGGCGTCCGGCTCATCTTCGGATAGATCCAACCGGTCTCGCGCACCAGCGACCGGCCCTCGATTCTGGCGCAGAACATCTGGCCCGCGGCCACGTCGCGCGCCACCGCCTGGTATGGAATGATCGAAATGCCGATGCCGTGGCGCACCATCGCCTTGATGATCTCCACGTTCTCGGTTTCCATAACGATTTGCGGCTCGATGCGTGCCGTCATGAAGAACTCATCGATGGCCCGGCGCGTGTTGGAGCCCGATTCGAACAGCACGAACGGCTGACCAACCAGGTCCTGCGGCAGCACCTTCCGCTTGCGCGACAGCGGATGCTTGGCCGCGGTCACGACCAGCAATTCTTCCTGCAGCACGGGGACCGATACCAGGTCGGGGTGATCCACGGGCAGGGTCAGCAGCGCCAGGTCGCCGGCGCCGGCGCGCAACTGTGCGAGGCAGCGCTCGGCACTGCCGGCCATCAGCTTCAGCTCGATTTCAGGATGCTGCCGCTTCAGTTCGGTGAGCAGCGGAGGGAAAACATAGAGGCACACCGTCATCCCGCCCAGCAGCCGCACGGTGCCGCGCAGCGACTCTTGGCTGTCGGTGATGCCGGCGATGGTGTCCTTCAGGTCCTGGAACACGCGATGGCTCAACTGCAGCAAGGACTCGCCGGCCGGGGTGATGCGGATGCGGCGGCCGACGCGCAGGAACACCGGCTCCTTGAGCTCGTCCTCGAGCAGCAGGATCTGACGGCTGACGGCCGACTGCGAGACGTGGAGCTTCTGGCCCGCGGCGGTGAACGAACCGGTCTCGGCGATGGCTCTGATGATTTCCAGTTGTCGAAGATCCACCACGCTCCTCCGAGATGGATGGGAGCATATATCTGCTGGAGAGATGGATTCAAGTGGAACGATTTTGAATATAGCGCTAGAAGGAACCCTTGGAGTCGAGCGCCCTGCGCGCGCGCGCCACCGCTTCGCGCAAATAGTGCGCGTCCAGCTCGATGCCGACGAAGCTGATCCCCAGCGTTGCGCAGGCGACCGCCGAACTCCCCAGACCCAGAAAGGGATCGGCGGCGACCCTGACCCGATCGGTGCCGTGCAGCCGCAGACAATAGGCCGGCAGGCGCCACGGGAAGGTGGCCGGGTGCGGCCGTTCCTCGTCGCGGCTCTGAATGGTGTCGTAAGGCAGAAACCAGGTGTTGCCGCGGCAGCGCCGGCCGGACCCGGCTTTCTCCCACCGCGTGATGTTGGACGGGTCCTGGTATTTCACGCCCACCGCCTGCCGGTCGATCGGCGTCTCACCGTGCTTGCTGAAGTGAAACAGGAACTCGTGGCAGTCGTTCAGGAATCGGCGGCTGTTGATGGGCTTGTAGTGGCCGACCGCCAGGTCGTCCTTCAGGCCGGCCCGTGCGCCGGCCAGGTCTTTCTCGATGGCAATCGACTTCACCCAGTGGATGATGTTCTGCAGCTCCAGGTGCGGCCGGACGGCCTGCGCCACGTCCAGCGCCGTCCACGGATCCTTCGGCTTGGCGCCGACGTTCAGGAACAGCGAGCCGTCATCCGACATGGCCCGGCGGACCGCCTGGATCCACTGGCCGGTCCAGTCCAAATACTCCGGCCGCGGACGGCCATCGTCATAACTGCGATACCGGATGCCAAGATTGTAAGGCGGCGAAGTGACGAAGGCCTCGATGGAGCCGGGGGAGAGCCGGTCCAGGATGTCGATGGCGTCGCCATGAAAAAAACGCAGCCGGATCCGGCCGCGTTCGAGCTGAGCGAATGGCTTTGGGAGCGCGCGAGGCACGTACGACCAATCTTACTGTGGCCGCTTCCCCTGATGGCCCGGAGGCCCGGAGGCCTGCTAGGATGCCCTGGCCGTCAACGTCGATGTCGAAACGGCGGCATAGCGTTCACGTTCCGCCGACACCGTGTGGTTGCGGCGATGCGCGTGGCTTTCACAGCCGACGCCCTTTTCCTCGACGTACACAACCTCCCGCGTGCTGGCAATGTCGCGGTATCGGCCCACTACACACCCGCACGACAGCGTCGAGAACCCCAAGATGCGAACGACGCTCATCGATATAATCCCCTCGCGTCCCTGGTTTGCAAGTCCCGTGCCGGTCGGCCGAGGAGCCGCTTACGAGGGAGAGAGCGGCTTGGCAATCGTTGCGGCCTCTATGAAGTGGCAGTTTCTACACACCGGCCTGAGGCTGTGCGCACACAGTTGGCGTTGGGCGCGATGTACGGCGTTGGATCCATGAGTTCACCGAATTGAATTCAGCGCCTCACGAGCCGACTCAGAGGAGGGATCGATCGTGAGCGCTTCGGCGAAGTAGCGGCGCGCGAGCTCGCGGTTCCCGGACTGCAGTTCAAGGGTCCCGAGATTGGCGTAGGTGCCCGGCTCTTTCGGGTCGACGCGGATCGAGGTCTGGAAGGCGGTCCGCGCCTCCTCGCGCTGACCCATTTCCGCGAGGGTGGCGCCAATCAGGTTGTGCGCCTTGGCGTGGTTCGGCTCGATGGCGACGGCGTTTCTTGCCGCCTGGAGGGCCGCGACCGCGCGGTTCTGCAGGAAGAACAGCGATGCGGAGTAGTAGTGCGCCCACGCGTTGCGGGGGGCTTCCTGCAGCAGGCGATTGGCCACCGGTTCGAGCCGCCTGGCATCGCCGATATCCGCCAGGACCGAGGCGAGCTGCTCGAGCGCCGCAACGTTGCCTGGGTCCGCCTGCAGCATTTCAGTGGGAATCCGGATTGCGGCCTCGACGTTCCCCTGCGAGGTCAGGACGCGCGACAGTGCCAGCCGCGCGGCGGTGTGCGACGGATTGGCGGCAAGCTTCGTCAGCAATGCCTGGGCGTCCGCAATCCGATTCACTGACGCCGCGGCTCGCACCAGTCCATCGAGCGCCTCGGGATCGTTGGGATTGGCTTCGAGCGCGCGGGTCAGGTCCTCGGATGCCGGCTCAAAGGCGTCGGCCTTGAAGAACATCAGGCCCCGGTCGCGCCAGTCAGACGGCGATGCCGCGGCGAGGGCTGCCGCGACGGTGGTCGGCTTGGTGGTGCTGGCGGCCAGTGCGCGCAGCGCCGAGGCATTGTCATCGCGCGCCGTCCCGAAAATGCTGCGCGGGCCGGAGAACTCCAGCGCCGAGCGGTTGTCGGTCTGCAACGGCGCGCCGCTGGTCCAGGCGCGCAGGGCTTCGCCCTCGGCGACGAACAGCGACAGCAGTGAGAAGGGGTTGCGCACGCCCACGCTGGCGAGATCATCGGCGACGCCAGGACGCCGCATGGCGTCGGCGAGTCCGGCGATGCGCGCATCGAGCGGATCCGTTGAGCCGACCAGCAGCACGTCGGCTTCACCGACCAGCCACATCGTCCCGTCAGGGAACACCGACAGGAACGTCGCGACAATCGATTTCAGGTCGGCGCTGCTGATGTCGTAGGTGTGCGCCCACTGGCAGAGCACGCCGCCGGGGGCGAGCCGGGCTCGTGCGCCTTCAAAGAACTCGCGCGTGAACAACGACGCGATGCCGGCCATCCAGGGATTCGACGGCTCGGAGACGATCATGTCGTAGGTCTGGCTGCCGAGCATGAGGTGCGTGCGGCCGTCGCCGACCACCAGCCGCGTCCTGGGATCGGCAAGCGCCTGGTGGTTTTCGGTTTCGAAGAACCGTGACCCATCGACGACTTCCGGAGAAATCTCGATCACCGTGGCCTCGGTCAGCGGATGCCGCAACGCCGACCCCAGCGTCACGCCGCTGCCCAGCCCCAGGATCGCCGCCCGCGTCGGCTGGGGATGCAGCAGCAACGGCAGGTGCGCCAGCAACCGTTGCGTGAGCATGTCACCGGCGTTCGACGCATCGACCTTGCCGTCGATCGCCAGTGACGTGGTGCCGGTGAGCCTGCGGATCGCCACCGTGCCGGTGGCGCCTTCCCGATACGACAGCAACTCGCCGGCGGTGAGCGCGGTCTGCAGCGTCGGTCCGCGCATGGCGAGAGCGTACTTGTACGCGCCGCTGGACAGCAGCGAGCGGTCCCACTCCGGCGCAAACAGGGTGCCAATCAGCACGACCGCCAACAGGACGAAGCCCGCCAGCCGGGCGGTTGACCGCGCCGCCCGCATCAGCACCGCTGCCGCCGCGACGACGCCGAGCGCGGCCACGAGCCGAATGGTGTTGTGCAGGCCTAGCCGGGGAATCAGCGTGAACCCGGCCAACAGGGCTCCGGCGATGGCGCCGAGGGTGTTGACCGCGTAAATCAGGCCGAGATGTTCCGTCACGGTGTCGTCACCGCCACCCGCCATCGCCACGGCGAACGGGAAGGCGGCGCCGAACGCGATGGTCATCGGCAGGAGAAGTCCCGCCACCAGCAGCACTTGGCGCTGCAGCACTTCGTCGAAGCGCACCTCCGGCTGCGACACGATCTCCGCAATCGTCCACAGCGCCCAGTCAACGCCGGCCGCCGCCGCGATCGCCAGGCCGGTGCTGATCAGCAGCGCGCACGACAGCCCGATGGCCGCATTCGCCCGGGTCGCAATCCGCGAGCCGATCGCCGCGCCGATTGCGATGCCGATGATGAAGATTGCGACGACGGTGCTGAAGGCATACGTCGTGGGCCCGAGAATCTGCACCAGCAGGCGCGTCCATACGACCTGCAGCGTGAGCGAGGCGAAGCCGCTCACCCCGAGCGCAAGCGCGGCGGGGATGGCAGATCGGGGATCAGGGATGAGGGATCGGGCATCGGGGCGCCGCCCCGCTCCCTGATCCCCGATCCCTGATCCCTGATCCCTGATCCCGCTTCTCACAATCGTCCACGCGCCAGCGGCGGCGATGAGATTCAGCGCCACGCCGACCCACGTGGTGCCCTGCAGTCCCAGCAGCGGAATCAGCAGGAAGCCGGCCAGCACGGCACCTCCGGCGGCGCCCAGTGTATTGGCGGCGTACAGACCGCCGGCCTCCCTGGCGGCGTTGGATGCGTGCCGCACCATCCAGCGCGACGCGATCGGAAAGGTCGCGCCCATGCAGGCAGCCGGCAGGCAGAGCAGGGCGATGCAGGTGACCAGCCGGGTCACGCCGAAGGCGGCTCCGCCGTGACCATCGGCGTAGGTGGCGGCCAGCAGCGGCCGGGCGGCGGTGAGCAGCAGCGGGATGGCCAGCGCGATCGCGGCGATGGCGACCTCGAGCCAGGCGTAGATCGCCAGCGCCCGCCGGGGTTCCAACCGGCGCGCGTAGCGTCCGGCCGCGCCGGCACCGGCGGCGAGTCCGACCATGAATGCCGCCAGGACGGTGCTGGCCGCGGCCAGGCCGTGGCCCATCTGCAGGGTCAGCAGGCGGG
>VFZG01000049.1 GCA_016871275.1 Acidimicrobiia bacterium | reverse complement strand
CGGGCGAGTACGCATCACGCCGGTGATGCCGGCCGGCCGCGCGGCCGGGCGCGATCCAGGTCCACCGCCGGCGATCATCGACGTCGAGTCCTACCGCCTGCTGAATGCTTCATGCCCAAGGTGATGCTGGCCACAGCGAGCGGGCGGCCAGGGCTTGGGGCGTCGCGATCGACGTCGCCGCTGACAAGGGCGGCTCTCGGCCGGCCAAGGACCTGCTCTTGCACACCGGCGCAATCGAGCCTATTGACGACGCCGGTGGTGCCATGCGTGTCGCAATCTTCATTAATACGCTGGAGCGCCCGCTCGACGTGCAGCCGTCCAAGATCATCGGCGCCACGGTCACGACCGAGTGCGAGTGAGCCAGGGCGGGAGATCGGCGCGGAGACGACCGAGGGACCCTACCCCGGCCCTGCATCGGTCTGCGTGGTCCTATCGACTTCACGGGTCGATGCCTGATAGGGGTCCGCCAAGTCTATTGCCGGTTTCCATAGTACGTGACACTTCGCAGGCCAAGTAGCGCGTGCTCGACGTAGTCGAGGCGTGCCTCGGTGTCGCTCATGAGCGCCGCCGCCGACTTCGCATCTGTTTTCACCATCCGCACGTAGGCCGCGCCGTTTAGGGCCATGTACGTGATGAACGCGCCGCCCTCGACTCTCGCCATTCGGACGTTCGCCCGTGAAGCCCAATAGAAGGAGTCACCGATCTGGCTGATCACGCATTCGAGGGTGACTGCCCGGTCACGCGCAACCTGTTCGGGCGTCCGCTCAACACCACCCTCGCTGATCTTCAGCAACGGTCGTCCCTTGAAAACCGTCACCGGCGTTTGAGCGGCACCCGACCCTCCTCCGGCAGCCAGAAGCAACAACGTTGCGATCAGCAGCGTCCGCATTCGCGATCCTCCTTCTCGGTCTGGCAAACAACGCCAAATCAGTCGCGGCGGTTTGACGCCCGAATGATGCCATAGGACGATAAACCGTATTAGCGGCCTCCCTTGTTAACGGAGCACCGAGGATCAACGACTTCCACTGGAACAAGTACCGCATCATCGTCACCGCGATCAGTCGCCCCGAGTACAACGGCATTCGCGTGACGCCGAACATCTACATGCCGCTCGAAGAGATCGATACGCTCGCTGCCGCGATGGAAGATCTCCTCAAGAACGGGCTGCCTGTAACGGCGTGACGGGGGCCGGGAACCGGGAGCTAGGAACCGGAAGAACACCCGAACAAGAGCGCGCTGCCGAGGAATTCAAGCGCCTCCGCGGTGTCGATCTCTTCGGACCGTTCATCGACCTGCTGGTCAGTCCTGAATTGATGACGCGCGTCAGCGCGCTCGGCGAGTACTTGCGATACCGAAGCGCGTTGCCGCCACGCTTGAGCGAGCTGGCGATCGCGCTGCAGGCCCTCGGCCACTCGATCAGCCACACGGTCGTCGCCGAGTTGCTGCACCAGTTGGGCTACTCCCTCCAAGGCCACGTCAAGACGCGGGAAGGCCGTCAACATCCCGATCGGGATGCGCAGTTTCGCGATCTCGCCGAGACCGTGACGCGCGCGCAGCGGCGAGGACAGCCGGCCATATCCGTGGATACGAAGAAGAAGGAGTTGGTGGGCGATTTCAAGAATGGCGGCCGCACCTGGCGGCGACACGGCGAGCCCGATCACGTCCGCGTGCACGACTTCATCATTCGCGATCCCGGGCACGGGAAGGCGATTCCCTACGGGGTCTACGATCTGCGGCGCAATGAAGGCTGGGTCAGTATCGGCATGGACCCTGACACCGCCAGCTTCGCGGTCCATGCGATTCGCCGGTGGTGGCGACAGATGGGTCGCGGCGCTTACCCCCGCGTCCGGTCGCTGGTGATCACGGCGGACGCCGGCGGCAACAACGGCCCACGCGTCCGCCTCTGGAAGTGGGAACTGCAGCAACTGGCGAATCGGACCCCCCTGGCCATCACGGTGTGTCACTTCCCACCAGGGACCAGCAAGTGGAACAAGATCGAACATCGGCTCTTCTCCCACATCGCGATGCACTGGCGCGGCACGCCGCTCGTCAGTTTCGCCGCCATCGTCAGCCTGATTGCCTCGACGAACAGTCGGTCAGGGCTCCGCGTCCGATCGGAGATCGATCGGCGGCGCTACCCTGATGGCGTGACCGGCTCCGACGCGCAGATGGCCACCATTCGTCTCCAGCGCCACGAGTTTCACGGCGATTGGAACTACACGATTTTCCCGGCTTCACAGCGGCGCCGTCCTTAAACAATTATGTTTTGACGGGCCCTAACGACTTCGGTTGGGCTATACTTTTGGCTCCGGCACGACAACCTCCGAAGGGGACTGCCGGCCCGTGAACAACAACGGAAGTCACCCGTCGCGTATCGGGCGCTATGCCATCGTCGAGAGCATCGGCCACGGCGCGTCGGCCGACGTGCATTCCGCCGTCGACGAATCGATCGGGCGTCGCGTCGCCGTGCGGATTGGACAGGAGGGCGATCCGCGCGTGCATCAACAGGCGAGGCTGACCGGACAAGTGGCGCATCCGAACGTCGTGTCGGTCCTCGACCTCGGCGTCGATGGGGCGTACGCGGTAATGGATCTGCTCGGCGGCCAGCCGCTGGTCAACGCCTCGGCGCGCCCGCTCAATGAGCGCTTCGGCGTGATGCTGCAGGTCTGGCACAACAACGTCGCGGCGGAGATCGCGGTGCTGCGCTCCGCCTCGGGAGCGTTCAAGCGATGAGCCGCCGCCTGATCGTCAGCGGCGGCAGCCGGCCGCGGGAGCTGGTGCTGGTCGATTCGCTGATCGTCGGCCGCGATCCCGCCTGCGACATCAGCGAGCAGAACGATCCGCTGATGTCGCGCCGGCACGCGGCGTTCACCGCCGACGTCAAGGATGCCAGCGTGCGCGACCTTGGCAGCCGCAACGGCATCCTGGTCAACGGCAGCAAGATGCCCTCGGCGCAGCTGCGCAACGGCGATGTGGTGCAGATCGGCCACCTGCAGGTGAAGTTCGTTGACGAAGTCGGACCGTTCCTCGATCGGCCAATTGCCGCCCAGGGTGAGCCCTTCGACTTCGCTCAGGGCGAGCCGGCCGTGTCCTATGCGCCGGCGGTCGTCCAGGAACGCAACGCCAAGACCGTTATCGTCAAGAACAGCGACAACGAGATAACCAGGAAGATATGAGGACGTCAACGTCCATGCCCGAGAAGATCGGGCGCTACCAGATTCTCGAGCGCGTCGGCCGTGGCGGCATGGGCGTACTGTATCGCGGCTTAGATCTGGTGCTCGATCGCGAGGTGGCCATCAAGGTCATGCACGCGGATTTCTCCGACGACACCGAGCAGATGCGGCCGCGCTTCTACCGCGAGGCGAAGTCGGCCGCCAAGCTGCAGCATCGCAACATCGTCACGGTGTTCGAGTTTGCCGAAGAGAACAACCAGCCGCACATCGTCATGGAGTTCCTGCGCGGCTCGCCGTTGAGCTCGCGCATGAAGGAGCAGCCGCCGCTGACGCTCGACGACAAGCTCGATATCGTCGCGCAGCTGTGCAGCGGCCTCAGCTACGCGCATTCACAGGGCGTCGTGCACCGCGACGTCAAGCCGGCCAACGTGTTCCTGCTGCAGGACGGCACGGTCAAGCTGCTCGACTTCGGCATCGCGAAACTGGCGACGTCGACGCTGACGCGGCAGGGGGATGTCGTCGGCAGCGCCCCGTACATGTCGCCGGAGCAGATCGCCGGCGCGCAGGATCTCGATGGGCGTTCGGACGTGTGGTCGACCGGCGTCCTGCTCTACGAGGCGTTGACGGGCCGCAAGCCCTTCGAGAGTGGCGGCCTGACGCAAGTGCTCTCCGGCATCCTGCGGCAGCCGCCGCCGCCGATCGAGCAGTTCGTGCCCGGGCTGCCGCAGGCGCTGATCGACGCGGTGTCGAGAGCGCTCGAAAAGGATCGCGACAAGCGATTTCAGTCCGCTGAAGAGCTCGGCCGAGAGCTGCAGCTGATTCGCAAGACGCACCAGTTCGCGCCGCCGCCGCCGATGGACGAAACGCGCCTGGCCAGCACGAACGTGCTGAAGGCGCTGCATGAGGATCGCCAGAAGCAGGCAGGGTCGCCGGCGGACCAGACGCTGCAACGGCCGGCGCCGGCTGCAGTGGCTCCCACGCCGGGCGGATCGAAGGCGTGGATCATCGCCGCTGTCGCGGTCGTGGCGTTGATCGGCAGTGGCGGCGGCTATTTCTATTTCTATTACATGATGCAGGGCCGGCAATCGAGCGGCGCCACGACGACGCCACTGAATGGTCCGACGGCGCCGGCCAACCCGTCGGCAGGAGTGCCGCCGGCGCGAACCGCATCGGCGACGCCGGAGAAGGCACCGCCGGTGAAGAAGAGCATCGCCAAGCCGCCCGTGGCTTCCGCGGCATCGGACACGCCTGCGCCCGCACCCGCCGCGGAGAAGGCACCGCCGGTGAAGAAGAGCATCGCCAAGCCGCCCGCGGCTTCCGCGGCATCGGACACGCCTGCGCCCGCACCCGCCGCGCGGCCCGCAGTTGCGAACGTCGCGGTGACGATCACCGGCGGTTACGACTTTCAGGTGATGGATGGCACGCGCATGATCTCGCCGCCCGCGAGGTCGCACGAGCTGCCGCTGCAGGTGAACGGCAAGTCATTGCGGCTGGTCGCGCCCGATGTGTTCCTCGAACACCCATTCAAGATCGATGGCGGATTGGAGAACAAGTTCGACTACGCCGCGCCGGGTCTCGGCCGAATCGAGATCCGCGCCGCCCGCGGCGAATGCAAGGCGATGATCGGCGGGAGAGACCTGGGGTACGGACCCTGGGCGCCGCTGTCAGCTGCCGCCGGCGATTATCGAGTTGATCTGATTTGTCCGGACGGGCAGAATCCGTTCAACCAGATCACTGTCACGCAGGGCCGGCCAGCCCGCGCGAACTTCACCGCGAAGTAGACCGATGAAGCAGCCTTCCCCCGTCTTGGTCGCTGTGGCGTTGCTGCTCACGACGATCGGCGTCGCGACGCAATCCAACGAAGATCTGCCGCGCCGCCAGTATGAAAGCGGCCTGGCGTTCCTCAAGGGCCAGCGCTACGCCGAGGCGATGAAGGACTTCCAGGCGATCATCGACTCGTTTCCGAAGAGCCAGGCCGCCGACAACGCGCTGCTGCAGATCGCGCTGTATCAGATCGACATCGCCAAGGACCTGGGCGCGGCGCAGGCCGCGGTCGATCAGCTGCTGAAGATCTATCCCGATACCGACTCGGCGCCGATGGGCTACGTCGTCGGCGGGCGGATCGCGATGGCCAAGGGGCGCAGCGCCGCCGACGTCGATGCGGCGGTGGCCAGCTTCGAGCGCGTCGAGCGGTTGTTCCCGGGCAACGATGCCGTACCCGCCGCGGGCTATTACGCCGGCGAAGCGCTGCGCCTGGTGCGGCGTCATGAAGATGCGTTGGTGCGTTATCGCCGCGTGACGGCGGCGTATCCGAGCTCGCCGTGGGCGGCGCGCGCGAATCTGGCCGCCGGCTATTGCCTGGCGCAGGCCGATCGCGCCACCGCCGCGCTGCCCGAGGTGCAGCGGGTGCGGCAGATGATGCCGGCGTCTGCCGAAGCGGAAGCGGCGCTGAACATCAACTCGATCCTCTATCGGCTGCACGTGCGCGCGCCGAAGGGTTCGGCCTACGCGTTCAGCGGCCGGTTCATCGGCGACGAGCGCGCCAATTTCAACGACGTGATCGGCGTGCGAGTCGACCCGCTCAACCGCGTCCTACTCGGGCATAACAAGGGCATCGCGGTGTTCGATCAGAAGGGCGCGCTGGCCAGCAGCGTCGCCGCGCAGGACCCGTCGGCGTTCTTCAGCGATGAAGTCAATCGCATCGTCTTTGTGGGCAAAGGCGCGCTACACACCGAGCAGGTGTCGTCGATGCCGATCACCACGCCGCCGACGGAGCCGAACAGGCCGCCGAAGGTGGTCGACGAAATGCCGTCCGTGGTGATGACGTCGACCGGCCAGCGTCTCATCGTCAACAAGAAGGCCAAGACCGTCATCCGCTATGACGCCGCCGGCCGCTACATCGGGCCGTTCACGACCGCGATCAACACCGAGCGCTTGGCGATCAACGTGCTCGACGACGTGGCGATGATCGACAAGGACGCCAAGGCGGTGACGATCCTCGATCGCGCCGGCACGCCGTTGTCGAAGATCATCACGAAAGGCGCCAACTACCAGCTCGATGAGCCCGTCGACGTGGCCTTCGATCGGCTCGGGTATCTCTACGTGCTCGATCGCGGCAAGAAGTCGGTGTTCGTGTTCGGCCCGAGGAACCGCCTGATCACCAGTTTCACGATCGACGAGAAGTCGCCCGGTGCGTTCACGCGCGCCCGCGCGCTCGGCGTCGATGCCGCCGGCCGCCTCTACATCTTTGACGAGAAGGCCAAGCGGATTGGAGTGTACCAATGATGCGGGTGCATCGGGTGCCACAGATGCATCGGGCGCTCGCTGCGTTGGTAATCTGCCTCGCTTTCGGCGCGTCTGTCTTCGCGCAGGCGGATCAGTTGTCCAACGTCAAGGGCCTTGTCGATCAGGCAAGGGCGGCGTTCGATCAGCTCGACTACGAGAACACCATCAAGTCGCTCGACTCGGCGATCGGCGCGATCGAAGCGCGGCCCACGCCTGAGGCGAAGCCGCTGCTGCCGCAGGCCTACGACATGCGCGCCCGCGCGCTGTTCGGGCTCGGCAAGGACAACGACGGCCGCGCCGACTTCATTTCGCTGGCGAGGGTCGAGCCCGGATACGTGCTGCCCGGACAAGTCTCGCCGAAGATCCTCGCGGTGTGGGACGAAGTGCTGAAGGCCAACGTCACCGAATTGCGTCTGACGATCCTTCCCGCCGATGCGGAAGTACTGCTCGATGGCGCGCGCGTGCCGGCGAACGGCACGCTGCCGATTGCCGTCGGCGATCACACGCTGAGCGTGTCGCGCATCGGCTATCGCCAGGTGACGCAGCCGTTCACGGCCGCAGCGGGCGCCGCGACCGTGGTCGACTCACTCGTGCTCGAGCGCACCGCGACCGTGTTTCGCTTCGTCACGGCGCCGGCTGGCGTCGAGGTCGTGATCGACGGCATCTCGCACGGCCGCACCAGTCCGGGGCCGCCGCCGCCGGAGTACGCTGAGAAGGCGACGCGCGCCGGCGTGCCGGTCGCGGAGCTGTCGGCGGTGCTGACCGTCACCGACCTGCCGATCGGCGCGCATCGCATCGAATTCAGGAAGGATTGCTACGTTCGCGCCGAGGCCAGGCCGACGGTCGATCGCCTCGACGACTTCGTGCTCGACCCGGTCAAGCTGGAGCCCGCAGTCGCGAGCGTGAGCGTGACGTCGAACCAGCCGGGCACGCTGGTGCTGATCGACGGACTGCAGCGCGGCGTGGCGCCGATGACGATCAACGACGTCTGCGAGGGGCCGCACGTCATCGAGCTGAAATCGCAATCGGGGCGCTACTTCCAGCGTGTCGACGCGCGCACCGGCGCGAAGATCACCATTGCCGGCACGTTGCGCCCGGCGTTCGCGCTCGTCTCGGCGAGCGGCCCGGCGGCGCTCAATACCGACTTGCGGCTGACCATCGAAAAGCAGTTCCAATCGTTGCAGTCGGTGACGCTGTTTGCGCCGGCAGCGGATGAAACCGCCAAGGCGTTGTCGGCCGAGAAGCTGCCGGCCGATTGGCTCGCCTTCGATTCGAACAAGCGCGCGCTCGGCGCCTCGGCGGAAGTCGCGGCGGTGATGCGCGGCGACCTGTCGCAGCGGCTGTCGCGGCAGTTCGACGCCCAGGGCATCGCCTCCGTCACCGTGCCGTCAGCCGCATCGCGCAACCGGCTGGTGGTCTCGCTGCTCGCCGCGGGCAGCTCGGATCCCGATGTCATCGAGCTCGACCTCGACAGCCCCGATGCCACGTCGCTAGCCGTCGACCGACTCGACCGCGGCCTGTCGTTCTTCAGACCCTCCCTTGGCATGACCGCCGTGGATGTTGCGGACATGGAGGGTCCGGTAATCGTCGCCGTCGATCCCAACGGCCCGATGGCAAAGGCCGGCATCCAGCCCGGTGACGTGCTGCTGAAAGCCAACTCGCAGCCGGTTCCGGATTCGGCCGTGCTGATCAACCTGCTCGCGGGCCGTAAGGCCGACGAGGCGCTGACGCTCGATTTGAAGGACCGTGCCGGCGCAGCGAAGAAGGCCGATACCACGGTCTACATGACGCCGCGGCTGATTGGCCTCAACGATCAATCGCTGATGGTCAACAAGATACTCGTCGACCTGCGGAATCGCCTGCAGGCGCAGGCCGATCCCGTCACCGATTCGGTGATTCGATTGAATCTCGCCGTGGCGTTGGCCCGCGTCGGCAACTGGTCAGAGGCGCGGCTGGAACTGCAGCGCGTCAAGTTGAATGACGGCCCAGGCGTTGGCGCCGGCACCGTTCATTACCTGCTCGGACTCGCCGCGGAACGAACAGGCAGCCTCGCCGAAGCGGAGGCCGCGTGGCGAGCAGCCGCCGGCACCACAGCGCTCGAAACCGAAGACGGATTACCGGTGAAGGATCTCGCGGAAGCGCGCCTTCAGGGACTGCAAAGACGGCCAAGCCAGCACTGATACCGTCGATCTCTTGATGAGGTCTTTGAATTGTCTATGCACGATCGCGGTTGTCTTGGTTTGTCTCGCCTCATCCCACGCATCCGCGCAAAGTTCAACCGAGCATAAGTACGACACGCCGACGGCTGCAAAGCCCGCACAGCCTTCGCCGATGCCAGGAAGCGAGCGGCCGCAGATCATCGCCGTGCGCGCTTACTCGTCGCTGGCTGTCACGGCGACGGAAATGCGCCGCCATGCCGATCGTCTGTTCGACGAGGACAACTTCCAGGTGATCCTCGATACCTTCCACGACTCGCGCAACGGCTACATGTTCGTGACCACGCCGCTCGGCGCCAAGCTCAAGCAGCAGATCTTCGACCAAGGCGAGGGCGTCGGCCGCGGCGGCACGTCCACCATCAATCGCAACTGGGACGGCGTATGGGATGCGGCGGCGAAGATCGTCAGCGACGGCTGGATCGCCAAGATCGAAATTCCGTTCAGCATGCTTCGCTTCGCGCCGGGCCAATCGCAAGTGTGGGGCGTGAACTTCCAGCCTTATACCCGCAGGAAGAATGAGATCGTCGCCTGGTCGCCGATTCCCAAGGCGTACTCGCCAACGCGCGTCAGCCCGGCCGGCGAGCTGCGCGGGTTGTCGGACATTTCACGCGGCCTCGACCTGCGGCTGAAGCCGTTCTTCGTCGGCGGCAGGCGCAACATCCAGGCCAGCGCGACGAACCAGACGACCGGCGGTCTTCACGATGTCGGCCGCGATGTGCGCTATGGCCTGACTGCCGGCCTGAACATGGACGTCACCGTCAACACCGACTTCGCGCAGGTCGAAGTCGACGAGCAGCAGGTCGACCTGACTCGATTCGGCCTGTTCTTCCATGAGAAGCGCGGCTTCTTCATCGAGAACTCGAACTTCTTCACCATCGGCACCGGCCAGGCGTTCACGCTCACGCAGGTGCAGACCGATCTGTTCTTCAGCCGGCGCATCGGCCTCTCAGACACCGGCACGCCGCTGCCGATCCTGGGCGGCGTCCGCGTCGCCGGCAAGTCGGGGCGCAACAACATCGGTGTGCTCGACATCCAGGCCGACGATGCGTTTGGCGTGCCCGGCGCGAACTTCTTCGTCGGCCGCTACAGCCGCGATGTGCTGCGGCGCTCACGCGGCGGCGCCATCTTCATCAACAAGGACAACATCAACGACGCGCATTTCAACCGCACCATGGGTATCGATGCCAACATCGCACCGACGCCGGCCCCACAGCCAGGCCGCCATAAGCAGGCCGACGATGACCAGTAAGACAGTGTTGCCGCGGCTCTGCAGACTGTTCTACTTCGGCTCGCAGCACCTCTTGAACTTCTTGCCGCTGCCATCATCACGGCGTCGGGCAGCCCGGCGCGAAGCTGTCGGGACACGTACAACGCGTCGCCCGTGTCGTCAGCGACCTCAAAGCCAACGGCCTCGAGTGGCTGCTGCCGCTCGAGGCCCTCGTCTTCATTCCAATGAATCAGTCGAACGGTCTTCATCGAGGCCTATTGGCCTATTTAGCCATTGGCCTATTCGCCTAGCCCTTCAGCGTCGCACTGACGTTGACCTTCGGCACCGCGGCCAGCGCGCGCTTGATGATGCAGCCGACGTTGGTCTTGTCGACGTGCTGCTGAAACGTCGCCTGATCGACCTTCGGCACGACGGCGGTCACGCTCACATCGATCTGGTTGATCAGGAAGCCGGTGTCGTCCTTGCCGAGGTGGACCTCCGCGCTGCTGTGCACGCTGGTCGCGGGGAAGCCGGCCTGGGCCAGCGAGTTCGCGAGGGCCATCGAATAGCAGCCGGCCAGCGCGGCGCCGAGCAGTTCCTCAGGGTTCGCGCCCGAGCCGTATTCGAACCGCGTTGCGAACGAGTAGTTGCCTTCGTACGCGTCGCTGCCGAGCTTGACGCGGCCGCTGCCGCCCTTGAGATCGCCTTTCCATTCCGCTTCTGCCTGACGTGCCATGAGTCCTCCTCCAGAGAGAAAGACAAGCGTATCAGGTTCTACTTCCGGGCGATGTCTTTGACGATGAAGAGGATTTCGCCTGGTTTGATCAGGCCAAGCTCACGGCGCGCCTGCGCTTCGATGGCGGAGGGCTCTTCGCGCAGCCGGCGGGCCATTTCGCGCAGCTCGGCATTCTCGGCGCGGGCGCGTTCCAGCGATCGCTCGAGCGCCGAGTACTCGCGGCGTGCCTGCAGCAGCGCCAGCAGGCCTTTTTCGCCGGCGACCGCGTCAATCACGATGACCAGGGTGATGAGGAAGAGCGCGTGACGGAGCCACTTGCGGCCGCTGCTGGCCAACGTCGCTCTGGGCGAAATGACGGTCGGTCGATCGTGGGTGTCGTCCGTGTCGGTCATGGGCTCGGCCTACTGCGCACCGGTGGTTCGGGTTCGCCGCCGCGCAGGTAATCCTCGAGTGCGCGAATCAGCACCGTCCGAAGATCCGCGCGGTCGTCCACCGCCCGAATCTTCGCCGCCCGCCAAAGCTCCCCTGGGAGTTCGACGGTCGTTTTAACCGTGTCGATGTCAGTCCGTTTTGCCGCCAATCCACCGTGCAGTGTAACCACTGATACGGTAGGACGGCAAGACATGGTAACGGTTACCCGTATGCACACTTTTACATTAAAACGTTAATACATGCAAGAGTAAAAACATTATGACGGTTTAACGGTTATACGGGTCTTAGGAGGGGGCTGGCCCCAAATGTCGTACGACGGCTGGTGACAGGCGGTGACAGGCGGGTGACAGGCGGGGGCTGGCCCCAAATGTCGCGTTCTTGGCGACAGTTCCTGAACCGGCTGGCGACGATCACGGTCGAGCCGGGTCGATCCGATCGAGACGCTGAAATCGGACTCGTGCGGTCTCAGGACTCAGCGAGCCAAGCGAGGTACTCGGGGCTCCCCGAGGCAATCGGCAGAACCACGAACTCCGGCACCTGGTACGAGTGCAGCGACTTGATGCGCGCCTCGAGCGCGGGCACGCGCGCCGATGTGGTCTTGATCACGATCTGACGCTCTTCGGCGCGCTCGACGGCGCCCTGCCACCGATAGATCGACACCATCGGCGGCAGGACGTTGACGCATGCGGCCAAGCCCTCGCCGACCAGGGTCTCCGCAAACTGCTGTTCATCGCCACCCACTGGGAACGTGGTGAGGACGATGACGCACTGAGTATCAGAGGGCACTGAGCGCCTGCTCGAGGTCGGCCTGCAGATCCTCGACGTCCTCGATGCCGACGGAAATACGGATCAGGCCGTCGGTAATGCCCAGCATCGCGCGCCGCTCCTTGGGCACCGACGCATGCGTCATGATCGCCGGATGCGAGATCAAAGTCTCGACGCCGCCGAGGCTTTCGGCCAGCGCCATGAGTCGCACGCGCTCGAGGAACGTCTTGGCATTCTCGAGCGAGCCGACGTCGAACGAAATCAAGCCGCCGAAGCCCTTCATCTGCTTGCGCGCGAGGCGGTGGTGCGGGTGCGACGCGAGCCCGGGGTAGATCGCCCGCTTCACCTTGGGATGCGCTTCCAGGAACTCGGCGATGACCTGCGCGTTCTCGTTGGTGCGCTCCATGCGCACCGTCAACGTCTTGGTGCCGCGGAGGATCAGCCACGAATCCATCGGCCCGAGAATGGCGCCGGCGGCGTTCTGCACGAACTTCATCCAGTCCACGTCGTCCTGGTGCTTGAGGATGACGATCCCGCCCACACTGTCGCTGTGGCCGTTGAGGAACTTCGTGGTGCTGTGCAGCACGATGTCGGCGCCCAACGTCAGCGGCCGCTGGATGTAGGGGCTTGCGAACGTGTTGTCGACCACCACCTTGACGTTGTGCTTGTGGGCCAGATTGCTGGCGCACTGGATATCAGTGATGTGCAGCATCGGGTTGGTCGGCGTCTCGATGAACAGGTACTGGGTGTTCGGCCTGAGGGCCGGCTCGATCAGCTCCGGCCTGGAAGTGTCGACGTAGGTGAAGTCGAGTCCGAACTTGCGCCGCACCCGCTCGAACAGCCGGAACGTGCCGCCGTAGGTATTGTCGCTGACCAGTACGTGATCGCCGGCCTCGAGGCGGGTCAGCAGCGTGTCAATGGCCGCCATGCCCGATGCGAACGCGAACGCCTCGGTGCCGGCCTCGATGGCGGCGATGTTCCGCTCGAGCGCCATGCGTGTCGGGTTCTGCGTGCGGCCGTACTCGAAGCCGGCGTGCGGCCGTCCGAGGCCATCCTGCACGTAGGTCGAGGTCTGGTAGATCGGCGTGATGATGGCACCGGTCGCCGGGTCGGGTTCCTGCCCGGCATGAATGCAAATCGTGCTGAACCGGGCGTCGTCTTTGAGTTTCATGAGACCAACGAACAGGATACTCTGGTAGGCGCCCGATGAGCGACCCGGTTCGAGCTGTTCCGCTGCTGCCCGGCGAGATGCCGTCACGGTGGCGGGTGTGGCGGACCTGGCTGCTCAAGACCCTTCCCGGCCGCGCGCTGGTCCTCGCCGCGCTCATCAAGGCCATCACCTGGCCGCTCGGGTTGCTGTATCGACTGCCGGGCGCCCTCGAAGCGATCGACATGGTCGGCAGCCTCGCGCTGCTGTTGGCCGGCGCCTATGGCGTGACGCGACTGGCGGTCTGGGCCAAGCGCCGCCTGCTGTGGCGCGTGCGCCGGAAGCTGATCCTGTCGTACATCTTCGTCGGGGTCGTCCCGGCGCTGCTGGTGATCACCTTCTTCCTGCTGGCGGGCATGATCCTGGCGTTCAATGTCAGCTCGTATCTCGTGCAGTCGAGAGTGCGCAACCTCACGGACCAGGCGCGGTTCCTGGCGCAGACGGTGCAACTCGAGGCGCAGCGCACGACGTCGCCCGATGCGCTGATGGAAACCCTTGAGCGCCGGCAGGCCAGCAGCGCGACGCGCTATCCGTTCCTGTCGATCGCGGTCGTCCCGGTATCCGGGCTGACGTGCACGGTCGCACCGGCGCAGGACGCGCGGATCCCGCGCACGCTGCCGGCGCCGCTGCCGCTCCGCGCCGGTCCTTGGGGACATCTGCAGCCCCCGCCGACGTTGCCGAAGTGGATTGGCTGCGACGGATTCTCGGGCCTGGTGGCCTACACCGCGCCGCCGCACAGCCGTGATGTGGGGCAACCCGAACAGACGCGGCTGGTGATGCGAGCGGTCGCGCTGCCGGAGGTGACCAATCCCACGTGGGCCGTCATTCTGGACCTGCCGATGTCGACCACCGTCGAGCGTCGCATCCAGGACGAAACCGGCATCCGCTTCGACCAGATCACTACGTTTCTCGCCACCGGCGTGACGCCCACGGTCGGTCGCGCCATCGAAGATCGCCCGGTGGTCGACGATGATGGCCCGCTGCTCTCGGTGCGGCAGGCGCGCTGGGTCGTGTTCCTCGATCACGTGGACTGGCCGACCGGCGAGCCCCAAAGCGCTTCCGTCCGCATCCTGATCAACACCTTCGAGATCTACGATCACATTTCAGTGGTGTCGCCGCTTGGGCTCGGCCAGTACCACTTCGGCCAGTTGCTGCTGCTGGTGCTGGGGCTGGTCGGTGGCCTGTTCCTGGTCATCCAGTGCGTCGCGCTGGTGATTGGTTTCGTCCTGGCGCGGCAGATCACCGGCGCCATTCACGATTTGTTCACCGGCACGCTGCACGTGCGCGCCGGCCACTTCGGCCACCAGATCCCGCTGCGCGCGCGCGATCAGCTGGGTGAGCTCGCTGAGTCGTTCAACCTGATGACCACCGAAGTGACCACGCTGCTTGGCGAAATGGCGGAGAAGGGCCGGCTCGAGCAGGAGATGTTCGCCGCCCGCGACATCCAGCAGAAGCTGCTGCCGACCGGGCCGCTGCGCGTGACGGGACTGGCGGTCACCGCATTCTGTGAACCCGCGCGCGAGGTAGCAGGCGATTACTACGACTTTCTGCCGATCACCGACTCGATGCTCGGTCTGTTGATTGCCGACGTCGCCGGCAAGGGCCTGGCGGCCGGTCTCTACATGGCGCAGCTCAAGGTGATCGTGCAGTCGCTGTCGCGCCTGCACCACCAGCCAAAGCAGTTCCTCGCCGCCGTGAACAAGGTCGTCTCCGCGAATCTCGACGGCAAGAGCTTCATCACCATGTCGTACGGCGTGATCGACGTCAAACGCCGCGAGATGACCTTCGCCCGCGCGGGCCATTGCCCGCTGATCCACGTCCCCGCGAACCAGCCGGCCGGCCTGCGCAAGGCGCGCCTGCTGGTGCCGAACGGCCTGGTGGTGGGGCTGCAAATCGACGACGGATCGATGTTCGAGAATGTGCTGCAGGAGCAGACCATCTCGCTCGAGCCGGGTGACCTCGTGGTGTGGTTCACCGACGGCATTTCGGAAACCATGAACGAGGATTACGATTGCTTCGGCGAGCAGCGGCTGGCACAGGTGGTGGAGCAGTACGCGCACCTGCCGTTCGATCAGCTGCGCTCGTACATCCTGGCCGAGTTGCGCGCCTTCGCCGGCGGCGCCGACCAGCACGACGATATGACGATGATCCTGATGAAGATCGAGGCGGCGACGCCGCTCAGCCCAGGGCCGGCGGCGTGAGTCCGTCCGACCTGATCGTGATCTTCCGGACCCAGTCCGACATCGAGGCCAACGTCGTCGAGGCCCTGCTCGACAGCCACGGCGTGCAGACGCTGCGCACCGCGGGCCCGACGCCGGGGCTGTTTCAGTTCAAGCTCAATCCGCTCGGCGAGACGTGCATCGCGGTGCGGGATGAGGATGCCGCCGAGGCCGTCCGCATCATCGACAGCCATCGTGAGCAGGTCGGCGGCGGCATCGTCGTGCCGCTGCCGCAGGAGTTCGACGCGCTCGAAGCGCGCCTCGGCTACCGGTTCCGCGATCGCGGCCTGCTCGAACATGCGCTGACGCACAAGTCGAAGGCGCACGAAGATCCAAGCGGCGGCGTCGTTGACAACGAGTCGATGGAGTTTCTCGGTGACGCGGTGCTGGGCCTGGTCGTGGCCGACGCTCTGTTCCGTTCCTTCCCGACCTCCTCGGAAGGGCAGAAGTCCAAGATCAAGGCCAACCTGGTGTCCACCGCCTCGCTGGCGGAGCTGGCCGAACAGCTCGGCCTGGGCAAGCACATGATTCTCGGCCGCGGGGAAGAGAAGACCGGCGGCCGGCGCAAGCAGGCCTTGCTGGCCGACACCTGCGAGGCGCTGATCGCCGCGATTTATCTCGACGGCGGACTGGACCCGGCGCGCAGCTTCCTGATGCGCGAGCTGTCGAGCGGGATTGCGGACGCAAAACAGCCCGAGTACTTCGGACGCGATCACAAATCGCGGCTGCAGGAACAGCTGCAAGCCAGGGGACGTCCGTTGCCGTCGTACCGCGTATCAGGCGAAGTCGGGCCGGACCACCGCAAGCTGTTTCACGTTGAGGTGTGTGTCGGCGCCGAAGTGATTGCCCAGGGTGTCGGGCGCACCAAGAAGGAGGCCGAGCAGGAAGGCGCCCGCCTCGCGCTCGCCGCGTTGAGAAGCCAGCCGTAGGCCTCCGGGCCTCCAGGGGTCCGGGCCTCCAGCAAGGAGTCACGACTCATGTGTCGCGACATCAAGACGCTCTTCAACTTCGATCCACCGGCCACCGATGACGAGGTGCCGCCCGCGTCGCCGCAGTGCGTCGGTACGCTGAGCGGCTTCACCACACCATTGAAAGTCAATGAAGCGGCATTCAGTCCTGCGATCGATGAAATGTTCGAGGTTGCGCGCCGGCTGATCGACAGCCTGGAAACGAATACGGCGCCCAAGCACCGGGGAGAGGAGGCGGCAAAAGCCAAGGCCCGCGCTGCCGGGAGGTACGGCACGGCGCGGGCCTGAGAAGTTGGCAGTTGGCAGTTGCCAGTTGGCGGTTGCCACTCAGTCGATTTCGATCAGGCCTGACTCTTTGCGCGCCGAGGCGACGCCGGCCATTTCCATGACCGGTTCGGGTTGCGGCAGGCGCGCCACTGCGTAGGCCTGCACCTGGCGGGCGACTTCGTCCACCGACGGCGGCATCGGACGGCAGTGCAGCCGCACCCACAATCGTGTCAGCGGATCGACGAAGCTGTAGCGCTTCTGCCGCGACACGATCAGATCGACGTCTTCGAGCCACGACAGGTAGTCCTTGGTGGAGCCCGGCGTGCGATGCAGCCGCTGCGCCACTTCCGTCAAGGTGAGCGGCTCTTCCTCCGCGAGAATTTCCAGGATGGCTTTCAGCGCGCCGTAGCCGCGCGCCTTGTGCAGCCGCAGCTCGTAGCGATGCGCGCACCAGCTCGCCAGCGCGCCTTCGCCGGTCAGCAGCGCCGTCAAGGCGCTGATCGGGTCGCCGCCGCGACCGCTGATCGATCCGGTCGCCTCGCCGAGCGCGCGGACGTAGGCGGCGCGTCCGTCGGCGAGCGACTGAATGGTGCGGCCCAGGTAGTCGCGATCACCGGGCGTGGTTTCACCCATCGGCGGCAGCATGGCCGCAACCTCGGCGGCGTTCAGCTGCGGCAGATGAATGACTTCAAAGCGCGCATCGCCGTCGCGGAGCAAGCGGTGCGCGCGCGCGACGTAGCGGCTGGTCAGGACGAAGCGATTGCCGCTCGCGGCCAGGGCGTGGAGCAGCTCCTTCAGCACGTGGCGCAGGCCGGGGAAACTCTCGAAGGTGCGCAGCTCCAGCACTTCGTCGAACAGGAACGTGGCCGGGCCGTCGTTCGCGGCCCGCGCGCGCGTGATCAGCGCCAGCGTGCGATCGAACGCCGCGCGAGCCGACGGTGCCGGTTCCCGCGCCGCGACGCCCTGCCCGCTGAGGCGGAACGGCGAGGCGTGCACCACCGCGTGCTGGAACCGCTCCGGCGTGCTGGCGGCGCGCTCGACGTCGATGTACTGGCACTGGTCGCGGCCCATCCGGTCCGCGAGCGCGTGCAGCAGCGTCGTGCGACCCGACCCGCAGCCGCCAATGACGACGGGAATGCGCGCGGGGGTGGCTTCGAGGGCGGCCAGGACCCGGCGTTCGAGGCCGGCGTGAGGAGCCATCATCGGCGCGTCTCCAGCATGGGGATCCGTACTCCGTGTTGGCGTGCGGTGCTGAGGGCTTCGGGATAGCCAGCGTCGGCGTGCCGCACCACGCCCATGCCGGGATCGCACGTCAGGACGCGCGCCAGCCGTTGGTCGGCTTCGCGCGTGCCGTCTGCCACGATCACCATACCCGCATGAATTGAGTAGCCAATGCCGACGCCGCCGCCGTGATGCACCGACACCCACGTGGCGCCGGCCGAGGCGTTGAGCAGCGCGTTGAGGATCGGCCAGTCGGCGATCGCATCGCTGCCGTCGCGCATGCCTTCGGTCTCGCGATTCGGCGACGCCACCGAACCGGTGTCGAGATGATCGCGGCCGATGACGATGGGAGCCTTTACCGCGCCGTCTCTCACCAGCTGATTGAGGCGAAGACCGAACTTCTCGCGCTCGCCGTAGCCGAGCCAGCAGATGCGCGCCGGCAGCCCCTGGAACTGCACGCGCTCGCCGGCCATGGTGATCCAGCGCGTCAATGCCTGGTCGTCCGGGAACAGCTCGAGCACTGCGCGATCGGTGACACGAATGTCCTCCGGATCGCCGGACAAGGCGGCCCAGCGGAAGGGTCCCTTGCCTTCGCAGAACAGCGGCCGGATGTACTCGGGCACGAATCCCGGAATCTCGAACGCGTCGGTGACGCCGGCCTTCACCGCCTGCGCGCGAATGTTGTTGCCGTAATCGAACGCGATCGAGCCGCGCCTCTGCAGCTCGCGCATCGCCGCGACGTGGCGGCCCATTGCCGCAATCGAGCGGCGCTGATACTCGTCGGGATCCGTGGCGCGCAGCCGCGCCGCGTCGGCCAGTGACAGGCCGTCCGGAATGTAGCCGACCAGCGGATCGTGCGCGGACGTCTGATCGGTGATCACGTCCGGTGTAAAGCCGCGCGCCACCAGCGCCGGCAGCACTTCGGCGGCATTGCCGAGCACGCCGATCGACCGCGCCACGCGGTCCATCGCATACCGGCGGGCGGTGGCAATGGCGGCGCCGACATCTGCCGTGCTCTCGTCGAGATACTTCGTAGAGAGGCGCTTGTCGATGCGGGCAGGATCGACCTCGATGACCAGCGCGACGCCGCCGTTCATGGTGACCGCCAGCGGCTGGGCGCCGCCCATGCCGCCCAGCCCGGCCGTGGCGACGATCTTTCCGCTCAAGGTGCCGTTGAAGTGCCGCCGGGCGACCTCGGCGAGCGTTTCGTAGGTGCCCTGGAGGATGCCCTGCGTGCCGATGTAGATCCAGCTGCCGGCCGTCATCTGGCCGTACATCGTCAAACCGCGGTCTTCGAGGTCCCGGAACGTCTCCCAGGTGGCCCACTTGGGGACCAGGTTGGCGTTGGCAATCAGCACGCGTGGCGCGCCGTCGTGGGTCTTGAACACACCGACCGGTTTGCCGGATTGCACAAGCAATGTCTCGTCGTGTGCCAGGGTTTTCAGCGATTGGACGATGGCGTCAAACGCCTCCCACGAACGCGCGGCCTTGCCGGTGCCCCCGTAGACGATGAGTTCGTCCGGCCGTTCGGCCACGTCGGGGTCCAGGTTGTTCATCAGCATCCGCAGCGCGGCTTCCTGTGGCCAGCCCTGGCACGTCAAGGACGTGCCACGCGGCGCGCGGAGTGAATGAGCAACCATGGTCATCGGCAGTACGACTGATCCGAGCGGGCGGAAATCCAGGATAAGAAACTAAGCAGTGCTGCTTCGGTTGTCAAACTGATTCTCAAAACCGAACATTTCACAAATCAGTTGACAACAATCCCGGTCGCGTATTCAAGTTGGCCGGCGCGAATCATTTCCGCAATCGCATCGAGATCCGCCGCCGGCGGACGATCCTCAACCAGTGTCGAGACGCGTTGGCGCACGATCTGGTGCGCGCGCATCAACGGCGGCGAGCTTTCGAGCGGCGCGCGCAAGTCAATCGCCTGGCAGGCACACAACATCTCGACCGCCAGCACGTGGGTGGCCAGCTGCAAGGCTCGTTCCGCCTTCAACGCGCCGTGCATGCTCATGCTGACGTGATCTTCCTTGTTCGCCGAGGTCGGAATCGTATCGACTGATGCAGGATGCGACAGTGTCTTGATCTCGGACGTCAGCGCCGCCGCCGTGACTTGCGCGATCATCAGCCCGGATTGCAGTCCGCCATGCCGGGTGAGGAACGCCGGCAGCCCGCTGAGCGCGGGATTGACCAATCGCTCCGACCGCCGCTCGCTGATCGTGGCCAGTTGCGCGACCGCCATGACCAGCAGGTCCGCGGCCAGCGCCAGCGGCGCGCCGTGGAAGTTGCCGCCCGAGACGATGTCCCCGGCGGCCGCATCCGCCGCAGGGCCTGCGAACACCATCGGGTTGTCCGTGGCGGCATTCATCTCGATCTCGACGATGTGGCGGATCCAACTGAGCGCTTCGCGCGCGGCGCCGTGGACTTGCGGGGCGCAACGCATGGAATAGGCGTCCTGGACGCGTCCGCAGTCGAGGTGCGCGGCATTGAGAGCGCTATCGGCCAGCAGCCGCAACAGGTTGTCGGCCGACGCGGCCTGGCCGGCGAACGGCCGGGGCTGGTGAATGCGCGACTCGAACGGATGCCACGAGCCCATCAGCGCGTCGATCGACATGGCCGCGGTGATGTCGGCGGCTCGGCTCAGTCGCTCCGCGCCGGCGAGCGCCAGCGCCAGCACCGCGGTCGACACCTGCGTGCCGTTGATCAGCGCGAGTCCTTCCTTGGCCTCGAGCGTCACGGGCGTCAGTCCGGCCTCGGCGAGCGTCTTGCCGCCGAGGACCGCACCCTCGCCGACCAGCACCAGTGCGAGGTGCGCCAGCGGCGCGAGATCGCCACTCGCCCCCACCGAGCCGCGGCTGGGCACGCGCGGATGCACGCCGCAGTTGAGCATGGCCAGCAGCGCGTCGAGGGTGTCGACGCGAATACCGGAATAGCCCTTGGCGAGCACGTTGGCGCGGAGCGCCATGGCGGCGCGCACCGCGCGAACCGGCAACGGCGTGTCGACGCCGGCCGCATGACTGCGCAGCAGGTTGAGTTGCAGCGCCGCCAGGTCCTGCTGGTCGATGCGCGTTTCGGCGAAGTTGCCAAAGCCGGTATTCACACCGTAGACCGCGGCCTGGCCGTCGGCTTTGGCATCCACCACCGCGC
>VFZG01000048.1 GCA_016871275.1 Acidimicrobiia bacterium | reverse complement strand
CGGCGGGGACGCGTGCAAAGAGCGCACGCGCCCCCGCCGCCCTGACCTTTTTAGAACCCGCTCCGGTAACACCCGTTTTGGCGCGACGAAGCGCCGTCCGGTAACACTTAGTTATGGCTCGACAGGGTACCGTCTGCCCCATGTCGAAAACAGCGCCGGCTGGGTGTTAGTGCCGGACTGCAAGGCAATCGAGGGGCCGGGTCCCCAATCCCTACTGCGGTGGTTTCTTCAGCGCGAACGGCCCGACCTCGACCTGGCCCTGGGTGTTGGCGAGGCTGCCGAGCTCCGCCGCAACACCGCGGCCGATGGCCGCCGTTTCGGAGCCCGCCTGGAAGCAGGTAAAGTCCGGACGATCCCGCCACGCAAATGGGCCGCACAAGCGGATGCCGGCCTTGATCGCCGCGTCGTGCACGATGTTGATGGCGCGTTCGTAGTCGGGCGTGCCCTGGCGATAGCCGGTGAAATTGCCCAGGTCGCCGCTGGCCGCGAACACCGCGCTCACGCCCGGCACCCTGGCGATGGCATCCGCGTTCTTCAATCCTTCGAGCGTTTCGATCATCAGGACCAGGATGATGTTGTCGTTGGCCGTGGCGCGGTAGCCCCCCGGCACGCCGCCCCACATGGCGGCGTCAAACGCCTGGCCGCCGCCGTTGCTGCGACGTCCGAGCGGCGGGAAGTACGTCCAGTCGCGCGCCTGCGTGGCTTCTTCGACGGTATCCACCGTCGGCACCACGATCACCAGCGCCCCGGCATCGAGCGCGTGCTGGATTTCGCGCTCGTCGGTGTATGCGACGCGCGCGCCTGGCACGGCCCGGGCATGCGGGCAGGTCCGCCACATGCGCGCCGCCTGGTTCCAATCCGTCTGGCCGTGCTGCATCTCGGTCCAGATGAAGTCGTAGCCGGCGTTGGCCATCGCGCAGTAAGTCGATGGGTCCGTGGCGCCGAACACCGTACCGCCGGTCACCTTCCCGCCTTGCTGCAACTTCAGCCTGGCGGGATTCCACACCTTGGCGCCGGCCGGGGCGTTGAACGCAGGACCGTACTTCCACGTGGCCGGATCGAACGCGCCTTGATTGATCGCGCCGGTTGGGGCGGTCTTCGTCGCGCCACTGTCCTTGCCTGCGCCCGCGGCCATCGGAAAGGCAGTCTTGCCGGCATCGGGGTTGTTCGCATAGGGATCGGCGGAGGCCGGCTTCTGGGTTTGCGGCTGGGGATTCTGCGCGATGGCATTCGCGCCCAGAGCCGTCACCATGGCGAGCGTGAAAAGGAGTCGGGTCTTCATGGGGGCACTGTAGCATTGATCGCACATGAAGGCAGTGCTTCTGGCCCGCGGCCTGGGCAGCCGGATGCAGCACGGCGCCGGCGGCACGACGCTGACGGCACACCAGGAGGCCGCGGCGGCGGCCGGCGCCAAGGGGATGATGCCGATTGCGTCGGACACGGTCGTCACGCGGCCGTTTCTCGATTACGTGTTGAGCGCGCTCGCGGATGCCGGCTGCACGACCGTCTGTTTCGTGGTGGCGCCGGACGATGAGTCGATCCGCGGCTATTACGACGGCCCAGGCCGTCCCGCGCGGCTCGGCGTCGACTACGCGGTGCAGCCCATGGCCGACGGCACCGCCCGCGCGGTCCAGAGCGCCCGGTCGTTTGCCGGCGACGCCCCCTTTCTGGTCTTGAACTCCGACAACATCTACTCCTCTGCCGTGCTGCGCGGCCTGGTGACGCTCGGCCAGCCCGGGTTGCCCGCCTACCAGCGCGATGCGCTGGTAGGCGACAGCGGCTTCCCACTCGATCGCGTCACCAACTTTGCGGCGCTCGAGGTCGATGGCGACGGCTACCTCACGCACATCGTCGAAAAGCCGGGGCGTGGCCATTACGAGTCTGCCGGCCCACGCGCGTTGATCAGCATGAACGTCTGGCGGTTCGATGCGCGCATCTTCGAGGCCTGCCGCGATGTGCCGAAGTCGGTACGCGGTGAATACGAGTTGCCCGAGGCGGTCGGCCTGGCGATCACGCGCGGCGTGCGATTCAAGACGTTCCCGGCATCGGGACCCGTGCTCGACCTGTCCAGGCGCACGGATGTGGCGCTCGTGAGCCAACGGCTCAGGGGCGTGGAGCCGAGACCCTGATGGGCGTCGCGGCGCACCTGGCATCCGCCGGCATGAGCGCAAGCGATGCCGTGTCGCGCGAGGCACTGTTCGCCACCCTCGCCCGCGACGGCGGCCGCATTCTCGACGGCGCACCCGAGGCGCATCGCTTCACCCCCGGCCGCATCGAGGTGTTCGGCAAGCACACCGACTATGCCGGGGGCCATTCGCTGCTGGCGGCGGTGCCGCGCGGCATGGCGCTGGCGGCCCGGCGCCGGCGCGATCGGCGGGTGCGGGTCGGGGATGTGTTCGATGGCCAGGTGATCGAAGTCGATCCGGCCGTCGAAACCCCACCTTACGTCCACGGGCTGCAGCGGTACGTCAGCGTGGTCTCACACCGCCTCCATGTGAATTTTCCAGGCTGCGACCTCGGCTCGAACATCGCGATCGCCAGCGACCTGCCGCGCGCATCGGGACTCAGCAGCTCCAGCGCCCTGATCGTCGGCGTCGCGCTGGCGCTGATCGACCGCGCCGGCCTGCGCGAGCGCGATGCGTGGCGCGCGCACATTCGCAGCCTGCACGACCTGGCCTGGTATTTGGGGTGCGTCGAGAACGGCCTCGACTTCCCGGGCTTGCCGGGATCGTCGGGTGTCGGCACCCTCGGCGGCAGCGAAGACCACACCGCGATCCTCACCAGCAGGGCCGATCACGTCAGCCTGTGCCGGTTCGTGCCGGCGATGCCGATTGGCGAGACGCGCATGCCCGACGACTGGACGTTCGTGATCGCCTCGAGCGGCATTCAGGCCGACAAGGCCGACTCGGTCCGCGATCGCTACAACCGTGCGTCGCACGGCGTGCGCGCGCTGCACGCGATCTGGAACCGTCACGCCGCCGTGCCGGCGCCGTCACTGGCCGACGCCCTCACCAGCAGAGGCGACGCGGTCGACCGGTTGAAGGGATGGCTGACCCCAACCGCCGATGGTGCGTTCTCGTCCGGCGATCTGGCGCGCCGTCTCGATCACTTCGTCGGCGAAACCGCCCGCGCGCCGCTGGCCCTCGAGGCGTTTCGGGCCGCGGATCACCGGGCGCTCGGCGCACTGGCGGCGGCCTCGCAACGCGACGCCGCAGAACTGCTCGGCAACCAGCTTCCTGAAACCAGCGCCCTCGTGCGGCTGGCGCGCGAGCTGGGCGCGTTTGCGTCGAGCAGCTTCGGCGCCGGCTTCGGCGGCAGCGTGTGGGCCGCCATTCCCGTTTCCGATGCGGAGCTGTTCGGACGCGACTGGGTCCGCGCCTACGCCGCGCAGTATCCCGCGCTCGGCGAGGTGCCGTGGTTCACGGCCCGTCCCGCGCCGGCGACGATGGCGTTCTCGTTGCGGTAAGATAGGGAGCGATGCGGGTTTCAAGGTGGCTCCCGCCACTCGTCTTTCTGCTCAGCACCGCCTGTTCGTCCCAGCCGCCCGCGCCCGCGATGCCGCCGTTTCAAACAACGGCGAACATGAAGGACTTGATGCTCAACGTCCTCGACCCGGCGGCCGACGGCATCTGGGAGTCAGTCGGCACCATCTTCACCGCCGAGGGCCGGTTTGACAAGGCGCCGTCCACCGACGACGAGTGGGCGGTGGTGCGGATGCACGCGCTGCAACTCGCCGAGTCGGGCAACCTGTTGATGCTGCCGGCACGCAGCAGCGGCTCGCCGGAGTGGATCAAGGAGTCGCAGGCGCTGATCGATCAGAGCAACCGCGCCCTGAAGGCGATCGAGGCGAAGAACACGGATGCGCTGTTCACCATCGGCGGCGACATTTATGACGTCTGCACCAACTGCCACAAGCAGTTCGCGCAGCAATTGAGCCGGCCGTAACCGTGTCGCTGCTCGCCTTCTGCAAATGGCTCGATGCCACCGCCGGCAGCACCGCGCTGCGCGAGTCGCTGTTCATGTACCCGCTGGTCGAGTCGTCTCACGTGCTGTTCCTGATGCTGTTCGTCGGCATGACGGTGATGTGGGACCTCCGGCTGCTCGGCCTGACGCTGACCAACGTGCCGGTCACGGTGATGGCCGATCGCGTGCTGCCGTGGGTGCGCGCCGGTTTCGTGGCGATGACCGTCACCGGCGTGCTGTTGTCCTACGCGATTCCGATCCGCACCTATCAGAGCGTGTGGTTCCGCGCCAAGGTGGTGTTCCTGATCCTCGCGGCGATCAACGTCTGGTATTTCCACGCCAGGGTGTTGCCGAACGCTGCCAACTGGGACACCGACGCCCGGCTGCCGTGGGTGGTCCGCCGCGCCGGTCTCGCATCGCTGGTGCTGTGGGCCGGCATCATCGTCTTCGGGCGGTTCATCGCCTATAACTGGTTCGACTGCGACATCCAGCCGCAGCCGGCCTTCGTGAACTGGTTCGCGGGCTGCGTCGTCCCGCCCCCTCAATAGGCCGGCGATGCTGCTCGAATTCTTTCAGTGGTGTGAAACGGTCCGGCTCGGCCGCCTCGTCGTCGAGTCGCTGTGGTTGTTCCCGGTGATCGAGGCGGTGCACCTGCTGTCGCTGTCGATGCTCGGCGGCGCGGTGCTGATTGTCGATTTGCGGATGCTGGGCTTCGGGCTCACGGACCGCAGCGTCGCGGAGGTCTTTCGCAACGCGCGGCCCTGGCTGATCGGCGCCATCGTCGGCCTGATCGCCACCGGCATCCCGCTGTTTCTGTCGGAACCGATCAAGCTCTATTACAGCACGTCGTTCTGGGTGAAGATGTCCGGCCTGGCGATCGTGTTGCCGTTCACCTTCTTCATCCGCAACCCGGCGGCGCTGTCTGAGCCCGTACGTCACACAGCGCGCCGCCAGATGCTGGCAGGCGCGCTGTCGATTGGGCTGTGGGTGACCGTGGCCGCGGCCGGCCGTTGGATTGGCTTCTCGTAGCCGAGCAGCCCAATCACTAAATCAAGGAATCACCCAATCTTCAATCACCTTCCGCCTGGCTTCTTCGGGGCCGGCTTCGAGCCGCCTTCGGTCGGGTCGCTGCCGTCGCGCGGGGCGCCGGTGCCCGACGATCCCATGAACAGCTTGCGGCCGTCGGTGAAGGTCACGTCGCGGCCGTTGGCGCGCTTGAGCGAGTGATCCTTGGTCTGGTAGCCATCGACGATGATCTCGGTGCCGATGGCGACCGTGTCGCGGCTGATGCCGCGGCGCAGCAGCGTGTTCGGCGTGCCGCCCTCGACCATCCACACCTCGGGCTTGCCTTCGCGAATCACTTGCACGTGGATCCACGTATGCGGGTTTACCCACTCCAGGCGCACGACCTTCCCCTGCAGACGGACCGGCGCGTTCGGGTCGAACTCGGCGCCGAACGCGTGATGCGCCAGCACCGCCCGGCCCGCAATCGCGAGACCGGCGCAGACAATCACTGCTCCAATGACTTTTCGCATGCTCATTTACTTCTCCTGCTTCGTTCCCAACCGCTTCTCTTCGTTCCGCGCGCCGCTGAGAACGTTCGCCAGCGCATAGTTACCTTCGTGGCACGCATACTCATAGATTAACTCGTCCATGGCCCTGAACGGAATCTCCCCGGTAAACGGGGCCGTAAAGGTGGTCGGGTCGTTGACCGTGAACCGGTAGTTGATGGTGTTGGCGTCCACCCGCCGGAACCGTTCCACCACGTGGAGGTTTTCCGACGACCCCTGGAAGTTCTGCAAGGGCGGGAAGTTGGTGGTGTCGACCACCAGGGTGTCACCCTCCCAGTGCCCAATCGAATCTCCCATCCACGGACGGATGTGCTTGGGCACGTGCTTGCCGCCGATGCGGACAATGCGGGCGTCGTGGACCATTTCCATGAGAATCATCACGTGGTCCAGCGTCTGCACGATCTGCAGGTTGTTGTTGTAGAAGTAGTTCGGGATTAGCGGCGTGGTCGGGCCGAACGACAGCAAGCAGCGCTCCGCCAGCGGGCGGTACTCGGGATGATCGTACTGGCCGCGGCCCGTGGTCTGTTTGGCGCGCTCCTTCTGCCGGGCCAGGAACTCCGGCGTGCGCGCTGGAATGCGGCCATCGGGGGGATCGATGATCAGCGAGCTGCGGCGCTGGCCGTCCACCACCGCGACACGTTCGCCAGGATCCAGCCAGAAGTTGTTGTAGCCGCCCACGTTGCCGGCCGCGCCGGTCGAGCCGTCGCCGCCCTGCGGCGGCGCGGGACGATTCGGGTCGCTCGGCCGATTGAGCCGATCGCGGCGCTCAACCACCGCGCCCTCCATGCGCGCCGCTTCTGCCTCGCTCAGCACGAGGTTCTTCACGGTGGGGGGCCGCTGCAACGGCGTGATCGTCGCGTTGGTCCACGTGCCCTGCAGGTCGGGCTTGCCGTCCGGCGTCCGCAAGCCCGCCGACGGCTGGGCGGTGCGTGCCGGCGTTTGTGCGGCCAGGGTCGATGCGGCAAGTGCGGCGAGCGCGAATCCGATGACAGTGCGTTTCATGGCTCTGGGTTCTCTGTAGCTGCGGTGGCCTACTGAACCGGCGTCTTCCGGAATTTCCCGTACATCAGTTCTTCGACAAACTCGACGCACTTGAACTGATTCAACCGCGCGTCGGGATTGATATGGCGATAGAGCGGGAAGCGCATCTTCCACGGCTTCGAGAACGTCAGCGGATCCTCGATTGTCGCCTCGTACCACATGTGGTCGGAACCCTGCATGGTGTAGCGCTCAACGACCTTCAGCTTGTCGCTGTGATGGTTGCCGGCGCGGTCGAACCAGCTCTGATCGTTGAAGCCGGTCGCGGTGACGACGAACGTGTCGCCTTCCCAGGCGCCGACCGACTGCCCCATCCACGAATCCACCGGCGCGGGGCCGGGATCCTTCAAGAGGATGTTGCGCACGGCACCGGCGTACTCGTAGGCCAGGAAAACGGCCTTGTCACTGTGCAGGATCTGGAATGGCATCGCCATGTAGTTGGCGCGCGGCACGCCGGGCAGGTAGCACTTGATCTCGGGATCGCGATCGAGCCAGTTGGCCTCGTTCTCCTGCTGCTTCTTGCGCGCTTCCGGGAGGTACGGGATCTCGTCGCCCTCGACGATCCCGACGCCGGCCGGCACGGCGCCGACCGCACCGAACGCGACCACCGACGCTGCGGGCACGGGCACAACCGGGCCGGGCCGGAATGCGAGCGCGGCCTTGGCCGGGTGCGACACGATGTTGTAGTTGGCGGTGTTGAGCGCCTGCCAGATGCCGTTCATGTTCGGCTTGCCGGCAATCCGCGCCGGACGCGCGCTTTGTGTCTCGGCGGGCGATGCGGTCCAGAAGCCCGCGGCCACGACGACGGCGGTCGCCAACGCCACGGAAATGTCTCTGACGATTCGATTTGTGGGCACTGCTCGAAATGCTGCCACAGAAGGCGCTGATTTACCAGCACCGCAGAAGGCGCAGATTCATCGCGCGTTCGATAGAATTCCGGCATGCGCGCACGAGCTTTGGTTATCGCACTCATTAGTTTTGCTGCTGCAGCCCCCCTGGCCGGCCAGCGCACCACGTCGCGGCCGCAGCCGACTCCGGCGCCGGTCGAGTTCTTCGACGTGCATGAGCAGGCGATCCTCGACCTGCAGTCGGCGATGGAGGCGGGCCGGGTCACCTCGCGCGGTCTGGTTGACTCCTATCTGGCGCGCATCGCGGCATACGACCAGGCCGGGCCGCGGCTCAATGCGGTGGTCCTGATCAACCCGCGCGCGCGCGAAGAAGCCGAAGCGCGCGATGCCGAGCGCGCCGGAGGGAAGGTGCGCGGTCCGCTGCACGGCATTCCAGTGCTGGTGAAAGACAACTACGACACGAGCGACATGCCGACGTCGGGCGGCGCCCTGGGCCTGGCCTCGCTGCAGCCGGCGGCCGACGCCTTCCAAGTGAAGAAGCTGCGCGATGCCGGCGCGGTGATTCTCGGCAAGACCACCATGCACGAACTGGCGGCGGGCATCACCAACATCTCGTCCCTCACCGCGCAAACGCGCAATCCGTACGATCTCTCCCGCGTGCCGGGTGGATCGAGCGGCGGCACCGGCGCGGCCATCGGCGCCAGCTTCGCGGCGGCAGGCATGGGCAGCGATACCTGCGGATCGATCCGCATTCCCGCGGCCAACCAGAACATGGTGGGCCTGCGCGGCACGAATGGCCTGTCGAGCCGCGCCGGCGTGATGCCGCTCTCGTCCACGCAGGACATCGCGGGGCCGCTGGCGCGCAGCGTGACCGACCTGGCGATCATGCTCGACGCCACCGTCGGCGCCGATCCGGCGGATCCAATCACATCCGAAAGCAACGGCCGCATCCCGAAGTCGTATCGCGACGGGCTGAGCGCCGGCGGGCTGAAGGGCGCGCGCATCGGCGTGCTCCGCACGCTATGGGGCACGGCGCCCGAGGATGACGAAGTTGCCGGCATCATGCGCAAGGCGCTCGACGGCTTCAAGGCCCAGGGCGCCGAGGTCGTCGACGTCGCCGTCCCCGGCCTCGACGACCTGCTGCGCGACAGCAGCGTGATTGGCGACGAGTTCAAGTTCGACCTGATGGCGTATCTGGCGAAGCATCCGAACGCCCCGGTGAAGTCGCTTGGCGAGATCATCGATCGCGGCCTGCATCACGCGGAACTCGACGCCACGTTCCGGCTGCGCAACCAACCCGAGAAGCGCGAGACCGAGCGCTATCGGCAGGCGATGATCAAACGCCGCGCGGCGCGCGCCGCGGTGCTCGCCACGCTCGACGAGTTGCGCATCGACGCACTTGCCTATCCCACCCTGCGGCGCAAGCCGGCGTTGATCGGCGAAGCGCAGGCGGGCACGAATTGCCAGTTGAGCGCGACCACCGGCCTGCCGGCCATTTCAATGCCCGCGGGCTTCAGCGGCGACGGCCTGCCGATCGGTCTCGAGTTGCTGGGCGGGGCGTGGGAAGAGGCGAAGCTGTTGAAGTATGCCTACGCGTGGGAACAGGCGTCGAAGTTGCGCCAAGCGCCGTTCAGCACGCCGCCGCTCGTGAAGGGCGCCGCGCCGGCACCGGTCACTGCCGGTGTCGCCATCGGCGCCGCCACGGTCACGTTCTCCTATGACCGCACCACCGGTGCGCTGCGCTTCGATGCGACTACCAAGACCGCGCCAACCGACCGTGTGCTTGGCCTGACGCTGCAGCGCAGCGACGGCGACAAGCCGGGGCCAATCATCGCGCACCTGCTGCAGCCGAACCAGATCAGCAGCAGCGGCACCCTGACGCTCCGTGGACGCAATCGCGAGGATCTGGTGGGCGGGCGGCTGTTCCTGCACCTCTACACGAAGCAGACGCCGCTGGGATTTCCCCGAGCGAACGTGGCGCTGCGCTAGAGCTGTCCTCGTCTCGTTATTGCCAGGTAATACGAGCACCGAGGCGAACGGTGCGCGGGTAGCCGACCGACCGCAGCGGCGTGCGAGCGGTGTCGTATTCCTGGTCGGTCAGGTTTTCAACCGCCAGGAAGGCGTTGACGCCACGAACGATCGCGCGGCTCAGCGTCGCGTCGATCACCGTGTACGAGCCCAGCACGAACGCCGGCGTGTTCAGGTCATCGTCAAACTGCTCGCCGCTGAAGCGCAGCTGCATGGCCGCCGTCAGCAGGCGTGGTTCCGCCCAGGTCAGCGTCACGCCGCCCTGCACTTTCGGGACCTGCGGGACGAACTTGTCGCGCAGCGCCGGCGTGGCCACCGAGCCGCGGAAGTGGCTCGAGGTAAACACCGCCTGTCCGGTGGCGCTCAGGGTGTTGGTCAAGCGGGCGTCAACTTCAATCTCCGCGCCGGTGACACGAATCTCGTCCGAGTTCTGCCGCTGACGGACGATCGAGGTCGGCGTCTGCGAGAGCGTCACGTTGGCAATCGCGCCCTCGAGGTGATTCATGAAGGCGGTGACCCGGAACGACGCGCGGCTGAGCTGCGTCAGCACGCCGCCTTCAACACCGGTCAGCGTTTCCGGCTCCAGCAGCGGGTTGGCGAGGGTCACCTGGTTGCCAACCGCGAAGCGGCGATGCAGCTCATTGAGACTCGGGGTCCGGTTGGCATAGTAGGTCGACACCTGCATCTGCACGCGGCCCATGTGGGCGGAGATGGCGGCCCGCGGACTGACGTAGGTCACGTCCTTGGTCGGCAACTGGCGGTCCTGCGGCTCCGACTGCCATGAGTCGGCACGCGCGCCGACTTCCACAGTCAGCGCGTCGCTGACCTGCACGTTGGCGCGCGCGTAACCGGCAAGGATGGTCTCGGTGCCGCCCGAAGCGAACGGGCCGCTCCGGGTATTGACGCCAGACACCAGCGCATAGCGCAGTTCATCCTGGTGTGATTCGGTCCGTCGATAGTCGGCGCCGACAATCATCGTCAGTTTGTCGATCGGGCGGGTCCACTGGCCGTTGAAGAAGCGATGCGACGTATCAATCGTCTGCTCGAACGTCAGCCGTTCCGTGGGGCGGCCGGCGGCGACGGCCGAGAAGGTCTGGTAGTAATCCTGCGAGTTGCCGGCGCCGTGTAGTTCGAGCACGCCGCCGCCCACAAAGCCGCCCGCTTCGAGCGACAACTGCTTCCAGTCGGTGTCGTTCACCTGCACCACCGTGCCGTTGTTGCGCTCCTCGGTATAGGCCGCGACGCGGCCGCTGGCATGCCAGTTGTCGCCGCGGCGGCCGGCGGTGCCGAAGCCGGTCTGGTAGTCACTCTTGGCGCGCCGATCCACGACACCGCGCACTTCGTCGGCCAGCACGAAGACACCATCCGTCCGCACGCCCTCGTAGGCGCCGCTGGCCATCCAGCCGTCCTTCTCAGCCGCGGCGAACAGTGAACCGCGGAAGGTCTCATGCGAGCCGAGGTCGAAGGTCGCGCGGGCGCGCGTGCGGTTGGGCTGCACCGTCAGCAACTGCACCACGCCGCCGAGCGCGCCGGCGCCATACAGATCGCCCGTCGCGCCGCGCACCACTTCCACCCGCTCCACGGCCGCCAGCGGGATGCGGTTCCAGTAGACCCAGCTGCCGAACGGATCGTTCAGCGGCACGCCGTCGGCCAGCACCAGCGTGCGGCTGGCGCCAGAACCCGACACGCCGCGCAGCGTCACGCCCTGGGCCGTCGGATTGGCGACGCGAGACGAGGTGCGGCGGAACAGCGTAAAGCCCGGCGTCGATCGCAGGGCATCGTCGAGCGCGCCGGCCGCCACGTTGCTCAACTCGGCCGACGTCAGCACCGTGGAGCTGGCCGCGCTCGGCAGCCGTTCGGCGCCGCGCGTCGCGGTCACGACGACGGTGTCGGCGAAGTTCACGGGACGCAGCACCACGCGCACCGGTCCGGAGCCGGTGACCTCGACGTTCGCCGTTTCGAATCCCTCGGAGGTGACACGCACGCGCGCCGCGATCAGGCCGGCGTCGAAGTTGCCATCGGCGTCGGTCCGCACGGTGCTGCTGCGGCCGTTCCGCGACGTCACGACGACTTCCGCACCAGGAATGACTGCGCCCGAGACATCGATCACCGTGCCGACGGTATTGGCGACAGGTTGCTGCGAAGATGCCGCCGCAGGGGCCTGGGCGAGCACGGGCGACGGCACCACCAGCATTGCCGCCAGCACGCCGCCGACAATAACGAACCCCCTTGGTCGGACCATAACGATAGACTCTACACTGTTTTCCTCATGACCTCATCGGATCGCGTTCTCCTCGAAGGCCCGCACTCCCGCTTCCGCGAACTGCTGCTGTTGCTGCGCGCCGGACGCGATTTCATTCGGGCGTTCCGCACCCTCCATTTCGTTGGACCCTGCGTGACGGTGTTTGGATCCGCCCGGTTCGACGAACACCACCGCTACTACGCGATGGCCCGCGAAGTGGGCTCGGCGCTCGCCGGGCTGGGATTCACGGTGATGACCGGTGGCGGCCCGGGCGTGATGGAGGCCGCGAATCGCGGGGCCCGGGAAGTTGGCGGACGTTCCGTCGGCTGCAACATCGAGCTGCCATTCGAACAGTCGCCGAACCCATATCTCGATCGGTGGGTCACCACGCACTACTTCTGGGTACGCAAGGTGGTGCTCGTGAAATATTCCTACGCGTTCGTTGTGATGCCCGGCGGCTTCGGGACGCTCGATGAACTGAGCGAAGCGCTGACGCTGATCCAGACCCGCAAGATCCTGCAGTTCCCGGTCGTGCTGATGGGCCGTGACTATTGGGCGCCGTTCATGGCGATGACGAAGACGATGGTCGAGGCGGGCACCATCTCTGGCGAGGATCTGGAGCTGATGCTGGTGACCGACTCCGTGCCGGAGGCGATGGCGCACATCGAGCTCAACGCGATTCAGAACTCCGCGTTCGGCCTCAAGCGGAGGAAGGCGCCACGTGCCAGCAAGGTCCTGGGCGAAACACCGCTGGCTGAATAGTGCAGGGACGCGCAGGCGGAGTTACACTCGTGTAGATAGCTATGCGCTTAGCGAAGCTGGCCGTGGCCAGCGTCTCACCGACGGTTGGCGCGGTTACGTCCAACGTCTCCCGCCTGGTTGCCGTCGCGAAGGAAATGGCCGACGCAAACGTCACGATTGGCGCGTTTCCCGAACAGGTGGTCGGCGGCTATCCGCCTGAAGACCTCGTGCAATGGCCCGGCTTCCTGGTCGGGCAGTGGCGTGAGCTCGAGCGCTTTGCGTCGGAAACCAGGCAGACCAAGACGGTTTTCGTGCTTGGCCTCGCGGTATCGGTGGACGAGCAGGTCTTCAACACCGCGGCGGTGGTGCATCGCGGCCGCATCGCCGGCGTCGTGCCGAAAGAGAAGCTCCCAACCTACAACGTCTTCTACGAAGGCCGCACGATCTCGCGCGGCGGGCCGGGTCTCCGGCTCGATGCCCGCGGCGTGCCGTTCGGCGACTACCGCTTCACGTTCGATTTCGGTGACGTCGCCGTGGAGGTCTGCGAAGACGGCTGGTCGCCTGATGGCCCCATGCGCCGCCGCTGCTATTCGGGAGCGGAGATTGTGGTCAACGTCTCGTCATCGCCCTATCGCATGGGCGTTGATTCAACTCGCCGCGAAATGCTCGCCACGCGCGCGGCCGACAACCAGGCGCTGCTGCTCTATGCCAATGCCGTGGGCGGCCAGGATGGCCTGATTTTCGACGGCGGCGGCTTCATCTTCCAGAACGGCCGCCTGGTCTTCGAAGCCCCGCGCTTCACCGAAGGCTGGTGGTCCACGGTGGTCGACCTCGATCGCACCAAGCGGCTGCGCATGGAGAACACCACCTGGCGAACGGACTGCGAGGCCTTCCGGATCGACGGCGAGATCGTTCCGTCGATCACGGTCGACGGCCCGACGTCGGATTTCTCGACGCTGGCCTTCCCCGCTCCCGAGGGCGGCAGCTTCTTCTTGCCCGCTTCCGCGAAAGCGGCGCGACAGATCCCGCAGGGTCCCTCCACCGATCCGCGCGAGCGCGCGCTCGACGACCTGTTCGAGGCGCTGGCGCTTGGCGTCAAGAGTTATTACGAGAAGACCGGCGCGTTCAAGCAGCTCGGCATTGCTTTGTCAGGCGGGCGTGACTCCATGCTGACGCTGCTGGTGGCGTGGCGCGCGGCGCAACTCATCAAGGGCGGCGCGGTGATCTCGGCCTTCTACATGCCGAGCAGGCACTCGAGCGACGACACCAGGAGCGCGGCGACCGTGCTCGCGCAGGAACTGGGCGTCGCGCTGCAGACCATTCCGATTCACGACGCCGTCGAACGCGAAATCGAAGCGACCGTGTCGATGCTGGGCAGCCGGCCGCCGACCGAGCTCACCCGCCAGAACATCCAGGCCCGCATTCGCGGGCAGCGGATGTGGAACTGGGCGAACTCGTCGGGCGCGCTGTTCCTGCAAACCGGCGATATGAGCGAGAAGGCGGTCGGCTACACCACGATCGGCGGTGACCTGGAGGGGGCGCTGTCGGTGATCGCCAACGTGCCGAAGACCGTGGTGATCGCGCTGCTCGAACGGCTTGGCCAGCGATTCAGCTTCAGGGGGGTCGCGGCCACATTGAGCACCGATCCGGGCCCCGAGCTTGCGGACCAGCAACTCGCCGAGCACGAGCTGATGCCGTTCCCGGTCCTCGACGCCTGCCTGCACCTCTACGCCGGCGAGAAGATGTCGCCCGACGAGGTCGGGGTGGCCTTGCAGGCGACGTTCCCGGACTATCCCGCGGCGCAGTTGGCGGAGTGGGCGCGCCGATTCACCACGCTGTTTTCCCAATCGATCTACAAGTGGGTGCAGTCGCCGCTGTCACTGCACGTCGGTTCCCTCGATCTCGATCGCGAACGCGCCCTGCAAATGCCGGTCGTCCAGAAGACCGAGTGGACCTAGATTCCTTGCGTGAGCGTGCGAAGCGAGACGGTTGACTCGATAGACGACCCGCGAGTCGCCTCCTACCAACACATCGCAGCATCCGACCGGCTGTCCGGGCTCGGCCTGTTCGTGGCCGAAGGCCGGCTCGTCGTCCGGCGCCTGATTGAATTACAGCAGTGGGACATCGAGTCGGTCCTGCTCACACAGCACGCCGCCGACGCGCTCGAGGACGTGCTGCCGCTCTGCCACGCGCCGATCTATCTCGTGGACCAGTTGGTGATGAACGGCCTTGCCGGCTTCAACATCCATCGCGGCTGCCTGGCGCTGGTGCAGCGTCCGGTGCCGCCAACGCTCGACCGCGTTGCCACGGGCCCGCTGTCGCGCGTGCTGATGCTCGAAGGCGTGAACAATCCCGACAACGTGGGCGGACTGTTTCGATCGGCCGCGGCGTTCGGCGTCGAACTGGTGGTCCTCGGACCGAACAGCGGCGACCCGCTGTATCGCAAGGCGATTCGCACCTCGATGGGCGCGTCGCTGTCCGTGCCGTTCGCCACCGCGCCGCAGTGGCCCGGCGCGATTCGCGATCTGCGCCTGGACGGCTTCACGGTGGTGGCGCTGACCCCGCATCGCACGTCGGCCCCTCTCCGGGAGATCTTTCCGCACTCGAAGCTGGCCCTGCTGGTCGGATCCGAAGGCACCGGCCTGACTGACGAAGCCATGCGCACCGCGACCCTCCGGATCCGGATCCCGACCACCGCCGACGTCGATTCACTCAACGTCACGACGGCGGCGTCGATCGCGATGTATCACTGCTTCTCTGCATGCGCACTGAATCGACCATAATCAAGACTGCCGTGGATGTTGTCGAAGAAGTCCTGAGGTTCCTGACCGCCCGCATGCAGATCGAAGCGGAATGGGCGGTGCAGGAACGGACTTCGTTCACCTGGTGGGCCCATACGCTGGCGCAGCGCGTCTGGGTGTCCGAGCCACGCGAGTGTCAGGGCGTCGAATTGCGCACCGTTCACATGGAAATCGACCTGCTGAAGGACGTCCCCATGACGGAATCGACATGGGCGCGACTGGCGAACATGAACCAGTTCGCCACCCTCAGCGCCTACGTGGCCGACACGTCGGCCGGCGCCATCCGCCTGCATGCGTCGGTGTCGCTCACCGCTGACAACTGGTTGCTGGCGCGATCGATCGCGCTGCACGCCATGGCCCTCCAGATGGCGGATGCGTATGCCGAGGCGGGTGAGCTGGCAGGCGCGTTCGGCGGCACCATCGCCGCGTCGCCGCATCCGAGGAGAGGCCTGCGGGAGCGCGCCGATGAAATGGTCGGCATCCTGGAGGTCTACCAGCAACGCGGCGACGGCGACTCCCCGTTCACTGCCGACGAGATCGCCGGGCTCGTTCACCTCGAGCCGCGGCCGTGGATCATGGCCGCCAATCAACTGCACCGGCTCGATGCCGATCTCGCGTTTGCGTCGGGCGACGTCCACGCGCGCCTCGAACTCGATGCAGCCGAGCGGCATGCGTCGCTGGGCAGCGGGCTGCACATGCGGCTGCAGCTACCGGTGGAACCGGACGAGGCGCTGGCGCAGAAGCTGAACGCCAGTGAGTGTCTCGAGCCGGATGCGCATCAGCTTGGCGCCTGGTGCGTGGACCCCGCGCGAGGCCTGATGTTCACGGGATTCGTGCCGGCCGCGGCCTACACGCCGGGACTGGCCCGTGCGATGGTGTATCACTTGTCGGCGAAGAACGAGTGGGCGCGCGCGATCCTGTTTCCCGCGGCGTGACGCGGCGCTAGCTCTCCCAGTCCAACGAGCGGCCGACGGCCTTCCGCCACCCGGCGTACAGGCGGGCGCGCAGGCGGGCGTCCATCGACGGCCGGAACTCCCGATCCAGCGCCCAGTTGTGCCGGACGTCATCGAGGCTGTTCCAGTAGCCCACGGCGAGTCCGGCCAGATACGCGGCGCCCAGTGCGGTGGTTTCGGCGACTACCGGACGCCGCACGTTGACGTTGAGCAGGTCCGCCTGGAACTGCAGCAGCATGGCATTCGCGGCCGCACCGCCATCGACCTTCAACGCCGTGAGCGGCAGCTTCGAATCCTCCAGCATGGCCTCCAGCACATCGCGGGTCTGGTAGGCCATGGCGTCAACCGCCGCACGCGCGACGTGCGCCATCTGGGTGTTACGCGTCAGGCCGACAATCACACCGCGAGCCCGTGGATCCCAATACGGCGCGCCCAGTCCCACGAAGGCCGGCACCAGGTAGACGCCGTCGGTATCGTGCACCTCGGCCATCAGCTTCTCCACGTCACCCGACGCCGTGATCGCCTTCAGTCCATCGCGCAGCCACTGCACCGCCGCACCGGCCACGAACACGGAACCTTCGAGCGCGTAGCTGGTCTCGCCGCCAATCTGCCAAGCGATGGTGGTCAGCAGGCCCTTGGTCGAGGGCACCGGCCTGGTGCCGGTGTTGAGCAGCATGAAGCAGCCGGTGCCATACGTGTTCTTCGCCGACCCCGGCTCGAAGCACGCCTGCCCGAACAACGCCGCCTGTTGATCGCCGGCGTCGCCGGCAATCGGCACTGCCGCACCGAGCAGCTGCGGATCGGTGTGGCCGTACACCTCACTCGATCCCCTGACCTCCGGCAGCATGGCGCGCGGCACGTCCAATAGCTGCAACAGCTCGTCGTCCCAGTCGAGCGTGTCGATGTTGAACAGCAGCGTGCGGCTGGCGTTGCTCACATCGGTGACGTGCACCTTGCCGCCGGTCAGACGCCACATCAGGAACGTGTCGATGGTTCCGAACAGCACCTCGCCGCGCGCCGCGCGATCGCGAAGGCCGTTGAACGAATCCAGCAGGTGCTTGATCTTGGTGCCTGAGAAATAAGCATCGACGACGAGGCCGGTCTTCTTCCGAAACGTCGCCTCGTGGCCGGCGGCCTTCACCTGATCGCAGATCGGCGCGGTGACGCGGCTCTGCCACACAATCGCATTGGCAATCGGCTTGCCGGTGGCCTTGTCCCACAGCACGGTGGTCTCGCGCTGGTTGGTGACGCCGATCGCGGCCAGATCGAGCGCGCTGATGCCGGCGCGCGCAATCGCTGCCCTGGCGGTGGCGAGCTGCGTCGCCCAGATCGCCTCCGGGTCGTGCTCCACGTGACCGGGGCCGGGAAAGATCTGCGGGAATTCCTGCTGCGCCGAGGAGACCGCCGTGCCGGCGCGATCGAACACGATGGCGCGGCTCGAGGTGGTGCCCTGATCGAGGGCGAGAACGAACTTCGACATTCAGTTGGCCTTCGTGGCGACGTGATGCTTGTTGATGAACGTGTCGTAGAGCCAGGCGCCGAGGATCGCGCCGGCGATGGGCCCGGCAATCGGCACCCACCACCAGCCGCCGCCGGCCGTGAACACGCCCGATCCCCACCCGGCCACGAACGTAAACAGCCGCGGGCCGAAATCGCGCGCCGGGTTGATGGCATAGCCGGCGTTGAAGCCGAAGGCGACGCCAATGGCCACGACCACCAATCCCACCAGCGGGCCCGTCAGGTAGGCCGGCGCCCCCACGTTCTTCTGATCGGTGACCGCGAGCACACCGGCCATCAACAGCATGGTGCCAACGACCTGGTCCACGAAGCCGCCGGCGATGGACAGGAACGGCTGGGGATACGTGGACCAGATGCCGGCGGTCGCCGTGGCGCCTTCCACCGCGCGCACACCGCCGTCAAACGCCGACAGCGCCTCGCGGTAGGTGGCAAACACCACGACGGAGGCGGCAAAGGCGCCGGCCACCTGCGCGATCGAATACGGCAGCACCTTGCTCCACGGGAAGTCGCGATGCACCGCCAGCGCCACCGTGACGGCCGGATTGAGGTGCGCGCCGGAGACGCCGGCCGACGCGTAGATGCCCAGCATGACACCCAAGCCCCATCCGATGTTGATGGCCAGGAACGATCCGTTGGCGTCTTGGCTCAGTACCGTCTGCGCAACGACACCCACGCCAAACGCGATCAGGATGAACGTGCCGAAGAACTCCGCGGCGGCTTCTCGAGCTGTGCCTCTAAGCATGCGCGCGATTCTAGTTCAAAGGTCGACCGATGCAACAGGGCCATGGTCATTTCACCCGCAGCACGATGATGTGCTGCCAGGGCAGCACGTCGATCACGCGATCGAGTCGGTAGCCCTCGGCCTCGAGCTCCTGCTTGACCTCCGCGACGCTCATCTTGTGCACTTCGAGGATCGGCACCGTCGGATCTTCCTTGCGGAACTCCACCAGCACCAGCCGGCCACCGGGCTTGAACGACGCCTTGAGCCGTTGCAGGAACACCTGCGGCTGCTGCAACTCGTGATACACGTCGACCATGATCGCCAGGTCAATCGACTGCGGCGGCAGCTTCGGGTCGTCCACGCCGCCCAGCACGGTCGTCACGTTCGTGAGACCCTCCGAGGCGACGCGGCGATTCAGCAGGTCAATCATCCCGGGTTGGATGTCGGTGGCGTAGACCCGGCCGGTGGTCCCCACCAGCTTCGCCATCCGCGAGGTGTAGTATCCCGAACCGGCTCCCACATCCGCCACCGCCATGCCCGGTTTGAGCTCGAGCGCTGCGATCGCCTTTGACGGTGCCTCTTCGCTCTCCCGCTCGGCACGCTCGAGCCAGCCCGCCCCCGCTACGCCCATGACCGGCGCAAACACGCGCCCGCTGACCGGGTGACGGCGCTGGGCATCCAGCATCACCGCGGCCGAGATGACAATCGCAACGCTGACGGTCAAGACTCGCATTTGTTATCCTTGAGTTTCCTTGAAGCAACTGGTTGTGCGCCCTGCGTCCTTGGAGGACGCCGGCCGCATTGCTCAAATCTATAACGAAGGCATCGAGGATCGCATAGGAACGTTCGAGACGCGGCTGCGCACCACGGACGACGTGCGCGCCTGGTTCGACGGCCGGCATCCCATCCTGGTGGTGGAAGACGGCGGTGCCATCGTCGCCTTCGCATCAACCTCGCGCTATCGGGCGCGCGACGCCTACGCCGGCATTGCCGAGTTTTCAGTCTATGTCGCGCGCTCGGCGCGCGGCCGGGGCGCCGGCACCGCCGCCATGCGCGCGCTGATCGTCGCGGCGCGCACCGCCGGTTTCTGGAAGCTCGTATCGCGCATCTTCATCGAGAACACCGCCAGCCGGACGCTGATGAAGGCCATGGGCTTCCGCGAAGTCGGGATCTACGAGAAACACGCCAAGCTCGACGGCCAGTGGCGCGACGTGGTGATCGTAGAACGGCTCATTCCCGAGAACTTCCGCTGACACATGAAGCGCACGGTTCCACAGCTGATCTCGCTGGTCGCCATCATCGCGGGCATCGCCCTGTTCGTGGTGACGATCCTCGGCATCGATCGGACGCAGACGATGAACGAGGTCCGCCGGCTCGGGCGCACGCTGCCGCTGGTGTTGTTGCCAGGCCTCGGGTGGCACCTGCTGCGCGCCGCCGGATGGTATGTGTGCTTCCCGCGCGAAGAGCGCCCGAGCTACTGGCGGGTGTTTCGCGTGCGGCTGGCCGCGGATGGCGTCGGCTACTTCACGATTCGCGGCGTGGCCAGCGAGCCGCTGCGTGTCGTGCTGCTGATGGGCCAGGTCTCACCCGTCGTCAGTGCCGCCTCATCCGTGCTCGAGCGAACCGCGATGGGCATCATGAGCGTGGTCGGCGTCGGCCTGTTTGCCGCCTTTGCGGTTTCGTCCGACATACTGCCGCCGGCGTGGCAAAGCGTGTTCCTGGGCATTGCCTACACCGCCGGCCTGGTCTTGCTGCTGTCGATGCTGTTCCTGATGCGGTCCGGCAGGTATTTCGGACCGCTGGTGGAGCGAATCTACGCGCGGACCGGATGGCGATGGGCCGGGGGCCGCACCGTTGGCGCGATCAGCAGGGTCGAGGAGTTGTTCCTGAAGCTGGCGCGCACGGATCAGCGGCGCATGTTGCTGCTGGTAGCGCTGGCGGTGGCGTGTTACTGGTTGATGGCGGTCGAAGTGGTGCTGGTGTTCTGGGCGATCGGGCAGCCAATCTCACTCTGGATCGGCACCATCGTCGAGACATTCTGGCGGTCTGCGAGCGTGGCCGGCGGTGCGATTCCCGGCAACCTCGGCGCGCTCGAAGCCTCCCATGTCGCCGTGGTGAACGCGCTTGGACTTGCCGGCGGCGGCACGCTGGCGCTGTTCCGCCGTTTCCGCAGCCTGCTGTTTGCGACGCTCGGCCTGGCGTTGTATCCAAGGGATGCCGTGACCGCACGGCCGCCGGCTGCCCAATGATCGACACCATCCAGGAGTGGGCCACCGAACTCGGCGGGGTGGGCCTGTTCATCATCGCCCTGCTCGATTCGTCGTTCCTGTCCTTCCCGCAAGCCAACGACATCCTGATCATCGTGCTGAGCACCAAGTTCCCGGACGAAATGCCGTATTACGCCGGCATGTCGATGCTCGGGTCGGTGATCGGCTGCTTCATGCTGTACGGCGTCGTCCGGCGCGGCGGCGAGTCGTTCCTGCGCAATCGGCTGACGGGACGATACGTGGGCCGCGCGCTCGGCCTGTATCAGCGGTACGGATTGCTGGCGGTGGTCGTGCCGGCGCTGCTGCCGCCGCCGGTGCCGTTCAAGGTGTTCGTGTTGCTGGCGGGCGGGGCCGCGGTGTCGCCGCTCCAGTTTGGTCTGGCCGTGACGATTGGCCGAGGTATCCGCTACTTCGGCCAGGGCTACCTCGCGGTGCTCTACGGCGAGCGTGCGGCTGAGTTCATGAGGCAGTACGGTGCGCAGATTGGAATTGGTCTTGCGGTTTTCGCCATGGCCGCAGGCATAATCGTGATCGGGCTCCGCCGCCGCAAGCGGTAGCGGCGCTTCGCGCCGTCTCATGGACGTCCTGCCCCTCAACGCCGTTCACATCGACCTCGTCTACACGGCGAACGCCGACGCGCTTGCCAACCTCGAGGCTTACCGGACGATGCTGTCGCCCGAGGAGCACGAGCGGATGGCGCGGTTCGTGTTCGACCGCGATCGCCGTTCGTTCCTGCTGACGCGGGCGTTGGTCCGAACGACGTTGTCGCGCTATGCGCCGATCGCTCCGGCCGCATGGCAGTTCATCGCCAACGTGCACGGCCGGCCGGAGATTCTGGATCGCCCAACCGGAGTGCCGGACCTGCGCTTCAACCTCTCGCACACCGACGGGCTGATCGCGTGCGCGGTCACGATTGGGCGCGACATCGGGATCGATGTGGAGCACGTCGGCCGAAGCCTGCATCATGACGTGGCGGGGCAATACTTTGCGCCCGCCGAAGTCGCCGACCTGCGGCGATTGCCCGCCAATCAGCAGCGCACCGTGTTCTTCGACTACTGGACGCTGAAGGAGTCGTACATCAAGGCGCGCGGATTCGGACTGGCGCTGCCGCTCGGCGACTTCGCCTTCACGCTCAATCCGCCGAGCGCGCCCACGATCTGCATCGAGCCGTCGCTGAACGACGATGCGGCCAGCTGGCAGTTCCTGCAGGACTGGCCGTCGCCGCAGCATCGTCTGGCCCTGGCCGTGCGCCGAGAGGGCCGGGACCTTCCCGTGCGCATTCGCCAAGTCGTGCCACCCGCATGAGCGGTCCCAGGCTGTGGGCGATCAGCGATCTGCACGTCGGCTTCGAAGACAACCGCCGCCTCGTCGA
>VFZG01000047.1 GCA_016871275.1 Acidimicrobiia bacterium | reverse complement strand
TTGCCGGCGCTGATCCGCAAGTGTCACGACGCTCGCACCGAAGGCAGGAACGACGTCACCATCTGGGGCACCGGAGCAGCCAGGCGCGAGTTTCTGCACGTTGATGACCTGGCTGATGCCTGCGTCTTCCTGATGAACAACTACAGCGACGCCATGCATATCAACGTCGGCACCGGGGAAGATCTGTCGATGGCAGATCTCGCCGACAAGATCCGGCAGGTGGTGCACCCAGCGGCGACGATTGTCTACGACTCGTCAAAGCCGGACGGTTCGCCGAGAAAGCTGCTCGACGTCAGCCGGTTACACGCGCTTGGATGGCGGCATCGAACTTCCCTTGGCGAAGGCATCGAGCACACCTACAACTGGTTTCTCGAGCACCAGGCCTCCGCATGCGGCCTGGCGGCGGCTACCCACGCACCATGACTCAGGATTCGCAGGTGCGCAAAGGCATCATTCTCGCCGGCGGTGCCGGCACGCGTCTGTTTCCGGCCACCCATGTCGTATCCAAGCAGTTGCTGCCGATCTACGACAAGCCGATGATCTACTACCCGCTCAGCACGCTGATGATGGCGGGCATTCGTGAAGTGCTGATCATCTCCACGCCGGAGGACACCCCGCGATTTGAAAAGCTGCTCGGCGACGGCGCACGTTGGGGCCTGACCCTTCGTTATGCGGTGCAGCCGACGCCGGGCGGGCTGGCGCAGGCGTTTCTGATCGGGCGCGACTACCTGGCCGGTGCACCATCGGCGCTGGTGCTCGGTGACAACATCTTCTACGGCGATGCGCTTCCGCAGCGGCTGGTATCGGCGTCCAGTCGTCTTGCGGGTGCGACGGTGTTCGCCTACCACGTTCATGATCCCGAGCGGTACGGAGTCGTCTCCTTCAACGAACAGGGCGTGGCGACAGACATCGAAGAGAAGCCCAGGGCCCCCAAATCCAGGTACGCCGTGACCGGCCTTTACTTCTACGATCACCGCGCGCCGGAGTTGACGTCCAGGCTGGTCCCCTCGAAGCGCGGAGAACTGGAGATCACTGACCTCAACCGGCGGTATCTGGAAGAAGGCAGCCTGACCGTTGAAGTGATGGGCCGCGGCTACGCGTGGCTCGACACCGGAACCCATGAATCGATGCTCGAAGCGAGCAGCTTCATTGCAACGATGGAGAAACGTCAGGGCCTGAAGATTGCCTGTCCCGAGGAAATCGCATACCGTCTGGGTTATATCACCGCGTCCGACCTGACCCGCCTGGCAAGGGCGCTCGAGAAGAGCGAATACGGCCAATACCTCTTCCGGCTGCTCGACGAGCCGAAATTGCCCGCCTGACCTCGGTCCCTCGGAATTCCGGCGGTGCCACCACGGGAGGATGACGTCACGACGGACCTGGCGAGGCAAGAGCTCCACCTGACGTCACGCCAGAGGGCACAGTTGCGGGATCACGTCCAGACGCAGGAGAACTTCTAGACGACGTTGCCGGAGCTCGAGCCCGGCATCATCGCCCGGATTGCGAAGACGTCGCGCGAGTGCCGCTGGGACGTAATCCTCCTGGCCACACGGCCCTCAACGGCCGGCGAACTGGTGCAGCTGCAGTCGCAGCATTGGCTCGAAGCGCACGGCTTTCAGTGTCTGCGGGTGTACGTGGCGCAACGCTCGCGCGGCAAGATTGCGGACGCGTTGGGGCAGGATGCGTTTGTCGACGATCGCCCGGAAAACTGCCTCGACATCGCGGTTGAATCCAAGGCCAAGGCGATCCTCGTCTGGAACGGCAATGTGAAGGACATACCCGCCGGCGCCAAACGGCTCGGCGTTTAGCCGGTGCAGACGATTTCCGAAGCCCTGGGACTACTCGAGCGGCTCGAGGAGATTCGCAGTCGGCCGGGCATGATGCGATCGATCCAGCGCGCGATCGGGGCCGCCGACAGCGAAGACTCCAGGGCCGCAGAAGGCACAGAAAGCGCCGACCTAAATCAGTTCCTCAACCGGAACCTGCTCGAAGTCATAGGCGAGCACCGCATCCGCCGTGACGTACAGCAGCCGGCCGAGCTCGTCGTGGGCGGGATGATCGAGATAGGCGCGTAGATCGTCTGCGGAGTTGAAATCGAGAATGGCCGAGTATTCATAATGCTCGGCCATCAGCGTTTCATAGCCGGCACGATTGAGCAGGATGCGGCGCCCGACGTTCGCCCGTTTGATAGACGGAATGCCATCGACGGCCCGGGTGAGCGCCATGATCAAGGCGGCCCGCTCTTCGGCCGAGACATCCGCTTTTGGTCGGAACAAGACGACGTGAGAAATCATTCGCCGCCGCCCTTCTTCTTCTGCTGCTTCGATTCCCACCGCGCGCGGACGTTCTGCTTGAAGCGCGTCCACTTGGCCTTCTTGGCGTCCTTGTATTTCTGACGCGGGTCCTTGTGCTCGCCGCCGGGCCGCCAGTTCTTGTCTCGGCGGGGGCTTGTGGGCTTGCGGGCTTGCGGGCCTGCGGACGACGCAGGAGCTTCGCCTCTTGGCTTCCATTCGAGCTTCCGCGGGCTTGCGGGCTTGCGGGCTTGCCTCTGCGAGGGCCGGGGCGTCCATTCGAGACGCTCACGGGAACGGAAGCCGCGCGGCCGCGCATCGCCAATGCCCTTCGACTCGCTTTGCGCCCTCAGGACTTTGCGGCTGTTCTCGCCCCGAAACCGCATCCACTCTTGCGCTTCCAGTCGAGACGTCCAGAGTTTGCCGTTCTGGAACCACATCATCTTCGCGGTTGGATTTGTCGCCTGCAGCCGTTTGAACGTCGGCAGCAGGTCTTCCTGCGAGCCGGCGCGGAAGGCCGTGGGTTTGTCGTCGACGAGAATCGTCCAGTACGCGTATCGCGGCGGCATGTAAACCACTATCCTAACGTGAGTGGAGTTGATTGGCGCACCGGTGCCCGAGCTCAGAAGCCTGTTGAGCGCGTCGTTCGAGGACTGGAATCGTGCAACGGACACACGGCAGTCGTGCGGTCTGTCCGGAGGCGCCACGGCGTTGATCTTCCTTGGAGCACTCCGGCAGGCGCAGGTCGACTGGCAGCGCATCACGCTGTTCTGGGTGGACGAACGGGCCGTGGGACATGAGGACCCCGAGTCGAACTACGGCACCGCCGAACGCATGTTGCTACACCCGCTCGGCGCCAAGGCGCCGACGGCGATACCGATGCCGACCCACAAGATGCCGCTCGGCCAGGCGGCGCTGTGGTATGACCAGGCGCTGGCGACCTATTTGAGCAATGGCCCGTTAGACCTGGCACTGCTGGGTGTTGGCGAGGACGGCCACATCTGCTCGCTATTCCCTGGCCACAAGGCACTGATGCAGGAAGACCTCCGAGCGGTGGCGATCGAAGACGCGCCAAAACCCCCGCCGCGCCGCCTGTCACTGACACTGCGCTATGTGCTGCAGACGAAGAAGATCTGGCTGATCGCCATCGGGCCGCGGAAGCTGCCCGCGTTGCAGGCGGCGATCAACAAGACAGGCACGGCCACGCCGCTGGAAGTGCTGATGCGGCAAGCCAGAGACGTGACGGTGTTTACCGACCAGCAAATTCGGCGATTGTAGAGTCCTTGATTGACGACTGTTGGGTGATTGGCGATTTCAGGTTGCCGAATCATTTGGCGATTTCAAACGTCTGAGCTTCTCGACCAGCGTTGTCCGCTTGAGGCCGAGTAACCTTGCGGCCGCGCCTTTGTTCTGATCGGTACGTGCCAGCGCACGATCGATCAGGTCCTTTTCAATCTGCGACACCAGTGCCGGCAGATCGATGCCGTCAGCCGGCAAGTCGACCCGGGGCTTCGTGGCGGGCGCCACGGTGTCGTCCAGATCCGCCGGCAGATCGCCGACCTCGATCTGTGTTCGGCCGCCGCTCATCGCGAGCGCGCGCTCCATCGCATTTTCGAGCTGACGGACGTTGCCCGGCCACGCATAGGCCATCAAACGGCGCATCGCGTCCTGGGACACCGTCGGGAGCCGGGAACCGGGATCCGTGAGCCGGGCAAACTTCTCGATGAATCTCTGCGCGAGCAGTGGGATGTCTTCGACGCGATCTCGCAGCGGGGCGAGGTGAACCGGGATGACGTTGAGACGGTAGTACAAGTCTTCTCGAAACGTTCCCTCCTTCACCATCTTCGAGAGATCGGCGTTCGTTGCAGCGACGACGCGGACGTCGACCTTGATGGTGCGGGTGTCGCCGATGCGTTCGAACTCCCTCTCCTGGAGCACGCGCAGCATCTTCATCTGCAACGCCATCGGCATCGTCCCGACTTCGTCGAGGAAGAGCGTGCCGCCATCCGCCTGCTCGAGCCGCCCCTGGCGCATCGCGATCGCGCCGGTGAACGCACCCTTCGCGTGACCGAACAGCTCCGCATCGAGCAGCGTCTCTGGAATGGCGCTGACGTTGATCGCGACGTAACGGCCGCGGTGACGCGGACTCGTCTGGTGAATCGCGCGCGCCACCATCTCCTTGCCGGTGCCGGTCTCCCCCGTAATCAAAATGGTCGCCGGCGTCGGCGCGACGGTCTCGATCAACTGAAACAGCGATCGCATCGGCGGACTCTTGCCGATCATCGACCCGAGACCGAAGCGTTCGTCGAGCTGCTGGTGCAGGTAGGCGTTCTCGCTCTTCAACCGGCGCTGCTCGAGCGCCTTGTTGAGCACGTGCATCAACTCGTCGAACTGAAACGGCTTGGCGATAAAGTCGGCGGCGCCAAGCTTGATCATGTCGACGGCATCCTTCACCGTGCCGTAGCCGGTGACGACAATCGCCACAATGCTCGGGTACCGCTTGATCGCGGCATCAATCACCTGCGCCCCGTCGACGCCTGGGAGACGCAGGTCGGAAACGATCACGTCAAAGGCAAACCCATCGAGCGCAGCCAGGGCAGCTTCGCCGTCGGCCGCCTGCGTCACCTGGTAGCCCTCGCCCGTAAGTCTTTCAGCCACCACGCTTCTCAGCGCTTCCTCATCGTCTATGAGCAGCAAGTGGGGCATAGGCTGTCAAATTATTGACAGCCTGCGCATCACTGTCAATAGCTGCATGGCTAATCTCAAAAAGGCTTGCACCGATACAACCTCTGGAGGCAAACCCCAGTGGAACGGCAAACAGTCAGCATCATGAAAGCGTGCGAAATGGTCGGCGTCAGCCGGCGCACGATCTACAACTGGATTGCGGCAAACAAGGTTGAATATCTGCGCACGGCCGGCGGCAGCATCCGCATTTTCGTGGACACGCTCTGGCGCGAGCCGGATGGCACCAAGCACCCGACGAATCACACGGCGGCGTAGGGAGATAGTTGCCAGTTGGCAGTGACCGGTTGGATGCACACGAACTCGAAAGAGCTGCTGCACAAGCTCAATAACCAACTCGGCGTGATCCTCGCGCACGCCGAGTTGCTCGAGACAAAGGCACAGGACGCGGCGCAAAAGGCGCGCGCGTCCCAGGTCGTCAACGCCGCGCTGCAGGCGATGGCGGTGTCGCGCGAACTGCGCGAAACGGTGGGCGAGAGGTAATAAGAACGACGAAGGCCGGCGGGCTGGCGGGCCAGCGTTACCCTTCCGTAAGCGCAGGACCGAAAATCATCCAACAGTCAAAATATTGGCAACAGACCATGTTTGTGCGTCAAAATACTGTCGTTGTCTGACGTGAGTTGAGACGCTGCTCCCGCGATGCCGAGGTGAGCAAGACCATATAACTATCCTATTTTTCAAATATTTATCTGGCACAGCTGGCACCGCTGCACGCTGTTGACCATCGTTATACAGGCCTGGCATCGAGGTTGCCTTAGGGCAGGCAACATGAAGAGCCACACCGCCAGTGCCAAGGCTTTGGTGCGTCAAGCTGACCGAGTGGCAGCCGGTCTGCCGTTCGTTGAGGCACTCGCGCGCCGAATGGCGTCGACGATGCCGCATTCCATCGAACTGAGCGACCTGGTGCAGGACGGCGTGATCGGATTGATTGATGCCGCGCACCGCTTTGACGACTCCCGGGGGATCAAGTTCGAGACGTTTGCCGAGCGGCGCATTCGCGGGGCGATGATCGACGCGCTGCGCAAGGATGCGTGGCCGCGCGGTGTGCGCCGCGTTCGACGCGAGCTCGAAGCCGCGCGCGAGAAGCTGCGCGCGCAGCTGGGGCATGAGCCGTCGCTCGCCGATCTCGCCGAGGCGGTGGGTTCCGACGAGAAGCGGCTGGGCAAGACGATCGTGCGCATCAACACCATTGAATCGACGTCGCCGTTCTCGAGCGCGGAGCACGTCGCCGAGACGCAGCTGCCGGCGGTGCTGGTGCCCGCCGAGCCCGAGCGGCCCGACATGCTGTACGAGCGCGACGAGGTGAAGGAGCGCGTTCGTAACGCCATCGCAACCCTGCCGGCGCGCGAGCAGCGGGTGATTGCGCTTTACTACTACAACGAAGTCACGATGAAGGACATCGGCGCCGAGCTCGGCGTCAACGAATCGCGCGTGTCGCAGCTGCATGCCCGGGCGATCCGCCGGCTGCGCGAGGCGCTCGGAGCGGAGACCACGCCGATGGCCCTTCGACTGGGCTCCGGGCACGCCGTGTCGCAGGTGCTTCTGGATGCGATTGCGGTCAGTGAAACCCGGCCGGCGATGGCCAAGGCGTCACTGCCTGAGTCGGACACACGCGTCTCGCAGGGCGCGCAGAAACGGGCGAACCTGGTGCTGGTTGCGGCTCACGACAAAGTATCCCGAGCCGCACGCAGCAAGTCTCCCAACCTGAAAGGCTTGGAGAGCCAGCGGCAGCCGGTTTCGTCCAGGAAGCGCTCGGCATCTGTGCCCGCCACGTCGCCCGTCACGAAGATGACACGACGCGCGAGGGCTGGAGTCGCCGCGGCCATCGCGCGATAGAACTGCATTCCGTCGATGCGCGGCATTTTCAGGTCGCACACGATCAAGTCGTAACGCTGCTCGGTGAGGCGGGTCAGGCCCTCCTCGCCGTCGCCGGCGCGATCCACCGCAAAGCCCGCATCGACGAGCGCCTCGGCTACGGCGACCGCGAGCGCGGGCTCGTCTTCCACCACCAGTACCCGCAGTCCCTTGAAGGCATCGAGCGAGATCGGCTGCTGCGGCGCTCGCGGCGCCGGTGCGTTCAAGTGCTGCCCAGACACCGGCAGCTCGATGAAGAAGGTTGCACCTTCGCCCTTCGTGCTCCGGTGCTCAGGCGCGCCTCCGCGCTGCCCGGAGCCGCCCGACTCCACCCAGATCCGGCCGCCGTGCTCCTGGACAATCGCATAGGCGACCGTCAGGCCGAGACCGGTTCCTTGTCCGACTTCCTTGGTCGTGAAAAACGGATCGAAGACCTTGCTCAACCGCTCCGCGGGAATGCCCGGCCCATCGTCGCTGACCTCGAGGATGGCTGATCCGTGCTCGCGATCCAGCGACGTGCGGACGGTGATTGAGCCGCGGGCGTTGGCGCCGAGGCACGCCTGCTCGGCGTTGATCAGCAGGTTCAACAGCACCTGCTTGATCTGGTGACCGTCGACGAACACCTCTGGCACGCCAGCATCGAGAGCTTCGACGACGTGGATGTTGGAGACCTTCTGTTCGTAGGCGCGCAGGGCAAGGGTTTCGCGCACCACCTGGTTCAGGTCAACCATCGCCCTGGTGGTCTGCCGCTTGCGCGCGAAGGTGAGCAGGTTCCGGACGATACGAGCGGCGCGTTCGGATTCGCCGAGGATCACCTCGAGCCCGTGCTTCGTCTTCTCGTCGACGTTGCGTTCGGCCAGCCGCTCCGCCCAAGACAGGATGGTGGCGAGCGGGTTGTTCAGTTCGTGCGCAACTCCCGAAATCGTCTGCCCGAGTGCCGCCATCTTTTCGGCCTGCAGCATCTGGTAGCGGCCATCGCGATGCTGATCGTCGGCCTTCTTGCGCTCGCTGACGTCGCGGATCAGGGCTTCGACAAACAGCATCGACGGCCCTGACGGCGGGCCTGGGAGCTGAGCGGCTTGCGGGCTTGCAACGCTCGCGTGGGCCGATACTTCGATCCAGATCGGTGGTCCGTCGATGCGGCGCACCCGCAACAGGTGGTCCTTGACGCCGCCGTCACGGCCGAGCCGCTCGATGAAGGCCTGGCGCGCGTGCGCATCCACGAACCGCGCCGCGTCGAACGGCTGCACGACAGCGTCGGCTGCGTCCGGCGCGTAGCCGAAGATTTCCTTGAGGTGCGGATTGGCGGCGAGGGTGACCGAGCCATTGGCGGCGAGGGTGCCGATGTAGACACCCTCGCGCACCGAGTCAAAGAGTCGTGCGAGACCTAGCGCTCGCGCATCCATTACAGCCTAGTGCGAGGTCTTCTTCGCAGGTGGCGGCAAGGGCGTGGGAGTCTTGCCGGATCCATAGCCCGGCGTCCACTTGCGCTCGATGGCGGCGCGAATCGAGCGAACGTCGGCGCCTGACTGGTACATCTGCATCGCCTCACGCGCGACGTCGATGCAGATGGTGCAACCGAAGCCGTGCGTATCCCACTCGAGCACGTTGCCCTTCTGGTCGCGGCGGGCGATGAAACACGCGTCGTTGGCTTTGTGCCCCTGGCTGCCGCATCCGCAGTAGCACGGCACGTAAGACAAGATCTCAGGGTATTGGGCCGCGAAGTCGTAGGTCGCGCGCACAATGTCCATCGGGCGCACCGGTGGGAAGCCGACGTTCGGGAGGGGCGGCGTCGTAAGACGCGCCCTCGGGGCAGGCTTTGGCGCAGGCGCCTGATTGGTGGCCGCGGTCGCGGAAGCGGGCGTCCTGGTCACCGCGCGCACCGCCGAGGTCTTCTGTGGGGTCGCCTGCGTCGCCGCAGCCACGACCGTGGCGATCAGTCCAACACTGGCGAAAACGAGCAACCGGGTCACGTGACGCAGAGCCTTCATGGAGACAACGTTATATCAGGGATCAGGGATTAGGGGTCAGGGATCGGCTGACCGCCGAAAGGCGGACGCCAAGTCACTTTCGGCCGACCACCCAGGTGCCGGCGAACACCAGCACGGCGGCGATCACGATGCGCGCCGAGATGGGCTCGTCGAGCAGCCACGTGCCCAGCGCGACGGCGATCATCGGGTTGATGTAGGCATAGATCGAGACGAGCTGCAACGGCAGATATTGAATCGCGTAGATGTAGGCGGAGTACGCGACCAGCGATCCGGCGATGGCCAGATGGCTCATCGCTGCGAGCGTTCGAGGCGTGAACGACACGCGCGCCCAGTCCCCCTGCGCGGTCGCGGCCGTCAGCAGCATGATGCCGCTGAAGATCATCTGCATGGCGGTTGATCGAAAGGGATCGTTGCCAAGCTCGTGCCGCTTGGTGAACGACGTGCCGGCAACCCAGCCGATGCACGCCAGCTGAATGGCGATGACGCCGATGACGAACATCCGCCCGTTCGATCCACCCCTCGCCATCTCCGGCCACACCAGCACCACGATGCCCGAGAAGCCCAGCGCCAGGCCGATCAGCGAGCGACGTGAAAACCGCTCGCCGTCCGGCAGAAAGCGCTCAATCAGCGCCGTCCAGAACGGCGTGGTTGCAATCAGCACCGCGGTCAATCCGCTGGCCACGTATTGCTGCGCAAAAACGACGAAGCCGTTGCCGACGACGTTCATGAGGAAGCCGAGCAGCGCGAGCGGCGCCCACTGGTGCGGGCCGGGCAGCCCGCGTCCGGTCGCGAGCATGAACGCCGACAGCACGACGCCGGCCGCCATCCATCGCAGGCCGGCCACCAGCAGCGGCGGAATCGACTCGAGCGCGATGGTGATGGCCAGGTAGGTGGTGCCCCAGACGATGCAGACCGTGAGGAATGCGACCCAGGCCAGCGAAGGAGCCGTGGCGCTAGTCACGACTGGTGGCTGCGTCCTTCAGCGTCAGCTCCTTCGGTATCGAGATCCGCGGATCCTCCTTCACCGTTTCGAGCACGATCGTCGTTCGAGTCGACGTGACAGTGGGTGTCGCGCCAATCTGCAGGCGGAGGATCTGGCCGAGATGTTCCGCATCGCGCGCGCGGACCTTCAGGAAGAAGCAATCATCGCCGGCGACGTGGTGCACTTCCAGGACCTCGGGAATGCGGGAGAGCTCGTACGCGGAGGGCATCTCCGGGCCCATGTCCGTGCTGCGGACGGCAACGAACGCCAGCATGCCGCGCTCGACCACGTGAGGGTCGATAAGTGCGACGTAATCCTTGATAATGCCCCTGGATTCGAGTTTCCGCAGTCGTTCAAGGATCGCCGAAGGGGCGAGGCCGACGGCCTTGGCGAGCTCGGACTGTGTCGTCCTAGCGTTGTACTGAAGAATATCTAGAATTGAAGCATCAATTCCGTCGATAATTCTGTTAAATGCCATATAGACAGAATTATATTCTAAAAATGGTGTCAGGCAAGAACTGAGAAAAATGTGACTTTCTGGAGAGAAGCGTCGCCAGAGGCCAGGAAGGCCCTGCTGGCAGCCTCCATGGGGTGGCTGCTGGATGCCTTTGACGTGATGCTGTACGCCCTGATTCTGACCGCCGTCATCGCGGAGCTCGGTCTGGACAGGGCCACCGGCGGGGCAATGGCGTCCTTCACCCTTGGGGCATCGGCGCTCGGCGGCCTGATTTTCGGGGTGATTGCCGACCAGCTCGGTCGAACCCGCGCGCTGTCGTTGAGCATTCTGCTCTATTCCATCTTCACCTTTGCATGCGGACTGGCGCAGAACGTCTGGCAGTTTGCGATCTTCCGCATCCTGCTGGGCCTCGGCATGGGCGGCGAGTGGGCGAGCGGCGCGGTGCTGGTCAGCGAGACCTGGCCGGAGAAGCATCGCGGCAAGGCGCTCGGCATCATGCAGAGCTGCTGGGCGATCGGTTACGGCCTCGCCGCAGTCGTCGTCGCCATCGTCTTGCCGCGATTCGGTTGGCGCGCCGTGTTCTTCACCGGCATTGCCCCGGCGTTGTTCACGCTCTGGATTCGCCGGAGTGTCAAAGAACCGGAGATGTGGGTCAGGCGGGGATCAGGGATCAGGGAGCAGGGACCAGGGGAGGGATCAGGAGCGGGATCGGCGACCGGCAAGTGCCGCTTCCCCTTACGGCTGGCACTGCTCCTTACCGCGATGAATGCGGCAACGATGTTTGCCTGGTGGGGACTGAACCTCTGGGTGCCTTCGTACCTCTCACTGCCGACGACCCAGGGCGGCGTGGGCCTCTCGACCGCAACGATGTCGATGTTCATCATCGCGATGCAGGTGGGCATGTGGCTTGGCTACGTGACGTTCGGATTCATCAGCGATGCGTTCGGACGGCGGCCGACCTACATCGGCTACCTGCTGATGGCCGCGCTGCTGGTGTGGTTCTACGGGTTCGCGCGTGAGCCGTGGGTGCTGCTGGTGCTAGGACCGTTCGTGGCGTTCTTCGGCACGGGCTACTTCAGCGGCTTCGGTGCCGTCGCGTCAGAGATTTTCCCGACGTCGATTCGAGCGACCGCGCTCGGTGTCACCTACAACAGCGGCAGACTGCTCAGCGCCGTGGCGCCGTTCGTCGTGGGGACCATGGCGCAGAATCGCGGCTTCGGCGCGGCGTTCACGCTGACTGCCGTCGCCTTCATGATTGCCGCAGTGATGTGGATTGGAATTCCGGAAACCAAGGGACGGAGACTCAATTGACTATTCACCCCTTGTACAACACCCTGCCTAGCCGCTTGTTCCAGGCGGTGAACTCGTCTTCCGACGGATCCTCGGCGATCGCCTTTCTCACCTGATTCAGCTTCGCGTCAAGGTCGTCGACCGATGCGACGATGAAGGCCTCAACGGTTTTCGGCTCGACCGGCGATCCGTGCTCGCGGACGCCGTGGTGAGACGCGATGAGATGCTCGAGCTGCGCGCGCAACTCGAGCGGGAAACCTGCGATGATGGTGCACGCCTCGCGCACCATCATCAGGCCGAGCGCAATGTGGCCTACGAGATTGCCGTCGCGCGTGTAGCTGGCCGCGCCGCCTTCGTAGGCCAGTTCCTGCAGCTTGCCAATATCGTGGAGCACGACCCCCGCCAGGACGAGATCCTCATTGGCGCCATACGCGCGCGCGACGAAACGGCCGACGTCCGCCATCCGGGTGATGTGCTCGAGGAACCCGCCGCGGTACGCGTGATGGATCTGCTGGGCGGCGGGCCAGACCTTCAGCTGCTCGGCGTGATCGGCGACGATGCGGTTCAAGAGGACGCGGATGTGATCGTTTGTGACGGCCTGCAGGTGTCCCTGCAGCTCGGCCCACATGTCATCGATCGGCCGAGGGGCGCTGAGGATGCAGTCTTCCTCCCGAAAACCCTGCAGCCGGTCCTGATCGGGGTTGATGCGCCGGATCGACGACAACACCAGCTGCACCTGACCGTTGTAGAGACTGCCGCGGCCCTCGACGCGGACGAACTCGCCGGCCTCGAACTCGCTCTTGTACCGATCGACGCCATGCATCAACTTGCCGACGATCTGCGCGGAGGAGTCCTGGAGAGAGAGGAACACGAACTCGCTGCCACTGCGGCCGGAGCGAAGCTCCTTGTAGGCGCAGAGGTAATAGCCCCAGCCGGAATCTTCGACGGCCAGCGATGCGAGTCGTGGGAGTTTGATCACTCGTCAAGCGGCCCCAGCAGCCGCCGCACTCCAAACCTCATTCTGAACCCAGCGCGAAGGTCATGGTGCCGTCGGCGGCGATTCTTCCGTTCACACGAGCACAGCCGTACAGGACGCCCATGCGGCTTCGCAACCGCCTGACCGTGGCTTCGATCACCAGCACGTCGCCCGGGTAAACAGGCGCGCGGAAGCGGACGCGCCCCATGCCACGGAAGAAGATCAGTGAATTCTTGTTCTCGGGCTTGGCGAGAATCATGATCGCGCCAACCTGCGCCACGGCCTCGGTGAGAATCGTCGGGGGCAGCGTGGGGCGGCCGTTCACCGGCCGCGACAGGTAGGGCTCGTTCAGCGAGACGTTCTTGATACCGACGATGCGCTGGTCCGGCTCGAAGTCGATAATGCGGTCGACCAGCAAGAAGGGCGATCGATGCGGAAGGATCCGCTCAATTGCCGAATAATCAAGGGGGAGTGTCAGGTCCATTCGGATCGGGGATCAGGGATCAGGGCGCCAAGACGAATTATACTTCGGAGGTTTGGAGGCCCTTGCAATGCGAACGCTTCTGGTAATTGCCGCCGTTGTCGTCTCCTCGCTCACGATTGTGTCCGGGCAGGGCAAGCGTCCGGCGACGTTCGATGATGTGCTCGGCATCAAGGCGGTGCAGAGCGCGGCGATCTCGCCCGACGGCAAGCAGGTGGTTTACACCGTGCGGCAGTGGGTGGCCGAGCAGGATTCTTCGGCTCAAGCGCGTCCGCGAGCCGACGAGGCTTCGCTCAGGACGGGGCGGATGGAGGCGCGGACGCATGTCTGGCGGGTCGCGACCGACGGGAGCACCGCCGCGCGGCAGATGTCATTCGGCGAGCGCGGTGACAGCCAGCCGCAATTCTCACCGGATGGCAAGTTCATCAGCTTCATATCCTCCCGCGGTGCGGCCGACGCAAAAGCGCAGATCTACCTCATGCAGGTTGACGGCGGTGAGTCATGGAAGCTGACCGACGCCAGGGAGAGCGTCAGCGCCTACTCCTGGGCTCCCGACTCCGGGCGCCTTGCATACGTTGCGACCGATGCGCGCAGCGCCGAAGAGGAAGCCAGCATCAAGAAACGCGACGACGAGCGGGTGTTCGAAGGCGACTTCCGCTACGCGCACGCCTGGGTCGTGGACGTCGCAACCAGGGAGGCGACGCGCATCACCGAAGGGACCAGCTACACGCTGCAGGGCGCGCCGTCGTGGTCGCCGGACGGCAAGCAGGTGGTGTTTGCCGGCGCGACCACGCCAATGCTCAGGGACAACCGCCGCGACGTGTACCTCGCCGACCTGGCGTCGAAGCGAGTAGAACAGCTGAGCACCAACTGGGGCGCCGATGGCGCGCCACGCTGGTCGCCGGACGGTTCGACAATCGCCTGGACGAGCGAGCCCAACACCACCGCCCCGCTGCCAGACGGCACTGCATCGAGCGTGATTCGCCAGAACCGCCTGATGCTCTATGACGTCAAAGCGAAGACGATCAAGGACACGCTGACGCCGCAGTTCGACACCGACGCCGGCACTCCGATCTGGACCAACGAAGGCAAGCGCGTCATGTTCTTCAGCGGCAGGCGCGCCTACGTGGAGGCGTTTGCCTACGACCTGACGACCGGCGCCTACACGCAACTGACGCAGAGGCGGACCATCAACGGCACGTCGGTCAGCCGGGACGGCAAGACGATCGCCGTGACGATGGATACGCCGGACACGCCGACCGAGATTTACGTGACCGACCCGTCGTTTGCAAACCTGAGGCGGCTGACGCACACCAATCCACAGCTGGCCGAGATCAGCCAGGGCGAAACCGAAGTCGTGACCTGGAAGAGCAGCGACGGCATGGACGTCGAAGGTGTGCTCCTGAAGCCGGCCGGTTTCCAGTCAGGCAAGCGCTATCCAACACTGGTGGTCGCGCACGGCGGTCCCGCCGGCGCCTTCGTCAACGGCTTCAAGCTCGGCGGCCTCGAGGGCGGCCAGGTGTGGGCCGGCAAAGGCTGGGCGGTGTTCTATCCCAACCCGCGGGGCAGCTCGAATTACGGAGAGAAGACACTGGCCGCCAACGTCAACGACTGGGGCGGAGGCGACTTCAAGGACATCATGAGCGGCGTGGACGCGCTGGTGGCGCGTGGCCTCGCCGATCCCGACAAACTGGCGCACATCGGCTGGAGCTACGGCGGCTACATGACGGCGTGGACGATTACGCAGACGACGCGCTACAAGGCGGCGATGGTCGGTGCCGGCCTCACCAACATGTGGAGCATGTACGGCACAAACGACATTCCCAGCGTGCTGATTGCCTATTTCGGCGGCATTCCGAACAAGCAGACGCTGCCGCTCTACCTGGATCGATCGGCCATGTCGCACATCGACAAGGCGACCACGCCGACGCTCATTCTGCATGGCGCCAACGACGAGCGTGTTCCGGTCGGCCAGGCCTATGAGCTGTACCGCGGGCTGAAGGATCGCGGCAAGCCCACCGAACTGGTGCTCTATCCGCGTGCGGGCCACGGCATCACCGAGTACTACCACCAGAAAGATCGCATGCAGCGGATCTACGACTGGGTGACGAAGTACACTCTGGGCACAGTTGGAAACACGACGGCACGATAGTCAGGGATCAGGGGCCGCGCCGTCGGACGCCGACCTGCTGGCCATCCTCGCTGAACTGGCCAGAGAAGTCAGCTCGGTGCTGGACCTCGACGACCTTCTCGAAAAGATCCCCACCCTCATTTCGCGGCTGACGAAGTTCAGCGTCTTCTCCGTCTACCTGCTGGACGAACAGCGGCAGGAGCTGGCGATTGCGTATGCGGTCGGCTATCCCGAAGAGATCGTCAAGCATTTCACGCTCAAGGTGGGCCAGGGCACGGTCGGCCGCGCCGTCGAGGAGCAGCGGACCATCCTGCTCGACGACGTGGACAGCGACCCGCATTACCTGGCGGTGGTGCCCGGAGCGAAATCGCAGTTAGCGGTGCCGCTGCGCCACAAGGGCCAGGTGATCGGCGTGCTCAACCTGTTGAGCGAAACGACGGCCGCCTTCACCGAACGTGACGAGTGGATCCTGCGCCAGTTCGGCGCTCACGTCGCCCAGGCGATTGCCACGGCACGCCTGTTCGAGTCTGAGCGCGAATACGCCGAGACCCTGGAGACGCTTGCCGAGATCGGCCGCGAGATGAGCGCCATTCTCGATCCCGAGGAGCTGCTGACGCGTCTGGCTCAGCTGATCAAGCGCGTCATCGACTACCGCATCTTCGGCATCGCACTGCTGGACGAAGCGTCTCAGACACTCGATTTGAAGGTGACGATCAAGTTTGGCGACAACCCGCGCGCGGTCGCGCCGGTGAAGCTCGGCGAGGGGCTGGTCGGCTACGCCGCGCTCCACAAGGAAGTGGTGCTGGTCCCGGACGTGACGAAAGACCCGCGCTACATCGACGCCGTGCCGGGCGTGCGATCGGAGCTGGTGGTGCCGCTGCTGCTCAAGGACCGCTGCCTCGGCGTCTTCGACCTGGAAAGCCCGGAGGTCAATGCCTTCAATCGCAAGCACGTCAAGCTGCTGACGCTGCTGGCCTCGGAAGCGGCGGTGGCCATTGAGAATGCGCGGCTGGTCGAATCGATTCGCGAGAACGAGGCCCGCTTCGAAAGGGAGCTGCGCTTCGCGCAGCGCGTCCAGATGGCGCTGCTGCCGCAGGAGCTGCCGAAGCGGCTGCGCGGCGTGGACGTGGCCTGGCGCTTCGACCCGATGCGCGAGCTGGGCGGCGACCTGTGCGATTTCCTCGCACCCGAGGCCAGCACCCTGGTCGTCGCGCTTGGCGACGTGTCGGGCAAAGGCGTACCGGCCGCGCTCTATGGCGCAGCGATTGGCGAGATGATTCGCGGCCGCACGTTCCGGCGCCGCCTCGAGAAGAACCCGACCACGCCGGCGTCGGTGCTGGCGGGCATGAACCGCATCCTCTACGAACGCAACCTCGAGGAGTACTACTGCACGCTGTGTTACGCGATGTTCGAATTCAAGAAGAAGGTCGTGACGTTCGCGAACTCGGGACTGCCGTTTCCGGTGAAGTGCACCAACGGCAAGGCGGAGCAGATCAACCTCCCCGGCATCCCCCTGGGATCGTTCGGCAGCTCTCAATACGACGACTTCGAAATCCCGCTCGCGGTCGGCGACGTGTTCGTGCTGTGCTCAGACGGCATTTTCGAGGCGTTCGACGAGCAGGGGCAGGAGTTCGGCGCCGCCCGCGTGATCGACATCATCGAACGCACCTGCGACCAGCCGGCCACGGAAATCGTCAATGAGGTATTGGCCGCCGTGCAGACCTTCTGCGGCGAGGCCCCTCAGGCCGACGACCGGACGGCGGTCGTTGTAAAAATAAACTCGTTAGGATCTGCTCAGGCGTCCAGGCCTCCGGGCGTCCAGGCCTCCAGCGAAACCTCGTAGTAGGGCCCGACAGCCTGACGGCCTGACAGCCCGACAGCCTGCCTTAGTGGGCGTGAGCGTGCGGGTGATGACCTTCGACGCCGCCGAGTTCGTCGCCGTGGTGATCGACGTGGGTGGCGGCCGTGAGGTAGATCGCGCCGAGCGTCAGGAAGATGAAGGCCTGCAGCGGGCCGACAATCAATCCCAGGAACTGAATCGGCAGCGGGGCAATGAACGGGACGATGCTGGCGATGATCAGCACCACCAGGTGCTCACCGAAGATGTTGCCGAACAGGCGGAGCGTCAGCGACAGCACGCGCGACAGGTGGCTGATGATCTCGATGACGAAGATCAGCGGCGCCATGACGATTGGCACGCCCGGCATCACCGCGAAGTGCAGGATGTAGCCGACCAGTCCGTTGGCCTTGATGCCCTGCCAGTGATAGTAGAGCCACAGCGAGATGGCGCAGGCAAACGGCACGTTGATGTTGCCGGTCGGCGAGCCGAGGCCGGGAATCTGCCCCATCAGGTTGCCGAACAGGATGAAGACGAACAGCGTGCCGAGCAGCGGCAGGTACTGCCGGCCGCGCAGCCCCATGTTGCCCTCGAGCACGCCGACGATGAAGGTGACGACGTCTTCGAGGACGATCTGCAGCTTGCCGGGATTGTCGACGCTGAGCGATTTGCGGATGGCGAGCCCGAGGAACAGGATGATCAGCGTAATCAGCGCGCTGAAAACCACGTGATCCGGCGCATGGAGATGCAGCGGCGCCAACAGCATGTTGACGATGGCGACGAGCGGCGAGGGATGTTCAAGAGCTCCCACAGCTTCGACATTGTACTCCTTTTCACAAGGTCAGGACTGCGGGCTACGGGCTGCGGGCAAACGGGCCGACGGGCGAACGGGCCAATTTGTATTCGTAGGCCGAAGCCCGTAGCCCGAAACCCAGTCCTTACATGTACTTAATCGACTTTTCGCGCATGTGCAGGCCGAAGCTGCGGCCGCCACTCCAAAGGCTGTGCCAAACAGACCAGCACCACAGCAGGGGCGCAGAAGGGCCGCAGAAGGCTCAGAAAGAACCGGGAAAACACCAAAGAGCGCAAACGCTCGAATCAGAGGAGCGGTGAGCTTGCTGTCACTTGCGGCTGACGGCTGTCCTCAATACACGCCGAGATATCTGTCCATCTCCCAGGGCGAGACGTGCCGGATGTATTCGTCCCACTCCTCGCGCTTGGCCTCGAGAAAGTGGTTGAAGATGTGCTCGCCCAGCGTCTCTTTGACAAGGTCGTCCTTTTCGAACGCATCCAGCGCTTCGCTGAGGTTGGCCGGCAGGTCATCGATGCGGAGGTGGCGCCGCTCGCGGTGGCTCATCTTGTAGATGTTCTTGTTCACGGGCGGCCCGGGATCGATCTGCCTGTCGATCCCGTCGAGGCCGGCCCGCAGCATCATTGCGAGCGCCAGGTACGGGTTGCACGACGGGTCCGGCATGCGCAGCTCGAGGCGCGTGGCGGGACCCCGCGCGGCCGGCACGCGCACCAGCGGGCTGCGGTTCTTCTCGGACCACGCAATCGCTGTCGGCGCTTCGAAGCCCGGCACGAGACGCTTGTACGAATTCACCAGCGGGTTGGTGATCGCACAGAAGCCCTTGGCGTGCTGCAGCAGTCCGCCCACGTAGTGCAGGCACGTTCGGCTCAACTGGATCTCGGCCTTCGCATCAAAGAACGCGTTGTTGCCGTCCTGGTAGAGCGACTGGTGGGTGTGCATGCCCGAGCCGTTCACGCCGAAGATTGGCTTCGGCATGAAGGTGGCGTGCAGATCGTTGTTCAGCGCGACGTTCTTGACGATGAACCGGCAGGTGCTGACGTTGTCGGCCGCGATCAACACGTCGTCGTAGTGAAAGTCGATCTCGTGCTGGCCGGGAGCGACTTCGTGATGGGCCGCCTCGACGTGAATGCCCATCTGTTCGAGCGCGACGACAATTTCGCGGCGGACGTCCTCGCCGAGATCGATTGGGGCGAGGTCGAAGTAGCTGGCGCGGTCGTGCGTTTCGGTGGTCGGCCTGCCGTCGCGGCGCAGGAACAGGAAGAACTCGGTTTCGGGGCCGGCCATCATGGTGAAGCCGCGGTCGGCGGCCATACGAATGACGTTCTTGAGCGTGGTCCGCGGGCATCCGGCAAACGGGCTGCCGTCAGGATTGGCGATGTCGCAGATCAGCCGGCCGACGCGCGCGCCGCTCGGATCGGTCCAGGGGAAAACCTGAAAGGTCGACAGGTCTGGCCGCAGGTACATGTCCGATTCTTCAATGCGGACGAAGCCCTCGATCGACGAGCCGTCGAACATGATGTTGCCGTCGAGTGCCTCGCCGAACTGGCGGTCGGGGACCTCCACGTTCTTGATGACGCCCAGGATATCGGTGAACTGAAGGCGAAGGAATTTCACCCGTTCCTTCTCGGCCCGTTCGAGGATCTCCCTCTTTTCGCCCGACTTCGCGACCATTGCGTGATGCTAACAGGCCAACGGGCCAACCGGCCATCGGGCCATTAAAAAAGATTGCGTTTTTGTAGTGCGCCCCCAGGCTGACTCGGGGCGGTCCTTTGACGTCAAAGGTCTTTGTGAGGTCCCTTCCTATGAAGAACGTGAAATTCGGAATGTTCAGGCCGGGACTGCTGGTGGCGGTCGGGTTCGCGGTTTCGAGCTTGGACGCGCAGGAAGCGGCCGGCGAGAGCGCGGGCGCGAATGGTCACAGGTGTTTGGTGACGATGTCCTTGACGTGCTGGCCGTTGTTCACCACTTTGACGGTGAAGCCGGCGCACTTCAGCGGCAGCCGGGCGACAAGCTCGATATCGAGATCGTCTTCAGCGAGGATCACGTTCATCGGCGGCGATGAGCGATGCTAGCCTACGCGCTTTGTGCCTCTGGTGGCTGCGCAATATCGCTGACATCGCGCGTGTCGGGCTGGGCGATTGGTATAGTGAGGGTCGCAAGCTGGGCGGCGATGATCGCGGCCAGCGCGACTTTCGCCTCGTCTACGGCCTGACCCGCTTTCAGCTCGACCGACAGGACGCCGGCCGGACCGGTTGGACCGCACATCGGCACCGCTAACGCCGCCGGCGCGGACTCGGTGGCGGCGCTCACCCTTGGTGCGTTCTCGCGTAACGCAGCCGCAGTGAGGTTCGCACCGTCCCTCCGCACTTTGCCGAGGCGCTGCACCAGTCGCGGATCGAAGCCGTGGGTGGCCACGGGTGAGAGCGAGCTGCCGTCGCTTGACGCGACCCAGACAATCAAACCGGTCGCGTCGAGCAGGCTGCCGACGCGCGCGAGCGCGGCCGGCAGTGCGCCGGCATCCGCAAGCGCGGACAGGTCGGCGCAAATTTCCGAGACGGTCCGCACTGTCGAGATCGCCACGCCAGCCGGGGCTGCGGGCGTGAGTGGTGCCTCAAGCAGTTGTGGTGCGGCGGACTCCGGCACCGGCGCCTGTCTGCTGAGCGCCTCCTTGAGGTGGTTGCGCCACTGGGCCGGATCCTGCACGGCGCTCGGCTGCGCCGTAGGCAGGAACAGCAGCGCGATCGCGACCCAGAGGGCCAACGCCCCGCCTGCAAGCATCAACTGCTCCTGCTGGATCACGGCTTGTCGGCTGCCATGGCGGCGCTGCAGGCTGCCGCGAATCGACTGGACATCGCTGGTCATCGCCGCCAGGACATCGCGTACTTCCGTGAAGATGACGTCGCCGGCCAGTTGCATCTCATCGCGGCTGACGTAGGTGCGGGCGCGGCGCTCCGCGGCTTCGAGCTGCTTGACCGCATCGATCGACTGCTTCAGGGATCCGCCTGCCGTCGACACCATCGCATCCAGCGTCGTCAGGCGCTCGCGCAGGCTCTCAATACCATCCTGCGCGCGTCTTCCCCAGAACGGCAGCCCCTGGCCGGGCGCCACGTAGGCGTGCAGCGAGGCGCGCAGGTCGAGCAGCAAGTCGGCCGTTGCGCTGACGACCTGTTCGGAGAGGGCGGCCGCCTGTCGTTCAGCGGCGAACGCGGATTCATCCTGGAAGGCGCGGTATGCGAGGCCGGCCGTGGCCAGCGCGCCGATGACGAAGCAGGCAATCCGAACGGACCTGCGATACACGGGGGAAGGATAGCGCAAAACAGTCAACAGTCGACAGTCAACAGTTAAGAGTTTTCAGTCAACGGTCTTCAGTTCAGTCTGGCAGTCTGGCAGTCTGGCAGTCGGGCAGTCGGGCAGTCGGGCAGTCGGGCAGTCGGGCAGTCGGGCAGTCGGGCAGTCGGGCGGTCGGGCGGTCGGTCGGGCGGTCGGGCAGTCGGGCAGTCGGGCAGTCGGGCGGTCGGGCGGTCGGGCGGTCGGGCGGTCGGGCACACGACTGATCGGACTGTGGACTGGACTGCCGACTCTTGACTGACAACTCTTAACCGCCGACTGTCGACTGCTGACTGCTGACTGTCGTCAGAACGTCGGCAGGTAGGGCGTGAGCCACTGCGCGATGATCGTGAACCGGTTGGTGAAGATCAGGATGCCGATCACGATCATCAGCAGGCCGGACACGATCTCGATGGCGCGATAGTGGCGACGGATCTTGGAGAAGGCGACGAAGAACTGGTTGATGGCAAGCGCGGTGAGCAGGAACGGGATGGCCAGGCCCATTGAGTAGATCGACAGCAGCAGGATGCCCTGGTTGACGGACTCCTGCTGGGCGGCCACCAGCAGGATCGCCGACAGGATCGGGCCGATGCAGGGCGTCCAGCCGAACGCGAACGAAATGCCGACAATCACTGCGCCGAGCATGCCGGCCGGCTTGGTGCTGGTCTGGACGCGTGCTTCGTTGAGCAGGAACGGGATCTTGAAGACGCCGATGGTGTGCAGGCCGAAGAGGATCAGCAGCACGCCGGCGATCTTCCCGAAGATCGTCAGCCGCTCCATGAGGTACTGCCCGAGGACGGTTGCCGAGGCGCCGAGCGAGACGAAGACGAGGGAGAAGCCGAGAATGAAGAACAGCGAGGTGATGATGACCTGTCGCTTGGCGGCGGCGCTCACCCCCGCGCCAGCGGCCCGGCTGCCGGCGCCGGTGGTGGCCGGAGCCATACCGCGCATCTCTTCGAGCGAAACCCCTGAAATGAACGACAAATACCCCGGGATCAGGGGCAGTACGCACGGTGAGATGAAGCTCAGGACACCCGCGATGAACGCGCCGAAGAGAGAAACATTCTCCACGTTACTCCGAGGCGCGCGAGATCTCTTCCGTGACAAGGCGCAGCGGAATCACGGTGGGCTGGGACATCTGCTCCATCTGGACGTTGTGTCCCTTCACCGGCGGCAGGTCCTGGAACATGGTGTCCCACTTCCAGCGCTCCATCGGGTTGCTGGCCTCGAGCCAGTGTTCGGCACTGACCGGGCGATTGAAGACCTGGTCGACCAGGCCCGCGTAGGCGGCGTTGCCGGAGAGGTGTGACGCCACGTCGATGCGAACCTGCTGCGACGTGGTGTAGGTGTAGGGCAGTCCGAGCGATGCGGCGACGCTGGTGAGAATCTGCCAGTCTTCGACCGACTGACCGGGCGCGTTGATCGCCTTCGAGACGGCCTGCACCGTGCCCTGGTCGTTGGTGTAGGTCGCGTCCTTCTCGACCCAGGCTGCGCCGGGCAGCACCACGTCGGCGACCTTCGCCAGTTCGGTCTGCAACACGCCCTGGTAGATGAGGCAGGCCAGCCGGCCGCTCTTGCGGGCGTCGGCGATCCACGACACATCGCCCATTGAGCCGTCCGGGCCGGGATCAACGATGTAGAGCACCGAGACGCGGTTTGAATCGAGCGCGCTGCG
>VFZG01000046.1 GCA_016871275.1 Acidimicrobiia bacterium | reverse complement strand
CGGTCGTCAACCGCCACGGGACTCGCCGCGACGAACTGCCCGTCCGCGCCTTTGCCGGTGAAAAAGGCGGTGTCCTCTTTCAGCCCGCCGATGGCGACCGTTCCCGCAATGGGCTGGCGCATCGACGAGCCGTCGAAGAAGAACGTGCTGGCGGTCTGCGGTCGCACCTTCGGCTGGTCGTCCATGCTTGGATTGAGATGGATCGGCGGACGGCTCGACGTGCAGCCGCGCGCGCAGCCCGCCAGGGGGACCACAGCCGCAAGGACGATTACCCCGAGCAGGGGGGCGCGGCTTGGGGCGGTCATGCCGTGCCCTCGAGTTCTGGATTCGGGTTGCGCACCTTCGATAGATAGGTCGTCCGCGGCTTCGTATTCAGCTCCTCGATGAGCGCATAGTTGCGAGCATCAGCCTTGGCCAGTGCCACCCGGCTCGAGGCGTCCCGCAAATCGCCGAACTCGATCGCCGAAGCGGGGCAGGCCTGCTGGCAGGCCGTCTTGACGTCGCCGTCACGAAGCTCGCGCCCGGAGAGCCGCGCATCGATCTTCACCCGATTGATCCGCTGCGTGCAGTAGGTGCACTTCTCCATGACGCCCCTGGCGCGGACCGTGACGTCCGGATTCATCGCGAGCTCGAGGATGTTGGGCGTGTCCTTCGTGAAGTTGAAGAAATTGAAGCGGCGCACCTTGTAGGGACAGTTGTTCGAACAGTAGCGGGTCCCGATACACCGGTTGTAGACCATCACGTTGAGGCCCTCGCCGTCGTGGACGGTGGCGGCCACCGGGCAGACCTGTTCGCAAGGCGCGTCCTCGCAGTGCATGCAGGGAACGGGCTGGAAGACGACCTCCGGGTTGCCGGACGGATCGCCGGCGAAGTACCGATCGACCCGGATCCAGTGCATCTCGCGCCCATTCTTGACCTGGGCCTTGCCGACGACCGGAATGTTGTTCTCGCTCTGGCACGCCGTAATGCACGCGTTGCAGCCGGTGCAGGCGTTCAGGTCGATTGTCATGCCCCACTGGTGGCCCCGATCGTAGGTATGCGGATTCCACAGTGAGAAGTGCGGCGTGTGCTGCGGAAAGACGCCAAGCGCGCCCTCCCCCGTCTTCCGGGCTGGCGCGGCATCCGGCGCATGCCCGTCCGCTGAAGCCTTGGATTTTGCCTGCAGCTCGGTCAGCGTCGACTCGCGGATGAGGGGACGCCCTTCCATGCTGCCGTGGCTCTGGGTGGCCGAGAGCGAGTAGGGGCGCGCGAGCCTGGTGAGCTTGGCGCCACCGTCAAAGCCGGGCGCCTTGGAGCTTCGGAGCTTGAACACGTCGAACCCGACCCCGGAACCGATGCGACCAGCGTGCGAGCGGCCATAGCCAAGCGTCAGGGCGACCACGCTGTCCGCCATGCCGGGCAGAATCCACACCGGAAGCTCGAGCGAGCGGCCCGCGTAGTCAACGCGGATCGAATCCTCGTCTTCAAGACCGAGCGTTTCCGCGGTCTTCGGACTTACGAGCGCCGGGTTGTCCCAGGTGAGCTTGGTGAGCGGATCCGGAAGTTCCTGCAGCCATCCGTCGTTGGCGAAGCGGCCGTCGTGGAGCGAGAACGAGGGGAGAAACACGACCTCCAGCTCACCGGCCGATCCACTCGGGGCTGTCAGCTCCGCCACGGCCGGCGTCGTGAGCGTCGGGACCACTTCTGGAAGCTCGCTGCCGGCGAGAAGCCCATCGTGCAGGACGCGGTTCCATTTCGTCTCGAACTCGCCCTGGCTCGCATTTGGGCCCAGGATGGTCTGCCAGGTCTCCCGCACGATGTCGTAGCCAGGACGATCCTTGCCGCCGACGATCAGGCCCAGCACTTCAATCGTGGTGCGTCCACCGAAGAGGGGGAGAATCAGAGGCTGTACGACGCTGAGCGTGCCGCCAACCGCGCGCGCGTCTCCCCACGATTCCAGGTAGTGGGCGTGTGGAATGTGCCACTCCGCCTTCGACGAAGTTTCGTCCACCGAATGCCCGAGTGCAATCGAGTGCGGGACCTTCGCCATGGCCGCGGCGAAATCGAGATCGACCGGGGCATCGAACACCGGATTGCCGCCGAGGATGACGAGCGTCTGGACCGTGCCCGCGTTCATCGCTGACACGAGGGACGCCAGCGAGCTTGCGCTCGGCAGGGCCGCGTCCCTGGTCTCGAAGTAACTGACCGTGCTGCCGGTGTTGCCCAAAGAGGTGTTCAGGGCGCAGACGGCCGCATGGACGGCGGCGGGCTGGCGATCCCCAACCACGATGAGCCCCTTGCCGCGGTTCGCCAGAAGATCCTTGGCGAGTGCGTCGATCCACCGGGGGTCGACGCCCGGGACCGCGGGCGCACTGGCGACTCCGGCCGCAGACGGAGCCAGTCGTGTTGCGAGCGCCGCCACCAAGGGCGCGATCTGCCGGCTCTCGAGACGGAGCCGGTGATCCGCCATGGCTCCCGTCAGCGAGTAGACCCCTTCTACGGCATAGAGCCGGTTCATGGCCCCACCCGAGGCTCCCGCGCGCCGTCCGGCCGCGAAGCCGCGCGTGTGGAGAATCATCTCGGGGTCGGTCAGGAGCGGGTCGGCGTCGAGGGCGAGGACCACGGCGGCCCGATCGAACCTGAGCTTGAGGTCGACATCACGACCGGTGGCCGACCGCAAGCCGGCCAGCCGATTCTCGTCGCTAACCGCCTCGTATGTCGCCCAGGAGGCTTTTGGGTAACGGGTCCGGAATTCGGCGGCCAGGCGCGCCAGTGTGGGGGAGGCGAAGGACTCAGAAAGCACCGCCAGGCCCGCGCCACCGTCCGCGGCATGCACCTGCGCCAACTGCGTCCACGCCGTGACGAAATCGTTCCACGACTTTGACTCGGCTTTCAGCCTGACGCCTTGCGAGCGATCGGGATCGTAGAGGCCGAGCACCGACGCCTGGATTCTCGCGCTCGACGCCCCGAGGCTTGCCGGGTGACTTGGGTTCCCCTCAATTTTCGTCGGTCGTCCTTCGTGGCTCTCGACCACCAGACCGTACGCGCTCCGGCCGAACGGCATCGTCGTGGCGAAGTAACGGGGAATCCCGGGGACCGCCTCCTCGGGATTCGTCACGTAGGGGACGATTTCCTCGACCGGGCGGCGGATGCAACCGGCCAGCCCCGCCAGCGACAGCGAGGCGCCTACGAGCGTCATCATCTCGCGCCGGCTGATCCCTGCGGGGAGCTCCGAGGCACCCTCCTGGAATTCGCGCTCGAGGAAGGCGCGGGCTTCCGGGTCCTGATCGAGCTCAGCGAGGCTGCGCCAGTAGGTTCGACTCACCGGTGGCACCCCGAGCAGTCGGTCGGCGGATTGACGGGCCGGTCCTTGTCAAGCTGTGCGATCAGCGCTTGATGGTCTCGCGGCGGCGTCCACTTCATGTTCGTGACTTCCGGGACGGGTCGCCTGAAGGGACCGGGGTTGCGATGGCAGTCGAGGCACCAGCTCATGCTGAGTGGCGCCATTTGAGTGACCGTGACCATCTCGTCAACGCGGCCGTGGCAGGTGACGCAGCCGATTCCGGCCGCCACATGCATGCGGTGCGTGAAATAGGCGTAGTCCGGAAGATTGTGCACGCGAATCCAGCGCATCGGCCGACTGCTCTGGGCGCTGTCGCGAATGGGTGCGAGCAGAGCGCTGTCCCGCTTGACGGTCTGATGGCAGTTCATACACGTCTGCGTGGGCGGAACGTTGGCGACGCTAGAAATCTCGACCGAAGCGTGGCAGTAGCGGCAATCCAGACCCAACTCCCCGACGTGGAGCTTGTGGCTGTACGGCACGGGTTGAGCTGGCCGGTAGCCCACGTCCGTGTACCACGGGGAAAAGAAGTACCAGACGCCCGCAACCGCGAGAACTGGAGCGAGACCGCCCACGATGGCGGCCACGAGCGGGAGCTTGTTGAACGAGGATGGGAAGATTTGGGCCAACGGCTAGGACTCCGCAGCGCTGGAGGCCGGGTGCCCAGGCCGCGAGTCCGCTATCGAACGGTGATCCCACATTCACGACCCCCCAACGAATTCGTCGCCGACGCCGACGAAAGCTGTCGATTGACGGCGCGATCCTACCTATAACCGGGAAGAGGGTCAACAGCGATTCAGGAACTCCGCGCTAGGCGTGCAGTCCTCCGAAAACCTCAGCCGCCGCCTCGATCGTTCGGTCGATCTCAGCGTCACGATGCGCGATGGAGAGGAATGCCGCCTCGAACTGCGACGGCGCAAAGTAGACCCCGCGCTCCAGCATCGCACGGTGGAAGGCCCCGAAGCGTCGTGTGTCGGAGCACTTCGCGGACCCCCAGTCGGTGACCGGCGCGTCTGCGAAGAAGAAGCCGAACATCGTGCCCACGCGCGCGCATTGTAGCGGGACGCCTGCGGCGCGCGCGGCGGCATCGAGGCCGGAGACCAGCCGCGTCCCGGCGTGTTCCAGGCGGTCCCACACGGACGGATCGCGAAGCACCTCGAGCGTGGCGATCCCGGCGGCCATTGCCAGCGGGTTGCCCGAGAGTGTTCCCGCCTGATACACGGGCCCAGACGGCGCGACCATCTCCATGATCTCCCGCCGCCCACCGTAGGCGCCCACGGGCAGCCCGCCGCCGATCACCTTGCCGAGAGTCGTGAGGTCGGGCGTCACTCCGTAGCGTGCTTGCGCGCCGCCGGGGTGGACGCGGAAGCCGGTCATCACCTCGTCGAACAGCAGGAGCGCTCCGGCGTCGCGCGTGAGCGTGCGGAGCCCCTCGAGGAACCCGGACACGGGCGGGACGAGCCCCATATTGCCCGCGACGGGTTCGACGATGACGGTCGCGATGCCCTCAGCGTGCGTCTCGAACAGCGCGCGCACGGAATCGAGGTCGTTATAGCGGGCAACGAGAGTGTCGGCCACCGCGCCGCCGGTGACGCCGGGCGAGTCGGGTAGCCCCAGCGTTACGACGCCCGACCCGGCCTTGACGAGCAACTGGTCGGCATGTCCGTGGTAGGCGCCCTCGAACTTGACGATCTTGTCGCGCCGGGTGAACGCGCGCGCCAGGCGGATTGCGGACATGGTCGCCTCGGTGCCCGAGTTGACAAAGCGCACCATCTCGATCGCGGGCATCCATTCGACCACGCACCGCGCCAGGTCCAGCTCCAGCGGACTCGGTGCGCCGTAGCTGGTGCCGCGTGCCGCGGCCTTCTGCACGGCCGCCACCACTCGCGGGTGTGCGTGTCCGAGGATGAGCGGTCCCCATGACAGAACGTAGTCGAGGTAGCGGTGACCGTCGACGTCGACGAGATACGCGCCCTCGCCGCGCTCGATGAACAGCGGCTGCCCACCAACGGACTTGAACGCCCGTACGGGTGAGTCAACGCCGCCGGGCAACAGGTCCTGCGCGGCGGCAAAGAGCTCGATAGAGCGGTCGATCGTCTTCATCACCACAGTCCTCTCGGCTCACGCGCTCGCGCCGCGTGGCACCCGGTTGGTGGCGCCCAAGCGCGCGAGTAACGCGTCGGCGGCCGCCTCGCCTGAGGCGATGCAGTCGGGAATGCCCACGCCGGCGTAGGCCGCTCCCGCGACGAAGAGGCCGGGGTGGGCGGCCAGCCGCTCGCGGATGCGCGCCACGCGCCCGCCGTGGCCGATGGTGTATTGGGGGACCGCCACCGGCCAGCGGCTCAGCCGCACGAGCACCGGCGTCGCTACGACCCCGTAGATTGCTTTCAGTTCGCGCCGCGCGGCATCGACCAGCGCATCGCCGGTCTGGCCTGTGATGTCGCCGCCGTCGTGGGCGCGGAGGTAGACCCGGAAGAGGGCATGGCCTTGTGGCGCGCGGCCCGCCCACTTGTTCGAGGCGACCGTGCACGCCACCACGTCCGAGCCCTCGACGCGGGGAACGACGTAGCCGTAGCCTGCGACCGGCCGCGGCAGGTCTCGCTCGCGGAAGGCGAGGCTCACGGTGACCGACGACCCGTACGCGATGGCGGCGTGTTGCTCGGACAGCTCGCGGTCGACGGCGCGCGTGATGCGCGCGGTTGCGGTCGCCGGGGTGGCGAGGATCACCGCGTCGGCATCGGCGCCCGCGCCGTCACCGCGGACCAGCACGTACCCTCCCCCAGGACGTGGCGTCAGGCCCACCACCTCGACGCTCGTCTGAAGGGACACGCCGCGCAACTGGGCCTCCAGGTGTTCGATCAGCTCTCCCATCCCGCCGGCAAAGGAAACAAACGGCGGCGCGGCGTCGACCGCGCCCTGGTCAGGCGACTCGGCAAGACCGCGGATGACGCTCCCAAACCGGCGCTCGAGATCGCGGATCTGCGGGAACGTGGCGTCCAGGCTCAACCGCGCCCCGTTGCCGCCGTAGATCCCCGCCATGAGCGGCTCGACGATGCGCTCGTACACTTCGCGACCGAAGCGCCGGATCACGAATTCGGCAATCGACTCCTCGCGCGGGTGGTTCTGCGCGGGCATCGAGCGCTCGTCCGCGAGCGCCCGCCGCCCGATGGGTGACAGCAATGCGCTGTCGGCCAGCGCGTCGATGCGCGTCGGGATCATGCCCGTGAGCCCCTCTGGCAGCGGGTGGAGCGCGCCGCCATGGCGGACGAATGTCCCTGCGTGCTGGGCTTGCCGCGCGATCAGACGATCGGCAAGACCCAACTCCGCGCACAACCCCACGGCGCGGGCCTTCCGGGTGAGGAACGAATCCGCGCCAGCCTCGATCACGAACCCGTCGATGCGCTCCGTGTGGATCTCTCCGCCAAGGCGCGCCGCCTTCTCGAACAGCGTCACCTCGGCACCCGGCGCGCGACCTCTCAAGCGAAGCGCCGCGGCGAGCCCGGCCACCCCGCCCCCAACAACCGCAAGGTGCATCACGCCGCGTCCACCGAGCCGCGCAGCCACGGGCCCGCGTGCGCCTCGACGGTCTCCGAGAGCGCCTCGATGAAGAGCGGATCGTCGTTGAGCATGGGCACGCGCTCGAGCCGCACGCCGAGAGAGCGCGCGTGCTGCCGCGCCTTGATGTCGATGTCGTAGAGGACCTCCACGTGGTCCGCGACGAACCCAACAGGAACGCTCAACACCTGACCGACGCCGCCGGCTGCCAGCGCGGCGAGGTGATCCTCGAGCGCCGGCCCGAGCCACGGCTCCGGGCTGCGCCCGGCGGATTGGTAACTCCACGACCAACGGCCATCGGGGAGTCCCACGCGCGCGGCCACCCGCCGCGCCGTATCCCGGCACTGCGCGTCGTAGCCGTCACCCGCGGCGACGATGCGCGCCGGCAGGCTGTGTGCGCTGAACACCACGTGCACCTGATCGCGCTCGGCCTCTGGCCAGACGGCGATCCCGTCGCGCACGCGCCGCGCCAGCGCCTCGAGGTATCCGGGCGCATCGTGGTAGCTCGCCACGTGGACGAACGTGATGTCCCCGTGGGCCATCTGCAGCCCCTCGGCGATCCGCTGCTGGTAGGCGCCAACGCTCATGCCGCTGTAGTGGGGGGCGAGGACCAGGCTCACCGCGTGCGTCACGCCAGCGTCGACCATGGACGCCACCGTGTCCTCGATCCACGGCGCCCAGTGACGCATGCCGACGTAACACTCGAAGCGGTGTGCTCCGAGGCGCCCGGCCAGGGCCGTAACCTGCCGGCGCGTCATCGCGAGGAGCGGCGAGCTCCCGCCGATCGCGCGGTAGTTGTGCGCAATCTCGTCGAGGATCGCGCGCGGCGTGGGCCGTCCGCGACGAATATCGGCGAGGTAGCCGGGCAAGTCGTCCAGCGACTGCGGGCCGCCGTAGGCCATGACCAGGAGGCCGATGGGCCGGCGAATCATCGCGCGATCACTCTTCGCTCGTGCACGTAGTCGACCAGCCGGCGGACGTTGTCGACCGGCGTTTCCGGCAGCACGCCGTGACCGAGGTTGAAGATGTGGCCTGGGCGCCCCGCGGCACGGTCGAGGACGTCGTCGATTTGGTAGCGGAGTTCACGCCACGGCGCGAGCAAGGCCGCGGGGTCGAGATTCCCCTGGATGGCGCGCTCGTAGCTGATCGCTTTCCAGGCCTCGTCGAGGGGACGCCGCCAGTCCACACCAATCACGTCGCCGCCTGCCGGCGCGACTTCGTCGAGGTAGTACGACGTGCCCATGCTGAAGTGAATCACCGGCACCCCAACGTCCTTCAGACGATCGAGGAGCATCGCGGTGTAGGGGAGCGCGAAGCGCCGGTAGTCCGTGAGGCCGAGCGCGATGCCCGCCCAGGAATCGAATACCTGGAGCGCCTGGGCGCCCGCGCGCGCCTGCGCGGCGAGGTAGTCCGCCTGCACGGTGACGAGCTTGGTCATGAGCCGCTTCCATGCGGCGGGCTCCCCGAACATCAGGGCCTTCGCCTTCGCGAACGACTTCGAGGTGCCCCCTTCAATGGCGTAGCAGGCGAGTGTGAACGGCGCGCCGGCAAAGCCGATGAGCGGCGTCCCGCTCGACTCCAGCTCGCGCACGACGAGGCGGATCGCCGCGAGGGTGTGCGGCATGGTCTCCTCGGCGGGCGGCGTCGCGAGCCGGTCGACGTCGCGGGGACCCGTGATGCGGTGCGCGATGCGCGGGCCATCACCCGCGGTGAACGCCAGGTCGAGACCCATGCCGACCAGCGGCGGCAGAATGTCGGCAAAGATGATGGCCGCGTCGAACCCGAAGGCGTGGATGGGTTGCAGTGTCACCTCGGCGGCCAGTTCGGGCGCGCGAATGATGTCGAGGATACCGTGCTTCCGGCGCAGGGCCCGGTACTCCGGCAGGTAGCGCCCCGCCTGACGCATCAGCCAGACGGGACAGCGTTCGACCGGAAGCCGGCGGCAGGCTCGCAAGAAGGGGGAGGCGGGCTCCGCCACCGGCGCGACGGGTGCGCGCCCGGTCGCGCTCATGGCGCCGGTGCCGCCGACTGCCACGCGACGCGTCCGACGAAGAACGGCCCCAGCCGCTCCAGGTGAAGCGAGGTTTGACGCGTCCGCCGCATGCGCTGCACGCAGGAGGAGAGCGGGAAGAGTTCCGGACCGAGCAGCCCGATCAGGAAGTCGTTGTCGTGCTGGTCGAGGCCGTGGCACGCCATGCGGACGTCGTGCAGGTAGCCCGCCTTGCCGTAGGCGCGACCGATGCCGCCGTGTTCCATCAGGATCGCGCTCTGTTCCTTGGGCGTCAGTTGCTCGAACGAGCCGGCGCGGCGCAGCGGATACCATATGACCCAGGCGAGCTTCGGATCCAGCACGCGCCGGATGGGCCGCAGGATCAACGCCTCGACCAGGTCGGGCTCGTGGCCCAGCGCGTAGGTTCGCCCGAACATCGTGTACTCCGGCTTTGGCACCAGCCCGGCAAACGGCGTTCGGCGAAGACACCGCCGCACGTCGTCGACGAAGTAGGCGGGGTTCTCGCTGAACGTGAGCAGGGCAACACCGCCTGGATCGCTGACGTCTTCGTAGAGGGCGCCCTGGATGGCGTGGCTCCCGAGCGCGTCGACGAGCGCCGTGGTATCGCCGCAGCCGCCGTAGGCGACCAGCTGCATGAACAGGCGGCGGTTGCTGGTGATCGGGCGGCCGCCCTCGTCGCGGCTGTGCTCGAGGACATCGATCTTCCTGGACTCGGCGGCCGGTGTGTCCGGCGGGCGCGATTGAGCGTCGCCAGTCCCTGGCGGCATCACTTCAGCCATTGTGCCGCTTCCTTTGCGTGGTAGGTGATGATGATGTCCGCCCCCGCCCGCTTGATGGCCGTGAGCGTCTCCAGCACCGCGGCGCGCTCGTCGATCCACCCGTTCGCCGCCGCCGCCTTGATCATGGCGTATTCGCCGCTCACATTGTACGCGGCCAGCGGGTGGGAGCCGAAGCGATCGCGCAGCAGGCGAATCACGTCGAGGTAGGCCAGCGCCGGCTTCACCATGAGCATGTCGGCGCCTTCGGCCACGTCGCGCTCCGCTTCGCGCAACGCCTCGCGGGCGTTCGCCGGGTCCATCTGGTGCGTCTTTCGATCCCCGAACCTGGGCCCCCCCTCGGCGGCTTCGCGAAACGGTCCGTAGAAGGACGACGCGTACTTCGCCGAGTACGACAGGATACCGACGTGGGCGAAGTTGGCGGCGTCGAGGGCCGTGCGGATGCTCCGCACCATGCCGTCGATCATGCCGCTCGGCGCGACGACGTCGGCGCCGGCTTCGGCGTGGGCGACCGCGACACGATCGAGCACATCGAGCGTCTCGTCGTTCAGCAGGTAGCCCTCGGGAAGGCGCGGGTGCGGCCGTTCCTCGCCGCCGGTGTTGAGCACGCCGCAGTGGCCGTGGTCGGTGTACTCGCACAGGCACACGTCGGTGATCACCACCAGCGCGGGCACGGCCTGCTTGATCGCGCGCACCGCTTGCGCGACGACGCCATGCGGCGAGAAGTTTTCCTTGCCAATCGGGTCCTTGGACGCCGGGATGCCGAAGAGCAGCACGGCGGGAACGCCGAGCGACGCGGCCAGCTCGGCTTCCGCGATCGACTGGTCGACCGAGAGCTGACAGACGCCCGGCATCGAGGCGATCGGCTTGCGCACGCCGCGCCCGTGCGTCACAAACAGCGGGTAGACGAAGTCGTCTGCGGCCAGCGACGTTTCGCGCACCATTCGCCGCAACGCCGGCGTCGCCCGGAGCCGCCGCTCACGCCGCGGGAGCGACCGCCGCTCCCGCACCGGTGTTGAACTCCCCGTCTCATTTGCCACGAGCCACCGCGCCTTTCAGGAAGACGCCGACCAAGCCGTCCACCAAACCTTCGGTGGTAGAGACCTCCGCCACCGCGTCGACCCGGAGGCCCGTCTGCCGGGCCGCGCTGGCGGTCACCGGACCGAGACACACGATCCGCGCGTCTGCGGAGAACTCGAAACCGGGCGCATGCTGCCGCATGGTGTTGGTGAAGTGCGTTACCGTCGAACCGCTGGTGAAGAGCACCGCGTCCACGCCACGGCGGATGTCCTCGATCACCGCCGGGTCCATCTCCGCTGCCACGGTCCGATAGAGGGGGAGGACCACCACCGCGGCACCGCGGCGCTCGAGAATCTCCACTATCTCATGGCGCGCGATCTCGGCGCGTGGCAGGAGCACGCGGTGACCGGGAACGATGGCGAGCCGTTCGGCCAGCGCGTCGCCGACGAACCCGTCCGGCACGAAATCGGGCGGCGTGCCCCATGCCGCGAGCGCACGTGCCGTCGCGGGACCCACGGCGGCGACGGCGACGCCGCCGAGGTCCGCCGGGGCCCTGCCCGTGTGCGTCCAGCGCTGGCAGAAGATCTTCACGGCCTCCGCACTGGTGAACACCACCCAGTCGAATGACGCGATCTCGGCGATCGCCTCGTCGAGGGGGCGGAGATCGCCGACCGGCTCGATCCGGATCGCCGGCGCACAAATGGGGATGGCCCCAAGCGCCGCGAGCTGTTGGCACAGCGCCTCGGCCTCCGCCCGCGCCCGCGTCACCACGACGCGGCGTCCTTCGAGGACGCCGTTCCGGGCCGCCGGCCCAGCCGGGAAGGTCCGCCGCCGAAACTCCGTGAGGATCGAGCGCGCGCCCTCGTCAAGAGCGCGCGCCGCGAGCCGGCCCGCGAGCACCCGGCCATCCTCCGCCTCGTCTTCCACGCGCACCACACGCCGGCCGTCGGGCGAGGCGACCAGTCCGCTCATGCGCAGGCGCCCGTTCTCCACGCGTGCGTAGGCGGCGATCGGTGCCGAGCAGCCGCCGCCCAGGTGCTGAAGGAACCCCCGTTCGGCTTCCACCGCCGCGCGTAGCGCCGGCTCATCGATCGCCGTGAGCCGGCGGAGCGTTTCCTGGTCCCCCGCGCGGCACTGCACCGCGAGCGCTCCCTGTCCCGGCGCCGGGAGAATCGCCTCCATCGGGATCCATTCGGTCACGTGGCTGTCGAGTCCGAGGCGCGTCACTCCGGCCGCCGCCAGCAATGCCGCGTCGTAGTCACCGCGGAGCACCTTGCGCACCCTCGTGTCCACATTCCCGCGAATCGGCTTCACCAGAAGGTCCGGCCGTCGCGCCAGCAACTGGCCCTGGCGGCGGAGGCTGCACGTTCCGACGACGGCACCGCGCGGGAGCGTGGCGAGCGTCCAGGCGTTCGGTGCCACCACGCAGTCGCGCGCGTCGGTGCGGCCGGTGACGGCGCCGATCGTGACGTTGCGACCGGCGTCCACGGGAAGGTCCTTCAACGAGTGGACCGCCAGGTCGATCTCCGCCGCGTCGAGCGCCTGCTCGAGCCGGGTCGTGAACACTCCCATGCCGCCGAACTCCGGGAGCGCCGTCTCCACGTCGGCGTCGCCCTCGGTGGTGTAGGTCCGGATTTCCAGCACAACGTCCGGCCACGCCCGCTGCAACAGTGCGATCACATGCCCGGTCTGCCACCGCGCAAGCACGGACTGGCGCGAGCCCACGACGAGACGTTGTGCGTGGAACGGAGGCATGACCGGCGGACGTAACCGTCAGGGTCCGAAAAGGCTGCGAAGCGCTGCCACGTGCGCGACCCCGCGCTCTTTCTGCTCGGTGGGCGGCTTGGCCTCGAGCTCGCGGAGTTTGGTCTCAAACGACCGTATCTCCTCCGCGATGATGTGTTCCACCCCGGGGATCTCCTTCCGGCGTGCGGCGAGACCATCATCCAGGTTGCCGTTCAGGTCGTCGGCGTCGAAGAGGTGTACGCCCGGAAGCTCGCGAACCGCCGGATCGATGTCGCGCGGGACCGCGAGGTCGACGAAAACGAGCGAGCGGCCGTCGCGGCGGGCGACCGCGTCCCTCACAACGACCCCGTCGACGATCAGGTGCTGGCAGTGCGTGGAGCTGATCACGACGTCCGCCCATTCCAGGGCCGCCGCCAGCTCGTCCATCGCGAAGACGCGGTATCGCCACCGCGCGGAGAGTTCCTCGGCACGGGCACGCGTGCGATTCGCGACGGCGATCTCCCTGACTTGTCGCGCGCGCAGCGCCTTGACCGCGACTGAACCCATCTCGCCGAGGCCGATGACCAGCACGCGCCGGTCGCGGAGAGCGCCCACGACGCTGCCGGCCAGGGCCACGGCAACCGAGCTCATGCTGGCGGGGTTTCTACCGATCGAGGTCTCGCTGCGCGCGCGGCGTCCCGCGCGGACGGCGCGACGAAAGACGCGTGTCAAGACCAGGCCGGCGGTGCGTCTGGATCGGGCGTCGGCGAGCGCCTGGGCGACCTGGCCGAGAATCTGCGGTTCGCCGAGCACCATTGAATCGAGACCGGAGGCGACACGGCACAGGTGCCGGACCGCCTCGGATCCCCAAAGCCGGTAGGTGTGGTCCGCGACGTCGTCCGGATCCAGCCCGGCGGCATCAGCCATGATCGCGACCAGCGACGCCGTCTCCCCGTGCTCGGCGACGAAGGCGTAGAGCTCGACGCGGTTGCAGGTGGAGAGCCAGGCGAGCTCGCGAATCGCCCCGCGGTGGCCGCTGGATGCTAGGTGTGGGCGCGCACACGCCCGCTCGCACAGTTCGGGCAGATCACTCCCGAGCCTTTCGCGGTACTCAACGGGTGCGGTCCGGAAGTTGACTCCGACGCACACAATCCGATGGATGAGCATGCTGAACCTGGGTCCTGCCAATCGCGCGACCGAGGACTCTCTTAGCAGAAATCGTCAAACCTGTGCAACAGTCGGGATTCGCCGCGGGGCTTGTTTTTCGAGCGCCGGCTTAGGTACAATTGACCTTGAGAAATGTTTCACAAGGCTTCGGAACCAGCCAATTTAGTATAGAGCGGCAAGGTTTGGACACCTCGAAAAACACGGACGAGGTGCGCCAATCGCCCGGGCCGGCAGGACTGCAGGACGTTAAGCACGCATGTCGCAGGTATTCCCAAAGAGCACCAACGCCTGGTCAAAGGCCAGCCTCATCACGCTCGTATTCGCGCTACTCGCCCTGGGCTGGCTGGTGCTCACGCTGCAGCGGTCGGATTTCGTTACCAGCGCCAACCAGTTCATCGAGCAACCGGTCCAGTTCAGCCACCAGCACCACGTCGGCGGCGTCGGCATCGAGTGCCGCTACTGCCACACCGCGGTGGAGGTGTCGCCGTCGGCCGGCATCCCGCCGACCAAGACCTGCATCAACTGCCACTCGCAGATCTGGAATACCTCGCCCTACCTCGAGCCCGTGCGCGCCAGTTTCCGCGACGACACGCCGCTCAACTGGGTTCGGGTGCACGACCTTCCGGACTTCGTCTACTTCAACCACAGCATCCACGTCCGCAAAGGCGTGGGCTGCGAAACCTGCCACGGCCGCGTCGATCGCATGCCGCTGATGCGGCAGGTGCAGTCGCTGCAGATGGAATGGTGTCTCGACTGCCACCGCGATCCGTCGCGCTTCGTGCGTCCTCGTGATCAGATCACGACGATGGGCTACCAGCCGGCGCTGGCGCAGGCGGAACTCGGCCCGCGCCTGGTGCGGGAATACGGGATTGCCGGTGTCGAGGAGCTGACCAATTGCTCGGTGTGCCATCGCTAGAATCATGAGTCTCGATCCGACCGAACCCAATCCGGAGCAGCCGCTCGACGTGCAGAAGCGCGGCACCCTTCGGCTTCGCGCCGGGCAAGCAATCGACCTGCAGAGGGTGCGCGAACAGCTGCAGCAGGGCGGCCCGCCGCTCTGGCGCAGCCTCGAGGAAGTCGCCGATACGGCCGAGTTCCGGAACTACCTCCACCGCGAGTTTCCGGCCAACGCTTCGGACTGGCTCGACCCGGTGGGCCGCCGCGGCTTCCTCAAGCTGATGAGCGCCTCGATGGCGCTCGCCGGCGCTACCGCCTGCACCGTGCAGCCGCAGGAGCTGATCGTTCCCTACGTGCGCCAGCCGGAAAACGAGATTCCGGGCAAGCCGTTGTTCTTCGCCACGGCGATGACGCTCGGCGGCGTTGCGACGGGCCTGCTGGTGGAGAGCCACGAAGGGCGGCCGACCAAGATCGAGGGCAACCCGGATCATCCGGCCAGCCGCGGCGCCACCGACCTGTTCGCGCAGGGTTCGGTCCTGACGCTCTACGACCCGGATCGATCGAAGACGGTGCTGCACCTCGGCGAGATTCGCCCGTGGAGCGCCGCCCTCGCCGCGGTCCGCGGCGGCCTGTCGGCGCAAGCGGCGACCAGGGGCGCCGGCCTGCGCCTGCTCACCGAGACCGTCGCCTCGCCGTCGCTCGCGGCGCAGATCCAGCAGCTGCTGGCGCAACAGCCGAACGCGAAGTGGATCCAGTGGGAGCCGGTGAATCGCGACAACGCGCGCGCGGGCGCGCGGACGGCGTTCGGCCAGTACCTCGAGCCGCACTACGACCTCACCCAGGCCGATGTCATCGTCTCGCTCGACGCCGACTTCCTGTCGTCGGAGGGCGCGCACAACCTGCACTACATGCGCCAGTTCGCGTCGCGCCGCCGCGTCGAGGACAACGCCGACAACCTGAACCGGCTCTACGTGGTGGAGTCGAACCACACCGTGACCGGCGGCCGCGCCGACAACCGGCTGGCGCTCAAGTCGAGCCAGATTGAGGCCTTCGCCCGCGCGGTGGCGGCCCAGTCCGGCGTGGCCGGTATTATTGGCACCGCGCCGGCCGGCAGCGACGCTTTCGTCGACGCGATAGCCCAGGATCTGGCCGCTCACCGCGGGCGGGCAGTGGTGATGGTTGGTGATTCGCAGCCGGCGGCGGTGCACCTGATCGCGCATGCGATCAATGCCGCAATTGGCGCCCCGGTGACCTATTTGCCGACGCCCGAGTTGGTCCCCGGCGAGCAGACCGCCGCGCTGCGCGAGCTGGTCGCGGACATCCGCGCCGGCCAGGTGCAGATGCTGGTGATCCTTGGCGAGTCCAACCCGGTGTTCAGCGCCCCGGCGGACCTGCAGTTCGGCAAGGCCATCCAGTCGGTCAGCTTACGCGTCCACTCGGGAATGTTCTTTGACGAAACGGCACAGCAGTGCCACTGGCACGTGCCCGCCGCCCACTACCTGGAAGCGTGGAGCGACGCGCGCACCATCGACGGCACCGTGTCGATCGTGCAGCCGCTCATCCAACCGCTGTACGGCAGCAAGTCGGTGCACGAAGTGATGGCGACGCTCTCGGAGCGGCCCGAGCGCAGCGGCTACGACACCGTGCGCGAATACTGGTTCGCCTGGGCAGCCTTGAACCGGACCACGGGCTCCACAGGTTCCACGGGCTCCACGAGTGCGCCGGCTTCGGCGGCGGCGGCGGAGTTCGAGCAGCGGTGGCGCAAGTGGTTGCACGACGGCTTCATCGCCGGCACGGCGGCGATGCCGACCGCTGCGGCCCTGGCGCCGGATGTGGCGACCCGCATCACCGCCGGCGCTGCAATCGACGGTCTCGAGGTCAACTTCCGCCGCGACCCCACGGTCTACGACGGACGGTTCGCCAACAACGGCTGGCTGCAGGAACTGCCCAAGCCGATGACCAAGCTGACGTGGGACAACGCGGCCCTGATGGCGCCGGCCACCGCTGATGCCAACGGCCTGCACAATGGCGACATCATCGCGATTACCCACGATGGCCGCACCATCAATGTGCCGGCGTGGGTCGTGCCCGGTCATGCGAAGGACGCGATTACGCTGACGGTTGGCTACGGCCGCCCCCTCGCCGGCGACCTCGGTAGCGGCACCGGCTTCAATACCTATGCGCTGCGTGGCTCAAGCGCGATGTTCTTCGGCGGTGCCACCATCGTCAGGACCGGCGATGCCTATGATCTCGTCGGCACTCAGGATCACTGGGCGATCGAAGACAAGAACACCGGCATCGTGCGGGCGGCGACGCTGGAGGAGTTCAAGCAGAACCCGGCGTTCGTCAAGCAGATGGAGCACCTCAAGCTCGACAAGCGCATCTCCCTCTATGCCGACAAGGAATACCGCGGCCAGCAGTGGGGCATGGCGATCGACCTGAATACCTGCACCGGCTGCACGGCGTGCGTGATCGCGTGCGTGGCCGAGAACAACATCCCGGTGGTTGGCAAGGCGCAGGTCAAGCGCAACCGCGAAATGCACTGGCTGCGTATCGACCGCTACTTCGCCGGCAGCCCCGACACACCCGACACCTACGTCCAGCCGATGCCGTGCCAGCAGTGCGAGAACGCGCCCTGCGAGGTGGTGTGCCCGGTCTCGGCCACGGTGCACAGCGCCGAGGGCCTGAACGACATGGTCTACAACCGCTGTGTCGGCACGCGCTACTGCTCGAACAACTGTCCGTGGAAGGTGCGCCGCTTCAACTTCCTGCTGTATCAGGACTGGAACACGCCGCAGTTCAAGCTGCAGCGCAACCCGGACGTCACCGTCCGCAGCCGCGGCATCATGGAGAAGTGCACCTACTGTGTGCAGCGCATCAACGCCGCGCGCATCCAGGCCAAGCGCGAGGACCGCGCCATCCGCGACGGCGAAATCCTCACGGCCTGCCAGGCGGTGTGCCCGACCGACGCCATCGTGTTCGGTGACATCAACGATCCGAATAGCCGCGTGGCGAGGCTGAAGGGGAGCCCGCGCAACTACGCGACGCTCGAGGATCTCAACACCCGGCCGCGCACAACGTATCTTGCGGCCGTCAAGAACCCGAATCCCGCGCTGCCGCACAACCCCATGGTGGGCACACCCCACGCCTCCACCGATCACGGCGCCGGACACTGACGCTCATGGCTGATCTCAACATCCATCGACCCATGGCGTTGCAGGAAACGCCCGTGATCCTCCCCGGTCACGATTTTGAGACGGTCACCGAGACGATCGCGGAGATCCCGCTCTCCAGGCGGTTCCCGCTGGGCTGGATCGGCATCATCCTGGTGGCGCTGGCCGGCGCCGGCCTGCTGCAAATGGCGCTGGGCTACCTGGTGCTGAAGGGCATCGGCCTCTGGGGCAACAACGCCCCGGTGGGCTGGGCCTTCGACATCATCAACTTCGTGTGGTGGATCGGCATCGGCCACGCCGGCACGCTGATCTCGGCGATCCTCCTGCTCTTCAAGCAGCAGTGGCGCATGTCGATCAGCCGCTTCGCCGAAGCGATGACGATCTTCGCCGTCATCTGCGCGGCGATCTTCCCGATCTTCCACACCGGCCGGCCGTGGCTCGCGGCCTACTGGCTGTTTCCGTATCCGAACACGATGGGGCTATGGCCGCAGTTCAAGAGCCCGCTGATCTGGGACGTGTTCGCGGTCTCGACCTACGCCACCGTCTCGGTGGTGTTCTGGTACGTCGGCCTCATCCCGGACTTCGCGACGATGCGCGATCGGGCGGTGTCGCGGGTGAAGGCGATTGTCTTCGGCACGCTGTCGCTCGGTTGGCGCGGCTCGGCGCGGCACTGGCACCGCTATGAGGTGGCCACGCTCATCCTGGCGGGCCTGTCGACGCCGCTGGTGCTGTCGGTGCACACGGTGGTGAGCTTCGACTTCGCGGTGTCGGTGATTCCCGGCTGGCACGCCACGATTTTCCCGCCGTATTTCGTCGCCGGCGCCATTTACTCCGGCTTCGCCATGGTGCTCTCGCTCGCCATCCCGGTGCGACGCTTCTATGGGATGGAAAGCCTGATCACGATGCGGCACATCGACAACATGGCCAAGATCATGCTGGCGACGGGCCTGATGGTCGGGTATGGCTACGCGATGGAAGCGTTCTTCGCCTGGTACAGCGCCAGCCCCCACGAGCGGTTCATGATGTGGAACCGGATGTTCGGGCCCTACGCCTGGTCGTACTGGGCGCTCATCTCGATCAACGTCGTGATGATCCAGCTGTTATGGTTCAAGCGCGTGCGCACCAACACCACGCTGCTGTTCGTCATGTCGCTGTTTGTCAACGTCGGCATGTGGCTGGAGCGCTTCGTCATCATCGTGACGTCGCTCAACCGCGACTTCGTGCCCTCGTCGTGGGGCATGTATTACCCGACGCGGTGGGACTTCATGACGTTCTTCGGAACGATCGGGTTGTTCCTGACGCTGTTCCTGCTGTTCCTGCGCTTCGTGCCGATGATTTCGATTTTCGAGGTCAAGACGCTGCTGCCGCAGGCCAAGGTCAAGGCGGAGCACTGAAATGGCGCACGCACCCGAGACCTCCAGCGCGCTGCACGGGGTGATGGCCGAATTCGACTCGGGCCAGGCGCTCGTCGACGCCGCGCGCCAGACGATGGCGCAGGGCTTCACTCGCGTCGAGGCCTACTCGCCGGTGCCGATCGAGGAGCTGAACGACATCATCCACAAGAAGCGGACCGTCCTGCCAAAGCTGGTGCTCGGCGGCGGCCTGACCGGCATGGCCACCGGCTTCGTGCTGCAGTACTGGGCGTCGGTGATCGAGTACCCGATGAACGTCGGCGGCCGCCCGCAGGCCAGCTGGACCACGTTCATCGTGCCGTCCTACGAGCTGACCATCCTGTTCTCGGCGCTGACCGCGGCCATCGGCATGGCGCTGCTGAGCGGCCTGCCGCAGCCGTATCACCCGGTGTTCAACGTCGAGCGCTTCTCGATGGCCAGTTCCGACAAGTTCTTCCTGGTGATCGAGTCCACCGATCCGAAGTTCGATCAGCGCGCGGCCACGGAGTTCCTGAAGGGCACCGGCGCCAAGGGAGTCTACGACGTTGCCGAGTAAATTCTCCTTCGCGATCCTGGCCGCCACGGTGCTCGTCGCCGGCTGCCGCCAGGACATGCACGATACGCCGCGCTACGAAGCGTACGAGGCCGGCGTCTCGCGCGGGGCGCCGGCCGGCACGGTGGCGCGCGGCTGGCTGCGCGCCGACGAGGCGCTCCACACCGGCAAGATGAACGGGCAGTTCGTCGAGGAGTTCCCGTTCGCGATCGGCCGCGCCGACCTGGCGCGCGGCCAGGAGCGCTTCAATATCTACTGCACGCCGTGCCACGGCACGCTCGGCGACGGCAACGGCATGGTGGTGCAGCGCGGCATGCGCCAGGCCGCCTCCTACCATCAGGATCGGCTGCGCCAGGAGAAGCTCGGCTACTTCTTCGATGTCACCACCAACGGTTTCGGCGCCATGCAGGGCTACGCCGAGCAGATCCCGGTGCGCGACCGCTGGCTGATCGTCGCCTACGTGCGGACGCTGCAGTTGAGCCAGTACGCCTCGATCGACGACGTGCCGGCCGATCGTCGTGGTGAGCTGGATGGACCGGCCAGGCCGGCGGAGAAACACTAGTGTCGATGGCAACGACAGACAACTTCCAGGTCGCGGGCACGCCGCTGCCCGGGATGAAGCAGTTCGGCCTGACGGCCGGCGTGCTCGGGGTGGTGCTGGCCGTGGCCGGCTTCTTCATATCGGGCGCCGACCGGTTCTACCAGGCCTATCTGGTCGCCTACACCTTCTGGATGGGCGTGGTCCTCGGCAGCCTGGCCTTGCTGATGGTCCAGCACCTCTCCGGCGGCGCGTGGGGCGTGGTGCTGCGTCGGCCGTTCGAGGCCGCGGTGCGAACCATCCCGTTCATGGCGGTGCTGTTCATCCCCATCGTGCTCGGCATGCACTCGCTCTACGAATGGAGCCACGAGGGCATCACCGCCACCGATCCGGTGATCGCCGCCAAGGCGCTCTACCTGAATACGCCGTTCTTCCTGGCGCGGCAGGCGGCTTACTTCGTCCTCTGGGGCACCATCGGCTACCTGCTCACCCACTGGTCGGCCGAGCACGATCGCACCGGCGACCCGGCACTGCTCGACAAGATGGCACGCCTCTCGGGCGGCGGGCTGGTGGTCTATTTCCTGACGGTCAGCTTCGCCATGGTCGACTGGACGATGTCGGTGAACCCGCACTGGTTCTCGACCATCTGGGGCATGCTCTATATCGGCGGCCAGGGCCTGTCGGCGTTTGCCTTCGGCATTTGCGTGCTGGTCATGCTGGCCCAGACGGCGCCGCTCAGCCGCGTGATCACCACCCATCACTTCCACGACCTCGGCAAGTTCCTGTTCGCGTTCCTGATGCTGTGGGCCTACCTGTCGTTCTCGCAGTTCCTGATCATCTGGTCGGCGAACATCCCGGAGGAGATTCCGCACTATCTCGATCGCTGGGACAACAGCTGGAAGTACCTCAGTATCTTCATCATCGTCGGGCACTTCATCGTGCCCTACGCGCTGCTGCTGTCGCGCGACCTGAAGAAGAATGCCGGCAAGCTGCGCGTGATCGCGACCTGGATCCTGTTGGCGCGGGTGGCCGACTACTACTGGCACGTGGCGCCGGAGCTGCACCAGGACGGGCTTACGATCAGCCTGCTCGATGTGGCGCTGCCGCTGGCGCTTGGCGGGATCTTCGTTTCCCTGTTCGTGTCGCAGCTGGGCGGACGGTCGCTCCTGCCGGTGAACGATCCGGGACTGGAAAAGGCACTGCATCATCACGTGCACTGAGACGCATTTGGTGATGTTGCCGATCGAGTGATGACGAGGCATTGTGCGCATGTCCACTGAGCACGCGAACCAACCCGATCTCGAGTACGGACCAACGCCCGCCGGGGCAAACTACGAGCACACCGACATCGACGTCGCGATTGGCTACAAGTTCGCGTTGTGGCTGGCGGTGGCGATGGTCATCTCGGTTGGCATCGTCTACGGCACGTTCTGGTTCTTCGAGGGGAAGGAACAGGCGGCGAACAGGGCGGCGCAGCGGTTCCCGCTGGCGGTGGGCCTCGAGCGGTCGCGCCCGGCGCCGCTGCTGCAGAACCAGCCGTTCAAGGACCTGTACCAGCTGCGGCTCGAAGAGACCGCCCGCCTGGGATCGTACGGCTGGGTCGACAAGGCAGACGGCATCGCTCGCCTGCCGATCGACCGGGCGATGGAGGTAGTGCTGGAACGCGGGTTCCCGACGCGGGCGGAGGCAGCGGATGGGCTGAATGTGGTGACGCAGGATAGCTCCTCGGGCAGGACGGTAGCTCCGCGATGATGTGGTGAGGTGGTGATTTCTGTGATCTCGAGCAAGTTTCGCGCGTTGGTGGTGATGAGCGTGGTGCTCATGTCAGCGGTCGTGTCGGCGCAGAGCGATGCGCCTGGGCTGCGGCCGGCGGCGGGGGCGCCGTCGAGCCAGGTGCCGGGACCGCTCTCGAAGGTCGCCTTCGAGCAGCGGTTGAACCAGCGGCTGCCGTTCGACCTGCCGTTCATGGACGAGAGCGGCCGCGCGGTCAGGCTCGGTGATTACTTCGGCCGCAAGCCGGTGGTGCTGGCGTTGGTGTATTACGAATGCCCGATGCTGTGCACGCAGGTGCTGAACGGGCTGGAAAGCGCGCTGCGCGTGCTCACCGAATCGGTCGGCAGGGAATTCGACGTCGTCACGGTGAGCTTCGATCCGCGCGAGTCGTTCGTGCTCGCGGCCGGCAAGAAAAAGGCGTACCTGGAGCGGTATGGACGGCCCGAAGCGGAGCGGGGCTGGCACTTCCTGACCGGCAGCCAGGCGTCGATCGATGCGCTGACCAACGCCGCCGGGTTCCACTACACCTGGGACGAGGCGTCGCAGCAGTTCGCGCACGCCAGCGGTATCGTCGTCACGACGCCGGAGGGCCGGCTGTCGCGGTATTTCCTCGGCATCGATTACTCGCCGCGCGACGTGAAGTTCGCGTTGATGGAGTCGTCGTTCGGGAAGATCGGCACGCTCGCCGATCAGCTGCTGCTTTACTGCTATCACTACGACCCCGCGAAGGGCAATTACGGTTTCGTGGCGATGCGAGCGGTGCGAATTGGCGGCGCCGCGACGTTGTTGGCACTCGCAGGTTTTGTGTTCGTTTCAATCCGCTCCGACTTCGCCAGGGCTGCCACCTCCGCTCAGGCTGCGGCGGCCAGGTCGTCGGGACAGGCGCGCGACTTAACCAGATAATCATGTCGATATTCGGCATTCCCATCTTCCCCGACCAGGCTTCGACGTTCGCCAGGGACGTCGACGCGCTGTATTTCTTCATTCTCGCCGTGTGCGCCTTCTTTGCGCTGGCCGTGGCGGTGCCGGTGATCTACTTCGGTATCCGCTATCACAAGACGCACGACCGCCAGATTGGCGCGCGCATCGAAGGCAACCTGCCGCTGGAGCTGCTGTGGAGCGTGATCCCGACGATTATCGCGATGGTCATGTTCGGCTGGGGCGTGTCGGTGTTCTACCACCTGCGGCGGCCGCCGGCCGAGGCGCTGCACCTCTACGCCGTCGGCAAGCAGTGGATGTGGAAGTTCCAGCACATGGAAGGGCAGCGCGAGATCAACGAGCTGCACATCCCGTCAGGGCGGCCGATCAAGATCACGGTGACATCAGAGGACGTGCTGCATAGCCTGTATTTCCCGGCCTTCCGCACCAAGTACGACGCGATTCCCGGCCGCTACACCGAGCTGTGGTTCGAGGCGCAGAAGCCGGGCAGCTACCACATCTTCTGCACCGAGTACTGCGGCACCAACCACTCGGGGATGATCGGCACGGTGACGGTGCTGGAGCCGGCGGCGTACCAGGAGTGGCTGCAAGGCGGCGGGCTGGAGGGCACGCTGGCGCAACGCGGCGCGCGATTGTTCAACGACCTGGCGTGCTCGAGCTGCCATGTCGACAGCGGCCGGGGCCGCGGCCCGTCGCTGACGGAGATCGTCGGCACCACCGTCGAGCTGCGGGACGGGTCGTCGGCAACGATTGACGACGCGTACTTGCGCGAGTCGATCCTCAACTCGCAGGCGAAGGTCGTGAAGGGCTTCGAGCCGCTGATGCCGACCTTCCAGGGCCTGATCAGCGAAGAGAACCTCGTTGCCCTGATCGAATACGTGAAGTCGATGTCGCCGAAGGCGACGACAACGGCGCCGGCCGCACCGCCGGCCGGGAAGAAATAGCCATGCTGGACACGCTGAAGATCCCGGAGCAACACTACCTGCACGACGGCCACAGCCTGAGGTCGTGGCTGCTGAC
>VFZG01000045.1 GCA_016871275.1 Acidimicrobiia bacterium | reverse complement strand
GACTGGGACGCGCTGAATCAGGACGCGTGGTTGTTCTATCGACCGCAATAACGATCAGTTGACCGGACGGCGTGGGCGCGGGCCTTCGCCTCCGGACTTGACCGTATTCCGCGTGCAGCACTGTAAAGGACTGGCGGCTGTCAAACCAGGTTGGGGATGCGGGCGGCGCCGGCCGGGATTATACTGGTGCTTCACCATGCGCATCCCCATCCCCATGCGAATCGGGGTGCCGGCGCTGTGCGGTTGCCTGTTGGGCTCGATTGCCGCCGCCCAGGCCATCTCGCCGACCCAAGTCGCCATTACCCCCACCAAGCTCTATCTCATGGCGTTTCATGGCTGCGAGTCTTCGGCGTGCAGCAATCCCCGCAACCACTACGTCTATTTGGCCGAGTCCGACGACGGCAGGCAATGGTGGGGGGTGCCCGGCTGGACACCGTACGCCGGCTCGGTGCCCGACATCGTGCGCCGCGACAACACGCTATACATCTACACCGCGTCAACATTCGTGACGCGCTATGACCTCGAAACGCAAACGCTCGATCGCGTAGCAATCGCCGTCACCGGGCTGCCCAATGGACAAACCGGCGCGTTCGTCGATCCGTCGCTGGTGGTGGATGACCAGAACCGTCTGGTCATGTTCATGATGTACTCCGGCGACAGTCTCGGGGATCCGGCCAGCTGCGGCAGCGGCGTGTCTTCGTGCACGAAGCAGTTCATGTCGGCGACGGAGGTCGCCGGCAGTAACGGCACGCAATTCGCCGTGGACAGCGGCACGAGAGCTGAGGTCTCGATCACGGCAGGGACCTCGGCCTCGGACCCCGACGTATTCGTCGACGGCTCGAGCTTCGTGTTGTATATCTCGCACGGCGCGAGCATTTCCGTCTGGACGTCCAGCGAACTGCGCGGCACCTACACCCGCTCCACCCAGTTGACCGATGGTTTGCTCTCGAATCAACGCGGCGGTGTGCCCGCTGGCCACTACGACGCCGCGACGGGCAACTATTGGACGTTCGCGCACATCGGGGATTCGGGCCGCTCTGTGATTCGCAGGGCGGTGCATAGCTCCCTGAAACAGGCCATCGCGGATGCGGCGTGGACCACCGTGCTGACCGCCAGCGGCGTCGGCTTGTCCGCCACCATGTCGGTCGAGAGTCCGAGCATCACCACCCGCGATGTGGTGATGCTGCAGCCGAATCCGGCCTGCTCGCTGCTGCAAGTGCCGTCCGCGGTCAGCGCGACGCTGGTGGGGAGCACCATTGAAGTGACGTGGGCTGGCGCCGCCGGCGCCACCTCCTATCTCGTCGAGGTCGGCACTACGCCCGGTGCCAGCGACGTGGCCGCCACCGACACCGGATCGGCAGACCCGAGGGCAGCGCTTCGCGGCCTGCCGGCCGGTAGCTATTACATCCGCATCCGCTCGCGGAACGCGTGTGCGACCAGTGCCGCGTCGGACGAGCTACTTGTCGCGCTCCGCTAGCGGCTGGTCGTCCGGGCGCGCTCCTTCTTCTGTTTCTCGACCATCGCCGCCACGTCCGCCAATAGCTTCTTCGCGTCGTAAACGATGCCGTCCTTGATCGTGTAGCGGATGCCGCCGACGCGCTCCATCTGGCCGGTGCGATCGTTCAGGCGCAGCGCCCCGGTGCCGTAGAGCACCTTGATGTTGTGCAGTGGATTGTGGTCCACCAGCACCATGTCCGCCAGCATGCCGGCGCGCACGATGCCGAAGTCCGGCAGGCGGTTCTTCGGCTCGGTGAGCGCCTCGGCGCCGTGCATGGTCGCCGCGCGGATCACTTCAAGCGGATGGAAGCCGGCCTCGAGCAGCAGCTCCATTTCGTGAATCACGCCGAAGCCCCACGTGTTGTAGATGTAGGCCGCATCGTCACTGACCGTGACCCGGCCGCCCATTTTCTTGTAGTCGTTGAGGAGCTTGAACCACACCTGGTAGAAGTTCCGCCAGGCGATCTCGTCCTGGTGCGTCCAGTCGAAGAAGTACGAGCCGTGGTTCTCGCGGTTGGGCGTGTAGAAGTCCATTAACGACGGCAGCGTGTACTTGTCGTGCCAGTCGGCGTTGCGCATGCGCATGACGTCGCGGCCGGCGGCGTACGCGGTCATGGTCGGATCGAAGATGGTTTGCAGCTTGAGATGTTCCTGCAGGTACGCCTTCCACGGATCGCTGCCGGGTTCGTGAATGAGGTTCCAGAGGCGGGCGACCTGGCCGAAGCGGTACTGCTCGTCGTTGTAGTTCATGGCCTCCGGCCATGGCTGGACGCGGTAGTCCTTCATCAGCGGCTCGAAGTGGCCGTAGAAGTGCGTCACGGTACGGAGACCCATCTTCGCGGCCGTCAGCGCGTCCATTTGCGCGACGCCGCGCTGTTCGAGGTGCGCCGTCGAGCCCAGGCCAAGTTTGTTCGCCTCGTCGAGCAGCGCCGACATGAGGTGCGGTGGATAGGCGACGAGTTTCATGCCGTCGACACCGTTGGCCGCGCACCACTGCACCCACTCGCGCGCCTTCTCGGGGGTGTCGACGACGCCCTTGCCCCAGCCGGCGCCTGGGCGCTGGTAGTTCCAGATGCGTGGCGCGACGATCTGGTTCGCGGCGCTGCGGGCCTTCTCGCTCAGCGCCATTGGCTGCGCCGTCAGCTCGACGCCGCGGATCGTCGTGACGCCGTGCGCCATGTAGAGCTTGTAGGTGTATTCGTTCTCACGCGACTTCTGGGGATCTCCGAGGTGCGCGTGCAGGTTGACGAAGCCGGGCATCAGGAACATGCCGGTGCCGTCGATGACGTTCGGCGCGGCGGCCGGGGCCGGCGCCTTTGACGGCACGCCCGGCGTGCCGGCGTTCTCAATCCGCGCGATCCGGTTGTTTTCGACAATCACGTTCGCCGGCCCGAAGGGCGGCGCACCGGTGCCGTCGATGACAATCACGTTGCGGATCGTGAGCGTGGGGAACGGACCGGCGCCTTCGCCCGGCCTGCGGTCGGGAGCGGCGATCAGCCCCGGGGACTGCTGCGCATCGACGCCCAGCCCCGGGAACGACATGGCGAGCGCCGCCACTGACACGGACAGGAAGGTTTTCTTCATGGAGCAAATGATACGCCCGCAGGCGCTCGCTAATGAGCCGATAAGCCTGCCGGGTTGCGGAGCCGGCGCGGCGGGCTCCAGCGTATCGTCAGCCGCGACACCACGGGCAACAGGACGAGGCCGGCGGCGGCGGCAACCGTCTTGAACGGCAGCCACTCGGGATAGGCGATGAGCGCGGGAATGCCGAACAGCGGCTCGCCGCCTCCGAGACGCAACACCAGCGACACGGTGAAGGCCGCGATTGATCCCGGCAGGTTGGCCCTGGAGTCAAACAGCGCGGCGACCAGCTGCGGGAACAACAAGACGAACACGAGATCGCTGGTGAAGAACCACAGCGCCTGCACGCTTTGAACCTTGATCGCCATCCACACTGCGGCGAGACTGATGGCCACAATCGCCGCTCGCATCAGCCCGGTCAGGGCGCGCAGCGACAGATCCGGCTTGATCAGTCGCAGGCACACGTTCCAGCTGAACATGGATCCGGCCGACAGAATCGAGGACGAGTAGCTGGAGGTGACCGCGCCGACGATGGCCGCCAGCCCGAGCAGGCCGATAATCCCCGGCGTCACGTACTTGAAGGTCAACGGCAGCGCCTCGGCCGGGTGCGCCGACAGCCGCGCCGCGGCCTCGGGCGGCCAGACGTAGGCAAATGCCACCAGGCCGATCAACAGCGGCGGAACCGTCAGCGCCATCGTCAGCAGGCCGGACAGAATCGAGTGGGCCTGCGCCGCACGTGGCGTCCGGCACGACAGCACCCGCTGGAAATAGCAGTTCCAGGGCACGCCGCCAAGCATCAGCATGATGCTGACATCCCACCAGGCGACGCTGGTGAAGGACGGCGCGTGCGGCACTGCCTGGTAGGTCTGCCACGCGGCCGTGATGCCACCGGCCGCCGACAGCGCGAACGGCATGGCCGCCGCCAGGCCGACGGCGACCAGCAGCAACTGGAATGCATCCGTGTAGGCGACCGCCCACATGCCGCCGGCCATGGTGTAGAGCGTAATGACCGCCGCCGACAGCACGATGCCCGTGACCAAATCGAGATCGAGGATGACGCCGAAGGTCGATCCAAGGGCGACCAGCAGCTCGGCGCTCCAGAACGTCTCGGCCAGCACCGCCGGCAGCGCCAGCACCACCGCCCACGTCGCGCCGAAGCGGGCCTCGAACGGATCGATCAGGGTGTGGAACTCGAGCGCGCGCATGCGGCGCGCAAAGAACAACCCGCCGATGATCAGGCTGATGCCGAAGCAGACGCCGCCCTGCAGGCCGCTGGCCAGGCTCGACCGGTAGACGCCCTCGACGGTGCCGAGCAGGTAGCCGCCGTCCACCCAGGTGGCGGTCATGGTGAACGTCGCCAGCCACAGCGGCAGGCCGCGGCCGGCCACCATGAAGGCGGCAATGCCGCCGCCGGCCGCACGCCGCGACGCCAGCCAGCCAATCGCGATAAACGACGCGTAGATCAGTCCAACCGCGAGCAACGCCATCGGCTGCCGGCATATTACGCTGGATTACGTAATCATTACGTATAATCACGTAATGGCGGCGTCATCCGGCCCAACGGCCGACAACCCGTTCGTCTACGGCGAGATCGTCTCGGCGGCGGCCTTCGCCGACCGCGCGGACGAGCGCGAGCGGCTGGGCCGCGACCTCGCCTCCGGCCAGAAGGTGTTCCTGATCTCGCCGCGGCGCTACGGCAAGTCGTCGCTGGTCCGGGACGTGATGCGCGGCCTGGCCCGCCAGAAAATCCTCACCGTCGAGGTGACGGTCGCCGCCTCGAGTTCCTACATCGGCTTCCTCGAGAGCTACGCCCAGGCGTTGTTGGCGGCCGATACGCCGGCGGCGCGGCTCAAGCGATGGGCGTCCGAGCTGCTGCGCGGCATCAGGCCCGAGGTCCGGTTCGATGCCGATCCGCTCCACCGCCAAGGCGCCGGCGGACAGGCCGGCAAAGCCCGCGTCGCGCTGTCGTTCCCCGCCGTGCGCACCGCGCGCGATACCGCTCGGGTCGCCAACGAGGTGTTCCAGCTGCCGGCGCGGATCGCCGAAGCCCGCAAGCAGCGGCTCGCCGTCGCGCTCGATGAGTTCCAGGCAATCGCCTCATTCAACGGCGGCAGCGTCGAGGCTGCGTTGCGGGCGGCGGTTCAGGATCAGCGGCAGGTCGGCTACGTGTTCTCGGGCTCCGAGCCGTCTTTGATGGAACGGATGCTCGGGCCGCGCCGGCCGTTCTACAAGGCTGGGCCGGTCATGCGGCTCGAGAAGATCAACCCGGAAGACTTCGCGGCGTTCATTGACGAGCGCTTTCGCGGCAGCGGCATCAGGCCCGCCGACGGCCTTGGCGAAGCCATTGTCGACCTGGCCGCCAACGTGCCTTACGACGTGCAGCGGCTCGCGCACGAGACCTGGGACGATGTCAGGGAGGCCGGCAAGCGGGACGCCGGCCTGGACGATCTCCATGCCACCCTGCTGCGGTTGCTGGGCGCGCACAGCACGGTCTTTGAAGAGGCCTGGCAGCGGCTGACGCTGCCGCAGCGGGCGGTGCTGCGCGCGCTGGTCATCGAGGAGGGCCAGGAGCTGATGTCGGCCGACGTCCGGACGCGGCACCGCCTGCCCGGCACCTCCACCATCCAGGCCGCGCTGGCGGCGCTGCTCCGCCAGGACATCATTACCAGGGACGGCGAACGCTACTCGGCGGTGGATTCTCTCTACCGCGAGTGGGTCGCCCGCAAGACCTCCTGATGACGCACGATGCGTCCAAACACCGCCAGGGCGCCTGCCCCGAGCAGGTGGATCCCCTGGCGTGAAGAAGCAGCGCTACTTCTTCGGCACGAGCTTGAGCAACCGCCCTGCCGCGCCGTCGGTCAACACGTAGAGGGCGCCGTCGGGACCGGTGCGCACGTCGCGCACCGCTTCCGGCTTCGGCTGCAGATCCTTCAACAGCCGCTCTTCACCGGTGATCTTCTCGCCATCGAGCGTCAGCCGTACCAGATCGCGCGTGCCATGGCCGCCGACAAACAGGTTGCCCTTCCACTGCGGAATCAGGTTGCCGTTGTAGAACGTCATGCCGCTGGGCCCGATGATCGGATCCCAGTAGTAGATCGGCTGCTCCATTCCCGCCTGCTGCTGAATGCCGCCGGTGATCGTGCCGCCCCGGTATTCGATGCCGTAGGCAATCGTCGGCCAGCCGTAGTCCTTGCCCTTGCGCACCACGTTCAGCTCGTCGCCGCCGCGCGTGCCATGCTCGACTTCCCACAGTTCGCCGGTCGAGGGATGCAGCGCCGCCGACTGGATGTTGCGATGGCCGATCGAGAAGATCTCCGGCCGCACGCCTTCTTTGCCGACAAACGGGTTGTCTTTCGGAATCGACCCGTCGGTGTTGATGCGGACCAGCTTGCCGATGCCGCTCTCCAGCTTCTGCGACTGCATGCGGCCCGGAACGTCGGAGCGATCGCCCTGTGTGACGAACAACGTGCCGTCGCGGCCGAACACCAGGCGGCTGCCGAAGTGCAGGTTCGACGCAAACGACGGCGTCTGGCGATAGATCACCTCGACCTTCTCGACCCGCGGCGCCGTCGCATCATCGACGAACGTGCCCTTCGCCACGGCGGTGTTGTTCTCGTTGTTCTCTCTCGGCTCCGCGTAGCTCCAATAAATGGTGTTGTTCTTCGCGAATGCCGGATCCGGCACCACGTCGAGCAGGCCGCCCTGGCCGCGCGCGTGTACCGCAGGCAAACCCATCACCGGCTCCGACAGCTTGCCGTCGGCGGTGGCGACGCGAAGGCGTCCCGGCCGCTCGGTGATCAGCATCTTGCCGCCGGGCAGGAACGCTACGCTCCACGGGTTCTGCAGCCCCTCGACCACGGTGACGACGTCGAAGGCGACGCCGAGCTTCTGCTCCGGAGCGTCGGTCTGCCCGGCGAACGCCGGCTTCTGTTCGGGATTGTTTGCCGGTCGCGGATCGACAGGAGTCTGGCCGAAGGCGGGTACGGCCGACAACGTCAGCGCTACCGCCGCAATGTGCGTGAATCTCATAAGCCCTGATCTTATACGACCGGCCATGTCTCAGGCAGGCCGGATCTCGCCGTCAGCATCAGACGTGGCCTGGTGTTTGAATCGCGATCGCGCCGGGATACGACTCACGGCTGCGGCGGTAACAGCAAGGCGTTGCCGACGTATTCGGTGATCGACAGGCGGCAGGAGTGGTCGCCGATGTACCGGGTCGCATGCCAGGTGCCGGCCGGGACGTAGACCACATCTCCCTCGCTGGCAATGAACGGCTGCTGGCCCTCGACCGAGTAGCGGATCTTCCCCGAGAACACCAGCCACATTTCCGCGCTCTCGGCGTGGAAGTGCCCTCGGTCAGCGGGATCGAGCGGCGGCAGGTTCTTCTCGTGGCCGTAGAGCACCAGCATTTCCGACTTGTCGTCGCGCACGAACCGTCCGCCTGAATACTTCTCGTTCTTCGCCGCCTCGATGTGGATGTTGACGTGCGGCTGGTTGAACTGATCGTACTGACCCGGCGTGCGGTTGATGCGGACCTCGGTCCATGCCGTTCCGGGCGCCGCGGCCGGTGGAGGCTCGGCATCCTTCGGGAATATTGTCTTGGCCCCGGACACGTTCAACGTGAAGCGCACGCTCGGCGCGGTGCCAATCGTTTCGAGGGCATAGATCGTCTGCCGCGGAATGTTGATCAACGAGCCGCGCGTGGCGGTGAAAGGCTCCTGCCCCTCGATCTCGACGCGCACTTCTCCTTCCACGACGGCAAACCACGCTCGCGTGTCGGGGTGAAATCGCTTCGACACTTTCGAGCCCGGTGCGGCGGCGTGATACTCGGCAACCAATCGCCCGTCATCGGCAATGACGTCACGCCAGTTCGCCTGACCCTTGTGCTTCGCCTTGAGATCCGCGAGCTTCACCCACGGCTTGAGCCCTGGCCGATAAGCGGGCGGCTTCAACGGCTTCGGTGCCCACGCCGCGGTCGGCACCGGGCGCGGGGCCGTCTGCTGCGCGATCAGCAATGCGCTGCCGTTGAAGATCAACACGAACGCCATGACGCGCAGGATGTGCATGAGCTTCCTCACCTCGTGCCGCCTAGAAGTCCAGGTTGGCGGTAATGCGACTGCCGTCGCCGCGGAAGGCGTCGGCCAGCAGCCTGATGCGGCGCCTGGCCTCCCGCACATCGTGAGTGCCGAGCGTGATGTTCAGGAGATCGATGTACCAGGGCAGCTTGATGTCATCGAACAGGTAGGCTTCAACAATCTCGCGCGCAATCGGCAGCGTCGTCTGCTTCGAGTGGTCGTGCACGTCGCGGTTGCCCGCCTTCTGCAGCTTGTCGTATTCCTCTCGCAGCAGCCGCTCCAGCAACGGGCGCGTGAAGGCAGCGCCTGCCTTGACGCCGGTCTCGGCATCATCTGCCGTCAGCTTCGCGCCTTTGTGGAGCCACTCCCACAGAATGCTCAACCGGATTTCACCGGTGGCCATGTCTTCCATCAGATACAGCACGTCGTCATTGCCAAAGAAATCGGCCGGCTTCAGCGCGGCCGCCTGCATGCCCTGGCCGAACGCGTTGCCGTACTGAATGGCGACGCTCATCAAATCTCGTGCACCGCGCATGGTCCGCGGCGCCGGTTCGAGCTGCGTGAGGTCGGCCGCGTCCTGTTCGGTGTAGGTCAATCGCGGAAACGATCGGCCGAGCTGGTTCGCAGCGCCGGCCTGTTCCCACACCGGGCGGACGATGTGGACCATTTTCCAGTGTGCGACCCACTTGCCGCTGGCGCCCTCTCGCTGCTCGCGCTCGGCGCCGGCGGTAGCGCGCTTCATGCCGGCTTGCACACCGGCCTCTGAGCCGACCGGGATGTTGGGCTCCATGCCGCCCTGCCACAGTGCGAACTGCCCCTTTCGATCCGGCGTGTTGACCGCTCGGCGCACGCGATCCTCGTAGCTGCGCATGTAGCCGTAGGTCATAGTGATCGCATCAATGTTGGGGTTAATGAACGCCGGATCCCACGCCACGGCGTCGGACACGCTGTTGATGTAGTCCCAGCGGCCGGTGTTGAAACCTACGAAGCGCAGGCCCAGCGCGGCGCGAATCTCCATCAGCTGGAAGCAGGCTTCGACTTGCTCCACGAGGACGTAGGCCTTCACGGCGCCGGTGGCGATGCCGAGGTGTTGCTCGAGCGACGTCAGGATGTCGTTCCACAACGCCGCCTCTTCCGCCGTCTGGATCTTCGGCAGGTACAGCACGATCGACGCGCCGCTGTCGAGCAGCCGCTGGTGATTGTTGACGATGTAGAGGGTGGCATCGACGATCGATGCCGAGAATCCGGAGCCGTCGCCGTTGCGCACGTGCCGGTCGTCGAGGTGCAGTCCACGGGCGCGATAGATCTTGGTCGTGAACGACAGTTGCCGGCGCCAATCCTCGACGATCGTCCGCCCAAGAAAGCCGGTCGCCCAGTGGTTCATTTCGCCGGCGACCTGTTCCGCCACGACGAGGAACTGTGGATCCTGGTGAATCGCCAGTTTCAGGTTTCGCTGGTTGTCCAGCGACATCGTCGACACCTGGCCGAGCGCGTCTTCACCGTCGAACATCCAGCCATCGGCGCCACTCAGCAGCGCGTAGGCCACGTTGCGCAAGCCAGCCTCGACCGTGGCGCCAGGGCGCGCCGCCGGGCCGGTGCCCTGGATCCATTGCCGCTGGAGATCGCGTGGAATCTCGCTGCCGACGAAGTTGCCGGCGCGGGCCTCGCTGACGGGAATCGACGTGCGGCCGATGGTCGCGCGTGGGTCGAGGAACCCGATTCGCTGGCGCCGCGCAGCGCGATTGGCGCGCCGCTTGATGCGTGAGTCCATCACCGCCTTGCGCGCCGGGTCGAATCGCGCCAGCGCTTCGAGCGCCCGCACCGCATCGGCGGTAATCACGTCTGGATAGTCGGCCTTGACTGTCTTCCGAAACTCGAGCGCCATAGTGCTTCCCTGATCCCTATCTGACGATCCACAAGAGTAGTTCAGACTCATCCACCTGCATCGTGCGATCCGGCGTCCAGCCAGGCATTGCAAACCGGTGCGACACGATGCGCGTGCCCGGTTTCAGTCCCCGTAACTGTGGCAGCAACTGCTTCATGATGCTTGAGGACAGGTAGGTGGTAATCACGGTGGCCGGGCTGAGGTCGGCCTCGAACAGATCCCCAACGATGAACGAGACGCGATTGGCGACCTCGGCTTCGTTGGCGATGCGCCAGGCAAGCTCGACCAGTCTCGGATCGAGCTCGATGCCGATACCACGGGCGCCGTACTTCTGGGCGGCGATGATGGGGAGTCGCCCGTCTCCGGAACCCAGGTCCAGGACCACGTCTTTTGCGGTCACGTTCGCCAACCGCAGCATGGCGTCGGCGATGTGGTGGCGTGTCGGGGTGTAGTGAATGTCGGGAGTGCGAGCGGGCTTGCCCTGAGCGGAGTCGAAGGGCGTGCCCTCAGTGATCAACAGGCTGGCAAGCACGGCGCAGGCAAGCCACGGCATGGTGGGAAGGCTACCTGATTTGGCGCTAGTATGTGCGCATGAGATACACGTTTTTCGCCGCCCTGTTGTGTTGCGCGACACCGACGTTCGCCCAGGCGATTGGCCCGATCGAAAAGGCCCAGCCCGTCAAGGGCGATGCCGGCATGTCCTCCCTCCAAGTCATGAACAAGGATGAGTTTCGCGTGCTGCAGGATTGGGCGGAGCCCGGTGCGGTCCGCCGCATGCACAATCATCCCAACACGACGTATCACGTGCTGACGCTGTTGACCGGCCAGCTCCTGCTGACGGTCGAAGGCCAGCCGCCTGTCGAGGTGAAGGCCGGTGACGTGCTCGAGCTCGCGCCGGGCGTGATGCACGGCTTCAAGAACACCGGGTCGGCGACGGCGACGATCGTGGAAGTGCTTGGAAAGCCGGCCGCCGCCGCGAAACCCAAGTAGCTGGCTGCAGGAACTGCCCAAGCCGATGACCAAGCTGACGTAGGACAACGCGATGCCGCTCGATATGCACGGACTGTTGGAGCGGAGGTTCACCCTCGAGGGCTGCGCCCAGACCACACGATGGCGGAGCACGTCGAGCGCAACCGGTTTCAGCGCAAGATCCCTGCGCGCATGTTCGTCGTCATTGCGCCGTTGCTGCTGTCGTTGGTCGCGATCGGCACCTACGCCGTGGTCAGCTACACCGTGTCGCAGCGTGCCAGGGAGATCGGCGTCCGCATTGCGAGAAGCGCCACGTCGGACCCGGTGGTCCGCCAGATCGTGAAGGAGGGCCTGGTGGTCGCGTCCGCCGGCGTGCTGTTGGCGTGGCTGCTGGCGGTGCTCGTCCAGGCACACTTGTTCAGCGGCCTACCGGGCACGTCAACCGTGATGGTGGTGGTGCCGTCGGTACTGGCAGGTGTCGCGGCGTTCTCGTGCTTGGCTGCCGGCACGAAGGGCCACGCTGGTCGATCCAGTCGTGGCCCTCAGAAACGAATAGTTGTCGCTGGTTGCTAGCAACGAGTCATCAGCAACCAGTGACCCTCAGCCAATCATCACCTTGCGGGGATGCTGCGAGTTGTCCTCGAGGAACGTCTTCTTGTTCTCGAGCTCCTTCTCGGTCGGCTGCACTTTGCCGTTGACGTCGGTGGCGCGCGACACCAGGGTGTGCTCGCCGGCCGCCAGGTTCTTCACCGTCAGGTGATACAGCTTCCAGCCGTATTTCGCGGTGGTTGACGGATCGACTGTGGCCGGCGCCCACGCGCCGCCGTCGATCTGCACTTCGACGCTCTTGAGCGGCGTACCGTCGCTCAGCGCGATGACCGTGATCTTGTGATCGCTGCCGTTCCTGGTGACGCGCGCGACGAACGACTTGAGGTTGAGATGCGTGATGCCGGTCTCGACCCACTTCAGTTCGCCGTTGATCATCTCGCCCTTGAGCGTGCGGTACCAGTGCGTCTGGAACTTGCCCATGTAGGGCTCGTTCTGGACGACGATTTCCGACAGCCACTTCACGTTCGGGGCGCCGTACCAGCCCGGTACGATCAGGCGCAGCGGCGCGCCCTGGTGCTTGGTCAGCGGTTCACCGTTCAGCGCGTAGGCGAGAAACGGCGCCGGATCGGCGGCCAACGCCCGCGCGCGCGGCAGGCTGCGGCCGTACTGCTGTTCGACTTCCATCGGCGGCGTGGCGCGGAACACCACGGATTCCTTGCCGCGATCCGCGCCGAAGAACACGATCTCCTGGGCATCCGCCTTGAGCCCGGCCTTGTCGAGCACGGTCTTCAGCGGCACGCCGGTCCACCGGCCATTGCCAACCAACCCCTGGACAGGACGACGGTTGCCCGAGCACTCGAATCCGGCGATGAGCTCGGTGTTGCCCATCTTGCGCAGCTCGTCGATCGACAGCGCCAGGTTCGTGCTGACAAGTCCCGACACCTTCAGGCGGTAGGCCGCCGGGTCGATTTCGGGATGCCCGTAGTGCTGGGTGGTGAAGAACTGATCTTTCGGCGTGTAGGCGCCGGCAATCTGGCGCGTATCGAGCAGCCGGCGATCGGGAGCGGGGTTGGGATTGAACGGCGGGCTCACGTGTGAATCCGTGAACGGTACCATCACCTCACCCTGCGCGAGGGCGGGCAGCACCCATTCGAAACTTCCCGCCGCGCCAAGCGCGGCGGCCGCCAGTCCGGTCTTCACTACGTCACGACGAGACATTTCGTTAGCCATTACTCTCCTGGTGGCCCGGAGGCCCGCTGGCCCGACGGCCTAGCAAGTCACGCAACGGTTGTTGTTCTTCGAACCGAGCTTCATCAGCAGCTCGATCGTTTCGGGGATGGCCGACAGCCGCTGAACCGGTCCGTTGGCCATGTCAGCGGTCGTCTGGCCGCTGCGCGCCACCGCCTTGACGTCGGCGCCCTTGCTCACAAGATACAGGATCAATTCGTTGTCGCCACGCGCGGCGGCGTGGTGCAGCGGGGTGTAGCCGTCGTTGTCGCGATGGTTCACGTCTGCGCCGAGCTCCTCGACGAGGTACTTCACGACGCTCAGCCACCCATCCGGCGCATGGCGATGGGCGTTGCCGGCGAAGCCTTCGCCGTACTCGACGCCGGTGGCGGCGTGAATCGCGAATGCGCCCGGACCACCGTACGGAATCACCGGCGCGTCGTACCTCTCCATGCCCTGTTCCGCGGTCGGCATAATCGCGCCGCCGGCGCCCTGCGGAGTGGCGGCGACTCCGGGAGGACCAAAGGAGCCGCGGCGAAACTGCTGCGGAGCGGTCGTAGGGATGTTCGGGTCCCCGCCATATGCGACCAGCAGCTTCATGGCCAACAGGTCGGTGCCGTAGGCGGCGCGCCAGAACGCGGTGGAGCCGGAGGTGTCGGCCAGGCCGCAGTTGCGGTTGCCGCAACCGGTGTAGACGAGATACCAGGGGTGCGACTTGATGCGGTGATTGACGTTCGCGCCCTTGTCGAGCAGCGCCTGCATCACCTCGAGATAGGTCGCCTTCTGCAGCTCCATCTCCTGGGGCTGCGGGAAGCGGGTGCGCGGCTGCCACATCACGTTGACGGCGGCCCACAGCGGCGACACGCCGTTGTTCTTGGCCACGATGTTCGGGTCGGCGCCGCGCTTGATCAGCAGCATCGCCATGTCGAACTGGCCGTTGATGATGGCGGTCAGCAGCGGGCTGGTGCCGTCGCCGGCGTTGACCTGGTTGATGTCGGCGCGGCCGTCGAGCAGCGCGGTCGCGGCCTCGAGGTAGCCCTGGCGCGCCGCGTGCAGCAGCGCGGTCATGCCGCCCTTGGTGGCGACCGGCGGGTTGATCTCTTCGGGGTTGAAGTTGCGGACGTTCGGATCCAACGACGCGTTCGGATCGCGCGGCGGCATCTTGCCGGTGCGCATGATCTCGCGGCCGGCTTCAATCGCCGCAGCCACCTGGCTCGGCGTGGCCGGCTTCTCCGACTCCTTGCTGATGAAGCCTTCGATCACCCGGCGCTGCTGGGCGGCGGCGGCGCGGTCGAGGGCGCTGAACCTCGGGATGTCGATCACCTTGGTGGTCACCGACGGGTCCGCACCACGCTGAATCAGCGCCGTAATCGCCGCGGCGCGATTGAGGCCGGCGGCGAAGATCAACGGCGTCTGGCCGGCTTCGGTTTCCCTGGTATTGAGGTCGGCCTTCGCATCGGCCAGCGCGTGAATCAGCTCGGCAGCTCCAGACGAGGCCGCCATGTGCAGCGCGGTCACGCCGCTGTTGCTGGTCTTCGCGTTCACGTCGGCGCCGGCTTTGAGCAGCGCCTTGGCCACCGGTGTGCTGCCTGACTTGGCGGCCAGGTGCAGCGGCGTGTATTGGCCGATGCGCGTCACGGCGGCGATGTTGGCGCCGGCGTAGATCAGCATGTCGACGAGTTCGGCGTCGCTGCGATCGGCAGCCCAGTGCAGCGCGCTCATGCCGTCGCCCTGCGCGCCGTTGACGTCGGCGCCGTCCTTGAGCAACTGCCGGACGGCCGCTTTGTCGCCACGCGCCGCGGCATCGGCCACCAGCGAGGCAGCCTGCTGCGCGCTCATCGCCGCGGTCATCACGAGCGCGATCATCAATGCCATTAACGACTGACGCTTCATCGCTGATCTCCGGAGAAAGGTGGGGGCGGACCAGACGGTCCGCCCCCACCACGATCGAACTAGGCGGCGGTCGTCGGCGACGCCTGCGTGAGCGACAGGGCGCCGGTCGAATCGCCGAACGTCTTCATGTCTTCCATGCCGAGCATGTGGCCCATCGTCAGGAAGGCATTGGCCATCGGCGTGTCGGCCGGGGCCTTGATGTGCAGGTTGCCCTTCAGCGCGCCGTTGGCGTGGCCGAGCAGGAACAGCGGGCAGCGGCGATGGTTGTGGACGTTCGGGTCCGCCATCGGCGAACCCCAGACCACCATCGTCTTGTCGAGCAGCGACTTGTCGCCGTCCATCGATTCCTTGAGGCGATCGATCAGGTAGGTGACCTGGCTGACGCGGTACTTGCAGATCTTGTTGAACTCCATCACGCGTTCATCGCGATCGCCGTGGTGCGACGCCGGGTGGAACGGCTGCAGCGAGCCGCTTTCCGGGAAGACGCGGTTCTGCGAGTCGCGGCCGGTCTTGAACGAGATGACGCGGGTCATGTCGGTCTGGAACGCCAGCACCTGCAGGTCGAACATCAGGCGCATGTGCTCGGAGAACGAGTCCGGCACGCCGGCGGGCGCGTCGGGCAGCGCGCGCTCTTCGCCGCTGGAGTTGCGGCGCTCGATCGCTTCGATGCGGCGCTCGATCTCGCGGACGTAGGTCAGGTAACGATCGAGACGGGTGCGATCGCCGTGCCCCAGTTCCTTCTGGATGGTGGCGACTTCGCCCTGCACCCAGTCGAGGATGCTGCGGCGGGTGACGCGACGCTCGGCGCGATCCTGCTTGGACGAGCCCGCGCCAAACAGCATGTCGAAGGCGACGCGCGGGTCGCGAATCATCGGCAGCGGCTCGTTGGGCGACGCCCAGCTGATCGAGTCGGTGTAGGCGCAGGAGTAGTTGTAGGTGCAGCCGCCGGCCTGGTCGAGGTTCTCGATGCAGAACTGCATCGACGGCAGCGGCGTTTCCTGGCCGAACTTCTGGGCGTAGTACTGGTCGAACGACGTGCCGGCCCAGATGTCCGAGCCCTGCGTCTGCTTCGGGTGCGACTGGGTCAAAAACACCGCGCTCGAGCGGAAGTGGTCGCCGCCGATTTCGGGGGCCGTGAACGCTTCGGCCATGCGCACGTCGGTGTTCGAGACGATCGTCAGGTGCTGGCGATACGGCTCGAGCGACGACAAGGCGCTGTCGGGCACGATGGTGAAGTCGCTGCCGACCTGCTCGGGCGCGTAGAGGAACTTCGAGGCGCCCCATTTCTGGCACCCGGCCAGTCCGTGCACTTCCTCAATGGCCAGGAATCGAGTCCGCTCGGCGGCAGCCGGCGCGCCGGTTCCCTTGGCGGCGACCATTGCGTCGAGGAAGGGCAACGCCACTGTTGCGCCCATGGCGCCCCGCAGGAAGGTTCGACGGGGCAGCTGCTTGCCGGTGAGGAAATGCATGCTTCTCTCCTGTGAACTAACGTCCGCTTGCCTTGCTTTCACTCGCTGTTGCTGCTGGTTCCACGCGCCGCATCCTGAAGGCGTCGCTCTTGACGACGCCCAGGACGAACGACGAGATCTTGTAGTTGCTGGCTTCCGCCTGCTTCGCAATGGCGCGAATCGTCGGCTGATCGAAGTACTCGGCGCGGCGGCCGAGGCCGTAGGCCATCAGGTTCTCCGCGAAGTTGCGAACCAGCGGCGTCGGCCGCTTGGCCAGCGCCGCGGTCAGCTCCGACAACGAAGTCACGCGCGTGCCGTCGTAGAAATCACCGGTGGTGTCGAGCGGCACGCCGTACTCACGCTGGCGCCAGCGCGCGGTGACGTCGAAGTTGTCGAGCGCCAGGCCGATCGGATCCATGAAGCGATGGCAGGAGTTGCAGGTCGCGTTCCGGCGATGAATCTCCATGCGCTCGCGAGTGGTGAGCAGCCGGCCTTCCTTGGCCTCACCGGCGGCTTCCAGATCGGGCACGTCGGGCGGCGGTGGCGGCGGCGGCGTGCCGAGCAGCACTTCCATCACCCACTTGCCGCGCAGCACCGGCGAGGTGCGATTGGCCAGCGAGGTCTGCACCAGCATCGAACCCTGGCCGAGCACGCCGCGCCGCGACGCGTCGGGATACGTCACGCGGCGGAAATCCCTGCCCAGCACGCCGCTGATGCCGTAGTGCTGGGCGAGCCGGTCGTTCAAAAACGTGTAGTCCGCGGTCAGCAGCTCGAGGATGCTGCGGTCGTCCTTGACCAGGCTGGCGAAGAACAGCCTGGTCTCGGTGCGCATTGCGGCGGCGAGGTTTTCGTCGAAGTTCGGGTAGAAGTTCGGATCGGGGTGGACCTTGTCCACGTCCTGCAGGCGCAGCCACTGCGCGGCGAAGCGCTCGGCCAGCGCGTTCGAGCGCGGGTCGGCGAGCATGCGGCGCGTGTGCTTGTCGAGACCGGCCAGCGTTGAGAGCTCACGGCGTCCGGCGGCGTCGACCAGTTCCTGGTCGGGCGGCAGGCCCCAGATGAAGAACGACAGTCGCGACGCCAGATCGATGTCGGCGACGCGATAGGTGCCGCCGGAGCGCGCGTCGGTGGGCGCCCGTTCGAGACGGAAGATGAAGTGCGGGCTGGCGAGCATCGCTTCGAGCGCCGAGCGCACGCCGATTTCAAAGCCGCCCTTGGCCGCTCCGGACTCGTAGAACGGCATCAGGCGATCGACGTCGGCCGGCGGCACCGGACGGCGATACGCCTCGCCGCCGATCCTCGAGATGATCTGCCGCGCGCACGTGCGCTCGTCATTCGGGGACGTCGGGCGGCAGGAGAAAATTTTCTGGCGGCTCGCCGTGGAGGAAATGCCGGTGGTCTTGAGCGGTCCGCGAATCACCAGGTCGCCCATGTGCGGCAGCGTGGTGATGCCCGCGCCGCCGGAACCGCCGCCGGCGTAGGACCACTCGTGCGGCTTGATCAGATCCTCGTAGGGGCCGTCGATCTTGCGGATGAACGCCGCCGCCACCTTGCGCTGGCCGGCCTTCACCAGGACCGGCTCGGTGCGCAGCGGCGTCTGGCCGCGGCCATCGGCGCCGGCGATGTTGATCAGCTCGTACGAGACCAGCGCGACCCGCTGGCCGTCGATCGAAATGTCGATGTCCTCGAAGCGCGTGTTCTCGCCCGCGTTGAACGTCATCTCGAACTGGTACTCGCCGTCGGCCGGGAACACGTGGTTGACCACCATGCCGCCGCGCGTGCCGAACGGCGCACCGTCGACGTGGTTCCAGGGGTGCTGCGATACGTAGGCCGGATTGGTGTAGGTGTGATCGATCGACGGCGCCGTCCTGTCGCCGATCGCCATGCGGCTGATGTCGGCGGCGGCGTTAAGGTAGGCCTCGAGCAGCGTTGGCGACAGCGCCTGTTCGTCGGCAATGTTGTCGAAGTTGGCGCTCATCGTGTCGAGCGGCAGCCATCGGCTGGAGTCGATGTCGAGCTCGAGCAGATCCTTGATGGCGCGCTTGTACTCCGGGCGATTCAGCCGCTGGAACGTGCGCGTGCCGGGATTGGGATTCGCCTTCGCATATACATCGACGGACGTCTCGAGCGTGCGAATGAAATTCTGATAGACGACCGGCTCCGGCCGCGGCATGCCCGGCGGCGGCATCATGCTCGCCTGCAGCTTGCGAATCATGCGCTCCGTCACGTCGGCGTGCTCACCGGCCTTCGCCATGTCGAACGACGCGAGCGTCAGGCTGCCGGCGCGATCCTTGTTCCGATCGTTGTGACAGTTAACGCAGTACTTCTTGACGAGGCCGTTGTCGGCGGCGGCGGATGCGACGACGGGAGATGACGCGGGAGTCGAAACCGCGGGCTTCGAGACTTGAGCAGCTGCGGGTTTCGCAGCCGTCGTCACACGCGCAGCCTGCGGCTTGGTGGCCTCTTGTGCCGCGAGTGCGGTGACGAGTGCCGCGCACAATGCTGCGATCCCCGCTAAAATTCTGACGACGCTTTTCATCTCAACGAACCCCACGCGTACAAACAGCGTGGACGCCGGGAAAGCCAGCTCGGCGTCCCATCTGAATCTGCCGAAAATATACACCCAATCACCGCTAAGCATAGATGGGGCAAGAAGATATGACCTTTCGTGACATTCAAAGACAAATCCGGGGCCGAGCGGGGGCGGGAAAGAAACGGGCGTCTGGTTAAACGCCCGTTCAAACTGCGGTATTGCCCCTATTTCCTGGTCGCGGTCATGGCCGACGGCGACGTAAACGCGATCGAGTTGCCGTTCACCGTGCCGGCCCACTTCTGGTTCCCGGCGGTCAGGGTGATGGCGTTGCCACGCAGGCGCCCCTGGACCGCGGCGTTGCCGAGTGTCCCCGACAGTATCTGGAAATTCTGCGTCAGCGCCAGCGTCCCGTTCGGCGTGGTCCAGGCGCCCTCGACCTTGGCGGGCACGATCCAGAACAACGCCGTGCACCAGCTGCTGGAGCAGCCGTCCGTCACCGTCACCGTCTCATCGGCCTGCCAGTCTTCCATCGTGAACGTGTTCGACGCAATGCGCGTGCCGGGCCGCATGTCGAGAATCTTCGGCCGCAGCTTGATGTTGATCGACGGCAGCAGGAACATCGTGACGACGTTGGCCTTCGAGAAGTCGGTCTCGAACAGGTCGGCCTGCACGAACGTGGCGCGATCCTCGACGCCGGCCGCCTTGGCGTTGTTCTGCGACAACGTCACCATGTCGGGGTTGTATTCGATGCCGAACGCGCGGGAACCACGCTTGGCGGCGGTGATCACGGTGCGGCCGTCGCCCGAGCCGAGGTCATACACAATGTCGTCCTTGGTGACCTGGGCGAGGTCGAGCATCTTGTCGACCACGGCCTGCGGCGTCGGCACCCACACGACGTCCTTGCCGGCCTGGCCCACCTGCGGCTCGAACGGCTTTTGGCTTGACGTCTGGGCGAATGCGCCATTCGCCATCAATGCGAATGCCGCACAAAGAACTACAAGTCGTCTCGTCATGAACCCCTCCATATATGAGTCTGGGCTGTCGGTGCTTTCTGCGGCCCCGGCTATCGATCGGCGGCCGTTACGCGATACAAGTGAGAGTCGGTCCTAATAAACAACGAACCGCTGGACACTGCCAACGAAGCGAGTGTGCCGCCATCCAGCGAATTGACGGCGAGCCGGCGGAATTGCCGTCCGGGAGCAATGACGGTCGTCATGCCGTGCTCGGCCAAGAAGTATATGCGGCCATCGGCAAAAACCGGTGACGCCGAATACGTCCCGCCCAATCGTTGCTGCCATACCACCGTCCCGCTCCGGGCATCAATACAGCTGGCGATCCCGCCATCGTTTACCACGTAGAGCTCGTCGCCGACAATCAGCGGGGACGGCGTGTGCGGCACCCCGCGCTTCAAGGACCACGCAACATGGGTCTTCGTCACGTCGCCCCTGCCGTCTGGACGAATGGCCAGCAGTTCCGGCTGCTGAAAGCCGGTCGTGATGTACACCAGGCCGTGCGCAAACACCGGCCGGGGGACGTTGGAGAAGCCCTCGTCGTAGCGCACGCGCCAGATCTCCTTGCCGGTCTGCGGATCGTAGGCGCGGACGCGGAAGGCACCGACACTGATCAGCTGCTGCTGGTCGCCGACACGAATCACCAACGGCGTGGTGTACGCCTGGTCGGCCGGGACCCCGCGAGTGGTCTTCCATCGCCGCTTGCCGGTGTGCTTATCGAGCGCGATCACGAACGCGGCGTCGCTGCCGTCGCAGTTGAAGATCAGCAGGTCGCCGTGGATCACCGGTGAGCCGCCGGCGCCGTGTTGCGACTGGTACTCGAACCGGTCCTTCCACAGAATCTCACCGGACCACGACAGCGCCGCCGTGCCGTCGGCGCCAAAGTGCACGTAGACACGGTCGCCATCGATGATCGGCGTCGGCGACGCCCAGCTGTTCTTCGGATTGATGTCGCGACGGTCATTGGGGATCCTGAAGACCTCGACGTTGACAACTTGCTTGCCGGTCTCCACGTCGTAGGCGAGCGCCCGCAGCGAGATACCGCGCTTGTCCCGATCGGCGTCAGGCTGCTCGACGGCGCTCGTCAGCCACACCCGGCCGTTGGCCACTACCGGTGACGACCAGCCCAGGCCGGGCACCTGCGACTTCCACCGCACGTTGAGCGACTCCGCCCAGGTCAGCGGCAGTCCCCGCTCCTGCGAATGGCCCTGCCCTTCGGGACCGCGAAACTGCGGCCACTGCGCCGCGGCCGGGACAGAAGTGAGATGGGAGAGGTAGGAAGTCAGAAGCACGATGACGGCGGTTCTCATTGCAGTCTTCTCCCTTCTCTCTTCTCTCTTTTCACTTCTCTCTTCGGACAAGCCTACAATGACAGCCGGATGCCCCTCCGCGACATCAGGTGCGCCATCCGTAGCCTCGTCCTGGATCGATCGGTTTCGGCGATCGTGATCCTTTGCCTGGCGCTGGGTATTGGCGTCAACGCGACCCTGTTCAGCGTCGTCGCTGGCGTGCTGCTGCAGCCTCTGCCCCACGTCGAGGCCGACAGGCTCTTCATCCTCAATCAGTCGTTCGAGCGTGGCGGCATTCGCGAGGCCGGCGTCTCGTAGCTGGACCTGCGGGACATCCAGGATCGGTCGTGATGCTGAGCCAGAGCGACGTGCTTGGCCTGGTGGTGCGGCAGGGCGTCACGCTTGCGGCCGCAGGTGTCGTCGTGGGCCTGGTGGGCGCGTTCGGCATTACCCGCGTCATTCGGCCGCTGCTCTACAACGTGACGCCGACCGAGCCGACGAGTTTCGGTGGCGTGGCGCTGTTGCTCACGCTGATCGCCACGCTCGCCAGCTACCTGCCTGCGCGCCGGGCCACAAACGTCGATCCGATAGTGGCATTGAGGAAGGAGTAGGAATTCGGAATTCGGAATTAGGAATTAGGGATTAGGAACTCGGAATTATTACTTCAATCGGTGCGACGCTCGAGGGACGATATGAGCTCATTGAGCATTCTGCCGATCTCTCCGGACTCGATTAGTAGTGGCTCGATCCGGGGCGGTTCAATGAATCCTCGCTGCTTTGCCAATTCCAGTTGGGTCTCCAGCTCCGCCTTCGAGCCGCGCGCAATAGGCAGATGATGCACATAGCGTCCGGTCCGGCCGAACCCATTTCCTTCAACGATGTTCGACGGAAATAGAGATAGCTGTCCGTCTGAGCTGGCTCGAGAGGCCGAATCGTTCGTCCGGCGGAAAGTGGCTCGCAAGCGCGTCGATCGATTCGATTCCACCAACCGCATGGAACGACGCCAGGCCTCCAGGTCGCGATGGGACTTGATCTGCATGCCTCCTGCAAAGCAACAAGCCTGCCGTTCGAAACTGCGCCTGATTTCGATCATTGGTCAAATCTTGGTCGCAGGATCTGCGACGCGCCCTTCATGCTGACGTCGAGATTCCTGCGTAATTCCTAATTCCTGGTTCCTGGTTCCTAATTCCCAGTTCCCGAACGGTATACTCCCGCGATGCGAATCTACCCTATCGTCACGCTGGTCGGCGTAATGGCGATCGGCGTGGCTTCTCAGGACCACCTCGGCATGCTCGGCATCTCGGAAGGGCGCGCGAAAGAGGCGGTGTTCGATTCCTTCATGTCCGACGCCGTGTCGATCGCCGGCCAGCCGGCCGCGTTCCTGGCCTTGCCGGACACCGCGCGCGTGGCGCTGGTGAACTTCGCGCTCAACCTGGCGCGCGCCTTCGCGGAGAGCGACGATTTCAAGCGGCGCTACGCCGATCATCGCGACGCAAACGGGCCCGAGCCGCTGCCGGAAGAAGCCACGGTGGACGCGGTCCTTGCCAAGCAGCGGGCCGGGTTCGAGGCGCAGGTGCTCGACATGCGGAAGCTGTTCGATCAGATCACGCCCGAGCAGCGCGCTACGCTCGAGGCGGGCTGGGCCGACATGCGCCGGCAGCTCGACGAGATGGAGAAAGGCCCCCGCCGAAAGGAGATCGCAAAGGCGCTCAGGGAGACGCGGGCCGACCAGCTAGGCCAGCGGAACGAGGCGATGCAGGAGTTCAACAAGGTCTATCCGGAGGATGCCCGCGCCCTGATTGCCATGCGGCTGCGCCATTTTCTGGACGTCACCGGCGACGTCGATTTCACCGCCCAGCTCACCGAAAAAGACAAGAAGAAGGTGTTCGCCGATGCCGCCCTGGAGGCCAAGCCGGCCGAGTGGAAAATGGCGTTTCGGGCCGGAAAACCGGCCACCGACGCCGCCCGAGCCTTCGCCCGGAGGTGGCTCGCCGACCTCCAGGCTCGAGGGGTCAAGTAAGCCCCAGAAACCGCGGGAAACACGGAAAGATTAGGTTGAAGGCCAGACCCAATAGGCGTATGGTTCTCACTGGTCAGGGAGGTTTCATGGAGATTGATCGCAGGAAATTCATCGCCACGCTTGGCGGCACCGCCGCCGTGGCCATGATGGATTCCGAAGCCAAGGCGGACGCGCTCGAGCACTACATGGAAGAGACGCTCGACGAGCAGGTGGCGGCCAACCAGGGTCAGGCCAAGTTCCCCACCGTCGCCGAACTCGAAGCGCAGATCGAAAATCGCAACTACCGGCGGGGCGTCGGCAGCCTGTTCGTCAACACGCGCGGCAACGTCAAGAAGCTCGAGCCGATGCCGAAGAACGCGACGCTTCAGGACTTCTTCCGGCTTCGCTTCGCGCCGGCCAATCACGTGCTGCAGAGCGCCACGCGCGCGCTGAAGACCGGCATGTCCGAGGAAATCATCCTCGCCTGCCTCCTGCACGATTGCGTGCTGAACCTGATCAAGCCGGACCACGGCTGGTGGGGCGCTCAACTCTTCGAGCCCTACATCCCCGAGAAGTCGACGTTCGCCATCCGCTATCACCAGACGCTCCGCTTCTATCCGGATGCCGACGCGGGCTACGAATATCCCGACCAGTACCACCGCATCTTCGGCGAAGACTACAAGCCGCCACAGCACATCGAAGCGACCTACAAGATGCTCCGCAACCACAAGTGGTACATGGAGCCGCGCCTGGTCACGGTCAACGACCTCTACGCGTTCGACCCGAACGCCACTGTGTCGATCGATCCGTTCCAGGACATCATCGGCCGCCACTTCAAGCAGCCGAAAGAAGGCCTCGGCAACGACAACAGCCCGAGCGCGCACATGTGGCGCACGCTGGCGAACCCCGACCAGCCGCTCTAAGCAAGAGAGAAGGGAGACGTCGGAAGTGAGAAGTACGCTCGGAACAGTGGTGCTTCTCGCTTCTCTCTTCTCGCTTCTCGCGTCGGCGCAGGACAAGCCCGTGAATTACAAGGGACTCGAGATTGCGCCGATTGGCATCGAGCGCGCCAAGAACGTGGCGCTGGTCGATTGCCCTCCCGGACAGAACTCGGTGCGCGGCAACGCGCTGGACGGCACCGAGTTCGCCGTCGTCAAGCTGGCGTTCAAGGTCACGCCCGCCTTCGACCAGAAGACCTTCGTCAAGAAACCCGTCCTCACCGATGCCTCGGGCAAGACGTTTCAGACCTCCGTGTCGATCATCGA
>VFZG01000044.1 GCA_016871275.1 Acidimicrobiia bacterium | reverse complement strand
ATGCCATGGCCAACACCGTCGCGACGTGCATGGCGCGCGAAATCCACAGCGACCGCGCGACGCCGAACCGCACCGGAATCGAATGGGCTCCGTAGGTGCGATCGAAGTCCACGTCCTGGCAGGCATAGAGGATGTCGAAGCCGCCGACCCACAAGCCGATCGCCAGTCCCAGCAGCCAGGGCTGGGGCGCCCCGATTGGTCCGCCGGCGGCCAACCACCCGCCGACTGGGGCCACCGCCATGGCGAGGCCGAGAAACGCCTGCGTATAAGAGGTAACACGCTTGGCCAGCGAGTACCAGAACACGATCGCCAGCGCCACCGGCGACAGCAACCCGCACGTGCGATTGAGCTGCCACGATGCAAACACGAACACGATCGACGATACGACGACAAAGAGCGTGGCATCGCGACGGCTCAACACGCCCCGCGGAATCTCGCGCATCGCGGTCCTGGGATTGAGTGCGTCCATGCGCGCGTCAACGAGACGATTGAACCCCATCGCCGCCGATCGGGCCGATACCATCGCCACGACGACCCACAGGATCTGGCGCCACTCGAACGGGGTCTGCTGCCACGCCAGCAGCGCGCCGGTCAGCGCAAACGGCAAGGCAAACACCGAGTGCGAAAACCGGATGAACGACAGGTAGGCGGCTAGGCGACCCATGCCATCTGCGACGGTACGATACCGCTCAGCAGGAACTCCTCTACATTGTCCACCGAAGGCGGCAGCGCCACCGAAACAATCGCGGCGCGCTTCCCCGGCGCCAGCGTGCCCAGGTCGCCCAGGCCGAGCGCGCGCGCGCCGTTCGCCGTGGCGCTCTCGAGAATGGCGTGGGCCGGCACGCCCGGCGCAAGACCACGCATGGTCTTGAGCTCGGAAAACAGATTCAGATCTTCCACGCTCGCCAGGCTGTCTGTGCCGACGGCAACGTTGACGCCAGAGCGGTAGAAGCGTTCGATCGGCGGGTCACCGACGCCAACCCATCGATTGCTCCGTGGGCAGGTCACCACGGTCGCGCCAATCTCCGCCAGCCGCGACAGCGCGCGACCGTCGAACTGCACGCCGTGAACCACCAGCGTGTGTGCGTCAATCACGCCGCGCCGATCGAGATAGGACACGGGATCGCAGCGGGGAACCTCCCAATCGTCTCGCCAGGCGCCGATCATCTCGAGCATCCGCCGCCACGGCCCGGTGCCCGTCTCGAGCAGTTCCACCTCCTCGGGCGACTCGCCCAGGTGCACGCTCATGATGTTGCAGGCACTGTCGTTGACCGCCGCGCGGATGGCATCGAACAGCTCCGGCGAGGTCGAGTACGGCGCATGGGGCGCCAGCGACACGCGCGCGCCGCGCTTCGCCGCCGCCGTGCGCAGCGCCTGAGTGGCTGCGAGCAGGGCACCGTCGCGCTCCCTGAACCCAAGCAGCTCGTGGAACACCACACCGTCAAGCTTCGCGGCCAGCATCGGTTCGACGGCACGCAGCGAATTGCTGATGTCGCCCACCGCCACGGTGCCGGCCCGTTGCGCTTCGGCGATGGCGTCGCCGATTGGCGCGATGTGCTCAGGCGACAGGGCGCCGTCGGGCCGACCGCGAACGGCGAACAACCTCTTCACCCAGTCGGTGAACTTCGGCGCCGGAGGCACGCGTCCCCGCATCCACGACAGCTCGAGATGGGTATGGGCGTTCACCAGCCCGGGCATCAATGCCACCTCCCCGAGATGATCTGCGCGGATCCCGGGCCGGGGCGCCCGGAGCCCGACAATCCGCCCGTCTTCGATGTCGACGATGCCGTTCTGTATCGGCCGCCTGTCGATCGGTACTACCCAGGCGGCCTGGACAGACTTCATGCCATTGGCGAGGCGGGCGGGCGCGCACGCTGCTTCTTGCCCGCCGCGCTGCGGGCCGGATAGTGCATGAGCTCGGCGGGCACCGAGGTGTCGCCGGCCTCGCGGGCGGTCGACAGTTCAAGCATGCGGGCGACGTCGTGCTCGCGGAAGAAGGGATCGCCGAGCACGTCGTAGTGCATGTTGCGGCGCTTCGCCACGAAGCCCGCGTCCTCGACGTTGCGCACGATCTCGACCTCGTCCATGCAATACGAGGCGCCCGCGGCACGCACCACGTTCTCCTCGATCATCACGCTGCCCATGTCGTTGGCGCCGAACGCCAGGCTCAACTGGCCAAGCTTGCCGCCCTGGGTCACCCACGACGCCTGCAGGTTGTCGAAGTTGTCCAGCACCAGCCGCGCAATCGCCAGCGTGCGCAGGTACTCAATGCCGCTCGCCTCGCTGATGCCGTGCGCCGCTCCCAGCTCGGTGTGATCCGGCTGGAAGCTCCAGGTGATGAACGCCGTAAACCCGCCCGTCTCGTCCTGCAGCGCGCGCAGGCGCAGCATGTGCTCGAGCCGCTCTTCGTCCGTCTCGACGGTGCCGTACATCATGGTGGCGGTCGTTCGCAGACCCGCCTGGTGCGCGTGCCGCATCACCCCCAGCCACTCGTCCGCCGTCGCCTTGTTGCAGCAGTTCAGCAGCTTGCGGACCCGATCGACCAGGATCTCGGCTCCTCCGCCGGGGATGCTGTCGAGCCCGGCGTCCACCAGCCGCCGGATCACTTCTGGAGGCGACAGCGTCGACGTCCGTGAGATGTGAATCACCTCGGGAGGCGACAGGGCGTGGAGCTTGAAGTCAGGGAACTTCTGCTTGATCGCGCGGAACAGGTCCTCGTACCACTGCAGCGGCAGGTCTGGGTTGTGCCCGCCCTGCAGCAGCAGCTGGACCCCGCCCAGCGCGCGCGTTTCCTCGATTTTCCGGAAAATCTCCTCGAAGCCCAGCACGTAGCCGTCGCGGTGCCCGACCTCTCGGTAGAACGCGCAGAAGTTGCACCGCGCTACGCAGACATTCGTATAGTTGACGTTGCGATCGATGATGTAGGTGACCAAGCCATCGGGGTGCTTGCGGGCCCGCACCGCGTCCGCCATGCGCCCCAGCCAATAGGTCGGCGCAATCCGATACAACTCGAGCGCCTCGCCGGCGTCCAGCCGCCCGCCGTGGAGAATGCGCGTCTCGATGGCCTCGAGGTCGATCATGCTTCGAAGAACCGCAGGGGCCGCAACCGCGGCGTCACGCCGATCTCGGCCGCCAGTTCGTGGAACCGCCGCAACCCGGCCTGCTCCGGCTCGCCTAGTCCGTATTTGAGATTATCACGCAGGTATACGAGCGCCCGCTGCTCCAGCGCGGCGTTGCCGCCAGCCTCCTGCCTGGCAATCGCCGGCAGCTGCGCCAGCCCTCGATCGCGCGCGGCCTGCAGCGCGCGGCACTGCTCCGGCGCGGCCGCGCCGAGGCGTCCCACCCACATGGCGTAGACGAACGGCAAGCCGGTGAGCGCCTTCCATTCGGCGCCCAAGTCGATCTTCGTGACCTGGTGCGCGACCGGATCGATGTCGAACGCCGGATCGCCGATGACCAGGGCCGCGTCCGCTCGACGAAGCATGGCATCAAGGTCTGGTTCCGACGGCGTGAACGCCGGCTCGATCTGCCACTTCTTCACGCACAACACACGGGTCAGCGCCACCGACGTCCGCGAGTTCGAGTCCAGCGCCAGCGTCTTCACCTGTCCAATGGGCATGGACGTGTAGACCGCCACCGTCGCGACATCGCCGTCCGAGGCGATCGAGACGCCGGGCACGATCGCGTAGTCACCGCGCAGGTATTCGATCGCCGGGATCAGGCCAAGGTCAACGCATCCCTCATGCAGCAGCTCGGCGCACTTCGCCGGCACGTCGAACCGCACGTCGAACTGATCGGTCTGGGCGTCGAGCCCGCAGACCAGCGGCTTCGTATTCAAGTACGACACCGCGCCCAGACGAAGCGGCTGGCCCTGAGCCGGCGGCGGGGCTTCGCCCGGTTGCGAATCGAAGGGCTTCACGACGGAATCGACTCGACCGGAATGAAACCCGCCGCGGCGATATTCCGGCGGACGTCTTCGATTGCGGTGCGGCGCCTGCCCAGCGACTCGTCGTCGATCGTCGACACGCGATCCAGATCGTTGGCGCCAAACGTCAGCGCCACCTGCGCGAGCTTGGGGCCGTACTGTGTCCAGTCCACCTGGATGTTCTTCACCATCGGCAGGCCCAGCCGCGCCAACGCCACCGACTTCACATCGTCATAGCCTGTCGTCGGCACGGCCACCGACTGCTCGCGCGGCAGCGGCGCGACCGTCTGCAGAGACGGAAGTGCCTGGACGAGCGAGCGGACCGTCATCACGTAGCCGGTGCGCGTGCCGTCAACCGGCCTCTGCAGCGACAGGCAACGGACCGGCACGCCCGCGTCGTGGGCGGCCTTCAGCGCCGCAATGTCGGCGATGCGATCGACCGGCGCTTCGGCGATGGCATTCAACCCGGCACGCTGCAGTCGTCGCAAGACCTCGTTGAGATCGGCCCAGTGGCGATCGATGATGTCGGCCAGGGAAAAGCCGGTCAGCAATTGCGTGCCGGCCAGCCTGCGCGCAGCGACAACGACGCCTGCCGCCTCGTCTAGAGAAGCCGGCAGCGCGCCGATGCGAAGCTCGACGCCGGTTCCAACCGCACCACTGGGATTGCCGGTCTCCACGACCCGCGTATACGTCACGTCGCTGCCGAAGCGGGTCCGGCGCACTTCCTCCGCCAGCATTCCCAGGCTCAGCACGTCCGACGCCCAGAGCTCGTCGAGCTCCGCCGCCGTCAGCAGCTGCCCTGCGCGGGCCCGTTCGGCAATTGCCAGATTGATATTCACTGCTTCATCAACTCTACGATCTTCACCGCGAGCGCCAACGCCGCCCGCCCCTGTTCGCCCGGCACCGCCGGCGCGCGCCGCTCTCGAACGGCGGCGACAAAGTCATCGAGCTCGCGCTTCAGCGGTTCGTCCCCGGACACCGCCACCTTCCCGCCGCCAATCTTCGGCATGTCGCCCGGCTGCGGCACCAGTTGGAACACTTCGACCTCGCGCGCCGCGGTGTCGATCGACACGTAGCGCTCGCGCTGGAAGAAACGCATCTTGCGAACCTGGTCCTTGCTGATGCGGCTGGCCGTCAGGTTGGCAATGCAGCCGTTCCGGAATCGGACGCGCGCATTCGCAATGTCGATCTTCGGCGTCAGCACCGGCACACCCACGGCTTCGACGCTTTCCACTTCACTCGGGACCAGACTGAGGAGCAGATCGAGATCGTGAATCATCAGGTCGAGGACCACGTCGATGTCGAGACTGCGCCCCAACTGCGTGCCGAGGCGATGGACCTCGATGAAACGTGGATCGCTGACGTACGGCCGCGCGGCGGCCACGGCCGGATTGAACCGTTCGCTATGGCCCACGGCGAGCACAGCGCCGCTGTGTCTTGCCGCGGCAATCAGCTCGTCGGCCTGGGCCAGCGTTTGCGTCACCGGCTTCTCGACCAGCGTGTGCACCCCGGCGTTCACGAGCGGCAGCGCGATCGCCGCATGGGACTCGGTGGGCGCCGCGATCACCGCCAGCTCGAGTCCCGCGATCTCGCGTGGATCACCAACCGCAATGGTGCCGCACTCGCGCGCGATTTCGTCGGCGCGCCGGACGTCGACGTCAACCACCCCGGCCAGCGTCACGCCTGGCATCGACGCCAGAATGCGCGCGTGATGCCGACCCAGGTGTCCGACGCCGATGACGGCGGCCTTCATGATGCGCGGGCTGCGCCTTCTGAGCCCTCGGTGGCTCGGCCGACGACGGCGATCCCGGCCTCGTTGGCCGACGCAAAGAAGGCGTCGCGATCGAAAATCAGCGTGCGGCCCGCATCCACCGACAGGCACCTGGCGCCCGCGACGCGCATCGCCTGGATCGTCGCCAGTCCGACGATCGGCACATCGAAGCGCATGTCCTGGTTCGGCTTGGCGACCTTGATGATGGTCACGCCCTCGCCCGCCAGGTGCCCGGCCCGGCCGATGGTCTCGTCGGTGCCTTCCATCGCCTCCACCGCCACCACCGCCTGGTGCTTCACGGCAATCGTCTGGCCGATATCGAGCCCGGCAATGGTATCCGCCATGCGGTAACCGAACTGGAGATCCTTGTGCTCGGCCTCAGTCGGGACGCGGTGGCTCAACTGACCTGCGCCGGCCAGCAGCGGCTCGAGGAACTTCGCCGAATTGACCAGCTCGACACCGCGCTCGCGCATCACATCGGCCACCGCCCCAATCAGCGCGTCGGTATTCATCGCCTTCAGCTTGCCCATCAGCGACAACGCCGTCAGGTCGGGCACGAAGCCGCCAAACATCTTGATGTGCTTCACCTGCCCGGCCATCACCGCCTGCGTGATGTGCTCGTCCTTCAGGATCTTCAGGAACGTACCGAGCTGGCCGATCGACACGAAATGGATTGGCGACCCGGAACGGGCCGCGACGTCCTCGATGTCCCGGTCGGCTTCTTCCTTGATGGCAATGATGACCACCGAATAACCCAGCGACCGGGCCGCATCGAGCACCAGAAACGGAAACCGTCCGTTACCTGCGATGAGTCCGATTTTCTGAGCCATCTGTGCTTTCTGTGGCTACTCCTCGGTGCCGTCTGCGGCCTTGCCGCTGCGGCGGAGAATCACGCCGCGCGAGGCGGAGCGGATGAAGTCGACCAGGTAGTCGACCTCGGGACACTTCAGCGACGGGTCGCTCGCCATCTTCGCAATCGCCTGCGTGGTATTCAGCTTCGACTGCGTCAGGTAGCGATACGCCGTGCGGAGCTGCTGCAGCGAGTCGTCCGAGAATCCGCGCCGTTTCAAGCCAATCGTGTTCAGGCCGAACACCCGGGCCGGCCGGCTGCCGACCGTGCGGCCGTACGGCAGCGCGTCCTTGGTAATGACCGAATAGCCGCCGATGAACGCGTAAGCGCCGACCCGGCAGAACTGGTGCACCGCCGAACCGGCGCTCACGTTGACGTAGTCGGCGATCGTGACGTGGCCGCCAAGCGTCGCATGCGGCCCGAAGATGGTGTGGTGGCCCACGTGGCAGTCGTGCGCCACGTGGACGTAATTCATGAACAGGTTGCGGTCGCCAATGGTCGTCACGCCGCCGCCGCCGTCGGTGCCCCGATGGATCGTCACGAACTCCCGGAAGATGTTGCCCGAGCCGATTGCGAGCCGCGTCGGTTCACCCCGGTACTTCAGATCCTGCGGCGCCAGGCCGATCGACGCATAGGGGAACACTTCGGTCGCGTCGCCAATCGTCGTATCACCGTCAATCACCGCCGATGCGCCGATGTGACAATTGCGGCCGATCCGCACATGCGGCCCGACGACCGCAAAGGGACCAACCGTCGTGCCGCCGCCAATCACAGCGGTCGGCGCCACGCGTGCCAGCGGATCGATGCTGGCCGTCGGCGTAAGCACCAGCAGCAGCTCGGCCTCGGCGACGATCTGGCCGTCGACTTCGGCGACGGCTGCGGTCCGGACCAGCGGGCCCCTGGACACGCCGCGCGTCACGGTCAGGCGCAGTTGATCCCCAGGCACCACGTGCTTGCGGAACTTCGCATCGTCCACGCCGCGCAGGTGCACGCCGTGACCGTGCTGCGAATCGAGCAGCAGCAGTGTGGCCGCCTGAGCCAGCGCCTCAATCGTGAGCACGGCCGGCATCAGCGGCTTGCTCGGGAAATGTCCCCGGAAGAAATCTTCGTTGACCGTGACGTTCTTGAACGCCACCAGCCGCTTCCCCGGCTCGTGCTCGGCGACGCGGTCGACGAGGAGCGAGGGAAAGCGGTGGGCGAGACGGTTGAGCAGCTCCCCGTCCCTCGACCCCGCTCGGGACGGCCCTGAGCTTGTCGAAGGGCTGACACTCACTTGCCGGGCGGCTTCGTCGGAGCTGCGGGTTTCGGCGCCGGCTTGCCGGACGATGCGTCGAAGCGACGAATCACGTCGGCGGTGATGTCGACGCTCGAGTCGGCCCACACCAGTCCGGCCTGCTCCGCATCGAACACGAAATGGAGACCCATGTCCGTCGCCACCTGCTGGAGGACTGGGTTCAACTTCGCCTGGAACTCGCCCTGGAGTTCCTGCTGCAGTTCCTGGAGCTCCGCTTGCGCATCCTGCGTGAACCGCTGCACCTCGAGGTTCAGCTTCTCGACCTGCTTCTGCAGATCGCCGGAGGCGGCTGGACTCATCACCGCGCCCTCTTTTTCCAGCTTCTGCTGCATGCCCTGGAGCTGCTTGTTCTTCTCGTTCAGCTCAGCGGCCTTCTTCTGCTGGAGCGCCTGAATGCGCGTGCTGGCCACACGACCATCGGCCGATTCGCCGACGATGCGCTGCATCACCACGAAACCGATTTTCGCGCCCTGCGGGAAGGGCTTCGGTTCGGGCGGCGTGGCCGGCGCCTGCGCGGCCGGTACTGCCGGAGCCGCCGGCGCCGGAGTCGGCACCGGCTTGGCCTGGTCAACCTGCGCATACACGGGAGCCGCCGCCAGAACGGCGGCGAGCGCCACAACCACGACAACAGATTTCATTACAAGGATCCTTTCAAGAGTCCGGAAGTCACTGATTCTAACCCGACTTCGAGCTTTCGCGCTTCGCCGTAGCCCGCAGCCCCTGGCCCGCAGCCCCTGGCCCGCTACGGATGGGTGACGGTGATCGTGTAGTCCACCGGCTTGGTGAGCTTGCCCACGTCGAACACCCGCACGCACAGGCTGCCGGCCAGGGTCGACACAGTACCGCTCAGAAAGCTCGTCACTACGGCGTTGTCGTTGTGCAGCACGACCGTGCAGGTGGCACCCGCGAGCGTCCCCATGCTGATGCCGACCCTCTCGGGCGGTTCCTCGCCCAGCGAGGTCAGCGTTGCCGTGACAAGGCCGGTCGCGCTCGTAAACACGTTGTGCGTCTGCGCGCCGTTGACCGTCAGCGTGCCGGTGAAGGTCTCCGTCACCACGACCGGATCCGGCGTGGTCGGAAAGTTTTCGATTTCGCCGTCGCAGCCCACCAGGAACGGCAGCGACAGCACGAGCGCGCCAAGAGTCAGTAATCGCATTAGAAAGTTGAGCCCACGGCGAACTTGAAGGTGAGGCGTTTCGCCGGTCGGAGGTTATTGTCGAGTACGCCAAAGCGCTGCGGGTTATACGCGAAGATCAACCGGAACGGCACGTTCAGCACCGGCATGAAGAAGCGGACTTCGGCGCCGGTCGAGGTCTTGAACGCACTGGTCTCGCCAATCTTGTTGAGAAACGGCGCCGGGGCATTCGGATCGATCAGCCGCGTATTGGTGAACGGGTCGATAATGGCCGGCAGGCTCGGATCGACGCGCTCGTTGATGTCTTCCTTCCACGAGAAGCGCTGGCCGATATCGCGCACCTGGCCGGTATCGTAGAACAGCACCAGCCGCACCGGTCCGGCGATGTTGATCAGGAACTCGCCGTTGAACAACATGGTTTTGTTGCCGCCGAGCACCAGGCCGGTCTCGGGGTCGCGCGGGCCGACCGAGCGGATGTCGTAGCCGCGGATGGTGTACTCGCCGCCCAGATACAGCGTCTCGGTGATCGGCAGCGTGGTCGTCGCTGCGTACGGCCGGATGTATTCGACCTGCGTGCGGAAACCGGCCGACAGGCGCCGGTTCAACGGCTGGAAGCGCGCGAACTCGAATCGCGGCTTGATGAAGTCGGTGTTGCCACCGATGCCGGCGAAATCGATCGAGCCCGTCAGGCGCGTGCCCGAGTTGGGGAAGATCGGGTTGTCGACGGTGTTATGGAGGAAGCTCGGGACGATCTTGCTGACAGTGCGCTGCCCGCCTTCGCCGAGCAGCAACGAATCGCGCAGGTACGGGTTGCGCTGGACGAGCTCGGGCGCGTAGTACACCGGGTTGAGGTCCGAAACCTTCACCGCCTCGTAGCTGTAAGCCAGGAACATGCGCGAGAAGCCGGCCAGCGGGAAACCGGAAGTAATGTTGCCGCCGGTCGCTTCCTGCGTGAACTGGTCGATGTAGCGCAGCGTGCGCTTGTAGACGTCCACGCCGCCGGTGATGTTGCGATCGAACAGGAACGGCTCGGTGAAGGCGACCTGGTAGTTCTCGGAGCGCGAGCCGGCCTGCAGTGACACCGTCAGCGATTCGCCGCGGCCGAGGAAGTTGGCGGTCTGGAACGACAGCTGGCCGAAGAAGCCCTCGAACTGCGACACGCCGGCGCCGAACGTCAGCTGGTTGCGGTTCTGCTCCTCGAGCTTGAGCGTGACGTCGACCTGGTTCTTCTCGCCCGGTGTCTTCTGGACGTCAATGCCCTGGCCTTCTTCGAGCGGCTTGAAGTAGCCCAGCTGGTTGAGGCGCTTGACGCTGTACTTCAGCGCTTCGGTGTTGAACGGCGCGCCCTCGAGCACGCGCACCTCGCGGCGAATCACGTTGTCGCGCGTGGTGGTGTTGCCGGAGAAGGTCAGGCGGTTCACGAAGTACTGCTCGCCCTCCGTCATGCGCATCGTGACGTTCACGGTGGGCGTGGCCGGACCGGCCATCGGCCCTTGCGCCGCGTCGAGCGGCTCGAGATCCGGGAAGCCGGTGAACTCGAAATACCCGCCGGCGCCGTAGATCTCGCGCGCCTTCACCAGGCCGTTACGAATCGGCTTGTCCGAATACCAGTCGTCGCTCTTCATCTTGAACAGCGGCTCGAGGAAGGCCGTCTGGACGACCTTGTTTCCGTCGAACTTGAAGGCGCCGACGCGGTAGCGCGGGCCCTCGTCGATCGGGATGTTCAACTGGATCCAGCGCGTTGCCTTGTCGGCGCTGTCTTCGAGGACCTTGATTTCTGGCTGGCCGACGCGGGCGGTGATGTAGCCCTTGTTGCGGTAGTACTCGACCACCTTCTCGGCGTCTTCGTCGAACTTGTTGGTGTTGTAGGTGTTCTTCCCGGTGATCCACGAGAACATCCCGGTGCCCTTGGTCGACTTCATCTGCCGCGCCAGCGCGCGATCGCTCACGTCGACGTTGCCGTTGAAATCGACGGTGCGGATCTTGACCTTGGGGCCCTCTTCGACGTGGAAGTTGACCTTGACGAGCTTCGGTCCCGCCGGCAACGGCTCGACGCTCGACGTCACCTCGGCGAACTCATAGCCCTTCTCGGCCATGAACGATTTGACCAGACCCTGCACGCGGCGCACGACCGCTTGATCGAGAAAGGAGTCGAGGCGCAGCGCGATGCCGAGCTCCTTCATCTTCTCGTCAATCTTGGTGCGCTCGACTTTCGTCGACCCCGTGTAATCCACGATCTTCACGCGGGGCCGCTCTTCCATGTGGTAGATGACCCGCTTACCCGGGTGGCCGTTGGCAAACGGCTGCTCCAGCACTTCGATCCACAGGTTCTCGAGGAACTGCGTCGCCCAGAGGCGCTTGAAGTCCTCCTGCAGCGACCGCTCGGTATCCTCGTTGTAAGGAACGAAGTTGCTGTCGGACGGCCGGCTCAGCGGAGTCTGAATGTAATAGAGATAGGTCTGCGCCTCGACGATCGAGAAGTTTTCGGGGTGGAAGCGGAGCTCGGTCTGGCAGATCACCGGGCCGGCCGTCGCCGCCGGCATCTGCTTGAAGGGACATGGCGCCGGCGCGGCGGGCTGAGCCGGCGCGGCCTGAGCGGCCGGAGCCTGGGCAGGGGCGGCTGCGTCCTGGCCGGCGACGGCGGAAACGGGGGCCAACAGCAGGCCAATTACGGCACAATTTCTCAAATTCACGGCGTACAAACCCGCTGGGCGCTGAAGAGACAACCCGTAATGCTACCGCAACTCGCGGCCCTTCCTGATCACTAGACGTTCGTCGTCAGGCGGCGGCCTGCCACGACCGGCTGGCCGGCCGGGCGATGGGCCAGCTGCCCGCCTTCGAGGTATACCTCGATTTCGCCGCCCTGCAAATGGCCGCGAATCAACTCCTCTGCCAGCGGATCCTCGATATACCGCTGGATGGCCCGGCGCAGCGGGCGTGCGCCATAGGACCGGTCCTTACACGTAATGTCGATGATCCAGTCGGCGACCTCCGGGGACACGAGTACCTTCATCCGCCGATCCATCAGGTTGACATTGAGCTGTTCCACCAGCAACGACAGGATCCTACGTAGTTCGTCGTCGGTCAGCGCGTCGAACACGATCAGTTCATCGACGCGGTTGATGAACTCGGGATTGAAGGTGCGCTTCACCTCGCCAAGCACCATCTCCTGCACGCCCTTCTGTTCGCTGGCCTCACTGGTCTGGAATCCGAGCGACGCCTTCTTCTGGATGAAGCGCGCGCCGATGTTCGACGTCATGATCAGGATGGCGTTCTTGAAATTGACACGATTGCCAAGGCCGTCGGTCAGGTGGCCGTCCTCGAACACCTGCAGCAGGATGTTGAAGATGTCGGGGTGCGCCTTCTCGATTTCGTCGAGCAGCACCACGGAGTAGGGATTGCGCTTGACCTTCTCGGTGAGCTGGCCGCCCTCTTCGTGTCCGACGTATCCGGGCGGCGATCCAATCAGCTTCGACACCGAGTGCTTTTCCATGTACTCCGACATGTCGAAGCGAATCAGCGCGTTCTCGCTGCCGAACAGGAACTGCGCCAGCGCGCGGGCCAGTTCGGTCTTGCCGACGCCGGTGGGGCCGAGGAACATGAAGCTGCCTACCGGACGATTCGGGCTCTTCAGACCGGCGCGTGAACGGCGAATGGCGCGCGACACCGCGGAGATGGCGCGCTGCTGGCTGATCACGCGCTTGTGGAGATCGGTCTCCATGCGAATCAGCTTGTCGCTCTCGTCCTGGTTGATCGAGGCAAGCGGCACGCCGGTCCACTTCGAGACCACTTCATCGATCTCCGCGCGCGACACCACCACCTTGCGAGCGCTCGAGCGCACGTCGAACTTCTCGCGGACGAACTGCAGGTTCTCGCGGGCGACCTGCTCCTGCTCGCGATAGAACTGGGCCTTGTCGAAGTCCTTCGCCGAGACCGCGCTCTCCATCTGCTCCACGGCGACGCGAATGCTCTTGTTGATCTCGCCGAACTCCTCGCTGTAGCCCGCTTCGCGCAGCTTGGCGCGCGCGCCGGCTTCGTCGACGAGGTCGATGGCCTTGTCCGGCAGGAACCGGTCGGTAATGTAGCGGCTCGACTGGTACACCGCCGCCTCCAGGGCCTCGCGGGTGTACTCGACGTGGTGGAACTGCTCGTAGCGATCCTTCACGCCCATCAGAATCGAGATGGTTTCGCTCTCCGACGGCGGATCGACCTTGATGGCCTGGAAACGGCGCTCCAACGAACGGTCCTTCTCGATGTACTTGCGATACTCCGCCGGCGTCGTGGCGCCAATGCAGCGAATCTCGCCGCGGCTCAGCGCCGGCTTCAGGATGTTCGCCGCGTCGAGCGACCCCTCCGCCGAACCCGCCCCCACCAGCGTGTGCAGCTCGTCGATGAACACGATGATGTTCGGGTTATCGACCAGCTCCTTCATGATCGCCTTGAGGCGTTCTTCGAACTGGCCGCGATACTTCGTGCCGGCGACAATCAGCGAGATGTCGAGCGCCAGCAGGCGCTTGTCGGCGAGGAAGTGCGGGACGTCGCCGTAGACAATCTTCTGCGCCAGTCCTTCGACAATCGCCGTCTTGCCGACGCCGGGCTCGCCAATCAGCACCGCGTTGTTCTTGGTGCGCCGGCACAGCACCTGCTGCACGCGCTCCAGTTCGTAGTCTCTGCCAACCAGCGGGTCGAGCTGGTTCTTCATCGCCGCCTCGGTCAGGTCGCGGCTGAACTCGGCCAGCAGCGGCGTTTCCTTGACGCGATTGACCGACGTCTTTTCGTTCAGCAGCTGGACGATGTCCTCGCGGACCTGCTGGAGGCGCATCCCCTTTTCCATGAGGATGGTGGCGGCCACGGATCGCTCTTCGCGGAGGAGGCCCAGCAACAGGTGCTCGGTGCCGATGTAGTTGTGCAGGAGGCGGTCGGCCTCCTCCGCCGCGTACTGGAGGACGCGCTTGGTTTCAGCGCTGAACGGGATCTCGACAGACGTCGAAACCTTTTCGCGGAAGACCGTCCGCCCCTCAATATCCTTCCGGATGTTTTCGAGAGACAGGTGGGAGCGGGCAAAGATCCGGCTGGTGAGTCCCTTGCCTTCACGGATGAGGCCCAACAGCAGGTGCTCGGTCTCGATTGAAATGCTCCCGAGCTGACTTGCTTCGTAACGGGCGAAAAAGAGCACTCGCCTGGCTCGTTCGGTATATCGCTCGAACATCCGCCTCCGCCTTCGGCTTGGTCCTTCGACTGCCGCCCAAAAGACCACGAGCGAAGTCGAGGGGTGGCGAGACAAATCCGCCTCCGCCTTTAGCTCCATTATACGGCCAAACGCGTCATCTACTCCGCTACGGTCGCTCTAAGTCACAGAAAGAACATGACTTCGGAGTTTTGGATTCCGGAGCCACGCAGTGATACCTTCTGGGCACCATGTCAAACACAGTCGGATTCATCGGTTTGGGCCTCATGGGCAAGCCCATGGCTCGCAATCTCTTGAAGAAGGGCTTTTCGGTCATTGCCCATAGCCGGAGCCAGGGACCTGTTCAAGAGCTGGTGGCAGAGGGAGCAAAGGCTGCCACCTCTCCGGCAGAAGTCGCCCAGGCGGCCAGGCGCATCATCACGATGCTCCCCGACGGCCCGGACGTCGAGCAGGTGCTGACGGGTGAAAACGGCGTGTTCGGGGCGATGGCCACGGGAACGGTGATTGTGGACTCGAGCACCATCGCGCCCGCTACCGCGCGAAAGATGGCGGCGCAGGCCACGGAGCGGGGGGCGTCGTTCCTCGACGCGCCGGTGAGCGGCGGCGAGATCGGCGCCATCGACGGCACGCTGACCTTCATGGTCGGCGGCGATGGCGCGGCGCTGGAATCGGTCCGCGAGATTCTGGACGCCATGGGCAAGCCCGAACGCATTGTGCACGTCGGTGCCTCGGGCGCCGGTCAGATCTGCAAGGTGTGCAACCAGATCGTGCTTGGCGGCACGATGTCGGTGGTCGCGGAAGCGATCGCGCTGTCGCGAAAAGCCGGCGTCGACCCGATGAAAGTGCGCGCCGCCCTGATGGGCGGCTTCGCGCAAAGCCGCGTCCTCGAAGTCCACGGCGAGCGAATGATCACCGGCAACTGGAAGCCGGGCTTCAAGACCAGGCTGTTCAAGAAGGACTTCGGGATTGCCATGCACACGCTCGCCGAACAGGGTGTGCCCGCAGTGACGAGCGCCGTGGTGCAACAATTGATCCTCGCGCAAATGGCGGCCGGCGGCGGCGAGGATGACTACTCCGCCATCGCTCGCACCATCTTCGAAATGTCTGAGCTATGACGCCATTGGCCTCGCGGCCATGGCAGCGCCATCCGCACCGCGCGCCGCCGCCGTCCGCAGTCAGCGCGGGGGGAGCTGGCCCGCGGCGATGGCCAGTTGAAGTCTGGTGAGGACGTCGATACCTGCACGTATCGATGGCAGGCGCGCCAGCGCGTCACCATCGAGTTGGTGGCCGAGAACGCGGCAGCATCGGATCCTTCGAGGTGTTGTTCGGCCGTTAGTCGAAGACGCGCCAGCGGGCCAGCAGGTCCGCCAGCGCGTAGAGATGGTCGACGTGATCGGGCGCCGAGTTGCCGGCGTAACCGATCACGGCCAGCTTCCCCGCCGTCGTTTCGCTGAGCTGCTGCATCCCAATCGGGCCTTCCCGCAGTCGCGCTGTCCGTTTCAATCCGGCGCCGCGCAAGATCGCATCGGCGGTTTCGGTGGTGCTCGCATAGGTGCCGGGGAACACCTCTGAGTGAGCGATCAGGAGTTGCTTACCTCCTGCCACCGCATCGCCCGCCAGTCGCGCGAACGCATCGATGTCGGCAGACAGCACCGGCAGATCTTCCGCCCGTGGACCGGCGACCGCCGCCGCGTAGGACGCGTGCATCGAATCCAACAGCGCCACTGAGGAAATGCGCGCGTAGTGCTCCTGCCGCAGGATCGCCCGAATCGATCCGTAGCCGGCGCTCCAGCTGGTCAGCACGATGCGGTCGAAGCTGGTGGCGCGTCCCAGCAGCGCCGACACGCCGGCGGCCGCGTCGACCAGCACCTGATCAAAGAGCGACGGATCGGCAAAGGATTTGGCATAGACACCGGAGCCTGCGCCCAGTTGGAAGGTGACCAGCGCGATGTCCTGCTGCAGCGTCGACACGTGATGCTCGATGAGCCACGGCGCGCCGTGAAAGTGCACGAGCAGCGACATCCGCCTCGACGGCTTCAGTCCCTCACGAACGAATAACGTGCCCTGCCCCACCGGCAGGCGCACTCCCTTGGGCTGGTATGGCGCAATGCGCGGATGCGGCCGCGTGGTGTCGCTCATCGGCGACGGATTCTGCGGTGCCGGCGTCTGCATCAACGCGGCCATCAGGATGGCGAGGGCGCTTCTCATGTCAGTTGTTGAATCGCAGCGGCGAGAACAGGGCGATCGGGTGCCGCGTGGTTCCGTCGACGGCGAGATCCGCGAGGATCTCGCCAACCACGCTCGCAAACTTGTAGCCGTGCCCCGAGCACGGCGAGGCAATGACCACATTCGCGAAGTCCGGATGATGCCCAATCACGAAGTGCTGGTCGGGGGTCAGGGTGTACTTGCAGGACACGGTTGCGACCAGCACGCCGCCGGCCAGGGCGGGCACGCAGGGGCCGAGAGCCGCACGCAGGGCGTGCTCCCCAGTGACCCTCGACCGGAAGAAGGCCACCTTCACGCGGCCGTGATCATCGGCTGGAAACCCGTAAACCTGAACGCCGCCGCCAAGATCCCAGATGTAGATGGGGAATCGATCGGGCAGGAACGGCGTCTCCCCACCGGCCGGTTCGAACCAGTAGAGCTGCTGCGGCTCGACCTCGAGCGGCAGCCAGTCGATCTTGAAGAGATCGGCTGCCCAGGATCCGGGCGCCAGGATCAGCTGCTCACACTCATAACGGCCCTTCGACGTGCGGACGTCGATCCGTCCTGACGATCCGACCGACCAGTCCTCGACCCGCTCGTCGAAATGGAGGTGCGCGCCGTTGTCGACGGCGATGTCGAGATGCGCACGCATCGCTTCCTCGGGGAACACCACCCCGGCTTCCCGCTCGAACAGCGCCACGCTCCCAGGGTCGGGCGTGAACGCCGGAAAGCGGCGTCGAATGCCGGCGGCATCGAGCAGCTCATGATCGAGTTGATGCTCCCGGGCGCTTTGCACTGAGCCCGCTACCACGTCGCTGTCCGGCGCGCCGATCATCAGGCCGCCTGTCATCATCAGCAGGCGACGCCCCGTCTGGGCCTCCAGGCGGCGCCACAGTTCGTACGAGCGCTGGAGCAGCGGCACGTAGGCAGGATCCTCGAAGTAGGCCAGCCGGATGACGCGCGACTGCCCATGACTCGACCCCTGGTCGTGCGCGGGCTGGAACTGTTCGATCGCCAGCACGCGCTTGCCGCGCGACGAGGCATGCGCGGCTGCGGCGCTGCCCATGCCGCCAAGGCCCACAACGATCAGATCGAATCCAGACAACCCACGGTAGGATGCCACCGATGCCCGCTCTTCTCGCGCTCTTTTTCTTCAGCGGCTGCGCCGCCCTGATCTATGAAACCGTCTGGTGCTATCTCGTCCAACTGATCGTCGGCGCCTCGTCGATCTCGGTGGCCGTGACCCTGTGCGCGTTCATGGGCGGCATGGCGCTCGGAAGCTGGCTGCTGCCCAGGGTGACGCCGGCCGGCGCCCACCCCCTGCGCGTGGTGGCCGCCCTCGAGGCGGGCATCGCGCTGCTGGGCGCCGCGATTCCGCTGGTGTTGCCGTTCGTCCAGCAGGCGTATGTCAGCGTCGCCGAGCCGGGTGCGGGCGCAATCGCCTTTCGATCGCTGGTGTGCTTCGCGGTGCTGACCCCGCCCACCATGCTGATGGGTGCCACACTGCCGGCCATCGCCACGACCTTCTCGCGGCTCGCCGCCAACAACGGACATGCCTCGGTGGGCTTGCTGTATATGGCGAATCTCGCCGGCGCCGCAACCGGAACGATCCTCGCCGGGTTCTTCCTGCTCCGCGTCTTCGACACCGTGGTCGCAACCTCGGTCGCCGTCACGATCAATGTCGCCGTGGCCATTGCTGGCTACGCCTTGGCCGGGGGCGTCGCGCCTTCGTCACCGGAAGCACCTCAGGCACCCGGCCCCCTGGCACCAGGCCCCCTGGCACCCATCTTCCTGGCATCCGCCTTGTCAGGCTTCACCGCGCTCGGCGCGGAAGTGGTGTGGACGCGGCAACTGTCGCTGCTGTTCGGGGCCAGCGTCTACACGTTCTCGTTGATCCTGGCGGTGTTTCTCGCCGGCCTGGGCATCGGCGGCTTCGGCGGCTCGCAGCTGGCCCGCAGCACGGCCAGTCCGCGATCGACCCTGGCGGGTGTGCAGGTGCTGCTGGCGGTCGCCATCGCCTGGGGCTCGTGGGCCATCGTCCACGTCTTGCCGCAGTGGCAGCCGCGCGCCGCGTTCCTGCCCAATGTCTGGGCCAATCCCGGTATTGCGTTCGCGTTTGATGGCCTGCGCTGCGCCGTCGCGATGCTGCCCGCCACATTGCTGTGGGGCGCCAGCTTCCCGCTGACCTTGCGCGCCGGCGGCGGCGACTTCAGTGGACATGTGGCGCGAATCAATGCCACCAACACCGTGGGCGCATTGCTGGGGGCGCTCGCCTGCACGTTGGTGGGCATTCCGCTCCTCGGCACGCATGCGGCGCAGCAGGTGCTGGTCGTGGCCGCAGGCGTCACCGCGGCGCTGCTGCTATGGCAGTCAATCGGACAGGCGGCGCGCGTGCTGCCGGCGGTGGCGGTCGCCGCCATCGCCGCGATGGCCGTCCCCGAAATCCCGGGCCGGCTGATCGCCTACGGACGCTCGGTGGATTCGTGGGACAACATCAAGAGCTTCCTCTATCTCGCAGAAGGCGCGACCGCCTCGGTGGCCGTCACGGAAGGTGTCGCCGGCGCCAAGCAGTTTCACATTGCCGGCAAGGTCGAAGCGTCCGACATGGACATCGATATGCGACTCGAACGCATGCTCGGCCACATGCCGGCGCTGGTGCATCCCAATCCCAAGTCGGTGCTGATCGTGGGCGTCGGCGCGGGCGTGACCGCCGGCGCGCTGTCGATTCATCCCGAGGTCGAGCGCATCGTGGTGTGCGAGATCGAGCCGGTCGTGCCAAACAGCGCCCGCCAGTTCTTCGGCAAGGAGAACCATCACGTCTTCGACGACCCGCGCGTCGAGCTGGTGTTCGATGACGCGCGGCATTTCCTGCAGACCACCAACGAGAAGTTCGACATCATCACCTCGGACCCGATCCACCCCTGGGTGCGCGGCGCGGCGACGCTGTACTCGCTCGAGTACCTCACGCTCGTGAAGAATCACCTCAACCCCGGTGGAGTGGTGACCCAATGGATCCCGCTCTACGAGACCGACCTGGCGTCGGCCAAGAGCCAGATCGGCACCTTTGCAGCGGTCTTCCCCGACACGACGCTGTGGAATCCGGATCTGCTCGAAGAGGGATACGACCTGGTCGCCCTCGGCCGGCTCGAAGCAACGCCGATTCGCGAAGAGGCCATCCGCGATCGCCTGGCCGCTTCACCGCGGGTGAAGCAATCGCTGTCCGAAGTCTTGCTGCGATCGCCAGAGGGCATCCTGAGCACGTATGCCGGACGGGGCCGCGATCTCCAGCCATGGCTGGCCGACGCTCAGATCAATCGGGAGAAGAACCTGCGGCTGCAGTATTTGGCGGGAATGGCGGCGAACACCGATCAGCGATTCCTGATCTTCCAGTCGATGGTGGCCCATCGGCAGTATCCGGCGGACCTGTTTGTAGCGTCCGCCGGGCTTGAATCGCAATTGCGCGACTGGTACGGGAAGTAACGAGCCCGCCAGCCTGCTGGCCTGCTGGCCCGCTAGCCTTTCTTCTTGCCCGTGCCTGTCTGGCTGAACTGGCCGCCGGCCATGTCCTGCTTGACCGTGAGCGCACCGTCCTTGAGCGTCAGCGTCATGACGACGTCGATGGCGCCCTGCTGCGTCTCCTGGTTCCACTTCAGAATCGCTTCCGACCCCTTCACCGTCACGTCGGTGATCGCGATCGGACCGCCTCGGCCGCCGCCGAGCTCGGCCGACAGCTTGCCGGCGGTGTCTTTGATCGTCAGCGGGCGCTCCTGCGGACCGCGACGGCCTTCGATCGTCAGAACCCATTCGCCCACGAACAACCAGGGGCCATCGCCTAGCTGGCCACCGGCTCGTCCAGGCGCCGGCGCCAGCAACACCGCGCACACCAGAACCGCGAATCCCCTGCGAATCATGCATTCACTCCCTTCAAACGTGGCTTGCCCACCTGGTTTCATACGAGCGGAGACAACCGGCTGCTTACCGCGCTCAGTATACGATTGCCGCGACCGGGGGGGGAAATGAGAGTTTTCGCTGGGTTGGCGGGATTGATAAGCGTCGTCATGGCCATTCCGGCTGCCGGGAGGGCCCAGGCGCCGCCAGAGCCGCTCGAGATTGCCCGCATCCTGGCCGCGAAATACCCGGTCCAGCCCATCATGAGCTATATCCCGGCCTTGTCGTGGTCAAGCAGCCTGCGCCTCTCGCTGCTGACCAAGGAAGCCAGGTGGCACGACAAGGTCGCCACGGACATCGCACCGTTCCTGTCGGAGCAGACACCGGCGATCGCGGAACCGTACCGGTTGACCAGTCTCGCAGGAGCGCTGGCCTTTGCCGATCTCGCCGTCACCAACGGTAATTCGCCAGGCCTGATCCTCGCTCAGAAGGTGGCCGCCTTCATGGCGCCCGAGGCGCCAGGCGAAGCCATCCGGTTTACGACCGGCTGGACGGACGACATGTTCATGGCCTCGTCTCTCCTGTCGCGCGTCGGTGGCGCCTATGCGCCAGTGGTGGGCAACCTCCTGAAGACGTACGCCGAGAAGCTGCAACGGCCGGATGGGATCTTCATTCACGCCACCGATGGACCGCACGCCTGGGGCCGCGGCAATGGCTTCGCCCTCCTTGGCGTCACCGAGGCGCTCACCTATTTGCCCGCCGGCTGGCCTGACCGCGCTCGCGTGCTCGAGATCTATCGCAGACACGTCGCCGCCCTGGCGAAACACCAGTCGGACGACGGCAGCTGGCGCCAGGTGGTGGATGAACCATCGAGCTATCGCGAGCTGACGGTCACGGCCATGACCACGGCGGCGATGGCACGCGGCGTGCGGCTTGGATGGATCGACCGCACGACCTACGAGCCCATCGTTTATCGAGGTTGGGGCGCAGTCGCCGCACGCGTCAACGCCGATGGCACGGTGAAGGACGTGTGCGCGGGCACCGGCGCCCAGAACTCACGCGACTACTACTTGAATCGGCCGGTGGTGAACGGGGCCGACGACCGTGGCGGGGCCATGGCGCTGCTGGCGGCGATTGAAACGGCGGCGCTGCGGCGCTAGCCGGCGGCCGTCAGCTGGCCGCCTTCGAGCCGCAATGTGCGATCGCACTGCGCGGCCAGCCGCGGGTTGTGGGTGGCGATGATGGCCGTGAGGCCGATGTCGCGATGCATCGAGCGGAGCAAATCGTGCAGCGCGTCGGCGGTCGCTTCATCGAGATCACCGGTCGGTTCGTCGGCCAGCAGCAGTGACGGCTGCATGACCAGCGCCCGTGACACGGCGACACGCTGTTGTTCGCCCCCCGACAGCGTGCCCGGACGATGATCGAGCCGGTCGCCAAGACCGACGCGCACCAGCAGCGCTTCGGCCTTCGGCCTGGCCTCCGCCGCCGAGGCGCGCGCAATCCGCAACGGCATCATCGCGTTCTCGACCGCGGAGAACTCCGGCAGCAGGTGATGGAACTGGAAGACGAAGCCGATGTGGCGATTGCGGAACCGCACGCGTGCCTCGTCGGTCAGCGAGGCGATCTCGTGATCGCCGACGCGCACCTGGCCGCCGTCGATGGTGTCCAGTCCCCCGAGCACGTGCAGCAGGGTGCTCTTCCCCACGCCCGAGGCGCCCATGATCGCGACCATCTCGCCCTGCTCGACCGAGAGATCGAGATCGCGCAGCACGTGCAGCCGCTTGCCGGTGGCGTTGTAGTACTTGTTCAGGCCGCTGACGGCGACGAATGCCATGGCTACTCGTAGCGCAGCGCCTGCGCGGGATCGAGCCGCGCCGCCTGCCGCGAGGGATACAGGGTGGCCGCGAAGCACACCAGCACGGCGCCAATCACCACGGCCGTCAGGTCGACCGGCTGCAGCTTGAAGGGCAGGTAACTCACCTGGTAGACGTCGCTGGGAATGGTGATCAACCGATAGCGATCGAGCACGTGCGACACCAGCGCCCCGCCGCTCGCGCCGATGATGGTGCCAATCACGCCGATGATCGATCCCTGCAGGAAGAAGATCAGCATGATGCTCCGCGCCGACGCACCCATCGTCTTCAGGATCGCAATGTCGCGCGTCTTTTCCATCACCAGCAGGATCAGCGAGGCGACGATGTTGAGCGCCGCGACGGCGACAATCAGGCCAATGCCGATGCCCATGCCGATCTTCTCGAGCATCAACGCCGAATACAGCTCCCGGTTGATGTCCGACCAGTCCTGAGTGACGTAGTCCGGCCCGAACTGCTCGGCAATCTCATCGGCGACGCGCGGCGCATCGTACGGATCCGACAGCTTGACCTCGATGTGCGCCACACGGTCGGCGCCACTCACCTGCATGCCGCGCTCGAGATCGACAAACCCATAGCCGGCATCCACCTGGTAGAGGCCCATCCGGAAGATTCCGGTCACGATGAACCGGCGGATGCGAGGCATGACCCCCATCGGCGATAACGAACCGTTCGGCGTGGTCAGGCGGACGGAATCACCCACCTTGGCGGCGATATCCCTCGCCAGTTGCTCGCCGATGACGATGCCGGGCAGCTGCTCGTCGTTGGCGGGCGTCAGCGTGTCGAGCGACCCCTCCGTGAGCGCGGTGCCGAGATCCGTCACGCCGGTCTCCATCGCCGGATCGATACCCTTCACTTCGAGGAAGCCCACCGCCAGGCCGCTGATCATCGCCTTGCCCATCACCGCCGGCGCGGCGCCAGTCACGCCGTGAACGGCGCGCAGTCTGGCGACCTCGGCGCGATAGTCGATGATGCCGCCGGGTTTGTAGACATAGACGTGCGCGCCGGATCCAAGAATGCGCGCCTGCAGTTCGCCCTGCAGGCCGGTCATCAGCGCCAGCGCAATGACCAGCGCCATCACGCCGACGGTGACGCCGAGGGTCGAGACCAGCGAAATGACGGAGATGAAGACCTGCCGCCGTTTGGCCAGCAGGTAACGCAGGGCAACCTGTAGTTCGAATGGCATCTTGACCCTCTGGCTACTGGTGACCGGCTACTGGCTACTCGTCTCCACGGGGTCGCATCAGCGGGAACAGGATGACGTCGCGGATCGACGGTGAATTGCTCAGCACCTGCACCAGCCGATCGATGCCGACGCCCTCACCTCCAGCCGGGGGCATGCCGTACTCGAGTGCGCGCACGTAATCCTCGTCCATGGCGTGCGCCTCGTGATCGCCGGTTGCGTGCTGGGCCAGTTGCTCCTCGAATCGCCGGCGCTGCTCCACGGGATCGTTGAGCTCGCTGAAGGCGTTGGCCACTTCGAAGCCGCCGATGTAGAGCTCGAACCTCTCCACCGTGTCGGGATCATCGGGCCGCTGCTTCGACAGCGGCGACACCTCGGTCGGGAAATCGTAAACGAACGTCGGCTGGATCAGGTCCGTGTCCCACAGCGACTCAAAGATGAGGCTGGTGATCTTGCCGGGCCCGGATCCCTTCGGCACCTCGACACCGAGCTTCGCCGCCAGCGCCCTCGCCGTGTCCAGACCGCGAAGATCGTCGACGCTCACGGAGGCTCCCAGCCGCACGGAGGCGGCTTCGGCGGCTGCGGGGCGCATCGACAGCCGGCGGAACGGCGCCGCCATGTTGATGGTGTGCTCGCCGTACGGCAGCTCGGTGCTGCCGGTCACCTGGCGGGCCACCGTCGCCAGCAACTCTTCAGTGAACGTCATCAGCCGTTGATAGTCCACGTACGCCCAATAGAACTCGAGCATCGTGAACTCGGGGTTGTGCCGCGTCGAGATCCCCTCATTCCTGAAGTTGCGATTGATCTCGAAGACGCGTTCGACGCCACCGACGGTCAGGCGCTTGAGGTAGAGTTCCGGCGCGATCCGCATGTAGAGTTTCATGTCGAGCGCGTTGTGATGTGTCACGAACGGCCGGGCCAGCGCCCCGCCGGCGATCGGCTGCATCATCGGCGTCTCGACTTCCAGGAAGCCGTGCCCCTTCAGGACATCCCGGATTGCGGATACGGTCGCGGTGCGGAGTTCAAACACCCGCCGCACATCCGGATTGACGATCAGATCGAGGTAGCGCTGGCGGTAACGGATCTCGACATCCTGCAGGCCGTGCCACTTCTCGGGCAGCGGCAGAAAGCACTTGGCCAGAAACTGCAGGGACGCGGCCCCAATCGACAGCTCGTTGGTCTTGGTGCGGAACAAGTGTCCGCGCACACCGATCTGATCGCCAACATCGAGCAGCTTCGACAACTGGTAGTCGCGTTCGCTCAGCGCATCCTGGCGGACATACACCTGGATACGCGCTCGGCCGTCCGACAGCACGAAGAAGCCGGCCTTGCCGAAGCTCCGCACGCTGACGATGCGGCCAGCGGCCACGGTCTCGAC
>VFZG01000043.1 GCA_016871275.1 Acidimicrobiia bacterium | reverse complement strand
ACCGGGAAGACACCTCTACGTTCGGCGGCACGGTCGGCGGGCCGATCCTGAAGAACAAGCTGTTCCACTTCTTCTCGTGGGAGCGCTACGATACTACCCGCCCGGTGACCCGCAACTACGCCGTGCCAACCGCGCTCATGCGGCAGGGCAACTTCAGCGAGGTGGCGGCAGCCTACCCGGCGTTCCGGCTGTTCAACCCGTTCACCGGCGCGGCAGGCGCGAATCGTGATCCGATCGCGAACTTCATCATTCCCGCGAACCTGCTCAGCCCGATCGCGCTCAACATCCTGAAGTTCTACCCGGCGGTGAACAGCACGCGGGACCTCAACTCGAACCTGCTTTTCGACGACTACACGCAGTTGCGCGAGGAGTTCCAGCAGCGCGACAACTTCGACGTCAAGATCAACTGGCAGTTCAAGCCGACTGCCACGGTGTGGGGCAAGCTGGGCTACATGGACAACCAGGGCTCGGGGAGCGAGTTCTACCTCGGGTTCGACAGTCCGTCCATCGGCAACACCCGCGTCATCCTGACAACCTTCGGCACCACCTGGACGCTCGGGCCGACGACCGTGCTTGACGCCAACTTCGGCATGAGCCGCCAGGACCAGGACGTCCTGCCGCCGGACATGGACCAGTCATACGGTCTGCAGCTTGGCATTCCCGGCACGAACGATCCGCGAGACCCGAGGTCCAACGGGCTGCCGCGCTTCCAGGGCGGCGGCTACACGATTGGCAATGCCCCGAGCTGGCAGCCGCTGTGGCGCAAGGAGATCAGCTACTCGGGCACGGTCGGGTTGACAAAGGTCTTTGCGAAGCACGAGCTGCGCACGGGCATGGACTTCGTCCGGCTCGAACTGAACCACCGCCAGGCGGAGTGGGGACCATACGGGCTCAAGGGCGGCTTCGACTTCAGTAACAACACCACGGGCGCCGTGGGCTACGTCTCGCCCGGCTTTAACGGCTTCGCCTCGTTCCTGATGGGGCTCCCGAGCAGCTACGCGAAGGACACCCAGACTGAGGAAATGACCGGGCGCGAGAACCAGTTCGCGTTCTACGTCCGCGATCGCTGGAACGTCAGCCAGAAGCTGACGGTGAGCGCCGGCGTGCGCCTGGACTACTATCCGCTCATGTCGCGAGCGGGCGGCCGCGGCATCGAGACCCTCGACTACAACAGGTACGTCGTCACGCTGGGCGGGATTGGCAGCCAGCCGGCGGACGCCGGCGTCAAGATCCAGAAGTGGTATTTGGAGCCGCGCCTGGGCGTGGCGTACCGTCTGGACGAGAACAACGTGATCAGAGCAGGCTACGGCCAGACGAGAAACCCGCTGCCCTGGTCGCGGCCGATGCGCGGGTCGTACCCCTTCGACATCAACAACAACGCCTCGGCGGTCGGCACCTACGACTGGGTCACGACGCTGACGGCTGGCATTCCTGCCGTCGTCCTGCCCGATACGTCGAAGGGAACGGTTGTCCTGCCGCGCGGTGTGTTCATCCGCTCCCCTAACGTCGGGAGCGAGGCGTTCCCGGGGAGCGGCTCGGGCGTGGACCGGGCCAGGATCCAGCAGTGGAACGTGTCGTTCGAGCGGCGGCTGCCCTGGGACATCTCCGCCGAGATCGCCTACGTCGGGACGGCCACCGACGGCGGGTATGCCGACCTGAACTATAACGTGGGCGTCCCGGGTGGCGGCGGCTCCGCCGCGAAGTACTTCGCGGTGGCGGGCACGACGGCCATCAACGACTGGGCCGCCAGGACGAAGAGCCGGTACAAGGGCCTGCAGGTCGGGCTGAACCGGCCGTTCAAGAACGGCCTCATGCTCAAGGGCGCCTACACCTGGAGCCAGACCAAGAACATGGCCGACGAGGACGGGTGGACCGGGCTCACCTGGAACTACGCGCCGAAGTACGGCGACAACTTCGCCATCGCCGGGTTCGATCGGACGCACATGTTCAGCCTCGGCTGGGTCTACGAGGTGCCTTTCCTCAAGAACCGGACCGACGCCCTCAGCACGATCCTGGGCGGCTGGCAGGTCAATGGTGTCTGGCGCATGTTCTCGGGCACGCCGTTCAGCATCCTTGGCACGAACAACCCCATGTCGTGTCAGGGCTGCGGCTCAATCCTGATCAACTACAGCGGTGCAGCGCCCGGGGCGGGGACCAACATCGGCCGCGTCCCACCCACGGGCACCACGGACTACACGCCCTACCTCTACTACGACAAGACGAAGTTCTTGCAGCCGAGCGGTCTCGGCATCGACGGCTTCGGAACAAGCGGTCGGAACTTCTTCCGCCGGCCGGCACAGTCGAACGTCGACCTCGGCATCTTCAAGGCGTTCCCGATCGGGCGGTATCGTCCGGAGTTCCGCCTCGAGGTTGCCAACCTCTTCAACACCCGGAACTGGGGCCCTCCGAACACCTCGTTCACGTCACCGCTGTTCCTGACCTACTCGCCAAGCAGCGTCGACACGACGGCGACGCTCGGCTACCGCCGGATGCAGATGGGCTTGCGGTTCGCGTTCTAGGGGTGCGATCGCGAAGGGATCAGGGACCGGGGATCAGGCAAGACACCCCGGCTCCCGTTCCCGTCCCGCGAAAAGACAAACGGGCCGGCGGGCAACGCGCTTGCCGGCCCGTTTCTTTTTCCAATCCCCAAGCCCTGATCCCCAATTCCTGCGAGGAGATGTACTTCTCCAGCTCCGTGATCGTGTACTGCTGGTCCGCGCTGATGGCCTTGACGACGTCGCGGATCGAGATCACGCCCGCCAGGCGGCCGTCCTTGAGCGCCGCCAGGTGCGGGGTCTGAGAACCGGCGTTCGGTTCACCAGAAGCCGCTAACACGGCTTATCGGCTCCGCGTTTACGGCCAGGACGTGCGCATCGCCTACATGGACGTGGCGGCGCAGGAAACACCCAACGGCCGCACCGTGCTGGTTCTGCACGGTAACAACTTCGGTGGCTTTTACTGCAAGGCCGTCATCGACGGCCTGACCACAGCAGGCTTCCGTGTCATCGTCCCCGATCAGATTGGTTACGGGCGATCGTCGAAGCCGATCGCGCCGTACTACCTGAGCTCGCAGGCGCGCAACACATCCCTGATCCTGCAGCACGAGAAGCTCGAGCGGGTGAGCGTGATTGGCCACTCGATGGGCGGCATGCTCGCCGCCCGCTTTGCCACGCAATATCCGAAGATGGTCGAGCGCGTGGTGATCTATGACCCGATTGGCCTGACCGACGGCCGCTTCAACAGTCCGATGACACCGATCGACCGGATCGACGCCCAGACGCTGAAGACCGACTACCAGAGCACGCGTGCCAGCTTGAGCCGCTACGTCGGCCACAACCCGCAGGCGTGGAACGATGACTTCAAGCGCTATACCCGCATCCGGTATTCCTGGACACTCAGCGCCGAATGGCCGCGTCTCGCCAGGGTGCAGGCCCTCATCAGCCAGATGCTCTACAACGACCCCGTGGTCTGCGACTGGCCGCACATCAGAGTGCCGACGCTGGCATTCGGCGGCGCCGAGGACCTGTTGCTTGGTCCAGCGTCCGCCTTCCAGGAACGGATGAAGGTGCTGGCCAACACCATCCCCAACGGCAACGGCCGCGTCCTGTTGCTGCCGGGCCTGCAGGACACCGCCTGGCAACTGGTGCGTTTCCAAGGCGGCGACGGCAAGGTCCAGGTTCTTGACGACCGGCCACGAGGCCTTCGTGCTGAGGCGGACCACGGCCGCGTCAGGTGTAAGGTATGTGTCTGCCGGCACGCCAGCGGCCACGTGCTGGGATAAGGGGAAAGTCGCCAGGCTCACGATGGGTGAGACGACGTATCCTGAATGTGTTCAGAAGTGCGAGGTGAGGCTGTTATGGTGACGCGTCGCTTTGTCGTTGGCGTGATGCTGGTGTTGTCGTCGTCGTGGGTTCTGGCGCAGGCGCCCGCCGCGAAAGACCCCGCCACAGACCCGGACGTGCTTGGCGCCCAGCGCGTGTTCACGGCCTGGGCGGAAGGCCAACTGCGCTTCCGTGGCTACCCGGGCATGACTGTGGGCGTGGTCGCCGGAGAGCGGCTCGTGTGGGCACGGGGCTTTGGCTCCGCCAACGTTGCCGATAAGACACCGATGACGCCGCAGACCAAGTTCCGCATGGCGTCGCACAGCAAGCTGTTCACCGCCACGGCCATCATGCAACTGCGCGAGCAGGGCAGGCTCAGACTCGAGGATCCCGTCTCGAAGTACCTGACGTGGTTCACGGTGACGCCGTCAGCGCCAGACGACCCGCCGATTACCATCGAGGAACTGCTCACGCACAGCTCCGGCCTGCCACGTGAAGCCGCGGACCATTGGACCAGCTTCAACTTTCCGACCCGGGACGAACTCAAGGCGCTGATGCCGAAGCGGCAGGCGGCGTTCCCGCCAGAGACACGCTGGAAATACTCGAACCTGGCCTACACGTTAGCTGGGCTGGTGGTCGAGCAGGTGAGCGGCCTGTCGTGGGCCGACTACGTGGCCCGCAACATCTATCAGCCGCTCGGCATGGTCAACTCCAGCGTCGATCAGAACGTGCCGGGACTGGCCGTCGGCTACGGCCGGCGCATGCCCGACGGCACGCGATCGATCATGCCGTTCGTCGACGCCCGTGGCATGGCTGCCGCCACAGGAGTCACCTCGACGGTCGATGACATGGCGAAGTTCGTCTCGGCGCAGTTCCGCAGCGGACCGTCTGGCGGCGATCGCATTCTCAACACGGCCAGCCTGCGCGAGATGCATCGCGTGCACATGATGGAGAACAACTGGTCGCGGGGCACCGGCATTGGCTTTGCCGTGTCTCGCAATCGCGACAAGGTCCTCGTCGGCCACGGCGGCGGCTATCCGGGCTACATCACGCAGACTGAGATCGACCTCGGCGCAAGAGTCGGCGTGATTGTGCTGACCAACGCTCAGGATGGCGATGCTAGCGGCATTGCCACGCAGCTGATGAACACCGTCGGTGACGCGGTGGCCAAGGCCACGGCCAAGGCGCCCGAGAAGGTGAAGTGGAACCCAGCCTGGTCGCGGTTTGCCGGCCTCTATCGCGGCCGCGGCGGCGACTCGCATGTGGTCGAGCTCAACGAGAAGCTCGTGATCATCAATCCCGAGGCGGCCACGCTCGACAACCAGACCGAGCTGGTGCCGCTTGGCGACGGCACGTTCCGCTTCACCGCGCCAGCCGGAGGCGGCGTGGTGGGGGAGATTGTGCGCTTCGTCGAAGAGAACGGCCAGGTGGTCCGCATGATCACCGGCGACAGCTACGTCGAGCGCGTGCGCTGAGCAGAGCGACCATCATGCTGATGAGCAACGTAAACTCGCCGAATTCATGCCTGCAAGAAGCTCACACCAAGTCCGCGCCAGCGGGCTTCAGATTGATGACAAACCCCACTGGCGACGCGAGAGCGGCCCTTTCTTGCCCTCGCGGCTGATCTACGGGCGCACGAACCGGACGATGCGGTTGGAGAACTTGAACTCGCCAACCCAGAGGTGCTGGCCGTCGTAGGCGACCGTGCCCGGCCAGAAGAGCGTGGACTGGCCGATGCGCGGTGGCTGTGGGTTCAGATCCGGGGCGCCCAGCACGGCGTCCGGCGGCCGGCCGTGGTAGGCATCGAACGCGTCGCGCCACGCGAGCACGCGATTGCCGTTCGTGTCGGGGATGAAGAGGCCGCCGCCGGCCAGCGTCACGCCCTGCGGCAGGTTCATCCGCAGTCCCTGGCCGACGCTCACCGGCGCGGGATCGCCGCTCGTGATCCGCGCGACGTCGAACATGCGCACGCCGCCGCCCGGCGATCCCACGACCGCAGCTAGGTAGCGCCCATCGCTCGACATTCGCCCCGGCAGGTCTACGACGAGTTCGGCCGCCGGCGCCGCGTCGGCCGACGGAAGGCCGCGCCACGCCCACACGCGCCCGCGCGACTGGCTCGCCAGGTAGAAGTACGTGCCGTCGAAGGCCACACCGCGGAGGTCGTCGAGCGCGACAGGCCCGATCGCGCGCTCGTAACGCAGGTCCGCAGGTTGTCCGTCCGGCGGCGACCGCCAGACCATCACCGTCGATTGACCGGCGAGCGCGAGGCCCGCGCCCACGCGCGTGCTCGCCCACGGGCCGAAGGGCAACTGATAGACGACGTCGGCCTGCTGACGGTCGGCGACGGGGCGCGAGCGCCACACGTGCAGCGTGCGATCGTAGTCGGAACTGACATAGAGGCGCTCGCCATCGGTCTGGGGGATGCCGTTGGTGATGATGCCGTCGGTCACGAGCGTGTTCGTGCGGACGTCCGGACTACCGATGGCAAACGCGGGCGGCGTGGACGCATCGGTCGGCACGCGGTTCCACACGAGGACCCGGTTGCCGTTGTTCACCGACACGAACAACCGGCCGTTTGCGACGGCCAGGCCCGAGTTGTCGCCGGCGTCGATGTCGATGCCCGTCTCGCCAGGCCGAGACGACCCAATCGTCACTGCGCAGGCATCGCCCGTCGATTCGGGGAATCGACTCCAGACGCACAGCGTGCGATTGAACAGCGCGAGCAGCCGCCCGTCCGCGAGCAGTTCGGCGTCGTGAATATGCTCGCCAACAGACGGCGAACCACCCGGCGGCTGTGCGCGTCCATCGGGTGCGGTGCTCATGAAGAAGTCGTGCGGCTGGGTCTCACCGACCGGAAACGTGCGCCAGAAGAACGTGCCCGGCCCGTTCGTCGTGCGCGCGTTGTGGTCGGATACCAGCAGCCGGGTGCCGTCGCTCTCGATGGTGCGCGGCGTGCCGAACGCCGGCGCCCGCATCGTGACGTCGGGCGGACGGTCGTCGTCGGGGATCCGATGCCAGAGCAGCACGCGTCCACCCACGGTCGTGGACGTCATCAGGCGCCGCCCGTCCGTCCAGATGCCCCACGGCCATACGACGCCGCTCGCCCGCGTGATCGCGAAGTCGGCCGGTTGCTTGTGGAAGGTCGGCACCGAACGCCACACGAGGATGCGGTCGTTGTAGGTGTCGGCCACGTAGAGCCGGGCGCCATCGGTCGCCACCGCCGTCGGCCAGTTCAGCTCGTCGAGTCGTGTGCCAGGCGCGTTGGTGTCGAACGAGCCCTGGCCCAAAACGATCGCCGGAGGCTCGTCGCCCGTTGAAGGAAGCCCACTCCAGATGAGCACCCGGTTGTTGTTGCGGTCCGCCAGCACCAGCTGCCCCGACACGACGGCGATGCCGCCGGGATGATTGAAGCGCAGCGCGCCGCCCGTGCGGTTGAAGCCGTAGCCTGAGAGCATGAGATCGGCGGGCTGGCCGGTGACGAAGAACGCCGGCGATTGACCGGCCAGACAGATGTCCAGGACGGCGAGCAGCACCGCGATTACGGACCGCACACTTCATTTGATTGCCCCACAGGCCAGCAGGTCAAGACAGATTTCAATCGCCCGGGCCGTGACATCTCCGGCGCGGGAGGTCGCCCATACCGTCCCAGCCGTGCTAGCCTTTTGACGCACGCGCCGCCCCATGACGGGGTCGGCACCCGGAGCGCGGCTCATGCCCACCACACCCAACGACCCGCACGCCCTCGAGTCCACCCGCAGCCGTCGTCAGTTCTTCAAGCTGCTCGCCGGCAGCCCGCTGTTCGCGCTGGCCTACCCTGATTTGCCGGCGACCTGGCGGCGCGACCTGGACGCCATCGCCGAGCACTCGTGGCACGCCGCCGGTAGCCGGATGGGCACGTGCGAGATCTGCGGCCAGCACTTCGCGCTGACGCCACAGCCATCACACGCGCAGGCCGGCCAGCAGGCCGCGTCCGCCGGGCCGCCGAACGAGGCGCTCGACGCCCATTTCTCGGGCCAGCTCATCGAGGAAGCCGCCGAGGCCATCAACGTGTGGGACTTCGAGCGGGTGGCGCACGCCAACACTCTGCCGAGCCACTGGAACTACATCCACCTGGGCGTGGACGACCTGGAAACGCGGGTGGCCAATCGCGAAGGCTTCCAACGCATCGGACTCAAGCCCCGCCGCCTGGGTCCCGACGCCAAGCTCGACACCGCCGTGACGCTGTTCGGCCGGCGCTGGGATACGCCGCTCTTCCTGTGCCCGGTCGCGGCTCTCGAGGCGTACCACACCGAGGGCGAGGTCGGGACGGCGCGAGCCGCCAAGGCCCGCGGCATTCTGCAGATACAGTCACACCAGAGCTCGCAGTCGTACGAGCAGATTGCCGAAGCCCGCGGCGAGCCGCACTGGTTCCAGCTCTATGCCAACGCCGACTGGGACATCACACGCAAGACGTTGGAGAAGGTGAAGGCCAACGGCTGCCCGGTGCTGGTCTGGACGGTGGACCTGCTCGCCGGCAGCAACCGCGAGTTGGTGCGCCGCTCGCAGGGCCGCGAGGGGTACGACCGCCCGCTTTGCCAGAGCTGCCACAACCACCAGAAGGGCTACCAGCGGCCGATGCACCGCGACGTCTCGGGGCCGCCCGGGCCGCGTCCGCCGTTCGACTGGGACTACGTCAAGCGGCTGCGCGACACCACCCAGATGAAGATCGTGCTCAAGGGTATCGTGACGCGCGAGGAAGCCGAGCTGTGCGTCAAGTACGGCGTGGATGCGGTGTTTGTCTCGAACCACGGCGGCCGGGCCGAGAACAGCCTGCGCGGCAGCATCGACTCTCTGCCCGACGTGGTCGCTGGCGTCAACGGCAAGATTCCGGTGCTGATCGACAGCGGCGTCCGCCGCGGTGCCGATATCTTCAAGGCGCTGGCGCTCGGCGCTGACGCCGTCGGTATCGGCCGCCCCTATGTGTGGGGCCTCGGCGCCTTTGGTCAGGAGGGCGTGGACCGGGTGATCGGTCTGATGCTCGACGAGTTCCGCATGGTAATGCGCCAGACTCGCACGGCAACCATCGACCAGATCGGCCCGCAGTCCGTGCTGCCAGGGCAGCAGCCGATCATGATGCGCCACAACGCCCAGGGGTTCGGGCTGTGACCGTGCGAGGCCTCGTCGCGCACGCCCTCGGAGTTGTGGTGCTATCGGCGGCTCCCGCCGCGGCCCAGTCCACCATCGACTTCACGATCTCGGGTTCGTCCACGGTGCGCAATTGGACGTGCACTGCCCAGGGCGCGACCGCCGTGACTCCAGCGTCGGCGGGTATTGCCGCGCCCGGGTTTCCGGCGGGCGTGCAGAGCGCCAAAGTGACGGTGCCGCTCAAGACCTTCAAGTGCCCGAACGACGAAATGACGCAGCACCTCAACGAGGCAATGCACTCGAACCAGTTCTCCGAGGTCGTCTTCACGATGGACAAGTACACGGTGGCGGGCTCGCAGGTCGAAGCCTCGGGCACGATGACCATCACCGGCGTGACCAAGCCCGTGACAGTGCCGCTCAGGGTGACGCCGTCTGCCGCGGGCGCGGTCGTTGAAGGCACGACGCGCCTGGAGCTTGCGACCTTCAACATCGAGCCGCCGGCCGTGTTCCTCGGCATGCTCAAGGTGGGACCGCAGATTCGCGTCGCGTTCAAGGGTATCGTCGGACAGTAGGCGGCTCGACGCGGGCCGCCGCCGCAACACGGGCTACCGAATCCTGGCCCAGGTCAGGGTGCCGGTGACACGACCCTCGTCGTTCCTGACCGACAGTTTCAGGGTGTTGCCGCCGTCGGTGAACTCGAAGTAGCGCACGAGGTCAGTGCCCGGCCAGTTGGGGTTGGTGGACGCCTCGACGAAGTGGGTGACCTTCCTGGCAGCGTCGTCCACGCGGTAGCCACCGTAATACGACAGAAAGCCAGCATACGCGGTCGCGCGCTCGGACTCCGTGGACGGCTGCCCGAGCTTGGCGCGATTGGCGAAGGTGAGCTGCGCGGCCATCTGACCCGCGCCGTCGTACATGATCCGTCCGCCCGTGAAGCGATTCGGCGCTGTGACGCCGTGCTCGTCGATGTTCACGAACGACACCAGCCGCCAGTTAGCAGCGAACCGCCGGTCGCCTTTGCCGGCGCGCATGGTGGCGATTGGCGCCGCAGGCGCCGCTGCACGAGACGACTCAACAGCCGCCACGATGGCTGCGAGTGATTGATTGAGGAGCTTCGCGCCCACGGGCGCGCCGCGCTGATGTCCCATCCGCACGACCACCAGGTCGTGTGACGGCACGACGAAGGTGTGCTGCCCGCCGGCGCCCGACATGAAGTATGCATCGCGCGGCAGGTTCCACTGCCCCTCGCCGTTCACCCAGAACTGGCCGCCGTACTCCCGTCGCGTCCAGGCAGGTGCCGGCGTGCGGACGAACGTCGCCCAGCCCTCGGGGAGCAGCCGCTGCCCCTGCCAGACGCCGTCCTGCAGATACAGCAGGCCGAGCCGCGCCCAGTTGCGCGCCGTGCCGTAGTCGTAGCCGCTCAGCAGGAAGTTGCCCCACGGATCGGTTTCGAGCACCTGGCGGCGGATGCCGATCCTGTCGAAGAGTGCACGTTGGGGATACGTGTGGTAGGCCTCACTCTTTTGCTCGACGGCCTGGCGCACCAGAAACCCCAGCGTCATGGGATCCACGTTGCGGTAGCGCCCGACGGTGTTGGGTGCGAACTCGAGCGGCGACGAGATTGAGTACTTGAACGCGTCGACGGCGCCCGCGTAGATGAAGAAGTGATCGTGGTACTGCGTATGCGGGTCCATCCACCGGTCGTCCTGACCGGTGAAGCTGAGACCACTCGACATCCGCATGACGTCGCGGACCCGAATCGCGCCACGCGGATCGCCGGGGCGTCGCCAGTCGGGCACCGGCGCGGGATCATCGAGCCCAAACGCGCCGTCCTTCACGACCAGCCCAACCAGCGTGGCGGTCAGGCTCTTCCCCATGGACCAGCTCTCGAGCTGCGTGTCCTTCGTGATGCCCGGCATGTACCGCTCGCCGATGATCTGCCCTTTGTGAACCACGACCATGGCGGCGGTGAGTCCCTCAGGGTCGGCAAAGGCGAGATCGACCGCCGCCGACACCCTGGCGCGATCGAGGCCAGGCGGCCAGGGCGCGGTAGCGGGTGCGTCGCCCATGGGCCAGGGCTGCGTGGTGGCCTCTGGCAGTATGCTGCGCACGGGAACGGGTGTGAAGAACACCCGCTCTTGGCCTTCAGGGTGAATGACGCACCCCTGGTCGCCGTAGAACGCGGCCGTGCGGGTGACACCTTTCAGTGTCACGCGGACGCGCTTGCCCGCCCGATCGACCTCGGCCGCGACAGGCGCGGACTGATACGGCGCGGTCATCAGGAACGAGGCGCTGTTCCGCTTGATCTCGTCTTCCTCACGACCCGAGACGAAGACACCCGAACACAGGATCTTGGCGTAGCTGGCGGCACCAAGTGACACGGGCGACTGATACGGAACGTCGGGATGGTGCGATCTCGCAGGCGGCACCGCCGGCTGCGCCAGCAGGTGCGCACCGCCTGCAACGAGGAGTACGGCAAGGCTCACGCGTCGCGTCATGGCGTGCATACTACAACAGCACCCGGGTCGCCTGGCGATCGGCGCCATGACGACGCTTGCCCGGGTGGAGAATCATCCGCTCGTCAAAGAGCGCTTCCGCCTACTGTCGGAAGCGGCCAGCCTCGTCGCGTCGCCGGAGTATCCCGAAGACATCATCAAGGCCATTCGCGAGCGCGCCGCGAACATGGCGATGGGCCGGCGAGGTGCTCGTCGGCGGAGCATCAACTGTGCAGCGGGCCGCGGCCATGCGCCACCCGGCTAGAGAGCAATCTCTAGAAAGATTTCGGTGCAATGTGCAGCGGTTCCCGTCGGGAACGCCACCATAATTGCCCATTCATTTCCAAACAGGTTCGCCGGGCCCGTCGCCCGCACTATCCCCCAGCCTGCACCGGACGCATGGAGGGTAGGGGCGCGCCCCAGGGCCAGCCAGCGCGCGCGGCCACCTCGACCAGCACCATGTGCGGCACCGTCAGCGCGGCCAGCCCCACAAAGATCAGCTGCATCACGGCCGCGTCAAGCGACTGGGTGCCCAGCAGCCGCCATGCCACCAGCGCTGCCGCAGCAGTCCCCGCCATCGGCCACGCCGCCGCAAGCACCAGCGCGCGCACCGACATCGCACCTTCGCCCATGGCCGCACGAAGCAGATGCCGCAGGCTGTGCATGAGGCAGAAGAACACCGTGAAGCTCACCAGCGGCGGCGCACACGCCGACAGCACCGCCACCCCGGCAATCTCAGCCCCCGTCATCGGCCGTCGCCGCCCTTCGATCAGCGCACACAGCAGCGCCGCCACCAGCAGCGGCCACGCCGCCTGCGACAGCAGCATTGTCACAGGCACGGCCGCACCGGCACCAGCGACGAGTCCCAGCAGCCGCTCAGTCTCAGGCCCGTAGCGCAACGCGGGCAGCACGACCACTGTCGCGCCGTAGACGAGGCGAGAGGGCCACGGCACGCCCGTCACCAGGTCCTCAGAGAAATGCAGCAGGGAGACGAGCAGAAAGCCCGTCAGGAACACCACCGGTGCCAGCGTCCACAGCAGCACCACGCTCAGGGCCAGCCCGGCATAGCACGCGACGAATACGGCCCACTCACCAGGGCGCGAAAAGCGGTAGACACGTGCCGCCAGCAGTGGGTCAATCGCACCATGCGGCAGTCCCGCCAGGCCAATCAGGCCGGCAGCCACCAGCAGCTCCGTCTGCACCGCGAGGCGTGCACCGAGCAGGGCCGCCAGACATGCGAAGGCCGCCGCGCACAGAAACACCAGACTCTGCCAACGAGGGACCGGGACCATGCGATCCTCCTGCGACGCGAAACGACAGGTGCCAGGCCAAAGCCCGGCACCTGCACCTAAAGCAAACGCGACTGCGCCTACTACTTATGGCCCTCGGTCTCGCTGACCGCCACCGACCAGATGATCACGCCGAACGCGATCTTGTTCAGCACGTCGGCGAAGTTGTAGACGATGTTGAGCATGCCCATGCTGTCGGCGGGGTTGCCGCCAGTCAGATAGCCGACAACGTAGCCAATCGGGTACACCGCCCACCCGAATGTCACAATGAGGCGCATCGTGTTGAAGGCCGACTGCACCGAGGCCGGCGCATCACCCGCCGCCGCCTTCGACGCTTCGCCCGCAAAAATCTCGTAGAGCACCGCGAACCAGAACAGCATGGCCACGATGAAGGCCGGCCACACGCCCACGTAGCCCGCTTCACCGACATAGCCGGCCACCAGCATGCCCGTCGTGCTACCGATGAGGCGCCAGAAGATGCCCGACGACGCCCGGCCAATCGCCGCAAGGATCAGGTGGAACTCGGTGATCAGCAGTGGCACCGTGATGAGCCAGTCGATGTAGCGATACACCGTCGGCGTCGAACCGGTGGCAATCCACACTTCCCGCATGTAGAAGTAGTGGGTGGCCGCCACCAGCGTCACCAGGCCCGACACGGTGAGCGAGGTCTTCCACTTGCCCGCGACGCGCTGCGTCTCGAGGAAGAAGAACGCCGTCGCGGCCACCAGCGCCATCGAAATCAGCCAGAACGAAATGCCGACAAAGTCGCTGGACTCCAGCGTCTTGGCCGACTGTGCAGATGCGAGAGAGGGCACCAGTGCGAGCAGGGCCCATGCCGATGCAACGCGGGAACGAACCATATCTAAACCTCCGTGAGAGAAAACCGACAGAGCAAAACGAGGTCGTGCTGCAATTGCCTGAAAACCATAAGCGAGACGATAGACCGTATTAGCGGCCTCAACGGTTGACGGAACCCTTGTTCTCAGACCCTGAGGCGACGTGGCGGCTTCTCAGCGCGCGGTGCACCTTGGCATCGCGCGTGTGCCGGGCGATGGCGTGGTTCTCCCCTAGAGTATAGCTGTCTTCGCAGCAAGGCCGTCGTCAACGTCCGCACAGCCGCATCCGACCCTCGGTCATCAGGTACGGGCTTCCACCCGTGGTGAAATTGATCACCGCATCAGTCTCGGAATGCAGCTGCTCAAGAAAAGGCCGAAAAGCCTCCGGGTCTTGTGTCGGCCGGCCATCTGCAGGATCACGGGCATGCAAATGCAGTATGGCGGCGCCTGGTCGCACGGCAGCAATGCCCGCTTCGGCGATTTGATCTGCCGTAACGGGGAGATGCGGCGACATGCTTGGGGTATGGATCACGCCTGTCGGGGCGCACGTAATGATGACTTTCCTGGAGTGTGATGCCATGGCTTGTAATCCTCCCTTGAGTTTCGAGTTACAGCGCCCTTCGATTAAAGAATTGATGCGACACGATCAAAATCAAGACGCATATTTCTTGGGTAAATTCCTCTTGAATCTGCGACACCAATATTCATCAAGAAATTCACTTTCCAATCTCCCTTACGAAAAAATTCCGCGTTAACTTTCGCCGCATCAAATCCCGACATCGGTCCGCAGTCATAGCCGAGCGCCCGGGCGGCCATCAACAGGTATGCGCCCTGTAGTGAGCCATTTCGGAACGCTGCCTCGTGGGCAGCGGCAACATTGTCCGCATAAATTGGCCTGGCATCATAAGCAGGAAATAACCGAGGCAGCTGCTCATAAAAGTGTGTGTCGAAAGCCACAATCACTGTCAGTGAGGCCGCCTCAACCTGCGGCACATTGCCCGGGCTCAGGGCGGGCATTAACCGCTGCTTTGCCTCGGCGCTGCGCAAAAATACAAATCGTGCGGGACTCGCGTTAAATGCTGTCGGTCCCCACTTCATGATTTCGTAAAGCGTGTGAATGTCGCTATCAGAGATGGTGTGCGGAACGAATGCATGTGCGGTGTGGCCATCGCTAAAAAGCTGGGCTAAAGCGTCAGAGGAGAGCCTTGATTTCATTTCACTTCCTTGGAGAGATGAATTGAAGATAAGAATCTATTTTCATTTTACGCCAACCGGAGAGCACCAGCCCTCAAGGACGCATGAATTGCTGCGCGCGTGCGATCAGACTCTGGTCACTGCCTCGGGGGCCTAAGATAGCGATGCCAAGCGGCACACCAGCGCGCGCGGCAAGGGGTAAGGAAATGTGTGGGCAGCCGGACAGACCGGCCACGCAAAGCAGCTTAAGCGATCGGCTCCGATAATCGTCGAGCGATGATTCTGGTGTGCTGCGCGTCGGCGCACAGTCGGGCACGGTCGGAAAAATCCATACCCCGTCTTTTCCTAGTAAGGAATCAATATGTGCAACAAACTTTGCGCGAAAGCTTCGGGCGGCATGTACCTCATCGAGGGTGACGGTCTTTGACCAGGCAAATCGCTCCGCCGCTCCCGGGCCAGGCACCGGCGAATAACGCTCAATAAAATCGCCACGACTCTGACGATAGACCGTATGAGCGGCCTCAACTGTTCACGGAACCCTTGTTCTCAGACCCTGAGGCGACGTGGCGGCTTCTCAGCTGCCCTCCATGCGGCGGCGGTCGACGACCCAGCGCGCAATGCCGAGCAGGTGCTCGTCGGGAAGGCCGGCCCCGGCCAGCGCCTCACCCGCCGCATCGACGTGCGCCCGGGCCAGGGCCTTCGACTGTTCGAGGCCGAACAGCGCCGGGTAGGTCGGCTTGCCCTCGGCGCGATCCTTCCCGGCGGTCTTGCCCAGTTCACCGCTGGTACCGATTTCGTCGAGGATGTCGTCGACGATCTGGAAGGCCAGGCCAATCTGTTCGCCGAACTGCTCGAGAGCCGCGACGTCTGCCGGCTGTGCGCCAACCATCACGCCACCGGCCACAGCTGCGGCGCGGATCAGCGCTCCAGTCTTGCGGAGATGCATGTCTCGCAGCGCCTCGGGCGTCGCCGTGCCGACGGGATGCGCCGGATGCGTGATGCGCCCGGCAAACTGCAGGTCGATGGCCTGCCCTCCGAGCATGCCGGCTGCACCGACCGCGCGCCCCACTTCGCGCAGCACCTGCAGGGTGCGCAGGGCGAGCCCAGGCTGCAATCGGTCGCCGGACTGATGGGCCAGCATCGAGAAGCCCTCGGCGAGCAGGCCATCGCTGGCGAGAATGGCGAGGGTTTCGCCGTAGACCACATGCAGCGTTGGTTTGCCGCGGCGCAGCGCGTCGTTATCCATCGACGGCAGGTCGTCGTGCACGAGCGAGTAGGTGTGAATGAACTCGATGGCACAGGCGGCCGGCATGGCCAGCTGCCTCGCAGCCTCCAGCGCCGCATCGTCTCCGTGCGCCCCGCCGCGTTTGGCGACGGCCTCTGCGGCAGCCAGTACGAGCACTGGCCTTACGCGCTTGGTGCCACGGCCGAGGCAGTAGCGCATCGCCTCGGAGACCACTGCCGGGCACGGCGGCGACGCGGGCACCGCCGCCTCCAGGGCCCGCTCGACTTCCTGGCGGCGCGCCTGCGCCCACACCTCAAACGACACCGTCATCGCAGGCATGCTAACGCGTCTCCCAGCGCCGGGCGAGCTGCCGGGCCAGCAGCCATCCCCCGATGCCAATCACCAGCAGCACAAGCGACGGACGCAGCGTGCCCGACCACGCGCTACCGGCCCGCAGGGCTGCCCCATAGGCATCGATGGCCCAGGCATTGGGCGTCAGCCAACCCAGCTGCTGCAGCCACAGCGGCATCAGGAAACGCGGCACCATCGAGCCGCCGACTGCCGACACCACCAGCACCGCCACGTTCGACACAGCCACCGCCTGCTGCGCCGACCGGCACAGCACCGACACCAGCAGCATCAGCCCCGCCGAGGCGATGGCCACGACACCGGTCACAATGAGCCACGGCCCCAGCCGCGCCGGCACATCGACGCCGTATGCGAGCCACGCCACCGCGAAGATCACCAGCACCTGCAGCAGCGCCTGACCCGCCAGGAATACCGCCCGTCCGTCCACCAGCGTCGCCAGCGTCGCCGGACCTGTCAGCACCCGATCAACCACACCCGACGCCACATCGTCGTGCAGTGATGCTGCGCCGTGCACCGCCGCGAGCAGCACGAACAGAATCGCGACCGAACCGGCGTAATACGCCACTTCATCGATCGACGCCCCGCGCGTGGTCGCCGGAGCCTGCGCCACCATCGGCGCCATGGTGGTGCCGTCGTCGGGCGCATCGGCGAGTTCGCCGGGCTGCGGCGCCATCGCCGCCAGCTGGCGATCGGCGTCAGCCTTCTGTTCATCGGTCAGCGACACGACGAGGGCGTCAACCAGGCTCACGGCTCCGCGCAGCGCTACATCCGGCAGTCGTTCGTAGTAGAGACGCTCGACGTGGCCCACCAGTAGCGACCCGGCCACCGAGCGCGCCGGATGCGTCAGCACCAGCATCGGGGGTTCCCCGTCGCCGGCCAGCTGCGTGAGCGGGCGTGCGCCTGCAGGCAGCACCAGTCCCGCATCTGCCGCGCCCTCGGCCACCAGTTGCTCAGCCGCCGCGCGCGTGGATACCTGCGCCGTGACAGTGATGGTCTTCAGCGTCGACAGCGCATCGACCAGGCGACGGCTCTCAGCCGTGTGCAGTTCATCGGCCACGACCACGCGCAGCAGTAGCGTATTGCCGCTGGCACCGCCGAAGATCGCGGCAAAGACCACGAAGACGACCACGGGCAGCACAAATCCCGTGACCAGGGCACCGCGATCGCGCCACAGCTGCAGCAGCAGCACGCGTACCACCGCCGCCCTCATGACTCGCCTCCGACTGTGTGGCCGGTCAGCACCGCGACGGCCCCGGGCAGGCTCGGCTGGCGCACGCGGGTTTCCGCCACCACCACCCCATTGGCCAGCCAGTCGGCCTCGAGCCTGTCGACATCGGCCAGCGACGCCGACCCTGCCCGCGCCCACGTGCGGGCACCAATCTGCCTGAACGCATGACGCTGCATCATTGACACTCTGCGCTCGTCGGGTGTCTCTGCCAGCAGCACCACGACTTCCCGTCCCTCAGGGAAGGCGCGCGCCACCACCTCTGACACTGCGCCGGACGCCACCACCCGCCCCTCGTACATCACCACCACATCGTCGCAGCAGGCCGCTGCATCGTCGAGATGATGGGTGACCAGCACGATGCCCATGCCCGACGTGCGCAATGACGACAGCAGGGCATAGAGGCGCCCCTCCGACGCAGCGTCGACGCCAACGGCGGGTTCGTCGAGCAGCAGCAGCGACGGCTGATGCAGCAGCCCGGCGATCAGGTTGACGCGGCGCTTCATGCCGCCGCTCAGCGACGACAGACGATGATCGGCGCGGTCGGCGAGGCCCGCCCACTGCAGGCTCTCGCGGATGCGGTCTGTGAGCGCCCGACGGTCGACGCCGGCGAGCGTGCCGAGCACCTCGAGGTTTTCACGGATGGTGAGCGACGTATACAGGGCGAGATCCTGTGGCACCAGGCCCAGCGCGCCCTGCGCCCGCGCCTCGCCGATGGACTGCCCGAGCAGCCGCACCTGCCCGCGATCCGCGCGGAGGCGACCCGAGACGACGCGCATCAGCGAGGTCTTTCCCGCACCGTTCGGTCCGACCAGTGCACAGATGCGGCCGCGGCCCACCGTCAGCGACACGTCGTCGAGCACCTGCCGCGCACCGATGCGGCGAGACACCCCGGTGACCTCAAGCGGCCACGGCAGCTTCCCGGCAGGCGCGTCGGACATCTGAGCTAGTATAGCGACCCCCTGTCACGTGCGTGATACGCTCACCCGTGCGTGTCCGTTGATGTGCTCATTGTGGGCGGGGGACTCGCTGGCAGCCTCGCCGCCTGGCGCATCGCCGCCCTGCATCCCTCCGCATCACTGCTGCTGCTCGAGTCGGGTGCCACGCTCGGTGGCAACCACACGTGGTCGTTCCACGACACCGACATCACGCCCGCGCAACGTGCGTGGCTGCAGCCGCTCATCACTGCACAGTGGCCACGGCACGAAGTGCGGTTTCCCTCGTATGCGCGCGTGCTCGACGGCGGATATGCCACGGTCACCGCCGAGCGCCTGCATGCGGTGATTGCGCCGGCTCTCGGCCCTCGACTGCGCCTCGCCACGCCGGTGCAGACAGTGGACCGCGACGGCGCCACGCTGCGCGACGGCACGACGATCACGGCGCGGCTGGTGCTTGATGCGCGCGGCGGCAGCCCCGACCATGTGCCGGTGGGCTGGCAGTCATTCCTCGGCCAGGAGGTGCGGCTGCAGGCGCCGCACGGGCTGCAGTGGCCCGTCCTCATGGATGCCACCGTCGAGCAGCGCGACGGCTACCGCTTCATCTACGTGCTGCCATTCACCGCCGATACCCTGCTGATCGAGGACACCTACTACATCGACGGGCCGACGATTGATGTGCACGAGTGTCGCGCCGCGATTGCAGGTTATGCGCGCGACCGCGGTTGGTCGATTGCCGAGGTGATCCGTGAGGAAACCGGGGCACTGCCTATTCCACTGGGAGGTACGCTCGACGACTTCCGCGCCCTGTCGCCCGCGCTGGCCATCGGGGTGCGCGCCGGGCTCTTCCAGCCCACCACCGGCTACTCGTTGCCCGAGGCCGTGGCCACGGCCTCGCTGATTGCCGAGGGGCACCTGCACGAGGCGCCGCGCGTCTATGGACATATGCACGCGTATTCGACGGCACGGTGGCGGGCTGGAGCATTCAACCGCCTGCTCAACCGATGGCTGTTCCGCGCTGCACGCCCCACCGAGCGGCGCATCATCTTCGAGCAGTTCTACCGGCGGGCCGAACCTACCATCGCCCGCTTCTACGCCGGGCGCCTGACGTGGCCCGACCGGCTGCGCCTGCTCACCGGCCGGCCGCCGATACCTGTCACACGCGCCCTCGCGCACCTGCGTTCATAGGACCTCATGTCATCACAGATTTGCGCATCTCCCCACCCCGTGGCCGTCATCGGTGCCGGCTTCGGTGGCCTGGCCCTGGCCATCCGCCTGCAGGCCGCCGGCATTCCCACCATCCTGTTCGAGGCCCGCGACAAGCCCGGGGGCCGCGGCTATGTCTACCAGGACCAGGGCTTCACGTTCGACGCCGGCCCCACGGTCATTACCGCACCGCACTGCCTCGAAGAGCTCTATGCCCTCGCGGGTGAACAGCTGAGCGACCATGTCGACCTCATGCCGGTAACACCGTTCTACCGGCTCTTCTGGGAAGACGGCACGGTCTTCGATTATTCGAATGACACCGAGGCCCTGACCCGCCAGATTCGCGCGATCAACCCCGCCGATGCCGATGGCTACGAACGGTTCCTGACATACGCCGCCGAGGTCTTCGAGGAAGGCTACGTCAAGCTCGCGCATGTGCCCTTCCTCGACCTGTGGAGCATGATTCGCGTCGCGCCGCAGCTGGTGAAGCTCGAGGCATACCGCAGCGTCTACTCGGTGGTCTCGAAGTACATCCGCGACGAGCGCCTGCGGCAGGCGTTCAGCTTCCACTCGCTGCTGGTCGGTGGCAATCCCTTTGACACCTCGGCCATCTACACCCTGATTCACGTACTCGAAAAAACCTGGGGCGTCACCTTCCCCCGTGGCGGCACCGGCGAGCTGGTGCGGCAGCTGGTCAAGCTCTTCAAGCGGCTCGGCGGCACGCTGCGCCTCAACTGCGGCGTCGACGAGGTCGTCACCCGCGACGGCAAGGTCGTGGCCGTGCGCACGGTCGACGGCGTCGAAACGCCGGTGTCGGCCGTGGCCAGCAATGCGGATGTCGTCACCACCTACCGCAAGCTGCTGCGGCGGAATCCGGTGGCGGCCGACAAGGCCAGCCGGCTCGAGCAGTCGCGGTTCAGCATGTCGCTGTTCCTCATCTACTTCGGCACGAAGCGGCGCCATCCGCATCTGGCGCATCACAACGTCATCCTCGGCCCGCGCTATAAGGGCCTGCTGTCGGACATCTTTCACCGCGGCCACCTGGCCGACGATTTCTCGCTCTATCTGCACGCGCCCACGGTCTCTGATCCCTCGCTCGCCCCCGAGGGCTGCGAGGCGTTCTATGTGCTCTCGCCGGTACCCCACCTCAGGAAGGCCGACATCGACTGGACCGTCGAGGGACCGCGCTACGCCGACCGCATCCTGCAGTATCTCGAGTCGCGCTACATCCCCAACCTGCGCGCCGATCTGGTGACGCAGCGCATCTTCACGCCGCTCGACTTCAAGGAACAGCTCGGCGCTCACCATGGATCGGCGTTCTCGCTCGAGCCGGTGCTGACGCAGAGCGCCTGGTTCCGCGTGCACAACCGCGACAGCCGCATCGGCGGGCTCTACTTCGTCGGCGCGGGTACACATCCGGGGGCCGGCGTGCCCGGGGTGGTCGGCTCGGCGAAGGCCACCGCCGGCGTGATGCTCGAGGATCTGGCGCACCTCACCCGCGCCCGCGCATGAGCGGCGAGCCTCGCGCCGACGCCGCCATCGCGCAGGGCTCGAAGAGCTTCGCGCTGGCGTCGCGGCTGTTCGGTGCGCGCACCCGGCACCTCGTGTGGGATCTCTACACCTGGTGCCGTCACCTCGACGACCGCACCGACGGCCAGCTGCTCGGCCATGGACATGCAACGGTGACAGACGCGCGCACCGCCGTGGCAGCCCTCAGGCTCGAGTCTGAACGCGCCCTCAGGGGTGAGGCGGCACCGGGTACGCCGTTTGCCGCCCTCGCGCGCGTCGCTGCCGCCACAGGCCTGCCGGCGGCCTTCGTGCACGATCATCTCACCGGCTTCGAAATGGATGCAGCGGGCACCGTCTACGAGTCGCCTGACGACACGTATCGCTACTGCTATCACGTCGCCGGGGTCGTCGGGCTCATGATGGCGTGGATCATGGGAGTCCGCGACCGCGATGTGCTGCTGCGTGGCTGCGATCTCGGGCTCGCATTCCAGCTCACCAACATCGCGCGGGACGTGCAGGACGATGCCGTGAATGGGCGCGTGTATGTGCCGGCTTGCTGGCTGAGGGACGAGGGTGCGGTGATTGCCCTCGGGCAGCCGCTGCCGTCCGGGGAGGCCCGACTGGCCATGCTGCGCGCGGCGGCACGCCTGCTCGACGCCGCCGATTCCTATTACGCCTCGGCCTGGCACGGCGTGAGTGCCCTGCCGTGGCGTTCAGCCTGGGCCGTGGCCACGGCGCGGCACGTGTACGGCGACATCGGCCCCCTCGTGCGACGCGCCGGGGGCCGCGCGTGGGAGACGCGAGCCTCGACCTCGACCGGCCGAAAGCTGGCGAGGCTGCTGCAGGCGCTCGTCGAGGTGGGGCTGCTGCGGACGCTGCCGCGCCGGCGTACCCTGCCGCCGCGCACAGGCCTCTTCACCCCGCCGCTGCCCCCCGTGCTAGGCTGAACACATGGCCTCGACGTTGATGTTTCTGGCGCTCTTCCTCGGTGCGCTGCTGGCGATGGAGGCTGTGGCCTGTCTCACCCACAAGTACCTCATGCACGGCCCCCTATGGTTCCTGCATCGGTCGCATCACGAGCCGCACACGCACGCCTTCGAGTGGAACGACTTCTTTGGCGTCTTCTTTGCGCTGCCGTCCATCTGGCTCATCAATGAAGGCGTGACGCACCGGTCGTGGATGCTGCCCGTCGGGCTCGGCATGACCGGCTACGGCATCATCTACTTCCTCTTCCACGATGTCGTCGTGCACCGGCGCATCCGCCTGCGCGGCGTGCCGCAGTGGCCGTACCTGCGGCGCATCATCATGGCGCACCTGGTGCACCACAAGACGCATGCGCGCGACGGCGCGCAGTCGTTCGGCTTTCTCTACGCCCCGAACGACCTCACGTCCGACACACCCTAGCACCGCGGGGCCGGTGCCGCGTCCTGCGGCAGGCCCACCATCGGCACACCATCAGCCGACCCCATCGGCACCCCCAGCAACCGGGCCACGGTCGGCGCGACTCACGACGCGGAAGATGCCCTTGTAGCGCTCGGCCGCAGGGCGTAACGGCACAAGCGTTCCAGCCAGTCGCGACTGCCCGCCGGCACGGCAATGCCGGCATGCAAATCAAAACCCAGCTGGCGCCCGTGCTGGCGGGGCTGGCAGGCAATCCGGCGTCGCCGGCCGCGGTAGTGGTGAAACTGGCGAGGCAGTTTCCGGCGGAGGTGTTGGCGAATCCGGCGCTGGCGCCACCGTCGTCGCCAGTAGGCTCGATGGCGCCGGTGTGCAACAGCAGGTCACTGGAGGATCACCGCATCGGACTGGCGCGCACGGACCGCGCGCCCGGCGCGTGAGCCGCCGGCGTCTCTTGCACACCGACCGCCGTGCCTTCGCGCCGCTCCGAATGAGGCGCCGGGAACAACGTGCGTGCCAGGCCGGCAAGCACGGCGAGCTCAGCGGCGGGTTCGGATCGAATACAGGTGGCTCTGCGTGCGGATGAGCAGGCGGTCGCCGGCTATCGCCGGCGTGGCCAGCGTGAATTCGTCCAGCGCGTTGACGCCCAGCAGGCGGAACTGCTCACCTGCGTCGATGACGAAGCTGTTGCCCTCCTCGCTCAGCAGGAAAACCCTCCCGTTGTACGCCCAGGGGGAGGCGGTGAAGGCCGATGCTCCGGGGGCGATCCGGGATCGATACACGCGTGCGCCCGTGTCGACGTTGTGGCGCGAGACGATACCCTTGTCGTAGAGCACATACAGCGCGTTGCGGTAGAGCACCGGCGTCGGCAGGTAGGTGCCGCCGGCCATGCGGTCGTACCAGACGACGTGTGTATTCCGTGTCTCGGGCTCAAGCGGCGTGATGTCACCCGACGCGCCCGGCCGAATCGCCACGATCGGCTTGTTGTCGTCGCCGGAGGTGCCGGAGGTCACAAAGAGGACGTCGTTCCACGCGAACGGACTCTGGATGGCCACTCCTCCCATGCGCCTCACTCGCCACAACTCGCCCCCGTCCAGGTCGTAGCTGGCGGCCATCCCCGGCCCGAGCGTCACCACTTCGGTGCGCAGGGAGTTCTCCCAGACGAAAGGCGTGGACCATCCGGTCTTCCGCACCGGCTCGACGGTGCGGGGCGTGCGCCACAGTTCCTTCCCGGTGCGGGTGTTGTAGGCTGCCAGATAGCTCTGGTCCTCGTTGTCGTTCAGCACGAACAGGCGGTCGCCGTGGAGCGCAGGCGACGCCCCGGTACCGTAATCCCGGATGGTCTCGTGCCGCGGGAACGGCGTGGTCCACACCGGCCGGCCGTCGAAATCGAAGGCGAACAGGCCGTAGTCGGTGAAGTACGCGTACACCTTCTCGCCGTCAGTGACTGGCGTCTCGGAGGCAAAGCTGTTTTTGACGTGTCGTCCGCCGCGGGGGCGGCCGTGATAGATCTCCCGCTCCCACATCCGCCTGCCCGTCTTGAGGTCGTAGCAGTACACCATCAGGCTGATGACGATGTCGTCGGGCATCTCGCGGTCGCGCGCCCAGAGTTGTTTGTCGAGCTCGCCCCCCGACAGCCCCTGCTTGCGCAGCTCCGCAATGTACTCGTTGCTGAAGTCGGTCCCAAGCGACGGTGGCTTCATCCGCTGCTCGCTCGTGGCGGCGGTCATGAAGACGCGAGTACCCCACACCACGGGCGACGACCAGCCGACGCCCGGCACGTCGGCCACCCACTCGACGTTCTCGGTCTTCGACCACGTCACCGGAAGGTCGGGATTGTCGGACACCGGGTTCGCATCGGGTCCCCGGAACCGCGGCCAGTGCGACGACCTGTCGGCGGTTTGCGATAGCGGCCCATCTGCGAGCGGCGACGTGAGCAGGGCCGGCCCGCCGAAGGCCACGACGGCGAGGGCGGTTGCCCGGATGATCTGGCGGTGGGATGACATATCCGGTGGTCGGCCGCCGTCGCGGCGTTGCCCACACCTTATCCCATTCTCCGGCATCCGACCAGGTAGCGATGCCGCGCACCGTAGCCCTTCGGTCCGTGCGGACCGTCGGCCGTCAGGGTGCGGCGCTCGGGCATCAGACCGTCGCCCATTGGTGACACCGTTCCTCGAGCCTTTCCATCAATTGCCTGACCACACGCGTGCGCGGATCAGCAAAAGACACAGATGCTCGCTGCCGCCGTAGGAGAGCTCACACGGTAGGACAATGTGCAGACTTGGAAGTTGCGAGACC
>VFZG01000042.1 GCA_016871275.1 Acidimicrobiia bacterium | reverse complement strand
GTGCGTGGCAGCCGCATGTCCGGGACCTTCGGATAGAAATTGCGCCCCATCTCGGTGTGGCCGCTGCCGTCGTTGGCATGGCAACTCGCGCAGTGATCCGCGAAATGCTCGCGCGCGGCGGCAAAGTCGTCGTCGGTGGCCGATACCGGGTTGCGCAGGCCGCGATAGGTTGACGGCGTCATCCATCCGCGCATGAACAGCGCCACGCGTTGCTCGAGGCCCGACGGCTCGGGCCGGGCGCTGACGCCGCGGCCCTGCAGGACCAGCATGACGCCGGTCAGCGCGATGACGGCGACGAATGCCAACCAGGCGGCAGTGCGAAGCAGCTTCTTCACCTATTGAATCCGGGCCACCGCCGTGCGGACCTGCAGCGCGCCGCCGTCGCCCGACTCCGTCCACGCGAACACCGCCTCGCCATTGGCAATCGCGATGCGCGGGTAGCCGCTGGAGCGCGAGCCGGCCAGGCCCGCGACCGTCACCGGCGCCGAGCGCGTGCCGTCCCGCTCGATCCGGCGGACCTGAAATTGCGCGCGTGACCCTGGCTTGCCCCCCACAGCGTCTTCGCGAAGGGGGGTGAATTCAATCCAGCCGGCGAGCGCCGAACCGTCGGGCAGCAGCTCGATGTCAACGCGACCGAGCGTGCCGGCCTCGTCCACGCGGATCGGCTTCGAGAACGTCTGGCCGGCGTCGGTCGAGAACGCGGCAAAGGCGTTCGGCTGATCGTTTCTCGCCGTGAACCACGACATGACGACCGCGTTGCCGTTGGCGCTCAACGATGGACCGTTCACCGGACAGGCGGCGATTGTCCAGTTGTCGGCGAACACCGGTTGCGGCGCCGACCACTTGCCGTTGACCAGCCGCGCCACGTAGTTGTCGCGAATCTCTCCGTCACTGCGATTGCGGTAGGCGGCAATCACGCCGTCGGCTGTCGCCACCGCCGCCGTCGGACAGCATTCGCACACCTTGGCGTCCACCTCGGTCTCTTCCACCTGCTTGAAGGCCGTGCCCGCCCCGGGCCCAGTCGAAGGGTCGAAGCGTGCGTAGCGCACCGTCATCGCGCCGCTCCCGTGTCCATCGTGGCCCTCGGCCTTCATGTTGCGGCCGTCGAGCCAGATCAGGCCGAAGCCTTCGGCCTGCGGAAAGATTGACGCAAAGCCGTGCTCGGTCGGCGTGCCGTCGTGATGCGGGGTGAACGATGGCGACCACGTCGTGCCGTCGTCCGTCGAATAGGAAAGCCGCACGTCGTACGCGTAGGTCGAGGCGGCGCTCTTCTGCAGCCAGTGCGCGATGATGGCGCCCGAGGGCAACCGCAGCGCAGACGGTACGTCCGCCCAATTGACGAACCAGTTGCGGCCGGACGCGATGGTCCTGGGCGCCGACCAGCCGGTTGCGGTGCGCTCGGCAAACTTCAACGTGGCGAGATCGCCGCTGCGTTCGATCCAGCTGAGCAGCACGCCGCGCTTCGACACCGTCAGCTGCGGCTGCGCGGAGCCAGGGCCGGCCGGGCTGGCAATGGCCTGCGGTGGCGGAAGGCCCTGCCCTGCGGAAGTGGGAAGAGAGAAGAGAGAAGTCAGAATCAGCGTTCCGGCCAATAGCGGTCTTCTCACGTTTCACCTCTCACTGCTCTCTTCTCACTTCTCTCTTCTCACTTCTCTCTTCTCTCTTCTCTCTTCAATTCCTGCAACTGCCGGCGCCCCGGGGGTCGCCGCACGCGCCGCACGGCGCGGGTCCGGCCATCTGCGGCGCGCCAGACGAGGGCACGCTGACGGCGAACACCGACAACTGCTTGTCGAGTGTCGTGCTGGCGCACTTCGGGCACTCGAGCCTGGTCGACTCGCGGACCAGCAATTCGAAGTGATGGTCGCAGTCCCTGCAGGCGTACTCGAATAACGGCATACCTAATGATGGTTCAACTGTTCAAAGGGTTCAACTGTCCAGGGGGTATACTGGGAAGATGTCCTTACCGGGAAAGTCCGCTCAGGTGGCCAACCCGTTGCGCCGCAATGTCGCCATCATCGCCCACGTCGACCACGGCAAGACCACGCTGGTCGATGCGATGTTCCGCCAGGGCGGCGTCTTCCGGGCCAACGAGCGGGTCGCCGAGCGGGCCATGGACAGCAACGAGCTGGAGCGTGAGCGCGGCATCACCATCCTGGCGAAGAACACCGCCGTCCACTACGGCGAGACGCTGATCAACATCATGGACACGCCCGGTCACGCCGACTTCGGCGGGGAAGTCGAGCGCGTGCTGTCGATGGCGGACGGCGTGGTGCTGCTGGTCGACGCCGCCGAGGGGCCGCTGCCCCAGACCCGGTTCGTGTTGCGCAAGGCCTTCGAACGCAACCTGCCGCCGATCGTCGTCATCAACAAGATCGACCGCGCCGACGCGCGCTCCAAGGATGTGCTCAACGAGGTCTACGACCTGTTCATCGATCTCGACGCCACCGAGGAGCAGATTGAGTTCCCGGTGCTCTACACCAGCGGCCGCGCCGGCACCGCCAGCACCAGCCTTGACGTGCCGGGCGAGGACCTGCGGCCGCTGTTCGAAGCCATCCTGTCGCACGTACCGCCGCCCCGCGGCGACGTGCATGCGCCGCTGCAGATGCTGGTGGCGAATCTCGACGCCAGCGACTACCTGGGACGCATTGCCATCGGCCGGATCTTCAACGGCCGCGTGAAGCTGAACGATCCGATCGCGGTCTGCAAGCTGGGCGGGACCATCGAGTCGACGCGTGTCACCAAGATGTTCACGTTCGAAGGCCTCAGGCGCGTCGAGACCGAGACCGCCGCCGCGGGTGACATCATCTGCCTGGCCGGCATTGAAGACATCACCATCGGCGAGACGATCAGCGACCCCGAGCATCCGCAGCCGATTCCGCCGATCGCCATCGACGAGCCGACGGTGTCGATGATCTTCGGCATCAACAATGCGCCCATGGCCGGCAAGGACGGCCAGTACGTCACGTCACGGCATCTCAAGGAGCGGCTCGACAAGGAGCTGCTCGGCAACGTGTCGCTGCGCGTCGAACCCACCGACACGCCGGAGCAGTTCAAGGTGCTCGGCCGCGGCGAGCTGCAACTGGCGATTCTGATCGAGATGATGCGCCGCGAAGGGTTTGAACTGCAGGTGTCGCGCCCCGAGATCGTCGTCAGGGAGATTGGCGGCGTGCGCATGGAACCGGTCGAAGACCTCGTGATCGACGTGTCCGAAGACTACCAGGGCGCGGTCATCTCGGGCTGCGGCACCCGGCGCGGCACGATGACGAACCTGGTGAACCATGGCAGCGGCCGCGTGCGCATGGAGTTCCGGATCCCGGCGCGGGGGCTGATCGGCTTCCGATCGCAGTTCCTTACCGAGACCAAAGGCACCGGCATCATGAATCACCTGTTCGCGGGCTGGGAGCCGTGGCACGGTCCCATCCCGGCGCGCACCACCGGCGCCCTGGTGTCCGATCGGGCGGGCGTGGCGACCGCCTACGCGATCGAGAACATCCAGGAGCGCGGCGTGATCTTCATCGAGCCGGCGACGCCGGTCTATGAGGGCATGATCATCGGCGAGAACTCGCGCGACAACGATCTCGACGTCAACATCACCAAGGAAAAGAAGCAGACCAACATGCGCGCCTCGTCGGCGGACGAGGCCATTCGCCTCGTCCCGCCGCACATCATGGGCCTGGAACTGGCCATCGAGTTCATCAACGACGATGAACTCGTCGAAGTGACGCCGAAGACCATCCGCCTGCGCAAGCGTATTCTCGCCAGCAACCTGCGGCCGAAGAAATCAGACGGCTAGAACCCGTAGCGGATGTTCAACTGCGCCGTCCGCGTCGGCCCTTCGTCGCTGACGTCGAGCAACCGCAGGAACGACGCCGGCTGCCGCTGGTCCTGTTGACTGCCGCCCAGCGTGGCGAAGTTGGCGCGGTTGGTCAGGTTGAACACGTCGAGGAAGAGATCGAGCGAACGGTCGCCACCGAACCGGATCCGGTAGCCGGCGCGCAGATCGAACTGCGCGTAACCTCGATTGCGCCCGCCGCCACGGCCGCCCTTGTAATCGACCGTCAGCGGAATCGCGTGCGGCGCGTTCGCGTCCGGTGCCGCGCCGCTGTAGCGGCCCGCCGCCAGGTACTCGTTCTGGGTCGATCCGTTGCGGTCGGCGTCGAACGTGGTGTTGCGCAATGAGAACGGGGTGCCGCTACGTGCCCGGAACACGCCGCTCAACTTCAGGCCGCGGGTGCGCGGCACATCGTAGTTGGCGGTCACCGTCAGGATGTGGGGCCGATCGACCGACGTTGGGCCGTACTCATTGTCGAGATTGAGGTTGCCGAGGAACTGCGAATCCGGGACGTCGGCTTGCCCGGTGGGCACGTTGCCGCGCCCTCGCGAGTAGGCATAGGAGACGCGCGCCTGCCAGTTGTTGCCGTGGCGCTTGGTTCCGGAGAACTGGATGCTGTGGTAGTGGATTTCCCCGACCGGCTCGATGGTGACGACGCTCGCCGCCCACTCGCCGACGGCGCCGACCAGCGGGTTGGTGCGCGTGTTGGCGTTGGTGGCCAGCGTGCCGGACCGCAGCAGCGGATTGAGCTCCTTGAGCACGTACTGGTTCCGTTGTTCTGAACGGATGACATCCACCGACAGGCCCAGCGCCGACCCGAGCTGCCGTTCGTAGCCGAGGCTGTAGGTCCGCGCATACATGTTGACGCGATCCGGATTGTCGAAGCGCACGGTGCCGCCGTTGCGGACGCGCGTGCCCGCAGGGAATTCCGCGTTCAGCAAGGCGCGATTCACGGTCGGTCCGTTGATCAGGTAGGGATTGGTCGGCAACGCGCCCTGGCGCGGACCAGGATCGAAGTTGTTGGTCGGGAACTGCAAGACGAACGAATTCGAGAAGCGCCCGGCGGAGAACATGTTCGTCAGGAAGGTGTACGAGGTGCGCTGGTAGAAGATGCCGGCGCCGCCGCGAATCGCCGAGCGGCCGCCGTCCAACGAGTACGCAAACCCCAGCCGCGGCGACACGTTGTTGCGATCCATCGGGTAGCCGTCCGGATCGCTCGCAAACAACGGGTTGTCCCGGTTGGGCGTGGGCAGAATCTCGAGGTCGTAGCGCGCGCCGAGGTTGATGGTCAGCTGGTTGGTCAGCTTCCAGTGATTCTGCGCGAACAGGCCAATGAAGTGGCCTTTCATCAGGAAGTTGACCGCGCCAACCCGCACGCTCAGCCGTTCGGGATAGGTTCTCGGATTGGCCCGATCGAACGGCACGTCGGTGTTCATCGTGAAGGTGCCGTTCTGGTTGCCGTTGTCTTGCACTCGCAGCGTGGAGTACAGGTAGTTCACGCCGACCTTGAGATCGTGATCGCCGCCCTTGCCAGGCACGAACCAGGCGAAGACGTTATCGGCGCCGTAGGCGACATCGAGCCGGCGGCTGGCGCGCGAGCTCTGCTGGTCCTGGAACGACAGGAAGTTCAGCTGCGGCAGCAGCGAATCCTGGGACGCGCCGCCGTTGAACTTCGGGTTGCCGAAGAACACGTCTTCCTTCACGGCCGAGATCCGGAAGGTGTTGACGCGTGATGAGCCAATCACCGACGTCAGGTTGCCCACCATTGTCCAGTCGATGTCCGTCTCCGCCTCGTGCCGCGTCGGCGTGTGGTTGGTGGCCTGGATCTGCAGCGGCTGCGGAGAGGTTTCGCGCAGCCACCGGAACCCCCAGGTGTTGGCGGTGTTCAGCTGATGGTCGGCGCGCAGGTAGGTGTTCCAGACGCGCGAGATCTCGACGTCGGCGCGGTTGAGGTCCGGCCGCGTCGGGATGTTGGTCGTGACCGAGGCGTCGAGCGACACCCGCTCCAGGCTGCCGAAGAAGTGCGCCTTGTCACGCACAATCGGACCGCCGAGCACGCCGCCCCACTGCTGCTGCTCGGACGGCGCCTTTTCGAGTCCTTCCTTCGCGGCGAAGTACTCGAGCGCCGTCATCTTCTCGTCCTGGAAGAACAGGAACGCTGAGCCCCGCAGCCGGTTGGTGCCCTGCTTGGACACCGAGTTGACGATGCCGCCCGAGGTCATGCCGTACTCGGCGTCGAACTGGCTGCTGAGCAGCTGGAACTCCTGCACCGCTTCTACCGGCACGCGCGCCTGCGCGCCGCCGTTGCCGCCGTTGAAGGTGTCGTTGTTGTTCGATCCGTCCATCGTGTAGTTGACGTTGCGCACGTTCTGTCCGGCGACGCTGATCGAGTCGGCGCCGAAGGTCGTCGCCGAGATGGTCGCCACCACCCCAGGCAGCATGCCCAGATAGCCGGCGAAGTTGCGATTGAACGACGGGGTATCGACGAACTCCTGCGAGCTGATGCGTCCGCCGATTTCCTGCGATGTCGTGTCGACCAGCGGCGCTTCCGCGGACACGGTCACAGCCTCGGTCAATCCGCCGACTTCGAACTTCAGCTCGACCTGCGCGGTGCGCCCGACTTCGAGCCGCACGTCCCGCTGAGAGTACCGCTTGAAGCCCTGCAACTCGGCGGTGACTTCGTACACGCCCGGCGTCATGCCGCTCATCAGGAACGTGCCGTCGGCGCCGGTCACCGATTCCCTGAACAACCCGCTTTCCTGATGTCGAACGACGACGGTGACGCCGGGCAGCACGGCGCCTTGTTGATCGATGACTCTGCCTCGGACTTCCGCGGTGCCTTGCTGAGCCAGCAGGGGGGATGCGAGGACGAGGACGCTTACGACCGCGACTGCGAATCGCCACAACATGCCAACCTCCAGGTGAAACCGGCAACAGCGCGCGCCAACTGACAGTTGCGCGAACACTACAGCGAGCCCCACGGAGAATCAAGGACCGCTCATTTCGGTCCCCCGCGTCGTCACGGGAAGATTCCAAGCTCCGAGTAGCTGCGCGCCACTTTGTGGATCGCGTTGACGAAGGCCGCGATCCGCAGATCGGGAATGCCGTTCGTCTCCCGCTGCGTCTTCAGCAGATCGTGAAACGCCGCGATCATTGTCTCTTCAAGGCCCGAGTTCACCAGATCCTGTTCATCGGGGCCCTTGGCAATCGCCGCCCGTTCGGCGTCGCTGAACCGGCGGCCGGTCGCGTCCTCGATCGCCTTGAGCATCGCCAGCTCGTTGGCCTGCTCGTGGCGCTTCTGCATGCGGCCGAACCGCACGTGCGACAGGTTCTTGAGCCACTCGAAGTACGACACCGTGACGCCGCCGGCGTTGCAGTAGATGTCGGGGATGACCAGCATCCCTTTGTCGCGGAAGATCGGATCGGCCTCCGGGGTCGTCGGACCGTTGGCGCCCTCGAGGATGATCTTCGCCTTGATGCGCGGCGCGTTCTCGCGGGTGAAGACGCTCTCGAGCGCCGCCGGCAGCAGCACGTCGCATTCCAGTTCGAGCGCCGCCGCGGTGGACTCGATGTTGGTGGCGCCAGGGAAGTTGAGGATCGATCCGGTGGCCTTGCGATGGGTGAAGACCTCGTCTTCGTTGAGGCCCTTCAGGTTCATGATCGCGCCTTCACGCTCCGCGATCGCGATCAGGATGCCGCCGCCTTCCCGGCAGAACTTGGCGGCGTGGTAGCCGACGTTGCCGAGGCCCTGGACGACGATGCGCTTGCCGTCGAGGCCCGTGGACAGGCCGAGCCGCTTCATCTCGTCGGGTTCGTTGCACGCTTCGCGGAGGGCGAAGTAGAGGCCGCGGCCGGTCGCCTCCTTGCGGCCGCGCACGCCGCCCTGCGTGACGGGCTTGCCGGTGACGCAGCCGATCGCGTCGAGCTGGCCAGGATTGAGCGCCGCATAGGTGTCGGCCATCCACGCCATCTCGCGTTCGCCGGTGCCGTAGTCCGGCGCCGGCACGTCAATGCCCGGGCCGAGGAAGTTCTTCTTCGTCAGCTCGTGCGCGTAGCGGCGGGTAATGCGCTCGAGCTCGTCGGTGGAGTAGTGCGTCGGCTCGATCTTGATGCCGCCCTTGGCGCCGCCGAACGGCACGTCGACGATGGCGCACTTGTAGGTCATGAGCGCCGCCAGCGCCATCACTTCTTCCTCGTAGACGTCTGGGCTGTAGCGAATCCCGCCCTTGACCGGCAGCTTGTGGTGGCTGTGCTCGACGCGCCAGGCATGGATGACTTCGATGGTGTCGCCGCGGCGGAGCGGGAAATCGAATCGGTAGACGCTGTTGCAGACACGAATCTGCTCGAGCAGTCCCGGCGCATAGGTGGTGAACCGCGCCGCCTCGTTGAAGTACTGCGTCACCTGATCGAAAAAGTTCGCCTGAGCACCCATGCGGCGATTGTAACGGGGACTGACCCCACACCCCCCGAAAGTGTTGCAATTCTTGCAGTACACTGTGAGCACTTATGACGACCGTCGAGGAGATTCGCCCGGCGCGGATGTGGCGCCAGATGCCCACCGAGCTGCGCACCTCTGCCGCCAGGTCGTTCTGGTCTGATGAGCAGGCCGCACTCGAGCAAGCCGAAGCCGTCGCCCTCATTGCCCGACAGATAAAATTCCGGCCGAAGAGCGTGATTTCGCTGCCGCACGACAAGAAGGCGAAGCACCTGGCCGCGCTCGCGCAGGTGTCGGACCTGCTGGCCGCCCGGCTGCTGATCTCGTATCACCTCGAGCACCAGCGCCCGATGATGGGCGCGTTTCTCGATCTCCTCGGCATCGCGCACGACGACGGCCTGATCAAGGACGAGGAACCCAAGAAGCCGGATGACGCGACGCTCGACAAGGCCGTGAAAGAACTGTCGACGAAGTTTCCCCAGCCGGACGTGGCGCGCTACTTCTGGGCGCTGCTCTGGCAGGATCCCGAGACGTGGGGAGGCCTGAAGGGGCGCCCTGAGCTCGCGATCGACTGATGCCTCCGTTCGACAAACACCTGTTCATCTGCTGCAACCGCCGCGAGGCGGGACATCCGCGCGGGTCGTGCGATCCGGCCGGCTCCGAGGCGCTGCAGAAGGCGTTCAAGAAGTCCCTGGCCGAGCGCGGCGTCACGCGCGTCCGCGCCAACAAGGCCGGCTGCCTGGATCAATGCGAAAAAGGCCCGAGCGTGGTCGTGTATCCCGACAACGTGTGGTACGGCAAGGTCACGGAAACCGACGTCAACGAAATTGTGGAGCAGCACATCATCGGTGGACGGCCGGTGCGGCGGTTGCTGATGCCTGAATGAGCTTCGACGCGTTTCTCACCGCCGATGGTCTGATTGCCCTGGTCACGCTGACGGTGCTCGAGGTCGTGCTCGGCATCGACAACGTAATCTTCATCTCGATCCTGGCCGGGAAGTTACCCGCGGCCGACCAGGAACGGGCCCGCCGGATGGGCCTGCTGGCAGCGATGGGCATGCGCATCGTCCTGTTGATGTCCATCGCCTGGATCGTCCGGCTCACGCAGCCGTTGTTCACGATTCTCGAGCGGTCGATTTCCGGCCGCGACCTGATTCTGATCGTCGGCGGCCTGTTCCTGCTGTTCAAGGCGACCCGTGAAATTCACGAGAAGCTCGAAGGACAGGAAGGGCACCTCAGCGCGCGCGTCGCGCCGACGTTCGCAGCGGTGATCACCCAGATCATGCTCCTCGACATCGTCTTTTCGCTCGACTCCGTGATCACCGCTGTCGGCATGGCCGATGACTTGTCGGTGATGGTGGCGGCCGTCATCATCGCGGTGGCGATCATGATGTTTGCGGCGCGGCCGGTCAGCGCGTTCGTCGACCAGCATCCGACGGTGAAGGTGCTGGCGTTGAGCTTCCTGCTGCTGATTGGCTTCTCGCTGGTCGCCGAAGGCTTCGGCGCGCACATTCCGAAGGGCTATGTCTACTTCGCGATGGGCTTCTCGGTATTCGTGGAGATGCTCAACCTGCGCATGTCGAAGAAGGGCAAAGCCGTCAAGCTCCACGACGGCTACAAGCCAGTCGGGGATTGAACGGGCAGGCGGGTGTCACAGCGAGCGCGCGGCGATCCAGGCCGCGACCGCATCGAGGATCTCGGCGTGCACCTGGCCCTGATCGCGGCCGCTCGACTTCAACACGGCAAACGAGTGATCGCCGCCGTGAACGGGCCGGACTTCAATCGGCGGCCTGGCATCGCCGTCGAACACCGCGTCCTTGACCTCGTCGGGCCCGCCGAACGGGTCGCGCGTGCCCTGGACGATCAACGTCGGCACCGTGAGTTGCTTGAGATGCGTGACGCGATCGCCGGTCCGCCTGCTGCGCGGCGGCGCCAGCGGGTACCCGAAGGCGATCACACCGTTGGTCCCGAGGGCGTTGGCGATCTGCGTCGCGATGCGTCCGCCCATCGACTTGCCGCCGATGAAGAGCCTGGGCGACTTGATCCCGGCGCTGACAATGGCGGCGTCCACCGCGCGGCGAAACGCCTCCTCCAGCACCGGCGCTCGATCGGGTGTCTTTCGCTTCTGCTCCATGTACGGGAAGTTGAAGGTGACGACGGCAATGCCTCGCACGGCGAGGCCGTTGGCGTAGCTGGTCATCCACGGATGAGCCTCGCCGGCGCCGGCGCCGTGCGCGAAGACGAAGAGCGCATTGAGAGGCGGCGCGCCCTCGGCGGGGTAGAGCATGATTCGTTATAGCATTCCCGAAAGGCCGAGTCTTGCAGAGCCGAACCATTCCCACGACAACACATGGCCGGTATCTCGTTGAGATTCCAGAACATAGCCGGTCGACACTGGTTGGTTTCCACGAGTATCAAGGCAATGCGCTGAGCCACCTCGAGGTGCTTCGCCAGATTGCCGGAGCGAGGCCGGTTGGCCTGGTCAGCATCCAGGCCCTGAATCGCTTCTACAACCGCGCGCACTACGCGGTGATTGCGAGCTGGATGACCAGGGAAGATCGCGAGCTGGCGATTGCCGACAACATTGCGTACGTCGGCGCCGTGCTTGCGGCCGTCGCCGAAGAGTTCGGCCTGCCCCGGCCGCTGATCTATGCCGGGTTCTCGCAGGGCGTGGCGATGGCGTATCGTGCCGCGGCGTTCGTGCAGCGCCCGTGCGACGGCATCATCGCGCTGGCGGGTGATGTGGCCCCGGACGTCGCGCCGCTGGCCGCCGGCCTTCCGCCGATCTTGCTGGGGCGCGGCTCCAACGATAAGTTGTACAGCGCCGATCAGTTTGAAAAGGATCTCCAGGTGTTGCGCGACACCGGCGCCCGGGCCACGCCGCATCCATTCGAGGGCGATCACGCGTGGTCGCCCGAGTTCATTACGCGCGCCGGGCAATTTCTGGATGAACTGTCCAGTTGATATTCCCGTCTGCCGCGACATTCGCCCTCAGGTGCCTGGCTCCTTTGCCCGTGGTGGCCTATCCTAGCGTCAGTGTTTGCCTTGCACGATCTGGGATGGGACGACAGGTGGGCGGCGGCGTTTGCGCCGTTTGCGCGAGACGGCCTGGTCCCGGCGCGCGTGGCGATCGAGTTCAACTACATCTACCGGCTCTACGCCGAGTCGGGTGAGCTGCAGGCCCAACATGCCGGCCGGCTCCGCCACGAAGCGGTCCGCAAGGAGCAGTTGTCGGCGGTCGGTGACTGGGTGGCCATCCGGCCGACGGCCGGCGAGGCCACCGCGACCATCGAAGCCGTGCTGCCGCGCCGCAGCAGGTTCTCGCGCAAAGTGGCCGGCGAGATCACCGAGGAACAGGTCGTCGCGTCCAACATCGACACCGTCTTCCTGGTCATGGGCCTGGACGGCGACTACAACCCGCGCCGCCTGGAGCGATACCTGCTGCTGGCCCACGAAAGCGGCGCCAAGCCCGTAGTGATTCTCAACAAGGCAGACGTCGCCCAGCATCTGTCTGACGACCTGGACGAGATTCGCGGCTTGGCGGCGGGGATGCCCGTGCACGCCGTCAGCGCCCGGGCGCGCACGGGAGTCGAGGTAATCGACAGCTACCTGGGTCCGGGCAGGACCGGCGCTTTGCTGGGCTCGTCGGGCGTGGGGAAGTCCACCCTGGTCAACGCGCTGATGGGCGAGGAAATGTTGAAGACGCGCGAGGTGCGCGCGCGCGATTCGCGCGGCCGTCACACCACCCGCCATCGCCACTTGATCGTCCTGCCCCATCGTCGCGGCCTGCTCGTGGACACGCCGGGCATGCGTGAGCTGCAGCTCTGGACGCAGTCCGACGCCGCTCTCGACACGTTCGACGACATCGTCGAACTCGGGCGGGGATGCCACTTCACCAATTGCCGCCACCAGGGCGAGCCGCGCTGCGCGGTTGCGCAGGCGGTCGAGGAGGGGCAACTCGATGCCTCACGCCTTGAGGGCTATCTCAAGCTGCAGCACGAAGTGCAGGCGCTCAACGAGCGCAAGCACGCCCGCGCCGAGATCAACGCCAAGCGGAATTTCAAGACCGCAAGCCAGTCGATGAGGAAGCTGAACAGGGTGAGGGGGAGAGACTGAGCAGGGATGAGGGATGAGGAATGAGGGATTAGGGATCGGCGACGATTCGCCGGTGTTCTTGCGCGCCGGACATGGCACAACAGGAACGAACTCTGACGTCACGACCGGGTCGATTTGCTGTTCCGGGGGGCAGGCACTTGAACCAGCTCGCGCCGCTGGCGCCGGCCGACGATGGTGTGGCGAGTCGCGGGATAAGATTGGGGTCTGGCGCGGCGGTGACCGCTCGTGGAGCGAACGAACAGAGCGAGGGATGTAATGCTGGAACGAGTCGCAATCCTTGCAATGTTGTTATGCCCGGCTGGCGCGGCTGCCCAGCCGCAGCCCGGAGAGGCGACGGGCAAGCAGGCGGTGCTCGACACCAGCGCCGGGACGATCGTCCTGGATCTGCTGTCGTCCAAGGCGCCGACGCACGTGGCGTTGTTCATCAAGACCGCCGAGTCGGGTCAATACGACGGCACCACCTTCTTCCGGATGATCAAGTACGGGATCATCCAGGGCGGCGACCCGGTCACCAGGGATCCCGCCGCCCGCGGGAAGTACGGCAGCGGCGGCCTCAATCTCCTGAAGCCGGAGATCAACGACGAACAGCAGACACGCGGAGCGGTATCGGCCACTACCATTACCGGCAAGCCCGACAGCGCCGGTACGCAGTTCTTCATTGCGGTGACCGACCAGCCGGGTATCGACGGCCGCTACACGATTTTTGCGCGCGTCGTGGAAGGCATGCTGGTCGCGCGAAAGATCTCCGAAACCGCGGTTGATGGCGACGGATTGGCGGTCGATCGCGTGGTCGTCCGCAAGGTCAGCATTCGCGACAAGCCGGCCGACGTGCCGGAGCCGTTCTCCACGGAGAGCATCGAGGAGTTATCTCGCTACCGTGCCGTGCTCGACACGTCGCTGGGCGAGATCACCGTGTCGTTCACCCCCGATAAGGCGCCGAACCACGTGCGCAACTTCCTGCGGCTGGCGCAGTCGGGCCTGTACGACGGCATGAGCTTCCATCGCGTCGTGAAGGGTTTCGTGATCCAGTCGGGGCACCTGCCGACGCGCGGACCGCTCACCGAAACGCAGCAGAAGCATGTCCGGCAGATGAAGGCCGAGTTCAACGACACGTTGCACGACAAAGGCATCCTGTCCATGGCGCGGCTGGCGGATCCTGATTCGGCGAGCACGTCGTTCTTCATCGTCACGGCGCGCGCCGACGCGCTCGACAAGGCCTACTCGGCGTTCGGCAAGGTCGAGAGCGGGATGGACGTGGTGGAGAAGATTGAGGCGGTAGCGCTCAACGGCGAAGAGCCGGTGCAGCGCGTGGAACTGAGAAAGGTCACGGTGGTCCGACCGTAACCTTCGCTCGTGGCGTCCGGCTTCAGCCGGACCGGCTGTTTGCCGTGTCAGCCACGCGCCGCTAATACTCTGGATTGCCGGTCACGACCTCCACGGATGACGGCTTCGCCGTCGTCCTCTCGGGCCGCGGGAAACCGCATCTCCCTCGACCGATTGCGCGACTCCGCCCGGAACACGTCGCGGGCTTCGCTGCGACGCGCGATTCCGATGGGCGGCTTCGCTGGAGCGGAATCGCGCGTGCAATCGGTCTCACTCGATGCGGTTTCGACAAATCCAGTCCGCGCCCCTCGAGTCGGTCGCGCCCGGCAATCCAGAGCACCTCGGCGCCGGCGCTCGACGCGGTTTCCCGCGTCCCGACCCGTGCGGCAATCCCCGCGAGCAGCGCGCGCTACGGTCTCAGAAGGGCAGCCGGCCCTCGGCGTTCGCCTCGGTGTGATCCCGATCCCGCTCGAAGTTGTGCGTGCTGACGCCGAGCAGGCGCACCGCCCTGGCGCCGGCCTCGGTCTTGTCCAGCAGCTTGATTGCCCGTGCCGCAATGTCGTCGGCGTTGTTGGTATACGTGGCAGCGCTCTGACTCCGGGTGATCGTGGTGAAGTCCGAGTAGCGCACCTTGATCGTCACCGTGCGCGCCTTGATGTTCTTCCGCTCGAGCCACTCGGCGACGCCGCGGGCGAGCTGATCGATCTCGCGCCTGATGGCTGCCAGCGACGACAGATCGGTGGCGTAGGTCTCTTCCGCGCCGGCGGACTTCGACGGTCGATTCGGCTCTACGGCACGCTCGTCGCGCCCGTGCGCCAGGTCGATCAGCCACTGGGCGTGGCTGCCGACGATGTCGGTCAGCTCATCGACCGGCCTCGATCGCATGTCGGTCAATTTGCTGATGCCGTGGGCGCGCAGCCGCTCGGCGGTGACGGGGCCCACACCCCACAACGCGTCGACCGGCAGCCCCTGCAGGAACTTCTCCACGCGCTCCGGGGCGATGACGGTCAGGCCGTCCGGTTTCTTCCAGCCGGAAGCAACCTTGGCGAGGAACTTGTTCGGCGCCACGCCCGCGGACGCGGTGAGGTTGGTGGCCTCCTTGATGCGCGCCTTCAACCGCTTCGCGACGTTCACCCCGAGCGGCTCCTGCCAGGCATTCTCTGTCACGTCGAGATACGCCTCGTCCAGCGACAGCGGCTCAACCAGCGGCGTCACCTCTCGGTAGATATCGAAGATCTGCGTCGAGATCGACCGGTACTTCTGAAAGTCCGGCCGGACGATGACGAGCGACGGGCACAACCGCACCGCGCGCGACATGGGGATCGCCGAGCGCACGCCGAACGTGCGCGCCTCGTAGCTCGCCGCCGCCACCACGCCACGCTCTGTCGGATCGCCTCCCACCGCGACCGGCCGGCCGCGCAACGACGGGTTGTCGCGTTGCTCCACGGACGCATAGAAGGCGTCCATGTCGATGTGCAAGATACGACGCATGCCGAATGGTCAATTCACCGCCCCGTCGACCCGAATCCTCCGCGGGTCGACGCGGCGATGTCAGAGACCTCGTCCCACTCGACGCGCGGGCAGGGCAGCACGATGCCCTGCGCCAGGCGATCGCCGCGCGTCACCGTCACCGGCGCATCGGTGATGTTGAGCACCTGGATCTTGATCTCATCGCCGGGCCCGCAATAGTCGGCATCGATCACGCCGACGCCGTTGGCCACCATCAGCCCCTTTTTCAGTGGTGTGCTGCTGCGGGCAAAGATCCCCAGAAAGTGGCCCTCGGGAACGGCGATCACCAGGCCCGTCCCCACCAGCCTGATGCTGCGAGGCGGAATCTCCATGTCGGCCGCGGCGGCGAGGTCGAAGCCGGCCGACCGGCCCGTGGCGGGCACCGGCAAGCCGATGGCCGGATCCAGACGTTTAATCGGTAGTCGCATGGCCGAATAGTATGCTGTCAGTTCGAGGAGTGCTGATGATTCGCCGCCTGCTGTGTGCCGTCACGATTTCTGCCCTGGCCGTCGCCGCCCCTTCGACGTGGCTCAGGGCCAGCGCGCCCGACGCGCAGGTGGCGGCGCCGCAAGCCGCTGTTCCGCCAGAGCTGGGGCTCGATCGCACGCTGCCCATCGACCCGGCCGTCAAGACCGGCAAGCTGGCGAACGGCATTCGCTACTTCATTCGCGAGAACAAGCGTCCCGCCGGCCGCGTGGCCATGCGCCTCGCCGTGGATGCCGCCTCGATCCAGGAAGACCCCAACCAGCGCGGGCTCGCGCACTTCCTCGAGCACATGGCCTTCAACGGCACCGAGCACTTCAAGCCCGGCGAGCTGGTGTCGTTCCTCGAATCCATCGGCGCGCGCTTCGGCCCGCACGTCAACGCCTCGACGTCGTTCGACGAAACCATCTACATGCTCGAAATTCCGACCGATCGCGACGGCTACGTCGATCGCGGCATGCTCGTGCTGCGCGACTTCGCCGCCGGCATGTCGCTGTTGCCCGCCGAGGTCGACAAGGAACGCGGCGTCGTACTGGAAGAGTGGCGCGGCCGCCTCGGAGCGGGCTCGCGCCTGACGGACAAGCAGCTGCCGGTGATCTTCCAGGGCTCGCGATATGCGGAGCGCCTGCCGATCGGATTGCCTGAGGTGCTGCAGAACGCCAGTCGCGAGCTGCTGCTGTCGTACTACCAGAAGTGGTACCGCCCGGATCGCATGGCAGTGGTCGTGGTTGGTGACCTTCCCGTGGCGGACGCCGAGAAGCTGATCACCAAGCACTTCGCGCCGATTCCCGCGGCCAAGGGCACGGTCGCCAACGTCGACACCCGCGTGCCGGCGCACCAGGACACGTTGATCAACATGTCGACGGATCCCGAAGCGCAGGGCTGGTCGGTGTCGGTGCTCTTCAAGGGCAAGGCCGAGCACGACAACACCGTGCGCGGCTACCGCAAGACGCTGGTCGAGAACCTCGTTTCGCAGATGTTGAACCTGCGCCTGCGCGACATCGCGCGCCGCCCCAACGCGCCATTCCTGGGGGCATCGGCCGGCACCAGCGGCATTGGCCGCACGCTGGAGATGTTCGGAATCGAAGCGATGGTGCCGGAGGGCAAGATCACCGAGGGGCTGGGCGCGCTGATGCAGGAAGCCAGGCGCATGCAGCAGTACGGTTTCAGCGTGGATGAGTTGCACCGCGCCAGGGCGGCGCTGCTGGCCGGCTACGAGCGCGCCTACAAGGAGCGCGAGACCTCCGAGAGCAGCAGCTACGCAAACGAGTACGTGCGCCACTTTCTCGAGCAGGAACCCATTCCCGGCATGGCGTTCGAATACCGGATTGCGGCGACCTACCTGCCATCGGTGACCGCCGAAGAAGTTGCGGCGCTGGCCAGGGAATTCATCACCGACGACAACCGTGTCGTGCTGGGCGTGGCGCCGGAGACGAAGAACGCGCCGCCGCCGACGGCCGAGACGATGCGTGCCGCGATGGAGCGCGCCCTCAGCGCGCCGGTCGAGCGATGGGCGGAAGCGACCGCCGGCCGCGAGCTGGTGGAGAAGCCGCCGGCGCCTGGGACGGTGTCCGCACGCCGCACCGTGCCGGAGATCGGCGCGACGGTCCTGACGCTGTCGAACGGCGTCGACGTGTGGCTGAAGCCCACCGACTTCAAGAACGACCAGATCATGTTCCAGGCCTACGCGCCGGGTGGCGTGTCGCTGGCGAGCGAGAACGACTTCAAGAGCGCGAGCCTGTCAACCGCCATGGTCGGGGTGGGCGGCATCGGCGGCTTGAACCCGGTGGATCTGAGCAAGATGCTGTCCGGAAAGATTGCCGGCGCGCAGCCGTCGATCGGCGCCTACACGCAGGGCATCAACGGCTCCAGCACGCCCAAGGATCTCGAGACCGCACTGCAGTTGAACTACCTGGCGCACACGGCGCCGAACATGACGCCTGACGTGCTCGATTTGCTGACGCGCCGGATTGCGCCGTCGCTGCAGAACCGCGATCAGAACCCGCGGGCGGTGTTCGGCGACAAGGTTGAACAGGTCAATAGCTCCAATCACTACACGTCACAGCCGCTGACGCTGACCGACGTCAACCATGTCAGCCTCGACACCATGCGGTCGTTCTATGGCGCGCGGTTCGCCAACGCCGCCGACTTCACCTATTTCTTCGTCGGCGCGTTCACGGTGGATGAGATCACGCCGCTGCTCGAGAAATGGGTGGCCTCGTTGCCGTCGACCGGCAAGAAGACCGCCGCCGCGCGCGACATGGGCATCAGGTTCCCGGCGGCGGTGGTGAAGGAGGAAGTCAAGAAGGGCAAGGAGCCGGCCAGCCAGACCGTGTTGACGTTCTTTGCGGATCCCGGCTTCGATGAGTTCGAAATGCATCGCCTGCGGGCCGCGACGTCGGTGCTGAGCATCCGCCTTCGCGAGATCCTGCGCGAGGAACTCGGCGGCACTTACGGCGTGTCGGCCGGGTTCAGCAACACGCCGCCAATCAAGGGCTACGGCGCGATTGGCATCAATTTCGGCAGCTCACCCGACAACGTCGACAAGCTGGTCGCCGCGACGCTGAAGGAGATCGAACGCCTGAAAGCCGAAGGCCCCAGCGCCGACGACCTGGCCAAGGTGAAGGAACTGGAGCGCCGCGAGCTCGAGACCAATGCGAAGCAGAATTCGTACTGGATGGGCTCGATGCAGACCGTGCACCAGTATGGGTGGGATCCGGCCGGCATTGCGCGCCGCAGCGAACGCACCGAGCGGCTGACGCAGGACAACATCAAGCAGATGTTCCAGAAGTACTTCAACATGGAGCGCTACACGCTGGTGACGTTGAAGCCGGAATAAGCCGCCGGGCCTCCGGGCCTGCCGAACAGTTTGCTGGATGCCCGGAGGTCTGGTGGCCTGACGGCCTGATATCATCGACAGTTCATGCCGCAATTCGTCTATGTCATGAAAGGGCTCGGGAAGATTTATCCGCCCGATTCCCAGGTCCTCAAAGATATCTGGCTGTCGTTCCTGCCGGGCGCCAAGATCGGCGTGCTCGGCTTGAACGGCGCCGGCAAGTCCACGCTGCTGAAGATCATGGCCGGCGTCGAAGACGCCTATATCGGTGAAGCGTTCGTCGGCCAGGGCGTCAGCGTCGGCTACCTCGCGCAGGAACCCCAGCTCAATCCGGACAAGGACGTCCGCGGCAATGTCGAAGAGGGCGTCGCCGAAATCAAGGCGCTCCTCGACAAGTACGACGCCATCAACATGAGGCTTGGCGAGGACATGTCGCCCGAGGAGATGGACAAGACCCTCGAGCAACAGGCCGCCCTGCAGGATCGCATCGACGCGACCAACGCCTGGGATCTGGATTCGCGTCTCGACCTGGCGATGGACGCGCTGCGCCTGCCCCCGCCGGATGCCGACGTCACCACGCTGTCGGGCGGTGAGCGCCGTCGAGTGGCGTTGTGCCGGCTGTTGCTGTTGTCGCCCGATCTGCTGCTGCTCGACGAACCGACCAACCACCTCGATGCCGAGTCGGTGGCGTGGCTGGAGCGGTTCCTGAAGGAATATCAGGGCACCGTGGTGGCGATCACCCACGATCGCTACTTCCTCGACAACGTGGCCGGCTGGATTCTCGAGCTCGATCGCGGGCACGGCATTCCGTACGAGGGCAACTACTCCGGATGGCTGGAGCAGAAGCAGGCGCGCCTGCAGCAGGAGGAAAAGGCCGAGAGCCGCAAGCAGCGCGCGCTGCAGCGCGAGCTGGACTGGATCCGCATGTCGCCGCGCGCCCGCCAGGCCAAGGGCAAGGCGCGCCTCACTGCCTACGAGCAGCTGCTGGCGGAGGACTCGGCGCAGAAGCTCGATACGGTGGAGATCTACATTCCGCCGGGGCCGCGACTGGGCGACATCGTGGTGGAAGCCCGCGGGTTGAAGAAGGCCTATGGCGACATGGTGCTGTTCGACGACCTGACGTTCACGTTGCCGCGCAGCGGCATCGTTGGCGTGATTGGTCCGAACGGCGCCGGTAAGACGACGACGTTCAAGCTACTGACGGGTCAGGAGAAGCCCGACGCCGGCACGCTGCGGCTCGGCGACACGGTGCAGGTCGGCTACGTCGATCAGTCGCGCGAGCTCGATCCCGGCAAGAGCGTGTTCGACGAGATCACCGGCGGGGTGGACGAGCTCGAGATGGGCAAGAAGAAAGTGGCGTCTCGCGCCTACGTGTCGTGGTTCAACTTCAAGGGCGGCCAGCAGCAGCGCAAGGTCGGCACGCTGTCGGGCGGCGAGCGCAACCGCGTTCACCTGGCCAAGCTGCTGCGGCAGGGCAGCAATCTGCTGCTGCTGGACGAGCCGACCAACGACCTGGACGTCGAGACGCTGCGCGCGCTCGAGGAAGCGCTGCTCAACTACGCCGGCTGCGCCGTGGTCATCAGCCACGATCGCTGGTTCCTCGATCGCATTGCCACCCACATCCTGGCGTTTGAGGGCGACAGCCGCACGGTGTGGTTCGAAGGCAATTACCAGGACTACGAAGCCGACCGGAAGCGGCGCCTCGGCGCCGAGGCCGATCAGCCGCACCGCATCAAGTATCGCAAGCTGACCAGAAGCTAAGTGGCAGGCCCGGTCCAGTCTCTCGCGATCGTACTGGCCGGTACATTCCTCATCCCGCTCGGGTTGCGCATCCTCAACGGCGCGCTGCCCGGCGCGGATGTGCGCGACAGCTATCTGCCGACCGTTGAGACGCCGCGGCCGCGCGAGCCGTTCGACCAGGAGGCGGCCGACAACGTGCGCGCGATTCAGCCGCACTACGCGGTGATCGGCGATTCGATGGCCGGCATCCGCATCGATCCGTTGCAGCTGACGCGGCTGACCAGGACCCGGGTGGTGGGGCTGTTTCATCCCGGCAGTCCGGTGGCGTACTGGTATTTGGCGTTCAAGAACCTGGTGGCGCGCAACCAACTGAACGAAATGCGCGGCGCGATCTTCTTCTTCCGCGACGATCAGCTGACCACCCAGGTGCAGGTGACGCCGGGCGTGCTCGATCGCGTGGCGAAGGATATGGAGCCGGAGCTCGATCGCGTGCTGTCGGCGAACCGTTTCGGCGCGTTCTCGGACGTGTACCGGGTGGCGCGCCGCGTGTATCAGTACGATCGCACGCGCCTGTGGCTCGAGCCGCTGGTGGTTCGCGCTCCGGCGGAGGTGGTGAGCGGCGATCCGGCCGCGCTGGCCGCCGCCATCAACACCGAGGTGTTCGCCCTGGAGCGGCTGCGCGGCTTCGCGGCGTCCGATCTGGCACAGGGCAGCGGCGCGGCGCTCGATGTTGCGTCGACCGTTGAGAACTCGCTGCTGCCCGAGATCATTCGCCTGGCAGACGAGGCCGGCATTCGGCTGGCATTCATTCGCGTGCAGCGGCGCCCGGCCGCCGACGGCCCGCCGCCACAGTCCGATGCGCTGAAGGCGTACACCGCCGCGCTGCGGGCCTACCTCGAGTCACGCGGCGCCTACTTCCATGATGATTGGGGCGACCCCGATCAGCCGTTGTCGGCCTACGCCGACGGCGATCACCTCAACTCGGCCGGCAAGGTGCGCTACACCGAGCGCTTTGCCGAGCGGCATGCGCGCTTCCTGCAGTGATCTTCCACAGCCTCGACTTCATCGCGTTCTTCGCGATCATGCTGATCGCCTACTGGCGGTTGCCGCTGCGGGCGCAGAACGTGTTGCTGCTGGTCGGCAGCTACCTGTTCTACGGGTGGGTCCATCCGTGGTGGCCGGTGCTGCTGTGCGTGACGACGTTGGTCGACTACTGGGCGGCCCGTCGCATTTTCGAGCTGGCCCCCGCCCGCCGCTCCCCGATCCTTGCACCCCGCGCCCCGACTCCTGATCCCCGCCGCAAGGCGTGGCTCTGGTCGAGCCTGGCCGCGAACCTCGGCTTACTCGGCTTCTACAAGTACTTCGACTTCTTCGTTGCGAACGTCGCCGCCGCGGGCGCCGCGCTCGGCTGGCACATGTCGCCGCTGGTGTTGGGGCTCGCCTTGCCGGCCGGCATCTCGTTCTACACCTTCCAGTCGATGAGCTACACCATCGACGTCTATCGCGGGCACGCGCCGGCGCGCACGAACTTCATTGATGTGGCCGCGTTCGTGTCGTTCTTCCCGCACCTGGTGGCCGGCCCCATCATGCGCGCCACCAATTTGCTGCCGCAGGTGGAGCAGGAGCGCCGGTTCGACGTGGCGGCGGTGCGTGGCGCCACGGTGCTGATCGTCTGGGGCTTCTTCAAGAAACTGGTGATTGCCGACAACGTCGGCGTCATTGCCAACAAGGTGTTCGCCCTGCAGCAGCCGGATTTCTACGTGCTCTGGGCCGGCGTGTTCGCGTTTGCCATTCAAATCTATGCCGACTTCTCGGCCTATACGGACATCGCGCGCGGCGTCGCGAAGTGCTACGGCTTCGATTTGATCAAGAACTTCGAGCGCCCCTACCTGGCGGCAGGTCCGGCGGACTTCTGGCATCGATGGAACATCTCGTTGTCCACGTGGTTCCGTGACTATGTCTACATTCCGCTCGGTGGGTCGCGCAGGGGGCCGTGGCGCGTGGGCGCCAACCTGATGATGACGTTTCTCGCATCAGGCATCTGGCATGGCGCCAGCTGGAACTACGTGCTGTGGGGCGCGTACCACGGGCTGTTGCTGGTGCTCGCCAGAGGATTCAGCGCCGTTCGAATGCCGGCGATGCTGCGCCCGCTTCGGATGCTCGCCATGTTCGCGCTGACGTGCGTCGGGTGGTTGATGTTCCGCGAGACCGAGATGCAGCAATTGCTGGCCGACTTCCAGCTCAGCCCCGCTGCGTCGACCGCACTGGATCGCGATGCCGGTCTCTATCTGTGTGGCCTGACGCTGTTGTATTCGCTGCCGTTGTGGATCCATGACGTCTGCGAAGAGTTCGTTCGCCTCGAGGTGTCGGCACCGGTCGCGCAGGCGGTGGCGTGTGGCGTGATGTTCGCGGTGATCCTGGTGATGCGCAGTCAGACCGCACTGAACTTCATCTATTTCGCTTTTTGATGTCTGTGACGTCCCTGCCCGCTGCGCGGTCTGTGTCTGCTGCGGCCCTGGTGCCGCCTGCGGTGCTGGTGGCCGCTGTGGCCGTGGTGGCTCTCTCGGCGGCGTGCGCCGCGCCGGCAATCCGCGTGACGTTGTTTCGCAGGCCCACCCGCAGCCGGGGGAGGGGCACAACGGTAGCCGGCCGTTCTTTCCGCCGCAGCCGACGCCGCGGATCAATGACAGGGGCATGAGCGTCGATTTTGGCAGTGCCGACATCTCGCGCATGTCGATGGTGGTTGGATGGGCCTATGGCCGCGAGGATCCGTTGTCGGTTCACCCGTCGACCCCGGATGTCCTGGAGGAGCACGTGGGCGCGATTGCACGGCTGGGCACGGCGCACGTCTGGCGAGCCAAGCGCCTGCGCATCGAAGGGCCGGTGACGATCCCCGCTCGCCTGTTTCCGCAAATCAGGGACTTGGCATCGTGGTGCTGCAGCGGCCGGCGGCCGGCGTGTCGATGGCCCTGGCGCCCGGACTCGACACCGGGTTCGTGGCGGTGAGAGCCGCGGTGTACGATAGATCGACCCACCAATGCCTGACGGCGGAGGAGGCGATGCGGTTGATGCACCACTGCGGCGGCGTTCGCCGGGTTCAGCGAGGAAGAGAAAGGGCAGATCGCGGCCGGGATGGTTGCGGATCCGTCGGTGCTGTCGGCGGACATCTTCACCGCCGGCCCAGCGGCGATCGCCGGCATCCGGAGTGTGATGACGATGGTTGGTGGCAGGACGGTGCGTGAGACGGGAGTGATTCGTTGATCTTTTCTGATCTGCGCACGTTCATCGATCAACTGCGCCGCGACCGCGATCTGGTCGAGATCACCGCGCCCATCGATCCCAACCAGGAAGCCGCGGAGATCCACCGGCGTGTGATCGCTGCCGGCGGTCCGGCGTTGCTCTTCAGCAACGTCAAGGGTGCCCACTTTCCCCTCGTCACCAACCTGTTCGGCACGCCGCGTCGTGCCGAGTTGGCCTTCGGCACACGGCCACTGGCCCTCATCAAGCGCATCGTGCACCTGGCGGAGACGCTGCTGCCACCCACGCCGGCCAAGCTGTGGGGCGCGCGCGACCTCGGGTTCGACCTGCTGAAGGTCGGGATGCACCGTGTGGCGACGGGACCTGTCCGTGAGGTCGTGACCGGTGACGTGCGGCTCGATCGACTGCCGGCAATCACGTCCTGGCCGGACGATGGCGGGCCGTTTGTGACATTCCCGCTCGTCTACACGCAGCATCCCGACAAGTCGGGCCACCCGGCTTCGCGCGGCTCCGTGGGGGTCAGCAACCTCGGCATGTATCGCATGCAGGTGCATGACCGTAAGTCGACCGGCATGCACTGGCAGATCGGCAAAGGCGGCGGTTTTCACTATGCTCGAGCGGAGGCGCGCAACGAAGCGCTGCCGCTGACGGTGTTCCTGGGCGGCCCGCCGGCGTTGATTCTGTCGGCGATTGCGCCGCTGCCGGAAAACCTGCCCGAGCTCATGCTGGCCTCGCTGATTGCCGGCGAGCGGCTGGCGCTGGTTACGGCGCCGAACGGCCATCCGCATCCGCTGATTGCGAACGCCGAGTTCGCCTTGATGGGGCAGGTCGCGCCGCAGGTGCGCCGGCCCGAGGGGCCGTTCGGTGATCATTACGGCTACTATTCCCTGCAGCACGACTACCCGGTGTTCGACGTCCGGCAGATCGCCCACCGCAAGGACGCGATATATCCCGCGACGGTCGTGGGGAAGCCGCGGCAGGAAGACGTTTACATTGGCGACCTGTTACAGGAGTTGCTGTCGCCATTGTTCCCGCTGGTCATGCCGGCGGTCGAGCAACTCTGGTCGTACGGCGAAACCGGCTATCACTCGCTCGGCGCCGCGGTCGTCAAGCAGCGTTACCGGCGCGAGGCCATGGCCAGCGCGTTCCGCATTCTCGGCGAAGGGCAGTTATCGCTCACGAAATTCCTGTTCCTGACCGATCGGCGAGTGGACCTGAAGGACTTTCGTGCCATGCTGGAGCACGTGCTCGCCCGCACCAACCCGCAGACCGACCTCTACGTATTTTCGAACCTGTCGATGGACACGCTCGACTACACCGGGCCGGTGGTGAACGAAGGCTCGAAGGGTGTGTGGCTGGGGCTCGGCGATCCGATCCGCGAGTTGCCACGCCGCTTCGCCCCGCCCGTGCCGCCGCCATCCGACGTCACCGATGTCCGTGTCTACTGCGGTGGCTGTCTGGTGGTCGGCGCGAGGCCGTTTGCAGACGATCGCGACGCGCCGGCGCGGATTGCTGCGCATCCGGCCTTCGCCGGCTGGCCCCTGGTGGTGGTCAGCGATGAGCCGGCCCGGGCCACGCGCAGCGACATGAATCTCCTGTGGACCACCTTCACACGCTTCGAACCGGCGGCCGACATCCACGCTGCATCCCAGCGCGTCGTCCGGCATCACATTACCTATGAGCCGCCCGTCGTCATCGATGCGCGGATGAAGCCGTGGTATCCCAAAGAGGTGTCGTGCCGGCCCGACGTGGCCGAGACGGTGACGCGGCGATGGCCCGAGTACTTCCCGCACGCGCGCGTGGCGATGGGCGACTCGGAGCGCGGACACCTGGACTGAACGCGGCCGTAGCCCCCAGCCTGCACCCCGAGGGATAATCAATATTGTGAGTGACGCGACGACCAACGGCATCCGCGTGCAGGTCACCACCAAGTACCTGCCGGAGCGGAGCTCTCCACGTGAGAGCGAATACTGGTTTGCCTATTTCATCCGCATCTCGAATGTCGGCGGCGAGACCGCGCAACTACTCAGCCGTCACTGGGTGATCACCAACAGCGACGGCGAAGCGGAAGAAGTTCGAGGCGACGGGGTCATCGGCGAACAGCCGGTGCTGACGCCGGGCACGTTCTACACCTACAACAGCTACTGTCATCTCAAGACCCCGGTGGGCACCATGCACGGGGAGTACACCATGGTCACGCCGGGTGGCGACGCCTTCGAGGCGCGCATTGCGCCGTTCACCCTGGCCGTTCCCAACGCGTTGAACTAGCACCGTGACTATCCAGCACCCAGGCAGCCAAGCACCATGGCCCTCATGAGATCGGGAGCGCCGAGCATGAGACGGGCAGAACGCGCGAGCGGTGGACGGTCGTCGGACGGCGTGGCGGGCGCGACGCCGACGCCCCCCGCCAGGAAGAAGATCGATTCCCGGGCGGCGTGGCGAGAGTTCCGCGAACTGCTGTGGGTGCATCGGCAGCGGCTGGCGATTGGCCTGTCGCTGATGATGGCCAGCCGGCTCTCAGGCATCGTGCTGCCGGCGTTGTCGAAGTACGTGATCGACGACGTGATTGGTAAGGGCCGTCACGACCTGCTGGTACCGATCGCGCTGGCGGCGGTCGCGGCTACCATCGTGCAGGCGCTGACCAGCTTCGGCCTGTCGCAAATCCTCGGCGTCGCCGCCCAGCGCGCCATTACCGACATGCGCAAGCGGGTGCAGGCGAAGATCATGCGGCTGCCGGTCCGCTATTTCGATTCGACGCAGTCCGGCGTGCTGCTGTCGCGCATCATGAGCGACGCCGAGGGCATTCGCAACCTGGTTGGCACCGGCCTGGTGTCGCTGGTGGGCGGCTTGGTCACTGCGGCCATCAGTCTCGCCGTGCTGCTGTACTTGAACTGGCGCATGACGCTGGTCACGGCGATCGTACTCGCGCTGTTCGGCGGCGGCATGGCCTACGCGTTCCAGCGGTTGCGGCCGTTGTTTCGCGAGCGCGGCAAGATCCAGGCGGAAGTCACCGGCCGCCTCACCGAGGCGCTCGGCGGCATTCGCATTGTCAAGAGTTATGCCGCGGAGAAGCGTGAAGAGATCGTCTTCACCCACGGCGCGCACCGCCTGTTCCGCAATATCGCGCAGTCGATGACCGGTGTGTCGGCCACCACCTCCGGCAGCACGGTGATCATCGGCGTGGTCGGCGTGGTGATGATCTGGATGGGCGGCAACGCCATTCTTGCCGGTCGCATGACGCTCGGCGACTTCGTGATGTACATCTTCTTCATCGGCCTGCTGGCGGCGCCGATGATCTCGATCGCCAGCATCGGCACGCAGATCACCGAAGCGTTTGCCGGTCTCGATCGCATCCGCGAGATCATGCAGATGCAGACCGAAGACGAGGCCGACGCCGGCAAGCCGCCGCTCGGCGAGATTCGCGGCGCCATCAGGTTCGATGAGGTGTGGTTCGAGTACCACCCCGGCGTGCCGGTGCTGAAGAACGTCACCTTCCAGGCGCTTCCCGGCACGACCACCGCCCTGGTGGGATCGAGCGGATCCGGCAAGAGCACGCTGATCAGCCTGGTGATGGCGTTCAACCGGCCGATGAAAGGCAAGGTGCTGGTGGACGGCACGGATCTGAGCGACATTCCGCTGCGCGACTACCGCGAGCAACTGGCCGCGGTGCTGCAGGAGAACTTCCTGTTCGACGGCACCGTCGCAAAGAACATCGGCTACGCGCGCCCAGGGGCGACAGTCGACGAGATCAAACACGCCGCGCGGCTGGCGCACTGCGAAGAGTTCATCCGCCAGTTCCCGAACGGCTACGACACGATTGTCGGCGAGCGCGGCATCAAGCTGAGCGGCGGCCAGCGGCAGCGCGTGTCGATCGCGCGCGCCATCCTGGCGTCACCGAAGGTGCTGATTCTGGACGAAGCGACCTCGAGCCTCGACAGCGAGAGCGAGGAGATGATCCAGGACGGCCTCAAGCAGCTGCGCACCGGCCGCACCACGTTCGTGATTGCACACCGCCTGTCGACCATCCGCAGCGCCGACCAGATCCTGGTGATGGAGCACGGCGAGATCGTCGAGCAGGGCAGCCACGACGAGCTGCTGGCCCGCGATGGACGCTACCGCCAGTTGTACGATAAGCAGTACAAGCTCGAGACCAACCGCTTCATCAATCCCGGCGAGGACTGGACGCCTGAGCCGCCGAAGCCGGTCGCAATCAAGTCCCCGGCAGAGCAGATGTAATTGAATAATCGATATTGATCATTCGTAAATACCGGTGGAACTCCAGGAGGCGACGGCCGTGGCGAATGCATCGGAGGGACCAATCCAGTGTTGAACAACCCGGCTGATTGGCTGTCGATTGTGCTGAGCGGTACGCTCGGCCGCTCGGGCCGCAAGCGGGCACGCCGCGCCACCAAGTTTCTCACCGGTCACAAGGGCTTTCTCAGCACCAGCGCGATCATCGGCGCCGCCGGCGTCGCCTGGGGCATCTACGACACGCTGAAGAACCAGCACAGTCCGCACGGGGTGCCAGCGGGCGCCACGG
>VFZG01000041.1 GCA_016871275.1 Acidimicrobiia bacterium | reverse complement strand
CACGGTGACAAGAGATTCATCGTAGCACAGCTTCGATAGGGCCTTTCAACGAATCTTTTCCGCGCTGCGACGTCCGTGAGCGCTTTCCGTCAGCGTTTTCGCTCCGACGCCCGGTAGCCGCGCAGCATGTTCTCCAGCGAGTAGTTGCCTTCGTGACAGGCAAACTCATAGACGCGCTCGTTCGAGCGCGCCAGCGTCAGCTCGCCTTTCCACGGACGCGTGTAGGCGGTGGGATTGTCGACCTCGAATTGATACAGCAGCGTGTCGGGATCGAGCAGCCGGAACCGCTCGATCAAATGCAGGTGGCGATCCCAGCCGAAGTTGCCGCCGGCATCGCCGTAGTAGCCGATGGCATCGCTGAAATTCGTGGTGTCCACCACCAGGGTGTCGCCTTCCCAGCGCCCGATCGAATCACCGAGCGACGACCGTCGGTTCGCCGGCGCGTGCGGGCGGCCATCCAGGTAGATGATCCGCGCGTCGTGAATCATCTCGGCGTGCACCAGGATGGTCTTGCCGGTCTGCACGATCTGGTAGTTGCTGTTGTAGGAATACGGCAGCATCGGCGGACCCGCCGTCAGAAACGCCAGGCATTGGTCCTGCAGCCCGAGATCTTCGGGATTCTCCGCCAGCCTCAATCGCGCCAGCCGCCCTCGCCGGAACTGCTCCGCCGCTGGTGTGAGGGGCGGAATCCGGCCATCGGCCGGCTCGGTGATGATCGACGTGCGCAGCGTCTTCACCACGCGCGTGCCCCATTCGCGGTAAAACACGTTGTAGGTGCCGGTACCCTTGCTCTTCGCGAGCTGTTCCGGCGTGGGCTCGGCGTTTCGCTCGGCAAACTCACGCTCGTAGGCGGCCGCTTCCTGTGGTGTGAAGAACGGCTTGTCCTTCAGCGCCGCCGGACGCTCGAGCGGCGTCACGGTCGCGGAATTCCAGGTGCCTTCCAGACTCGGCCGGGCCGCACGCCGCAACTGGCCGCTGGTCAGCGCCGGAAGCGAGGCGATCAGCGCCATCGCGCACCACACGGCCACCATTCGCGGACGCATCACGAGAGTCTAACGGAACGTCACGGGATTCTGTAGACTTACGGCCGGAGGAATGATGCTGACCTACGTTACTCGGTTCACCGTGACCGCCGCCTTCTCGTGCATCGCTACCACCGTCGGCGCGCAGACGCCGGGAGCCGCCGCGCCCGCCGCCCCCGTGAGCGTCGTCGTCGCCAAACCCACCTACACCACCATCCCGCTGGAAATCGCCGTCGATCGTCCCGCCGCCGACGTGTGGGCGCGCATTGGCAAGTACTGCGCGATCTCGGAGTGGCTGCCGATCGCAAAGGGCTGCACCATGCTGTCGGGCGTGGAAGGCGAAGTCGGCTCGGTGCGATCGATCGCCAACGAAGTGCTGGTCGGGAAGTCGGAGTTCTCGTACACCTACACCCAGACGCCGCGCGAAGGCCGTCCCTACAACCTGTATCACGGCACGCTTGAAGTACGTCCCGTGACGCCGAAGACGTCGAAGATCGTTTACACGCTGATGTACGACAATTCGATGCTGCCCGATGATGCCGCGCGCGAGAAGGACAAGGCGTCCCGCACCGCGATGTTCACCGGCGCCATCAACAACATGAAGATCCTCGCCGAAGGCGGCACGTTGCCGCCCAAGTAACACGACGGAACGCGTGACTCATGCGCAGGCCGCCCGCAAAGCGGCCTGCTGCAACGTCACTATTTGTGGGGCGCGGCCAGGTCGCCGATCATGACGGCGTCCACGGCCCGGTCAATTCGCAGGGTCGCCGAGTCAGGACGCACCGCAACAATCACGCCGCTGCCGACAACGTTGCGAGGACTCGCGGCGTCGCGGCGCCGGAAGATGGTCACCTGCTGGCCGCGCTGAATCCCCTGCATCAGCCCGCGATCGATCACCATCATCTGGCCGGTCGCGCCGGCGTTGCGATCGAACTCCCCAAACGCGATCTTCGCCGGCTGGTCGAAATTCGGGTCACCCGGCGCCACGACGAACGAGGCCGGCTGCGCCACATACGGCTCAACCGAATCGCCCGCCACGATTTCGCCGCACGCGTAGACCACCAGCGCCGACGCCGACGTGTCGCTGACGTCCGTGATCTGGATGAGCGCCACCGACTGCTCGCCAAACGTCTGGAGGTTGCGGGCCGCGTTGCGATCGCCGGTCTGGAAACGGCGCCTGACGGCGAAGGTTTGCCCGGGTATCAGCCCCGTGGTGTTCCCGGTGTCGATGCGCAGCGGATCGCCGGGGCCGAGCAATTGCCGCCGCGGATCGTCACGATGCGACACCACCTTGCCAATCGAAATGCTGAAGGGCGGCGGCTCGCGCGGACCACACACCGACGCCAGCAGTTCCCCCGTCGGCTTGAACTTCGGACGCGGCGGCGGTGGCGGCTTCGGCGGCCGCGGCGGGGCCGGCGCCGGGGCGGTGACCTCCACGGTTTCGCTCAGTGGAGCGAGCGCCAGTTGCTGATCGAGCACCACCGTCTGGCCGGCGCCGAGCACCAGGCCGGTGCGCTGTCGCGATTCGAATCCCGAAAGCTCGAAGGAGACGTTGTACGTTCCCGGCGGCACCAGCGGCGTGACATATCGTCCCGCTTCGTCGGTAATGACCGGCGTCGGCGCAATGGCGCTGCCGGCCAGCGTCACGCTGACACCGGGCAACGCGCCGCCGGATGCGTCGATCACCGTGCCAATCACGCGCGCCCGGTCGGCCTGTCCGAAGACGGCCGGCGCCTGGATCAGCACCAGCACGACCGTAAGAGTCCTGACCACCCTTTCCGTTATCGGCGCCTCTGACGGCGCGCGTTAGCGTCAGTGATTGAGGTCGGTATCCTTCGTTTCGTGCGTCAGCAGCAAGCCGACCAACGACAACGCCGACACGGCCGACAGGTAGTAACCGACGAACTGCAGGCCGTAGTTCTGCGCGAACCAGGTTGCCGCATACGGCGCAAGCGACGCCCCGAAGATGCCGGCCACGTTGAACGCGATCGAGCTGCCCGTGTAGCGCACCCGGGTTGGGAACAACTCCGACAGCACCGTGCCGAGCGGACCGTACACCAGGCCTGTCAACCCGAAGCCGAGACACAGCATGATCACCGCGCCGGTGGTACCCGACTCGAACAGCGGCGGCATGGCGAAGCCGAAGCCAATCGCGACGGCCGTCATCCAGATCATGAACCGGCGGCGGCCGTGCTCGGCCATGATCCCGGAGAACGGAATCGTCGCCGCGAAGAACAGGATGGCGAACAGCTGCATCACCAGGAACTCGTTGCGGGTATAACCCAGCGCGCTGACGCCCCACGACAGGCTGAACACCGACATCATGTAGAACAGCGCATAGGCGACGATGGAGATCATCGTGCCGAGGATCAGCATTTTCGGATGGTCCTTGAACACTGCGATCGCCGGGACCTTCACCTTGGCCGCATCCTTCTTCACCGCCTCGGCGAAGATCGGCGTCTCCGTGATCGTCAGGCGGACGTACAGACCCACCAGCACCAGCACGATGCTGGAGACGAACGGGATGCGCCATCCGAAGCTGAAGAACTGCTCGTCGGTGAGCCATCTGGACAGCAGCAGGAACGTGCTGCCCGACAGCACGAAGCCGAACGGCGCGCCGAGCTGCGGGAACATGCCGTACCAGGCGCGCTTGCCCGGCGGCGCATTCTCGGTGGCCAGCAGCACCGCGCCGCCCCACTCCCCGCCCAGGCCCAGTCCCTGGCCGAACCGGCAGATCGACAACAGGATCGGCGCCGCCACTCCAATTGACTCGTAGGTCGGCAACACACCGATCAACACCGTCGACAGGCCCATCGTCAGCAACGCCGCCACCAGGGTGGCCTTGCGGCCGATGCGATCGCCGAAGTGTCCAAAGACGATGGAGCCGACCGGCCGCGCGATGAAGGCGATCGCGAACGTCGCCAGCGATGCGAGCGTGGCGGTATTGGGATCGGCGGCCGGGAAGAACAGCCGCGGGAAGACCAGCACCGCGGCGGTGGCGTAGATGTAGAAATCGAAAAACTCGATCGTGGTACCGATCAGGCTCGCAAACAGAACCTGGCCAGGGGTGTTGATGGGTTTAGGCGTCGAAGTCACGATGGGGATGGTATCGCTTCTGCAATTCGATCCGGGTTCAGGATGGCGCGTGCTGCATCTCCGGCATCTTACGCTTCAGAGGCCCGCCGGCGGGCAACGCTACGCCACAGCCGCCAGCCGAGCAGAATCGCTACCAGGATCCCATAGTTGCGGGGATTCACCGGCACCAGCTTGACGCTGACCTTCCAGTAGTAGTGCAACACCGCGGCCATGGCCGTGATGTAAATCAACCGGTGCAGCAGGTTCCAATTCTTCCCCCCAAGGCGGCGGATCCAGCCGGTGGTTGACGTCAGCGCCAGCGGGACCATCAGGACGAACGCCGTGAAACCCGCAATGATGTACGGTCGCGTCGTCAGGTCCGCCACCAGTCCCGGCGCATCGAAGTTCGAGAAGCCTTCGATGAAGAACGTCGTCACAATATAGACGATGAAGTGCAGCGCGGCGTAGAAGAACGCAAACAGGCCGACCAGCCGCCGGTAGTTCACGAGCTGATTGATGCCGGTCAGCCAGCGCAGCGGCGTGACGGCGAGCGTGACCATGATGAAACGCAGCGTCCAGATCCCGGTAAAGTTGGTGACGGTCTCGATTGGATTGGCGCCGAGATCGAGAGAGAGGCTGTAGATCAGATACGCCAGCGGCGCGAGGCAGAGCAGCCAGACGACGGGCTTGAAGACCCGCCGCCGCCATTGTGTCGAATTCAACTGATCCCTAGTCCCTAATCCCTCATTCCTCATCCCCGCTCAGTAATTCCTCCGCAGATCCATCCCAGCATAGAGAGACGCCACCCGATCGCCGTAGCCGTTGAACATCAGCGTCTTGCGTCGGAAGAACTCGCCGAGGCGCCGTTCGCTGCCCTGCGACCAGCGCGGGTGATCGACCTGCGGGTTGACGTTGGCGTAGAAGCCGTACTCCGCCGACTGCATCTTCTTCCAGGTGTTGACCGGCTCGGTTTCGGTGAACGACACGCGCACGATCGACTTGATGCTCTTGAAGCCGTATTTCCACGGCACGACCAGCCGGAGCGGCGCGCCGTTCTGGTTTGGCAGCACTTCGCCGTAGAGGCCGAGGCCGAGCAGCGTCAGCGGATGCATGGCTTCGTCCATGCGCAGGCCCTCGTGGTACGGCCAGGGCAAGGCCGGTTCGGTCTGTCCCGGCATCTGCTTGGTGTCGACCAGCGTCCTGAACTCGACGTACTTCGCGCGCGACGTGGGCTGGAAGCGCTCGAGGAACTTGCTCATCGGGTAGCCGGCCCATGGGATCACCATCGACCACGCTTCGACGCAGCGCATGCGGTAGATGCGCTCCTCGATCGGCGCCCATTTCATGATGTCTTCGATGTTGTAGGTACCGGGCTTGCCGCACTGCCCCTCCACGACCACCGACCACGGCCGGGGGCGCAGGGTGTGCGCGTAGGCGGCCGGATCCTCTTTGCGGGTGCCGAACTCGTAGAAATTGTTATAGGTGGTGACGTCTTTGTACGAGTTCATCTTCTCGTCGGTGCCGAAGGGCCCCTTGACGAGATTGGGGAGCTTCTGCGCGTCCGGATTCTGCGCCGCCACCTCTTCGTTGCCGCCGAACAGGCCCAGTCCGTTGGTCGCGACGGCCGCGGCCGTCACGCCGGCGGCGGCAATGAATTCCCGCCGCTTGACGAAGAGTGCCTTCGGAGTCACCTCCGACTCACTTAAATCCGGCGCCTTCTTGATCAACATAGCCAGATGATACTTCAGGCGCCGGCCGCAGGCCGGGGGGTTCAGGCACAATGCAGAAAGTGGATCGGGGGAGATATGGCCGGGTCGCCCCGGCACCCGGCAACTTGGCGCCGAGGCACCCACCACGTGACGCCGTCCGACGACCTCGACGCCCTGATCGGCGAACTGAACGCGACCGGCATGAGTTCGTCGCACCGCGACGGACCATCGCAGGTCGAAGACTGGCTGGCCGAGGTCGTGAGGCGGCGCGGCAGCGATCTGCTGCTGGTGGCGGGCAGCGCACCAGTGGTCCGGCTGGACGGGCGGCTGTCGCCGATCGCCAGCGCGGTGCTTGATGGCGACGAGGTCGCAGGGTCGATGCTTCCGCTCCTGCCGCCTCACGCCGCCAAACAGTTCCACGCCACCGGCATTGCCGACGCGTCGTTACGGCTGCCGTCGCTGGGTCGGTTCGCGTCAACCTGCATCACGAGCGCGGCCGTCCGGCAGGCGCCGGACATCCTGGTGATCGGCGAGATGCGCGATCCGGAATCGATGCGCAGTGCGTGATCGGCGGCGGAGACCGGCCACCTGGTCTTCAGCAGCCTGCACACCACCGATGTCGCCGGCTCGATCGCGCGCATCTGCGATTCGTTTCCGGACGGGCGCCAGAATACGATTCGCCAGGAAGTGTCGCTGGCCGTGTCGGCGATTGTCAGGCAGTGGCTGGTGCCGAACATTGGCGGCGGCCGCGTGCCTGCGGTGGAAGTGTTGCGCGTCGGCTTCGGCGCGCGGCGGCACATTCGCAAGAACGTGCTGCACCATCTCCCCCAGGAGATCACCATCACGCGCAAAGGCGGTTCGGTCACGCTCGAGAAGTCGCTGGCCAGGCTGGTGAGGGCCGGCGCGATCGCACGCGCCGACGCCCTCGAACGCGCCGCTCACCAGGATGAGCTCGGCGCGCGCCTGACCCAGCCAGGGCCGACTGGGCCTCGCCATCGGCAGGGCGGAAGCTCCATTTCAGGATCCAGGGTCGAATTGCTGTAATTGAGCGCCGGATGGCCGTATGCTGGTGGCCGCTGACTACGGCTTTGTGGTTGCCGTTCTCTGGAGGATTCATGACCGCCCCGCTCCGACGTGTGTGTGTATTTGCCTTTGCCGTGTTGTTGAGCACGGCCGGCGCGCTGTACGGCCAGACCCAGACAGGAGAAATCCTTGGCCGGGTAACGGATGGCACCGGCGCCGTTCTCCCCGGTGCCACGGTCACCATTTCCGGCGCCGCCCTGCTGCAGCCGCAGACGGGTGTGTCGGCTTCCAGCGGCGCCTTCCGATTCCCGAACCTGCCGATTGGTGTCTATTCGGTGACGTTCGAGTTGCCCGGTTTCAAGCGGATGGTGCGCGCGGACGTGCGCATTCAGGCCGGGTTCAACGCCGAGGTGAACGGCCGGCTGGAATTGTCCACGGTCGAGGAGACCGTCACGGTCACCGGGGCAAGCCCCATCATCGACGTGCGGTCGAACACGCTTGGCACGAACTTCGGCAAGGAGTTGCTGGAGTCCATTCCATCGGCACGGGATCCGTGGGTGATCCTGGAGCAGACGCCGGGCATGGTGATGAGCGTGCAGAACGTCGGCGGCAATATCTCCGGTCAGCAGGCCAGCTTCGCCGCGCACGGCAGCTCCTCCAACCAGCAGTGGAACCTGGACGGCGCCACCATCACCGACATGGCCGCGGGTTCGTCGCCAACCTATTTCGACTTCGATTCGTTCGAGGAAATTCAGATTACGACGGCCGGCGGCGACGCGTCGCAGGAGGCCAGCGGGGTTGCCATCAACTTTGTGACCAAGGGTGGCGGCAACAAGTTCAAGGGCTCCGGGCGGCTGTTCGATGCCAACAAGCGGTTTCAGTCGAAGAACGCCCCTGCCGAAGTGATCGCCCAGGGCGGCGGCGCTGGCAACCCCCTCAAGGACGTCATCGAATACGGCGTCGAAGCCGGCGGACCGATTGTCAGGGACAAGGCGTGGTTCTGGGGCGCCGTCAGCCGGCAGAGCATCAAGGTCGGCGTGTTGGGCTTCCTCAAGGCCGGCGCGCCTGCCGGGTCGACCGACGCCGACGACTTGGAAACCGACTTGACGGTCCTGAACAACCAGAACCTGAAGCTCAATTACGGATGGGCGCCCGGCCACAAGAGCACGTTCCTCTACAGCCGCGGCGACAAGATCCGTAACGCGCGTGGGGCCGGCCCGACGACTCGCATCGAGTCAACGAATCGCCAGACGGGGCCGACCAACTACTACAAGATCGAACATCAGTGGGTCGCCAGCAATCGCCTGATGGTCGAAGGCGAATACAGTTATAACAACGCTGGCTTCCAGCTCAACTTCCACAAAGACGAACTGGCCACGGTTCAGCGCCTGTTGCATGTCGACCAGGGCAACACGCTGAGCCGCTCCGGTTCGTTCAGCGACAACATTCGCCCCACCTACGAGGCGCGGATGGATGGCAACTACTTCCTGCCGTCGTTTCTGGGCGGCGACCACTCCACCAAGTTCGGTGTCCGCTGGCGCAGCACGCCGTACCAGACGATCAGCAAGACCGGCGGCGGGGTCACGGCGCGCATCCGCTCCTCGGGCGTCCACGAGGTGGATGTCACGCGCGACGGAGATACCAACCGCGAGATGTGGCAGTACTCCGCCTACTTCAGTGACTCCTACAAGGTGAAGCGGGCGACGCTGACTTACGGCATACGCTACGACCGGCAGGACGACCGTGCCACGACCGCCAGCATTGCCGCCAGTCCGCTGCTGCCGGATCTGCTGCCGGCGGTGCAGTTTACCGGCGCCGATGGCGAGGCGGTCTACAACGACGTCGCGCCGCGGATCTCGCTCGCCTACGACTTGTTCGGCAACGGCCGGACCGTGCTGAAGGCCAGCGGCGCACGCTACTACGGTCTCGGCATCTACACCGCCGGCAGCATCAGCCCGACCGGGCAGACCACGCTGTCGTATTTCTGGAACGACCTGAACGGCGACCTGTTCGTCACTCGCAACGAGATTGATTTCGCCCGCGGATTCCGCGCGACGCCATCCGCCAACTACGATCCGGCCAATCCCGCATCGGTGGTCTCCCCGAACCGCATCGACCCGAACCTCGAGAACGACATCACCGACGAGTTTGTCGCCACCATCGATCACGAGCTGATGGCCGATATCGCCGTCGGCGTCAGCTACATCTGGCGTCGCTATCACAACTTCCAGCAGAATCAGCGGGCCGCCACGCCGGACTCCTATACCCCGGTCACCTTCACCGCCGCCTGCGGCAACACCTCGTGCTCGCAACCAAGCTACACCGCCACCTACTACCAGCGCGCCCTCCCACTGCCGACGGGCACGGTGCTGCGCAACACCCAGGGCTCACGGGACTACAACGGTATCGAAGTGACGCTCCGCAAGCGCTTCAGCAAACGCTGGTTGATGAACAGCAGCTTCACGCTGAACAACACGGTCCTGGGCTATGAAACGGCATCGGATTTCTCATCGTCGAGCGACCCGACCAACTTCGACTTCACGAACGGCGCGGATTCAAGCGGCCTGAACGGCCCGCGCTGGACCGCCAAGCTGTCGGGGATGTACGCGCTGCCCTGGAACATGTCGGTGGCGGCGTTCTACAACCTGCGCGATGGTCTGCAGTTCAATCGGACCATTCTTTCGCCAAATCGCACCGGCCAGCTCGGCACCGTTTCCGTGCTGACGGCGCCACAGGGGTCGGATCACTACCCCACGTTCAGCCAACTCGACCTGCACTTTGACAAGGGCTTGCTGTTCGGGCAGCGCCGCATCCAGTTCAACGTCGACGCCTTCAATCTCCTGAATGCCGCGACGGTGCTGGCGCGGCAGACCCGGCAGAATTTCGCGCAGGCCAATTTCGTCACCAGCATCCTGGCGCCGCGGGTGGTGCGATTCGGACTGAAGGTGAACTTCTAAGGTCGGTGATGGCAAGCGAATCGGATCAGGGGCGCCACTAGCGCACCTGGTCCCATCGCCTGCCATCCGCGATGCCGCGGGCAAAGCACATCTCCGCGCGCGCATACGCATCGCGTTGGGCGCCGGCGGACAACGCCCGCAGAAAGTCGTTGTCGCTGGGGCATGCGACCCGCTCGGGGCTCTTCAGCCGCTCCCCAGGCGGTCGCGCGAAGTACGCCGCCGCGCCTTCCCGCACCCACATCGGCCGTTGTGCGAGCGCGGCATCCAGCAGCACGTGCGTCAGCTCGTGGCGCACCGTGCGTTCGAGCTGGCCCTGTGCCCGCAGCGTGGCGATCGGCAACAGGTCAATCGACGCGCCTTCGGTGGCGCCGGAAACCCACCACGGCTGTCCAGTGGTGCGTCCAAAGCTCTCGACGTTGGCGTGCACCGTCACGCGCACGCGGGGCGGCGGCGTGACGCCGGTCAGCGCGACGATCTCATCGCGCGTGCGGGCGATCAGCGACACCAGCGCGGCACGCTCGCCCTCTTCGTTGAGTGGCAGCGCGAGAGCGATGTTGGCCGGCAGGGGTGCGAGAACCGGCGCGGCAGAGGCCGCGGTCGTCGTGGGGACGGTCGTCGCATTGACGGCGCCAACCGTCAGTCCCGGGAAATAGAACTTGAGGATGTCGTCGGCGGTCGCCCCCTTCGACGCCCGGCGGCCGGCCCCGATCACGCACAAGCCGACGCCGTGACCGAACCCCGCGCCTCTGAATCGATAGCCGGTGCCGGTGCGATCCAGCTCGAACGAGGTGCTCTTGATCGACTGCCAGCCGGCGACCAGGCCAACCGCCATGCGGAAGTCGTGGCCGCTGATCTCCGGCGGCGTAAACCCCTCAACCGCCATCCGCGCAACACGACCCGACGTATTGCGCGTCAGGATGCGCAGGCCGCGCAATTGCGACCCGCGCAGGCCGGCCACGCGTAGCGCCTGCACAATCTCGGCGACGCGCACCTCGCTCGTCCACGCCGGTTCATCGCGGCAGGCATCATCGTCTTGCGCCGGCTCGTACGCGTAGTCGATCGCGCCCGGCCACACCTGCGAAGCCAGCTCCGACTTGCCGCCGCACCAGGCGGAGTAGAACACGAACGCCGGCTGGCCGCGATACACGAGCACTCGCCCGCTGGTCGCGGCCGCGGCGCGGCGGGTGATCGCGGTCGATGCGCGAACCACCTGGCAGTGCGTGGTGTCGCACAGGTCGTAGCCCTCGCGCCGATGCCGGTTACGGTTGGCCATCGCAAACGTGCGCGCGGTGATCGCCAGCGCCTGTTGCGCCGCGTCGCCCGCCTTCGGCTGTCCTTCACCCGCGAGCACCTGCGCAATGTAATCGTCGATCGGTAGCGTTTCGACGCGCGTCCCCCCGTTCGCCAGCGAACGGCCGAGCCGGATTAGGGGGTCGGGACCATTTTTCGCATTCTCACCGCTACTGCTTGGGCTCTGTCCACCGGCCGGCCGCAGCCGGTTGGGGGTATTCCCGGGTAAATGGCCCCGACCCCCTAAATCCGCGGCGATCTGGGTCGCACCCATGCCGGCGGCGCCACGCAGACCGTCCAGTAGGATTGCACGCGTCTCGGCCTTCATCGCGACGGGCTTGTCCTTGCCCGCCGCGGCAAGACGGGCCCGAGCTTCCCGCCGGTCGCGGGGATCGTCCAGGCTCCCCACGAAATACGCGTGCCTCGACGACTTGTCTTCGGGCAGTCGGGCCGCTTGCTGGGCGTGCAAAGACACAGCGACGACCGTGATCGAGAGGCTCGCCGTCGCCCCGCCCAGCAGTCTCATAGCTTGGTCTTACACTTGGGCCGGCACTTGCACGGGATCGCCTTGTCGCCATCCGTGTTGTAGTCGTAGACCAGCTCCTGGCCCTTGCGAATCTGTTTGGCCGCCCGAATCCAGATCGTCTTGGTCTTCTGGTCGACCTCGATCCAGCAGTTCGGCCTGCACGAGTGGTTGACGAACCGGGCGACGTTGCCGCCCACCGCCGCGTCACGGCTCCAGTTGCGGTTGACGCGGAACACCCAGATGCAGCCCCTGGACAGGTAGCGGTCCTCACGCGATTCGCTCCGCTTGTTATTGATGAGTTCGCCGGCGTAGTCGATGATGCGCTTGTTCTTGTTGATGGTCTCGAGCGCGAACACGCCGTAACCGTGCAGCCTGGATTGCTTACGTTCAATCTTCGGTAATACCAACGCTTCGGACACCTTCCTGAGGGATCACCCCAATGACGCCTGCCAGCCACGTTCCTCAACGACGATCGGGTCCGCTCACTGCGCATCCGCGCCCAATGGAAAATGATACATTGTCGCCAGAGAGGTGAACCGTGCAACGCTTTACAACTGGTTTGGTTCTATTCGCGTGCCTGGGGGTTGCCGTGCAGGGTCAGCGTCAAGTGTTTCCGGGAAGCGGGAGCGCGCCGCTCAGCGCGGCCGTAAAGGCCGATGGATTGATCTATGTCTCGGGTGCGTTGTCGACCAAGGGCGACGTCACACAACAGACGATGGGCGTGCTCGATAGCCTGGCGGCCAACCTGAAAACCGCCGGGTCGAGCCTGGACAACGTGGTGGCCGCCACGGTTTACCTCAAGAACGCCACCGACGCCCCGGCGATGACCGAGGTGTGGCGCCAGCGCTGGCCGAAGAACCCGCCCACGCGCACCACTGTCGTCGCTGACTTCGTGGCGCCCAACGCGCTGATCGAAATCGCGGTGATTGCCGTGGCCGACGGCGGTGAGCGTGTCGTCGTTCACCCCGCTGGCTGGTCAACGGCCAACCCCTACAGCCACGCGATTCGCTCGGGCGACACGCTGTTCATTTCGGGCCAGGTGTCGCGCGACCCGAGGGCGAACACGCCAATCGAGGGCGACGTCACCACCCAGGTCAAGACGATCTTCGCCAACACGGAAGAGATCCTCAAAGCCGCCGGCTTCACCATGAGCGACATCGTCGCGAACAAGGTCTATCTGACCGACGTGCAGACGTTCGGCGAGATGAACAAGGCCTACGTGCCGAACTTCCCGAAGAACCCGCCGGCGCGCGCGACGGTCATCGTCGGGCTGCCCGGTCCGCAGTACAAAGTGGAGTTGACACCGACCGCGGTCCGCGGCAACAAGGAAGCGATCACCACGCCGGCGGCCGACGGCACGCCGGGCAAGCCGAGCGCGACGCTGAGCAACGCCATCAAGGTCGGCAATCGCCTTTACGTCGCCGGCATGCTGGGCAACAACGCCACCAACAAGGGCAATGTCGAAGCGCAGACCACCGAAACGCTGGCGCGCATCGAGCGCACGTTGAAGGCGGCGGGGTTCAGCTTTGCGGATCTCGTCGACGCGCAGGTCTACATCAGCGACGCGTCGTACTTCCAGGCGATGAACACCGCCTATCGCGCCGCGATCGGCAGGGATTTCCCCGCCCGCGCCACCCTGAAGACCGGTCTCGTGGGCTCGGAAGGCCTGGTGGTCGAGATCATGTTCGTGGCGTCGAAATAATCGCGGCGGCGCGGTCCCGCGCCGCCGTCGCGGTCGCACCGACTGACCCGGGACACCACCGGCTCAGCGGTCCACGAACGACCAGAAGGTCGCGTGGTAGCTCCATACCGTGAACGCGATCCTGCGCTTGTCGGGCGACCATGCCGGCTGGGTCTTGTGGGACGGATCGCGTGTCACCTGGACGGGCGCGCTGTTGCTGTCGATGGCTTTCGTGAAGATCTGATAGTAGCCATCGGCGGCCGGGGCGACAAACGAGAGCGATTTCCCGTCCGGGGACATTCCCAGGCCCGAGAAGTCGTGTTCGCTCGCGTAGCGATGCACGACCCGCGCCGCACCACCGGCGGCCTGCACCGTGAACAGCACGTGGCGGCCCGGCGCCTCCTTCGCGGCCGCGGCGATCGACCGGCTGTCGGGCAGCCACTCCGCATGCCCCATCTCGCCGGCAATGCCGGCGACGGCGATCTCCCTGATGTCCGATGTCACCTGCCCGGTGTCCTGGTTGATGCCAATCGTGTAGATCACCGACGCGCCGTCGCTCTTGCGCGCGCCGTTCAACACCACGGTCGTACCGTCAGGCGACCACCGCGGCCAACCAACTTCAGCGCCTCGTCCGAGAAATGTCATGCGCCTGTCGGGTTGGCTGCCGCCCGCCTTCGCCAAGGCCGCGGCAGACGGGTCCACCGGCCTCAGCCAAATATCGTCGGACATCTCTTTGTGCGAGTGGTATGCGATCCACTTGCCGTTCGGCGACCACGCCATCGCCTGGTCTTCGGACTCGCTTTGTGCGATGACGTCGATCGGCTTCTCGATCGGCACCGGCCGGGTGGTGTCCACCACGCCAATCTCCTGGGCGATGTCGGGGTAGTTGCCGTCATCAAGCACGCGCCGCCATGTGCCGTAGGTGAACGCAACGAGCGGCTGTGACGGGTGATACGACGGCGTCTCCGATTGAAACGTGGTCAGCTGTCGCGTGTTGCCGCCCTCGGCCGGCACGTCGGCGAGGTGGGTGCGATAGGACTGCACCTTGAACACCACCGTTCCATCGCCGGCCACCGACGGCGCGTAGGCATCGCGGGAGAACGACGTGATGCGCCGCGCGCCCCACGTACGCAGGTTGGCCTGCCACAGCGCCACCATGCCGTTGTCGGCCGGCGAGGCGAAGTAGACATGATTGGCAGTGAAGGCAATCGGTCCGTAGACATCCACGTCCGGATTGAGCGCCTGCTTCTCGCCACCACAGGGGATCACCAGGCGGCGATCGACGACGCAGGCCTGGTTGCCGTCGCGCATGGGGGCAGACATTGCGGCACGCGGCCGCGGCACGACGGTGTCGTTCGACGTCCACTCGAGAAAACGCACCTGCCCGTCGGCGGGCGGCAGCGACACAGGCGTGCCGCCGCCAATCGGGACAATGCGAATGTATCGGCCCTCGGTATAAGCGAACTTCTTGCCGTCCGGAGAGATCGCGCCGGCCGGATCGCGATACCCGACCACACCCTGCTGATGCGCGGTGGTCACGTAGGCGAAGGTCGGCGATTCAGCGGTCGGGGCGGCAACGGGCCGCATCCAGAGCATGACGGCCGCGGCCGCGGTGATGGCCAGCAGGACGAGTAGTCGCACGCTGGAATTCTAGCCTGCCTCGCCGCGGACGACTCGTGTGTTCGTGGCGCCTCAATGGAAGTCGTGAGAGTCAATAGCCGCTTCGTCCGGCATGCCGTCCAGCTTCGACATCCGCTCCGCCTTGATTGACGTCACGCCGTCCTGGTTCTGCAGAATGCCCTCGACGAGCAGGAACGACGATTCCACCACGGTGAGGCGATCGGCGGCGTAGAGATCCGGCCGGATGATGATGTTCGAGATCCCGGTTTCGTCCTCGAGCGTGAGGAAGACGAAGCCCTTGGCCGTGCCCGGCCGTTGCCGGGTGATCACCATTCCCGCCGTCCGCACTCGCCGCCCGGCCCGCTGGCGTGGCAGGTCCAGCGCCGGAATCACGCCCCGCATCGCCAGTTCGCGGCGCCGAAACGTCAGCGGGTGTGGCCCCACGGTGAGCCCGGTGCCGGTGTAATCGGCAATCAATCTTTCTGAGATGGTCATCTCCTCCAGCGGACTTTGCTGCCTACCGGCTACCAGGTACTGGCTACCGGCTACTGAATAGCGGCTACTGTCTTCATACAACGCGCCCGCAGGACGTATGGCTCGTTCGACCTGCCACATTGCCGAGCGGCGGTCGTGGCCAAGCGAATTCAAGGCGCCGATCTCGGCCAACATCGCAATTTCATCGCGACGCACATGCACGCGGCGCACCAGATCGTCGATTGATCTGAATCGCCCCGCTGGAACGAGCGCCGGCGTCCATTGATGCGAGCAGACGTTGCAAAAACACCCGGTTTCGACTTCTATCATCAGCGGGTCATCACAACCGCACTTGGGGCATTTCACGAAATGAGAAGTCGGAGGTGAGAAGTGAGAAGTGTCAGCGATCGCCTTTCCAATCTCCGCTCGCAGCCCTCGCACATAGCGCATGCCCACTCTCACGGCGCCGTCAGCCTCCACCGTGCAATCCCAGTGCGACACCTGCACGTCGATCGGATTGAAGCGGACGCCGCGGCGTTGCGCGTCCTTCACCAGCGTGGCGGGATGGTAGAACCCCATCGGCTGGTTGTTGAGCAGCGCGGTGTAGAACGCCGCCGGGAAATGCGCCTTGAAGTAGGCGCTCGCATAGGCGATCAGCGCGAAGCTGGCGGCGTGTGATTCCGGGAAACCGTACAGCGCGAACGAGGTGATCGACAGCACGATGCGATCGGCGGTCTCGCCGGTGATGCCGTGCCTGGCCATGCCCTCGCGCAGCAGGCCTTCGAGCTGCTTCATCCGCTTCTCGGACCGCTTGAAGCCCATGGCGCGGCGCAGATCCTCGGCCTGTCCGCCGGTGAAGCCCGCCACCACCATCGCCATGCGCAGCAACTGTTCCTGGAACAGCGGCACGCCGAGCGTGCGCTCGAGAATGGGCTCGAGCAGCGGATGGTCGTACGACACCGGCTCGCGGCCGGCGCGGCGATTCAAATAGGGATGCACCATCTGCCCGACAATGGGTCCCGGTCGAATCAGCGCCACCTCGACGACCAGGTCGTAGAATTTTTCCGGGCGCAGCCGCGGCAGCGTCGCCATTTGCGCGCGCGATTCGACCTGGAACACGCCAATGGTGTCCGCCGCACGCAGCATTTCGTAGACCTCGGGATCATCTGGCGGAAGCGAGGCAAGGGTGACTTCGGGCTGCTTCGCCCGATCCTGATCCTCCCTGATCCCTGATCCCTGGTCCCTGGTATTAATCAGCCGCAAGGTGTCCTGCAGGACGGCCATCATGCCGAGGCCGAGCAGGTCGACCTTGATCAATCCCATGTCGGCGCAGTCTTCCTTGTCCCACTGCACAATCACGCGGCCGGGCATGCTGGCGTTTTCGAGCGGCACCACCGACGACAGCTCGCCCTGGCACACCACCATGCCGCCCGAGTGCTGGCCGAGATGCCGCGGCAGGTCCTGCATCTGCCGCCACAGGCCGGCGAAGTGCTTGACCCGCGGCTCGTCGCCGGCCATGCCGACCTCGGACAGCTTCTTCGACAGCGTGTCGTCGGGATCGATGTACTCGAACTGGTGCATCACCTTGGCCAGGCGATCGACCTGCCCCGCGTCGAGATCGAGCGCCTTGCCGACGTCGCGCGCCGCGCTCTTGCCGCGATACGTGATCACGTTGGCGGTCATCGCCGCGCCGTGCTGCCCGTATTTCTCGTAGACGTGCTGAATCACGCTCTCGCGCCGGTCGCCGCTCGGCAGATCGAGGTCGATGTCGGGCCACTCGCCGCGCTCCTCCGACAGGAACCGCTCGAACAGCAGCTCCATACCGACCGGATCGACTGCGGTGATGCCCAGGCTGTAGCACACGGCGCTGTTGGCCGCCGAGCCGCGGCCCTGCACCAGGATGTCCTGCTGCCGGCAGTAATTGACGATATCCCAGACGATCAGGAAGTAGCCGGCCAGATCGAGCTTCTCGATCAGGTCGAGCTCGCGCGAGATCTGGGCACGCGCGCGATCGTGATACGGGCGATACCGGTGGCGCGCGCCGACCTCGGTGATCTTGCGCAAGAACGACATCTCGGTCTCGCCGCCCGGGACGGGATACTTCGGGAAGCGATAGCCGAGATCGCTCATCGAGAACTGCAGCCGATCGGCCAGCGCCACCGACGCCCGCACCGCCTCGGGGCGATCGGCAAACAGCCGTGCCATCTGCGCCGGCGGCTTGAAGTAGCGCTCGGCATTGGCTGCCAGCCTGCGGCCCGCGCGCATCACCGTGACGTGCTCGCGAATCGACGTCAGCACGTCGAACAGCGGGCGTTCCTCGGGCGTGGCAAACGCTACGCCGCCAGTGGCCACCAGCGGCACGCGAAACGCCTCCGCCAGGCACGCCAGCGCGTCGTTGTCGTCTTCCTGGTCGCGCTGCAGGTGCCGCTGCAGTTCCACGTAGGTACTGGCGCGGCCGAAGATGCCGACAATGCGATCGAGCAGGCCGCCGACGCCGAACCGCTCGGCGTGCAGCAGAGCCCGCCCGGGCAGGGCGATGAGCCCGGTGGTGAAGCCGTCGAGCTCGTGGATCGCCAGTGCGCCTTCGCCCTTCGGGCCGCGCAGTTTCATGCGCGACAGCAGGCGGCACAGATTCCGCCATCCGTCCTGGGAGGCACACAACACCGGAAGTGAGAAGTGAGAAGTGTGCGGTGAGAATGTTGCTGGCTTCCCACTTCTCTCTTCCAACTTCTCACTTCGCACGTCTGACTTCCTACTTCGTATGGTCAGCTCCGCCCCAATCAGCGGCTTGATGCCGGCGGCGAGCGCGGCCTTATGAAAGCGCGGTGCACCCGACACGCCGTCGCGATCGATCAGCGCCGCGGCGGAATAGCCCAGCGTCGCCGCTCGATCGACGAGCGCCTCGGGAAGCGAGGCCGCGCGAAGAAAGCTGAAAGCCGAAGAGGTATGCAGCTCGATATACACGGATCACGTACGCCAGTGGCGCTTTAATCAATAACGCCCTCGAGACACCACTGCCCCACCTCACGCTCGACGACCAATCGGTAGATCGTCCCGTCCGGCATCGCGACATCCCACTCATCGCGATCCCATCCGCCCTGCTGGCCTGCCGGCCCGCTGGCCAGCTGGCCTGTCTCCTCCCACCACTCTCCAGAGGTCCGCCACGGCCCGGCCGCCTGCACGATGGCGCCGCTGCTGAACCCCTGCCGATCGGTCTGCACCCGTACGGGACGCCCTTCGTGCACCGCCACACGAGTCGGCACGGGGCACCGGAATCGTCGAAGGGCGGACGTCAATTCGGCGATGGAAGATTCCTTGATTGGGTGACTGTTGGGTGATGGCCGATTGTCGATTGGGTGATTCACGTGGAATTCACGCATTTCGAATGCGCCAGGCTTCCAGGTGTCCACCAGGCCGGGCGATCCCACGTGTCCTTCCCCCATGAGCGCCGTCAGCCGTGCCACAAGCGTCGTCACCTGCTCGGGCGCGGGTTGCGCGCGCGCCAGCAGCGTCCACTGCAGCACGCGCGCCGGCGTCGGCTCGATGAAGACGCGGACGACGTCGATCGGCGCATCGGGCGGGTGGGATTCGAGATCCAGCAGGATCAGCGTGCGCAGCGTTTTGGGATCGCGCATCGGCGCCGGCAACTGCAACGTCCTTGTAAAGACACTCCTCGTCGTCAGACGAAGCGAGGTGTAAATCGCCGCGGCGCCGCGATCGGCGCGCTCGAGCTGCTCGGCCAGCGGCTCGAGGAGCCGCGCCAGCACGAACGACAGCGGCTCGAGGCCTTCGATTGGCCACTCGAGCTCGAGCGACACCTCGAACGGCACGTCATCCACCCACGGCACCATTGGCCGCGCATCCATGCCGCGCGCGAGCTGCTGCCAATAGGCGCCGCGATCGCCGAGACGCTCGTGGATGTCGGGACCTGGCAACGCCGACAACGCGCCCAGCGTGCGAATCCCCCACTTGCCCAGGATGTCGAGCACACGATTGTCTGGCGCGCGGCGTTTGCCTCTGCTCGCCTGATGCGTATGACGGGGGTGATGCCAGCCGCTGGGCTCGGAGGCCTGGAGGCCTGGAGGCCCGGAGGCCCGGAGGCCTGAACCAGACAGTCTCTCAAACTGATCGAGCACGCCAACGCTGAGCGGGGCGAGGACGATCGCTTCCTTGCCCGGCATCACCACCGTGAGGCCAGGGCTGCCGAGGGCCAGCAAGGCCGCCGCGGTTTGCGTTGACGCAATTGCAACACGCGGAATCGTGTCACCAGGAGACAGTTTCGATAGCGCATCGCGAAGGTGCTCCCCTAATTGCTGGGCGGTGCCGAACAGGCGCGACAGGCCGCCGGCATCCAGCAGGATGACGGCGCCGAGGTGCTCGAAGCGCGGCGTGAACTGGCGCGCGACGCCGGCGAGCGCCGCCGCCGGCACCGATGGCGCGTAGAGGGCTGCGAACATGGCTGCTAGGTCAGCGCGTTGACGACGGTCGTGGCGAGCGGCACATCCTGCGCGTGCGAGCAGCGGGCCGCGCTGATGCTGGCGCGCGTGCACACACCAATGACCCGGCGCGTGCGATCGTGGCTGCCTCTCCACTGGATGCGCGTGTCACCGCCCACGACCATGGAACGGCCGCCGGCGCTGCGCGCCACCGGCTGCGCCGCGAGAATCATCACCGCCGTGTCGCTGCCCTCGATGGCGCGCTCAATGCGGAACCACGTAGACGCCGGCAACCGGCGCAGGGCCGTGGCGGGCACATCGATCAGATCGATCACCACCAGCGTGCACACGCCCGACTGCACGACCAGGTTCAGCGACTTAATGGCGCGATCGATGACGCGCTCGAGGAACGTGCCGGGGCCGTTCACCGCACGCACGCCAGGCAGCCACGCCGGATCAATCGCCGCGGCGGTTTTGGAAACCGCCTGCCCCCGCACCCACAGCAGGCGCGACAAATCGATGCCGCAGGCATGCGCTGTCGGCGGATCGAAGCGATCGAACGTGTCGATGAGCGCAATCGATTCACCGCGGCGCGACGCGGCAGCGAGCGCAGCCCATGCCACGCTCGTGCGCCCGGACGAAGCCGGCCCCACCACTTCCGAAACCTGGCCGCGCGGCACGCCACCGGCGAGGGCGCGATTCAGCGCATCGGAACCCACTGGCGACACAGCGTCTTCGCCCGGACGTTCGGGCAACGTAGAGGTGAGCGTGCGATCGAGTTTTTTCTCGCGGAGAAGGGCTTCTACAGCGGCACGGGCGGCCATGATCACCTCTGCCAGTACGTAATTTCGCTAAACTTTCGCCATTATAGCGACCATAGAACGAAAGTAAAGCGAAAGAACCGGCGCTGTGACAGTTGAGGTCAAAACCCCAGAAATCTGGTGAAAAAGCTGTAATTTAGAGTCGATGCGAACCCGCCGGCTGGCGCTCGGCACGCTCATCGCGATGGTCATCGCCGCCACCACCGTGACCGCACAAATCTGGGTGGGCGGCTACGGCGGACGCACCCCGCCGCGCTTCCCCACCGCGACCAGCTTCGGCGGCGGCTTCAACTTCTGCCGCGTGATGTTCACCAGCGATCATCGTGAGAAACAGGGCTGGGCCACCGACTATCCCGGCGCCGACATCAACTTCAGCGTCCGCATCGCCGAGCTCACCAAGATCCAGGTGAAGATGGCCGATGACGGCGAAGGCGGCAGCGACCCCGATGCCGTGGTGGTGCGGCTGACGGACGATGCGCTGTTTCAGTGCCCGTTCATCTTCATGGAGGACGCCGGCACGCTACGCTTCAACCGCAACGAAGTGCAGCGGCTGCAGGACTACCTGCTCAAAGGCGGCTTCCTGCTGGTGTCCGACTATCACGGCACCTGGGCGCGCGAGCAGTTCGAGGAAGAGATGGCGCGCGTGCTGCCGCCGGCGCGCTTCCCGATCCTGAACCTGACGCCGCCGAACGACCATGCGATCTGGAGCACGATGTTCCCGGTGAAGCAGCTGCCGCAGATGGCGTCGATCGCCACGTGGCGCCGCACGGGCGGTGACGTCATTGAGCGCTGGAATGAAAACGGCGCGCCGCCGGCCGCCTACGGCATTGCCGACCAAGACGGCCGGTTGATGGTGGTGATGGTCCACAACACGGATCTCCCCGATCCGTGGGAGCGCGAGGGCGAGGATCGCGGCTACTTCTACCAGTTCTCGCCGGATGCGTATGCCGTCGGCATCGACATCCTGCTCTATGCGATGAGTCACTGAGCGGGCCACGGGCTACGGAAAGCAGGATGTTCGTATTCTTCTCTAATCGGCTTGGTTGCTTTGGATCGATTGCGATCTCCCTTGTGGGAACCGCGCTCTTGCTGATGCTGATGCGCAGCTGCGCCTGACGAGCTGTCGATGAAGGCGATGCGACTCTCCGGGCTCTTGCTGTGGTCGGTCTTGCAGTCACCTTCTATCTCCAGCCTCTCGCCATCCCACGTCGTCGCCGGCGACACCTCGTTCTGGCTGACGGTCAACGGCTCAGGATTCGTGCAGGGCGCGGTGGTGCAGCTCGACGGCGCCGATCGCACGACCACGTATTTGTCGCCGACGCGAATCGCAGCGCTCATCGCCGCGAACGACATTAGCCGGACTGGCGTGCGCCAGGTGACGGCCTCCACCCCAATGGGCGTTTCGGCGGCGTTGCCGTTGACGGTGATTGCACCGCCACCGGTGCCGAAGGTGCTCTCGCTGTCGCCCGTATCGATCGCCGCGGGCGGGCCGGCGTTTCGACTGACCGTGACCGGATCGGGATTCGCGCCGGCCTCGCTGATTGACATCGACGGCGAGACACGCGCGACATTCGAGGCGACGGCCACCACCCTGGTGACCGGGATTTCCGCAGAGGAACGCACAACGCCCGGCATTCGGCGCGTCAGGGTCGTCACGCCGCCGCCAGGTGGCGGCACATCCGCCGCGATCGAGCTTCGGATTGGTCAGCGATGAGCCCACCGGCCAGCTTATCGCCGTGCAGAAGCCGCTGACACGCTGAGCCGAGCGCTCGGCACGACCATTACCTGCGTGCAGATCCCGCTGGACGAGGTGCGCAAGAACAGCGAGGACTTCGCGTTGATGCTCGACTGGTTCGAGCGCGTCGGTTATTCCGCAGACATCGCCGTCAACGCAAGCCGTTACGGCATCAAACCCACGACGCTCGAAGCGTGGGCTCAGACACTCGGGAACTGACGCCGCGAACAAGACGAAATCAGATTTGGCCGCTATCGAGCTTGCGTCGTCGTGACGTGGTCTAACTTCGAGGGCTTTCGAAGGTGAAAACCCGCAACGTCTTGGTACGCTTTCGCGAGCGCGATAATCTCCAACTCGCGGAACGGCTGCGCGTAGATCACCGCGTTGGTCGGCTGACCGTTGGCGGCAAACCCGTTCGGCAGGTTGATCGCCGGATAGCCGGCCAGGTTCGCGTAGCCGAAGTGCCGCTGCGTCGGCGGCGGCGGCGTGGCGGGAGTTCCTCCGCCGCGGCGCGGACCGCCGCCCTCGCCTGGCGGACGTGACGGCGTGCCACCGGTATTGTTCGAACCCACCAGGTAGACGTCCACGTGCGCGGTGGCCTGCTGCAGCTCCATCATCATCATCATGCGGGCGCGCTGCTGCTGCAGGTAGAGCGGCGCCGGCAGGAGATAACCGGTCGACTGGCTGCCGCCGCGCGTGCCCTTCATGCGCCCGGCGCGCGCGTGTTCTTCGAAGTAGGCGGTGCGCTCGACACCGAAGCTCCCGGTGCTGGTGCTGAACTCCGGCACCTTCACCGGCACGAACTGCGTCACGCCCAGCTGCTTGAGCACCGACAGCATCTTGTCGGCATTCGCCTTCGCTGCCGGATCCTTGATCTCGTCGAACGACTCCTGGATGATGCCGACCTTCAACGTCTTGATGTTGAAATTGGCGTTCCAATTGAACGGCACGTCGGTCACGCTCATGTCGCGGCCGTCCGGCTTCGAGATGGCCTGCATCACGATGGCGTTGTCTTCCGCGTAGCGGCAGATCGGGCCAAGGCGATCCTGGGTCCACGACAGCGCCATCACGCCGTAGCGGCTGACGCGTCCGAACGTCGGGCGCAACCCGGCGAGGCCGCAACGGCCTGCCGGACTGAGGATCGAGCCACTCGTCTCGCTGCCGATGCCGAATGCGATGCAGCCCGCGGCGGTCGCCGATGATGGGCCGGCGGACGATCCGCTCGAACCAACCGCCGGGTCCCATGGGCTCTTCGTCTGTCCGCCGAACCAGTTGTCGCCGCCGGCCAGCTCGCCGGTCGTCACCTTGGCGATCAGCACGGCGCCGGCATCGCGCAGTTGCTCAACCACGGTGGCGTCATAGTCGAGCACCTGATCCTTGAACGGCGCCGATCCCCACGTGGTCTTGTAGCCCTTGACGGAAATGATGTCCTTGGCGCCCCAGGGAATGCCGTGCAGCGGGCCGCGGTACTTGCCGGCCGCAATCTCCGCATCGGCGCGCTTCGCTTCGGCGCGGCCGTAGTCGTCCATGAACGTGACCACGTTGTTGAGCACGCCGTTGTAGCGATGGAGCCGCGCCAGGTACATGTCGGTGAGCTCGAGCGAGGTCACCTGCCGCGTGCGAATCAGCTCCGCGAGGTGGCGCACCGGCCAGAAGGCGGCGTCTTCGAGGTTCGCCGGCCGCTTCACCGACGGCGCCGCGCTCAGCCGCCACGGCTGCTTCGCCTTGTTGACGGGCATACCGGGTGTGACCGGGCTGAAGTGGAACGGCGGCGACACGTCCGCGGGAATGCGCAGCTTCTTGAGGTCGTCGTAGCCGGTCAGGTTGCGGTTGGCCGATTCGACCAGGCTGTTTTTCTCGTCCTCCGGGATGTCGATGCCGGCCAGCTTGAGCGCATCGGTGACCATGTCGAGCGAAATCTTCTGCGCGCCGGCATCCTGCATGCGCGCCCACAACACGCCGGGGACCAGCGTGGTGCCAAGTCCGGTGGCGGCGAAGGTCGCCAGGAACCGGCGGCGGGTCTGATCGAGCTCTCCACTGGAGCCTCGGCGGAGGCGGAGGTGCTTCATGCGGTGGATAATCGCATAAGATCGAAGCTCGTTGCTCACTGGCATCCATGCGGCCGTCGCACGAATCGCGGTCGCGCTCACCCACCGGAACTTCCGCCTGCTATGGTGCGGCGCCCTCACCTCGAGCATTGGCACGTGGATGCAGAAGGTGGCGCAGGCGTGGCTGATCGTCACGCTGACCGGCCCCTCGTCCGCGTTCTATCTCGGCCTCGACAGCTTCGCCGGTGAAGCGCCAATCCTGCTGTTCACGCTTATCGGCGGCGTCGTCGCCGACCGCCGCGATCGCCGCCACATGATGCTGATCTCGCAGGCGGTCCAGATGGCGGTCGCCTTCCTGCTGGCCGGGCTGATTTACTTTGGGGCCATTCAGGTCTGGATGGTGATTGGCCTGTCGTTCATCGCCGGCATCGCGCAGGCGTTCGGGGGTCCGGCCTACCAGTCGCTGATCCCGACGCTGGTCGGCAAGGAGCACCTGCCCAACGCCATTGCGCTGAATTCGATTCAGTTCAACCTGGCGCGCGTGATCGGACCCATCGTCGCCGGCGTGGCGCTGGCCACGCTCGGCATGGTGGCGTGTTTCGGCCTGAACGGCATTTCGTTCCTGTTCGTGATCGCGGCCATCCTCTTGCTCCGCGACGTGCACGTGCCGCCGTCGGCCACCGAGAGCATGGTCGATCAGATGAAGGGCGGCCTCCGCTTCGTCAAGAACTCGCGCAACATGATCGCCGTGATGTCGCTCGGCTTCATTGGCGCGTTTCTCGGCCTGCCGCTACTCACCTTTCTGCCGGTGATCGTCAAGGATGTCTTCCAGCAGGACGTCGCGTTCTACTCGCGACTGATGACGGTCTCAGGCGCCGGCGCGGTCACCGGCGCGCTGATCGTGGCCTACATCGGCAAGCACCGGCACATCGGCCGGACGATGTTGATCTTCCTTGGCGCCTTCGGCGTGGCCATGGCGTTGTTCGCAGTGTCGAGATCGCCGGCGATCAGCTCGGTGCTGCTGTTCGTGGCCGGCGCGCTGCTGGTGATGTGCTTCTCGCTCACCACGTCGCTGGCGCAATTGCTCGCGCCCCCAGAGCTGCGCGGCCGCGTGGTCAGCATTTACATGGTCGCGTTCCGGGGCGGTTCACCGCTGGGTGGCCTCGCCAGCGGCTGGCTCGTCACCCAGATCGGTTCGGCGCCGACCGTGTTGATGGTCAACGGCATCGCGCTGGCTGCCGTCGCCGCGTTCTTCCTGATTCGCGGTCACGGCCTCAGAGATATCTGACTCGTCTCGCCGAAGCCCCGGCGAAGGCGGCGAGCCCTCGACTAGAAATTGCGCGCGAATCGCACCGACACCGATCGCGGCGCCACCAGGCGCGTGCCGACGAACACCGACTGGAAATTGTAGAGGGCCGTCCGGTTGGTCAAATTGGTGACCTGTATCTGGGCGCTCCAGGTCCGGCGGCCGCGGCCGTCCTTGAGATCCAGGCCGGCGGCGAGATCCACGATCGTGCGCGGACGCACGCGCGGCGTCTCGGCGTTCAGATCGACGAACGGCAGCAGATCGAAAAAGTCCGGATCGGCCGCCACGCCGGCTGGGTCAGACGGATTCGACACCAGGCCGCTGTCGTAACGGACGGTGCCGCCAATCCACCACGGACCATCAGGATCGATCGTGAGGGTGCCCTGCAGGCCAAGACGCTGATCGTGATCGATCAGGAACGGTCCCGCCGACAACAGGTCAACCGCGTCCTGGCCGAGGAACAGGCCGCCCGTGAACGGCGGCGTCGACATCGCACGGCCGGTGGTGGCACTCAGCGATCCGGAAATCCCCCGGCGCGGCAGCACCGTCAGCCGCGCTTCCGCTCCCGTCACGTCAATGCGGCTCAGGCTCATCGGGAAGATGATGCCGGTGTCGAAAAAGTTGTTGTTGTCCTGCTGATCGCGCGAGATCTTCCTGTAGACGGCAGCATCCAGGGTCAGCGCGGCACCGAACGCGATCTGCCCGCCCGCCTCGTAGACATCCTGGCGCTCGGGGCGGATCGGCTGATACGCCTGTCCGAGCGTCTCGCGCACGCTGTCGGGCGCGAGCCGGCTGGCGACCTCCGAATTCGAGAGCAGCAGGTTTTCGTTCGGCGGTGTCTGGAAGTTGCGGTTGTACGACGCACGCAGCACGAGTGCGCCCTCGACCACCGAATACGACACGCCCAGGCGCGGCTGCCACTGGCGGCCGTTCACCAGAAAGCGGTATTCGTCGTATCGGAGGCCGAGGTTCAACGACCACCGATCGAATCCCAGCGTCGACTGTGTAAAGCCGCTCACCTGGATGCCGGTCTGCGCATCGTCGAAGACGAACGAGCGCCCGCCACGCGTCAGGTCGAACGGCAGCAAGGCGGCGTTGTAATGGTCGGCGCCGGGCACGTTGAACGACGGCGAGGTGATCGCCATGGTGAAGTGCTCGCGCACCGGAAACCGCTGCACGTCCGCGCCGGCCCGCAATTGATGGCGACCGGCGCCCCGGTTGAAGCGGCTGCTGAGCGTGTAGGTCGACAGCCGGCGGTCCTGTGCAGCGGTCACGGGGGTGTCACCGGCGCTCGGCAGTAACGCTGCGGTGGTCGTCCGGTAACCGGCCGTCGCCTCCAGGGTCGATGTCGCACCGAGCGTGCGCGCCACCGTGGTCCAGGTCGACACGTCGTCCAGTTGCTGCCGCTGATCCTGCCCCGCGGCCTGCTGCGAGCGCTGGTTGGCCAGCTCGAATCGCGAACCGCCGCCCATGGCGTGCGTGCGCAGATGGGTGCGGTCGTTGATGCCAAGGTCGACGCGGCCGAACCCCCGCGCGAAGTGGCCGCGGTTGTGCAGGTTATCGAGTGCTACCTGGTCGAGAAAACGATCCGTGCGCATGGTGGTGACGGAGCCGAAGTAGCCGACGCGGCCCCGTTCGCCGCCCAGTTGCATCGATCCCTGACCCGTCCGGAAACCGCCGGCGGCAATCGACACCGCACCGGTGAGCGGACGGCCGGAGCCGCGGCCGCTGCGGCTGTTGAGCACCGCGACGCCGGATACCTTGCTGCCAAACTCCGCCGGAATGTTGCCGGTGAGCAGTTCCGCCGTCTGGACCACCGCCACGTCGAGCGAGTTTGCGAAGGCGCCCGTGAGCTGGTCGCTGATTGGCAGACCATCCACCAGGAACGTCATCTGGTTGTGCGCGCCGCGCGGGTGAATGGCGCCATTGGCGTTCTGCGCAAACCCGGGGAACGCGACGAGCACGGCTTCAATACCGCGGCTCGAGACGGCGACCGGCATGCGCTCGATGCGCGTCACGCTCACGGCGTGGCGGGTGCCGGCCGACGATGCGTCGATGGCGGTTTCCGTGGGAACGACCTTCACGGTATCGGTGAAACCGGCCAGCGTGAGCGTCGCGGTGAGGCTCACCGGCACGCTGCCGGCATTGATGCGCTCTGTGTGCGTGGCAAATCCGGAGAGCGAGATCGCCACATCGTGGGCGCCGAGCGGCAGGTTGAAAAGTTCAAAGGCCCCGGCAGCATCCGTCGCCGTGGTGCGCTCGAGCCCGCTGGAAGGGTGCGTCACCGAGACGGTTGCGCCAGGAATGGCTGCCCTCTGTTCATCCAGGACCACACCACGGATGCTCGTCGTGATTTGGGCATTCGCCGAAGAGGCGAATGCTAGAAACGCCACGAGAAACAGACTTCGTTGAAAGTTCAAAATTCGTATCGACATCAGAAAAAACAAATATTTTGAATACTCAAAATACAACAATTTATACCGGCTGTCAACTGCCGCTCCAGTTGCGCTCCGGTGCCGGCACCGGATGATGGATTACTGCTGAGGCAGGATGCGGCCGCCGGTCATGAAGCGGCGGTAGGCGACGTAGTGCGTCGAGGTGCGGAGCCGCGGGGTGCCGGCACCCCG
>VFZG01000040.1 GCA_016871275.1 Acidimicrobiia bacterium | reverse complement strand
GTGCTCGAGACGACGCGCATGGGCATCGAAGTGCAGAACTTGCGAATGAAGGTCGAATCGCTCTCGAGCCGGCTCGATTTCAGCGAGCGGCGCGTGCGCGCGCTCGAAGGCGTGGTGCAGTACCGGCCCGAGGCGGTCCGCGGGCACGAGCGGCGCGAGGAGCGCGACCTTGAGGCGGCCCCGTCGGCGCCGCCAGGCGGCGCGCCGGGCGGCATCGAAGGCTTCGTGCCCGGACAGGGGCAGCAGGCCGACGGCTCCGGCCGCCGCCGCCGCCGTCGTCGTCGAGGACGCCGCGGCCAGGGTCCGGGCGGTGGCATGGGCATCCCCGGCGCCGCCAATCAGCCCGACGGCCAGCAGGCGGGACCGGGGAGCGGCGAAGCGTTTGAAGCCGGTGAACCTGACGGTCCGGAGGACGACGGTCCGGAGGAGATGGAGGCCGGCGGTTTCGACGTTCCTGAGCCGGGCGAATCCGACGATGTGCCGGACTCGCCGCTGTCGGGCCAGGCCCCTGAGACTTCCGCCTTCGCGCTCGAGGACGCTGAAGAGCTTCGGCGCGACAAGCCCGACACGGGCGACGACGAACCGCAGTGAAAGTCGCGATCGTCGTCCAGCGATACGGCGCCGACATCAACGGCGGCGCCGAGCAGCATGCGCGTTACGTGGCCGAGCATTTGGTGAAGCACGTCCAGGTCGAGGTGCTGACTACCTGCGCGCACCGGGATTACGTGTCTTGGAAGAACGAGCTGCCCGAAGGCAAGGAACTGGTGCACGGCATTCCGGTGTACCGCTTCCCGGTCGCGACCGAGCGCAACCCGGTTGAGTTCGCCAAGTGGTCGGAGACGGTGTTCACGCAGCAGCACTCGCTGCGCGACGAGCTGGCGTGGCTCGATGCCGAGGGTCCCACCAGCCCGGCGCTGATCGATCACATCCGGACGCACCACGCCGACTACGACTTCTTCATCTTCTTCAGCTTCCGCTATTACCACTCGTTCCACGGCTGCCGGGCGGTGCCGTCCAAGGCCATCCTGGTGCCGACGGCGGAGCGTGACAGCGCACTGGGGCTCGGCATCTACCCGCCGATCTTCAGGGGCGTTCGCGCCTTCATGTACAACTCGTACGAAGAGCGCGCGCTGATCCAGGCGGTTTCGAACAACCAGTCGGTGCCGGGCGTGGTCGTGGGCGTCGGCTCGGAGATCCCCGAGCGATCGAACGCCGGCCGCTTCCGGCAGACGTTCGAGATGCGCGATCGCTTCGCGATCTACGTCGGCCGCATTGACGAGAACAAGGGCTGCGTCGAGCTGTTCGAGTTCTTCGAGCACTACAGCGCCACGCTGAACGACAGCATGCACCTGGTGCTGGTCGGCACGCCGCACGTGCCGATCCCCACGCACCCGAAGATCCACCACCTTGGCTTCCTTGAAGATCAGGACAAGTACGACGCCATGGCGGCCGCCGAGCTGTTGATCATGCCGTCGTATCTCGAAAGCCTCTCAATGGTCGCGCTCGAGGCCTGGGCGATGGGCAAGCCGGTCCTCGCCAACGCCAGGTGCGACGTGCTGCAGGGCCAGTGCCTGCGCAGCAACGCCGGCCTGTTCTACGACAACTATCCGGAGTTCGCGGAGACGATGCGCGCCATCGACACGACCCCGAGCCTGCAGTCGGCGCTGGGACGAAACGGCCGAATATTCTTCGAGCGCAACTACGCCTGGCCGGTGATCGAAAAGAAGTACGTCGACATGTTGAACCAGCTGTCGACGGAACCGGCGCCGAAGCCCATGGAACCGATGGCGAGCTGGTTCGGCCGACGCCGCGAGTCGCAGCCACCGGCGGATGACGTGGTGAAGAACCTGCCGACAGGAGCGTACCGGGAGCGGGCGGTCGGGCCGTCGGGCAGGCGGGCCGTCGGGCAGGCGGGCGGACGGGCCGACTTTCAACCCAAGCTGGAGTCAAAGGGCCGGGCGCCGGAGCAGCGGCACCAGCAGCGTCGCGATCTGGGACCATCGCCAAGACGAGACTCGCGGCCCGACCAGCGTCCGCAACCGGGGAACGAGCGGCCGGAGCAGCGACCGTCGCAGCGAGACCATCGCCGGGGTCGGCCGCAGCGGCGCGGCCGTCGGCCGGGCGGCGGCCACGGAAAATAGCCAGGCCACAGCAGGCGCAGATGCCACAGATTCATCAGGTGCTCGCGACGCTCGGCTACGGCGATGCCATCGGTCACGAAGTACTCGGCATTCAGCGCGTCCTCCGCAACGCCGGATATGCATCCGAGATCTTCGTGCAGACGGCGGATCCGCGGCTCGAGCCCCTGACGCAGGACTATCGGGACCTGGCTGATGCCAGTCACCCCGACAACCTCCTGATTCACCACTTCTCGATCGGTTCGCGCGCGTCGAGGATGGCGTACGCGCTGCCCGATCGCATGGTGCTCATCTATCACAACATCACGCCGCCCGACTACTTCGTCGACGTGAACAAGGAGCTGGTGCGGCTGTGTTTCAGGGGCCGGCGCGAGCTGGCGCTGTATCGCACACGCTGCGAGCTCGCGCTCGGAGATTCGGCATACAACCGCCAGGAGCTCGACGCGATTGGCTTTGCGCCGACCGGCGTGCTCGATGTCGTGCCCGGCTTCGATCACCTGGCGGGTCCGGCCGATTTCACGTTTGCGGGCGCGTTCGATGACGACTGGGTCAACGTCATCTTCGTCGGACGCGTGATCCCGAACAAGCGGCTCGAGGACGTGATCCGCTTCTTCCACGCCTACAAGACGTTCTTCAACCCGCGCGCTCGCCTGCTGCTGGTCGGCGCGCACTCGGGCTTCGAACGCTACCTGACGATGCTCCACGATTTCATCGCCAGGGTGGGCGCGCGTGACGTGCACCTGATCGGACACGTGACCAACGAAGAACTGACGGCCTACTACCGGCTCGCCGACGTGTTCCTGTGCGCCAGCGAGCACGAGGGCTTCTGTGTGCCGCTGGTGGAATCGTTTCACATGGGCGTGCCGGTGCTCGCCTACGCCGCCACGGCGGTGCCGTCGACCATGGACGGAGCGGGGGTGCTCTACACGAGCAAGGATCCGCTGCACGTGGCCGGGTTGATCAACGCGGTGGTCGATGACCAGGCGGTCACCGAGGCGATTGTCGACGGTCAATACGCGGCGCTCGATCGGCTGAAGGCCAAGGACTTTGGCGGAACGCTCCTTCGGCACATCGATGCGGTGCTGTCGTCGCCGCGCCGCGAACATCCGCCGGTCGCCTTCGATTTCTGGGATCAGGTCGATCGCATCGAGCACTACGACGAGATCAAGCAGTACCGCCCGGCGGCATTCCAGGCACTGCCGTCCGAGCCCTAGCCATGGTCGTCAATCAGTGGGTTCCGGCCGCACACCAGGGCGACGCCATCGGCGACTCGGCGAGGCGTGTGCGCGGACTGCTGCGGCAGATGGGACACGAGTCGGAGCTGTACGCCATGACGATCGACGACGATCTTCGCGGCGACGTGATTCCGTGGACGGACGCGGCGGCGACGCGCGGCGACCTGACCATTTTCCACTTCGCGCTGGTCTCGCCGATGACCTCGGCGTTCGCGAAGCTCGGCTCCGGCCGGGTGCTGCAATACCACAACGTCACGCCGGCGCACTTCTTCGCCGGATACGATGCGGGCATCTACCGGCTGGCCATGCTCGGCCGCGAGGACCTCAGGACGCTGGTCGGCCATACCGACGTTGCGCTGGGAGATTCGGAGTACAACCGGCAGGAGCTCGAAGATCTGGGCTTCACGAACACCGGCGTGTTTCCGATCGCGGTGGATACGGATCGCATCACCAAGGCGCCGCGGCGACCGGCGCTCGAACAGGCGCTTGGTGAAGAGGGCTGGCTGAACTTCCTGTTCGTGGGCCGCATTGTCCCGAACAAGAAGATCGAGGATCACATCAAGCTGGCCGAGCACTACAAGCGCTACGTCGACGAGCAATACCGGTTCGTGTTCGTCGGGAAGACCGACGCCACGCCGAAATACTACGCGGCCATCCAGGCGATGCTCGAACGGTATCGAATGCCGAAGGGCCGGTTTATCTTCACCGGGCCGGTGCCCGACGTCGACCTGGCGGCCTATTACCGGACGGCGAGCGTGTACATTTCACTCTCGGAGCATGAGGGCTTCTGCGTGCCGTTGCTGGAGGCGATGGCGGCGGAGGTGCCGATCATGGCGTATTCGTCGACCGCGGTCACCGACACGCTCGGCGGTGCGGGGGTGCAGTTTGCCCCGAAGGATCTCGAATATGCGGCGGAGCTGCTGGGCGAGCTCGCCTACAACGACAGACTGCGGCGGCAGGTCATTGCCGGGCAGCGCGCCAGGCTCGCCGACTTCGGCGACGGCCGCATCCGCAGGGAGCTTGAAAGGCTGACATCGTGAGGATTGCGTTCATCGTGCAGCGCTACGGCGCTGAGATTCTGGGCGGGTCGGAGTATCACTGCCGGCTGATCGCCGAGCGGCTGGCGCTCAAGCACGACGTCGACGTGCTGACCACCTGCGCCCGCGACTACATCACCTGGGAGAACGACTACCCCGAAGGCACCGATCGCATTCGCGGCGTGACGGTGCGCCGCTTCAAGAGCGCGCGGACGCGAGACATTGCCTCGTTCAACCACTACTCCGACTGGATTTTCCATCACCAGCACACGCGCGAAGACGAACTGTCGTGGCTCGAGCAGCAGGGGCCGTGGTGCCCGGCGCTGCTTGACTACCTGCAGCGCAACCATCGCCAGTATGACGCGCTGATCTTCTTCACCTACCTCTACGCCCCGACCGTGCTGGGCCTCGAGATCGACCCGTCGCGCAGCATCCTGGTGCCGACGGCGCACAACGAGCCGGCGATCCACCTGTCGATCTACCGGGAGATGTTCAGGAAGGCGGCGGCGGTGGCCTTCAACACCGCGGTCGAGAAGAACTTCCTGAAGTCCACCTTCGAGTTCCGGTCGATCGCCGAAGAGACGGTCGGGTGCGGCGTCGACCTGATGCAGGACCAGGCACAACCGGACGATCCGGAGCCGGAAGACGAAGAGGAACTGCACAAGCGGCTGGCGCCGCACCTGCGGGCACGCGGCGCGCAGTTCCGCCGCCGACATCGCCTGCAGGGGCAGTTCCTGCTCTACGGCGGCCGGATTGATGCCGGCAAGGGCTGCGAGGAGCTGATCGAGTACTTCACCAGCTACAAGGAACAGGGCGGCGACGCGCAGCTGGCGCTGATGGGGGTGAAGCTGATGCAGCTGCCCGAGGTGCCGTGGGTGCGCTTCGCGGGCCTGCTGTCGGAGCGCGAACGGCTGCAGGCGCTGGAAGCCGCCACCGTCGTCGTGGTGCCGTCACCGCTCGAGAGCCTGTCGCTGCTGGCGCTCGAGGCCATGGCGGTGGGCACACCGGTGCTGTGCAACGCGCGCGCGGAAGTGCTGGTCGAGCACTGCCACAAGAGCAACGCCGGCCTGCACTACCAGGATCGAGACGAGTTCATCGAGTGCACCAAGCTGCTGATGGCCGACGAGCGGCTGCGCGAGCGCATGGGCCGCAACGGCAAGGACTATGTGCGGAAGAACTACAAGTGGGATGTGATCCTGTCGAAGTACGACAAGCTGATGGGAGCGCTGCGGCGTTAGTTGGCAGTTTACCAGTTGGCAGTTGCCAGTTGGCGATCTCACTCAAGTAGCTGGAGACGTCATGACACGAATCCTGATTGCCGCGGCCCTGGCGGCGTTCACCCCCTCGAGTGCGGTGGCGCAACCACCCAGGCCGATCGTCTACGTGCTGTCGACGGGCGGCACGATTGCCGGTGCGGGGTCCTCGGCGACGGACCTGTCGAACTACAAGCCCGGCGCGATTCTCGGCGAGCAGCTCGTGAAAGCGGTGCCGCAGATCGCCCAGCTTGCGGACGTGCGCGTCGAGCAGATCGTCAACGTGCGCAGCTCCGACATTACCCTCGACAACTGGCTGACGCTGGCCAGACGCATTCAGGCGATCCTGGCCGAGACACCGTCCGTCGCCGGATTCGTGGTGACCTCCGGCACCAATACGCTCGAAGAGACGTCGTATTTCCTGCATCTCACCATCAGGTCCGACAAGCCGGTGGTGCTGGTTGGCGCAATGCGGCCGGCAACGGCCATCAGCGCCGACGGTCCGTTGAATCTGCTGAACGCCATCAAGACGGCGATCGCTCCCGAATCACGCGGCAAGGGCGGGTTGATCGTCATGAACGACGAAATCAACGGCGCGCGTGACACGACCAAGACCAACACCCTGCGGGTGGAGACGTTCCGGGCGCCGGAACTCGGCATTCTCGGATACGTCGACGAAGACCAGGTCGCCTACTACCGCGCCACCACCAAGCGGCACACCGCCGACTCCGAGTTCGACATCACCAGCCTGACCGCGCTGCCCAAGGTCACCATCCTGTATTCCTACATCGCGCCGGATGCGACGCTGGTGCAGGCGGCGATCAAGGGCGGGGCGAAGGGCATCGTGTTCGCAGGCACCGGCAACGGCACCCTGACGCTGCCGGAGCAGGCCGCGGTCAAGGAGGTCAATGCCATGCCGGCAGCATCCCGGCCGGCACTGGTGCGCTCGAGCCGCGCCGGCAATGGCCGCGTCACACCGACCGCGGAGTTCGATGCGATGAACATGGTAGCCTCCGATACGCTGACACCGCAGAAGGCCCGCATCCTGCTGATGCTGGCGCTGACGAAGACGACGGACCTGAAAGAGATCCGCCGGATCTTCGCGGAGTACTAGTTTCCGCCCTCGCTCAGGCTACCGCGCGGTGGGCAGCAGCAGGCCGAGGTCGGCGATCAGCTTGTCGATCTCGTTCGGCAACGTCGCGTTGTAGACGCCACGCAGCTTCCCTTCCCGATCGACCAGCAGCGCCTTCTCGGTGTGGAGAAACTGCTCGGTGGCCGGCGTGGCCGCATCCAGCCGCCCGTCGTCTGCGAAGTACGACGTCCTGGCCAGCTGGTAGATTGTCTCGGGGTCTCCGGTCACCAGCCGCCACGTCCTCGGATCGAGGTTGCGCTCGCTGCCGAAGCCCGCCAGCGTCTCCGGCGTATCCGACTGCGGCGTCACGGTGAAGGCGACAATCGATGCCTCGTCGCGATCGGCGATGGCGTTTGTCACGCGTTTCAATTGCGTCACCATCGCCGGGCACACGTTCGCGCACCGCGTGTAGATGAAGGTCGCCACGTGGACGCGGCCGATCAGGTCGTCGCGCCCAATCGGCTCGCCGGTCTGCGTCACCAGGCTGAAGTCAGCGATGGTGTGATCGACGTGGTGCCATCGCGGCGTCAGATCGCCGCTGTCGTAGAACGGCAGGATCGGCGCCGACTTCACGGTGCCGGCCCCCAGGGCCGCGGCCAATACCAACGCCACTGACATGAACGTCTTGATCGCCATTACTTCTGCTCCTTCACCGGAGTGCACGGCCGCGCGTTGATGAAGCCGTAGCGGCGGCCGTTCTTCATCTGGTAGTTGATGTAGAGCGTCCCCTCTTCCGTCCACGCCTGCTGGAGGCCTTCCTCGCGGCCGTTGTAGAAGTGGCGCACCTCGAACAGCTTCCCGCTCTGGTAATAGGTGCGGCGCTCCTCGAGGATCGGTGCGCTGAATTGCGGCGTCGAGGCGGCCAGCACCAGCGCCAGCGCGGCGGCCTTCATCGGACGGTCCCCGACGCACCCTTGAAGCAGCCCGAGATGTAGGGCACGCCCGTGGTCGTGTGGTAGTGGTAGATGCCGGACGGAAAGTCGGCGGTCGCAGCGGCGTGACCGTTGCAGGAATCGAGGTTCGTGGGCGAACTGCCGTCGCTGTCGATCGGTCCGTAGACCGGGAAGCCGTCGAGCAACACGCCGATCAACCGGCTGCGGCTCGAGGCGGTGATCGACAGCGGTTCGAAGTGATAGTGGTACTGGTTGCTGGGGCTCGGATGACCGTTGTAACGGTCGAACGAGACGATCTCGCTGGTCAACGGCTGGCGCCCGGCGGCGTACTGGTTGAAGAACACCACGCCATTCACCGAGATGCCGATCGGCCCCATGGGCGTGTCGCTGGTGCTCGCGGCGGTGGTTGGCGCGGTGGTGATGGTGAACGTCAGGTTCTGCGTCGCGATCCAATGCGGATTGACCTGCATGCCCGAGTGCGGCGCCTCGTAATTGGGGCTGCTGGTGCCCCAATACGGGCTCTTGTGGTCCGGGGTATCGCTGGTCCGGATCGTGGCGGTCGTCCCGTCGAATGAGACCGACACACCCGCGCCCGAGAACTTCGAGAACATCGTTTGCGTGCTGACCGCCGACGTGCCGGGTGTCGTCGGGGTGGTGGTCGTCGGCGTCGTCGACGGCGTAGTGGTGGTCGTGGTCGCAGTGGGCGACGTCGGGCTGGTCGACGACACCGCGGCCTTGTTGCACGCTGTGACAACGGCGGCCGCGAGCGCGAGGGCCACGACGGCAATGCGTTGAGGTCTCATCTCGTCCTCCTGGGATATGAGACTGCGCTGGTGTTAAGGAATCCTTCAGGCCGACGAGGGGATTTGTAAAGCAACGGTAAAAGTCGCCACATCACGCGCGTGGATGGATAAAGTGCGTGGTGACGATGGAGGCGACGCGCCTGCTGCTGGTCGAAGATGACGAGAAGTTCTGCCGGCTGCTGAAGGATTATCTCGGGCCGCTTGGCTACGAGCTGGAAGTCACGCACGACGGCCGCGACGGCCTGGTGCGCGCGCAGCATGGCGGGCACGCCGCCGTCATCCTCGATGTGATGCTGCCAGGCATGGGCGGTTTCGACATCCTGCGGGAGCTGCGCCGGACCTCGCAGGTCCCGGTGCTGATGTTGACCGCCCTTGGCGACGAGGTCGATCGGATTGCCGGCCTCGAAATCGGCGCCGACGACTACATTCCCAAGACGTTCTCGACCCGAGAGCTGCTGGCGCGGCTGCGCTCGGTGCTGCGGCGGTCCGCCACGACGGCCGCGGCCAGAAAGGACGCGACCGCCGCGCCGCTCTCGCTCGGCCCATTGTGGATGAATCCGTCGGCCCGAACCGCCACGCTGGATGCCGCGCCGCTGGTCCTGACGAAGGTGGAGTTCGATCTGCTGCTGGCCCTGCTCGAAGCTCCCGGCCGGGTCCGGTCGCGCGAGCAATTGCTGCTGGCCGCGGCGGAGCGGGACTTCGAAGCGTTCGATCGATCGATTGACGTGCACGTGTCTTCGCTGCGGAAGAAGCTGGGCGATGATCCGAAGGCTCCGAAATGGATTGAGACGATCCGCGGCATTGGTTACAGGCTCATCAAATGATCGCGCAGCTTCGGCGATCGCTCGGCGCGAAGATCCTGTTGCTGGCCGGACTGAACCTGGTGTTGTTGATCGCCATCGGGCTGGCCGCCTTGGGCGTGCGGGTCCCCCGCAGCTTCACGCAAATGGTGATGCAGGCCGCGGAGCCCCGGTTGCAGGACGTGACGCGGCGCATTGCCCTGGATCTCGAGCGAGCGCAACCGTCGGACGCCGACGCGATCATCGACCGCTATTCCGAGGAGTTCGATACCCGCCTGGTGCTGGCCCTCAACGACGGCACCAGGATCGCCGGAGCTGACCTCGAGATCCCCGAGCTGGTCAAGCAGGCGCTCTCCGCGCCACGCCCGATCGGAGGATTCGAGGAACGGGTCGGCCCGCCGATTTCGCCGTCTGGATTACGCCTGCCGCAGACCCCGGCGCACCTGGTCCGGACTGCTGTCGGGCCGCGGCTGTGGGTCATCCTGCGCACGCCGGTGCGCTTCGCCGGCGAGGCCGAGACGCTGCCGGGCAGCCTGCTGATTGCCCCCTATCGGTTGGTCGGCGATTCGTTGCTGTTCCCGTTGACCGGACTGTTCTGGGTGCTGCTCGCGTTCGGCGTCACGGTGATTTGCTGGTGGCCGTTGCTGCGCGGCCTGACCAGGAGCCTCCGACAAATCGAGCACGCCACCGAAGAGATCGCGCACGGCCGGTTCGACACCACGGTTCCAATGTCGCGCGGCGACGAAGTCGGGCGGCTCTCGAGATCGATCGAGCAGATGGCGGCGCGGCTCGGGGTGCTGGCGTCGAGACAGAAGCGTTTCCTCGGCGACACCGCGCACGAGCTGCGATCGCCGCTTGGACGCATGCACGTCGCCCTCGAGCTGCTCGACCGCAAGGTCGACGGCGCGGAACGCATCTACGTGGACGATCTCAAGGAAGACGTCGAGGCGCTAAGTCAGCTCACCGATGAACTGCTGCTCTACGCCAGGGCGGAACTGCAGGAACGGGGCAGCGAACAGCCGGCCGTTCCGCTGCGGCCGATTGTCGATCGCCTGATCGACAAGGAAGGCTCGGACGCCACGATTGTGGTGGATATCTCCGACGACACGGTGGTGCGCGGCGATGCCCTGCTGCTCGAACGTGCCATCGCCAACGTCATCCGGAACGCGGTGAAGTATGCCGGCACCGCGGGACCAATCGTCGTGACCGCCATACCCACGGGAGGCGCGGTCACGCTGTCGATTTCCGACGCCGGTCCCGGTGTCGCTCCTGAATCGCTCACGCGATTGTTCGACCCGTTCTTCCGTGAGGACGCCGCACGGAACCGCAAGACCGGTGGAACGGGCCTCGGCCTGGCGATCGTCCGCAGCGCCGTCGAAGCGTGCGGAGGCTCTGTCGGCTGCGCCAACCGTGCACCGCACGGGCTCGAGGTTCGAATGACGCTGCAGAGGGCGTGATGGCCACGACGCGTCGAAACACTGACGCGTCGGGGCCGATCCCACCGCTATTGCTGTTGAGAGGTCGTCGTCGCCGCCGACGCAGCCGCCGGGCCGTTCAAGAGCGCGTTGAACACGAACTTGAACGTGCCGTGCGTCTGATCGCGATGCTGCGGGCGGAAGCCAATCAGCACCACTTTGCCGTTGCCGTGTTTCACGGACACGGCGGCCGCTTTCTTTGCAATCACCTGCTCGCCCAGCAGCCAGCCACTCTGCAGGATGTCGCGCTCCGCGTAGCTGGCGAGAATCTCCACGTCCTGGCTGCGGTCCTGGCCGACCACTTCATAGACCTGGCCGCCGGCCATGAACAGCGCCAGTCCTTCGGCAGGCATGCCGTAGACCAGCGGGTTCGTATGGTCGAACCTGGTTCGCAACGTCGAGCCTGGTGACCAGAACGCCTTCGACGGCAGTCCGTTGACGACGTTGCGCACCGGCAACCCGAAGCGCTGAATCGGCAGATCGCCGGCGTTCGCGAAGGTCAGCAGCGTGCCGCCCTTCTGCACGAATGCCTGTAGCGCCTTCACGCCGTCGGCGCCAAAGCCGCTGCGATACTCGGCCGGCGTATTGTCGGGACCGCCGCCAAAATCGCCGCCACCCGGGCCGGCCGGCGGACGCTCGCCGGTCATGGCCGCAAGGGAGTCGGCCGGCAGGATGATGGTGTCGTAATTCGCGTCGAGGTTGCCGGCCTTGAGCTCGGCATCCATGATCGACCTGAACGGCACGTTGAACTGCTCGAACATCAGCCGCGTCCAGCCTTCGTCCATGTTGCCGCCGCCGTAGCGCTGCAGCATGGCCACTCGCGGCTTCCGAAGCGGATAGGCGGCGGTGACCGCGGCCTTCGCGGCGACGAAATCGACGCCGGTCTGCCTGGCAATCGCGCCGTGGTCGCCAGCTGCCACCAGGAAGTCGCCGGCCCTGACGCTGCCGTCTGCCGAGGACTGGTTGGCGCGGCGCACCGCGACGCCCTTGTCCAGCAGCAGGAAGGCGGCCCGGAAACTGTCGTTCATACGGCCATCCAGGATGTAGCCGTTCGGCGCGCTGGCGGCCACCGTGCCGGTCATCGGGAGGTGCGCGGTGAGCTTCAGCAGGTCGCCGGCCACCTTCTCGCCGATCGGATCGCTCCTCACGCCCATGAACTCACCGAAGGTATCCGTGGACATGTCGTACGGGCGAATCGGGTTGCCTTCCGGATCGCGCGTATAGGTGTTGTCCGGATAGAACGTGCGTCCGAGCATCCACCGCACCAGGCCTTGTTTCGGCTGCGCCATCGAGACGACGAACGAGCCCGGGCTGTAGACGCGGCCGTCGACGATCAACTGGTTCTTGACCTGGTGCACTTCGACACCAGAATTCATCAACATGTTGATGAACTTCCTGACCGTCTGCGTATCGTGCTGATTGGCCTCGATGGCGTAGGCCTTCACGGCGGCGTTGGCGCCGCGCTCCGTCTGCCGGATGCCTTTGAGATACATGTTCCACAACACGGTCTCGCGATTGCGCGCGGCCAGATCGACCGTCGCCCACGCCGCGATCTTCTGCTGCTCGACGATGTCGCGGACGCGCCACCAGCCGCCGGGCCAGACACTGGGCATGGTGGTCTGCGACTCATATGCGGGCAGCCCGCGCGTGCCGCCGCGCAATTGATCGGCGTGCTGGAAGAGTGGCGTCGCCAGGCGGGCGCTCGCGGATTCGGTGAGCATGCCGGCGATGTTGTGGAACGGCGTGATCCAGTGGAAGCCCATGTGGCCCCAGCCGGAGTAGATGGCGGCGCCAATCACGCCGGTCTTGCCGGCGGCTTCGAGCGCGTTGCCCATGTGTGCGCCCCACCAGTCCATCTCGCGCCACACCAGCGGGTCGCCGCCCGGGCGGATTGGCTCGGCGTACGGCGGAATGTAGAGACGCGCATTGCCGCTGCCCATCTGGTGGTGATCGACGTAGGCCTGCGGCAGCCAGTCGCGGTACATCAGCTTGCCCAGATGCTGCGACTCGGGCAGGTTCAGCGCGAAGCCGTCACGGTTGTTGTCATGTCCCGAATACTTCTGATAGAGCCACGGCAGTTGCGAGGCTTCGTGTTCGGTGCCGACGTATTTCATGTACCAGTCGGCGATCATCTGCGTGCCATCGGGATTGATCGACGGCGCGACGATGCTGATGACGTTGTCGAGCATCCGGGTGGCTTCTGAATCGGCGCGGGTGATGCTGTCGTAGACGAACTCCGCGGCGGTTTGCGATGCGGCCACCTCGCTCGAGTGCAGCGCGAACGACTGGATCACCACCGCCTTCGCCTCAGCCACCAGCTTCTTCGCCTCGGCTTCCGGCATCCCCCGCGGATCGGCGAGCCGCGCGTTGATCTGCCGGTAGGCGTCGAGCTTCGCGAGGTTGGCCGGCGAAGAGATGAAGATCGCGAGGTAGGGCCGGCCCTCGCTGCTCTTGCCGAGCTCGACGACCCGCAGCTTGTTCGATGCCTTGGCCAGCGCCTGGTAGTAGTCGTGCAGCTTGTCCCAGTTGGCAAGCTTGCGATCGGCGCCCATCTGGAAGCCGAAGAACTGTTCGGGGCTTGGCGGCGCGGCAGCTGGCTGCGCGTGGAGCGGCAAAGCGGGTGAGGAGGCGCCGCCGACGAGCAGCGCCAGTAGAGCAACGACGGTGCGAAGGCTGGCTTTCATGGCCAGCATTCTATGCGAGGCTAGTCGACTTCTGCCGGTTCCAGCTCGTCGCCGTTGTTCCGGCGACCGCCGGCATCCGGGTCGGCCCCCGACGAGGCTTTCTTGCGCCGCGGACGAATGTCGTAGCGCTTGATCATTTCATTCAGCGTGGTCGGCTTGATGCGCAGCAGCTCCGCGGCCCGCTTCTGCACGCCGCCGGCGGCCTCGAGCGCGGATTCAATCCACTGCCGCTCGTAGGCGATGGTGACATCCTTGAGCGAGATCCCGTCGGCCGGCATCACCACGTGCGGAATCTGGAACGCCGGGCTCCTGCGCACGTGCTCGGGGATCAGCTCAGGGCCAATGCGGGTGCCGGTGCACAGCACCACGGCGCGCTCGATGACGTTCTCCAACTCGCGCACGTTGCCCGGCCAGTCGTACTCCATCAGCAGGTCGAGCGCTTCAGGCGCCACCTCGATGTTACGACGCTCGTTCTCCTCGCCATATTTCTCGAGGAAGTGCTGCACCAGCAGCGGAATGTCGTCGCGGCGCTCGCCTAGCGCCGGCAGGTGAATGCTGATGACGTGCAGCCGGTAGAAGAGGTCCTCGCGGAAACGGCCCTCCTCCATTTCCAGCTTCAGGTCGACGTTGGTGGCGGCGATGATGCGCACATCGACCTTGATCGTCTCCATGCCGCCGAGCCGCATGAACTCGCGCTCCTGCATGACACGCAGCAGCTTGGCCTGGGTCTCGATCGGCACGTTCCCGATCTCGTCGAAGAAGATGCTGCCCTTGTCGGCGAGATCGAACATGCCCTTCTTCGGGTAGACGGCGCCGGTGAAGGCCCCCTTGACATGACCGAACAGCGTGGATTCGAGCAGGTCCGGCGGCAGGTTGCCGGAGTTGACGGCCACGAACGACTTCTCGCTGCGCGCCGAGTTGCTGTGAATCGCGCGGGCCACCAACTCCTTGCCGGTGCCGCTCTCGCCGGTGATCAGGATGGTGCTGCGGCTCGGCGCCGCCTGGATGATCAGGTCGAACACCTGCTTCATCCGGCTGCTCCTGCCGATGATGCCGGCGAACTTGTGGTAGCGGGCCTGCAGGTTCTGGCGCAGCGTGACGTTCTCGGCCACCAGCTGGCGGCGCTCGATGGCATTCTGCAGCACCACCAGCACTTCGTCGTTCTTGAACGGCTTGGTGATGTAGTCGAAGGCGCCCTTCTTCATCGCCGCGATGGCGCTCTCCATCGAGGCGTAGGCGGTGATCATCAGCACCGGCAGGTCTTCGTCGTGCTTCTTGAGTTCGTCGAGCACCTGCAGCCCGTCGAGGCCGGGCATCATCACGTCGACGATCACGGCATCGAACGGCAGCGATCGCGCCAGGTCGAGCCCTTCCTGGCCCGATGAGGCCAGGCGCACGCTGTAGCCGTCGCGCTCCAGCAGCGTGCCGAGAATGTCCCGCATCACCTCTTCGTCGTCGATGACCAGGACTGCGGCGTTGTGTTTCCGCATGCTACATACCTGCGCGCTGCCGCTGGGGGGCAGCCGCGGTCGAATCGGGGGCGGCCAGGAATCGGAGCTCGAACCGCGTGCCTTGGCCGGGCGCACTGTCGCACTGAATCGTCGCTTCGTGCTCGCGGAGGATGCCGTAGGCAATCGACAGTCCGAGGCCGGTGCCCTGGCCGAGCGGCTTGGTCGTGAAGAAGGGATCGTAGATGCGGGCGAGGTGCTCAGGCGGAATGCCGTGACCGGTATCCGACACCTCCGCGACGGCTTCGTTGCCCTCGAGCCGGGTGCTGATGGTCAACCAGCCGCCGCTGGTCATGGCATCGCGGGCGTTCAGGAACAGGTTGAGGAATACCTGCTGCAGCTTGAACTCGAAGCCCACGACCTTCACCGGCGTGGCGTGCAGCTCGCGCCGGATCTTGATGCTGCCCTTCTCGAACTGGTGCTCGAGCAGCGATAACACCTCGGCGATCACCTGGTTGACGTCCACGATCGAACGCTCGGCCTGTTCAGCGGTATCGGGACGCGACAGGTTGAGCAGGCCGTTCACGATACGGGCGGCGCGGAAGGTCTGTTTCTCGATTTTCTCGAGCAGCGGCGTGCGCGGGTCCGCGGGATCGGCGTTCTCAAGCAGCATCTGCGTGTAGCTCGAAATGCCGGTCAGCGGCGTGTTGACCTCGTGCGCCACGCCGGCAGCCAGCAGGCCGAGCGACGCCATCTTCTCGGAAATCCGCAGCTGCTCTTCCATCTGCGACCGCTCGGTGATGTCCTCGAGGATCACGATGGTGGCCGCGGCGGGCGCAGACGGCGCCGACGCCAACGCGGCCATCGACTGCAGCGGCACCGTCGTGACGTTCACCAGCAGCCGCTGGCCTGCCAGCCGTCCGCGCGCGACCAGCGGCACCCGGAACATTGAGTGACCCTCCGGATGGTCACGGCGGACCGCGGCCAGAAGGTCGACGACGTCCGGATCGAACAGCCGGTCCACGGTCTTGCCGAGCACCCCGCTGCGCGGCACGCCATACAACCGCTCCAGCGACGCGTTCCAGCGGATGACCTGATCGTTCGGCCCGATGACCAGCAGGCCGTCATCGAGCGACTCGAGAATGTTCTCGTTGAAGGCATGCAGCCGATCCAGCTCGGACGCCTTCCGGTGCAGCTGCCGATAGAGTCGGCCGTTCTCGATCGCGGTCGCGGCCTGGGCCGCCACCGCCGTCACCAGCGCGGTGTCCTCGGTGCTGAGCGGCTCGCCACTGGCGCGCCGCCCGAGTGCCAGCGCCGCAATCGCCGCGTCTTTCGCGACGCAGGGCACGAAGTAGTAGATGCCCTGATCGCGCCAGAACTCAATCTCTTCGGCGGTGAAGCGCGTCGCCGCTAGCGGATCATCGAGTCGAACGGTGTGGGCACTGTGCAGACGGGACCCGATGCCGGCCATGCCCGAGAGCGTGGGCGGCGCGTCGTCGAAACCTTCGTGGCTGAGCGACTCGAAGTCGCCGCTGTCGGTGGCGAGCAGGAACGCCATGCGATCGAGCTCGATCGTTTCGCGGACCCGCGTCACCAGCCGGTCGGCGAGGCGATTCAGATCGAGGTCGCTGTTCAGCTCGCGCGCGAAACCCACCAGCGCGCGGCGGTAATCGTAGCGGTCGCGATAGAAGGCGCGGTCGATCGCCTGCTGCAATCCGTCCTTGACCGGCTTGGCGAGCAGCACCACGACCACGGTCGCCAGGAATGCGATGATCCATCGATGATCGTTCTCGCTGTCGGCGATGTAGCCGCCCGACGCGCGGAGGATCAGCACGTAGATGGCGACGATCGCCGCCACCGCCGAGGTGTAGATCAACAGGCGCTTGAGGATGATCTCCACGTCCATCAGGCGATAGCGGATGATCGCGGACGCAAAGGCGAGCGGAATGAAGCCGAGCGGAATCGCGCTCAGGCCCATCGGGATCGACGGGTCGGCGCCGAGCGCGAACGGAATGGCATAGCCGATCGCAAACGGCAGCGCGCCGAGCGCGGTGCCCCACACGATCCAGCGCAGCTGCCGCTTGACGGTGACCGAGTGCGCCCGTGACAGCGCGCGCAGCAGAATCGCCAGGCCGGCCGTGAAAAATACCGCCAGGTAGACGTACTCGAGGCGATCGATCAGCGCGATCACGCGCACGAAGTACTCGGGATCGATGCCGGAACGCAGCACCGCCAGCGCGCGGGTCGATCCCAACACCGCCCCCGGCAGGTAGACCGCGGGCAGCCAACGCGCCAGCATCGCCGAATAACCCGGCAGATGCGGGCGCTCCGGGAACACCAGCGCAAAGTGGACGAACAGCGGCGGCAGCACCATCACCGCGATCGCATCGCCCCAGTAGAAGACCCAGTCCACCCGATCGAGCCGGCCGCTGAACGAGAACGTGAACAGGCCGAAGAACGCGACCGACAGCCAGAAGAAGTGCAGCGTCGCCTGATCGGTCGGGCGTCGCGCCCGCACCGCTGCGCCCACCAGCAGCGTGAAGATCCCAACCGCAGCCAGCACGTAATAGAACAGGCCGGCGCCACTCGGCATCGGCGCGAGCGTGACGTTGGCCATCTCCTGCGAGCCGAGCCGCAGCAGCGTGTAGGTGTGACGCGCGCCCGGCGTCGAGGCATGCTGCAGCGCAAGCACGTCGGCGCGGCTCTCGACCGCCTGGTTGTCGATGCCGATCAGGATGTCGCCGGGCCGCACGCCGGCGCGACTCGCGGCGGACGGCGCGGCCACTTCAGCGGCCACCACGCCGACGGCACGCTCAACCCACAGGACGCCATCTTCAACGTCCGTCGAAGTCGCGCGCTGCACGACATTGGCCAGGCCGAGCGCCAAAAGGCCAAGCGTCACCGCTACGGGCAGTGCGGTCTGCCGCCATTCGCGCCACCAGGAGTCCCGGTCGTAAGCCGACATCGGCGTTGGTTGTTCCAAAGGCCCTGACAAGACAGATCGATCCGAGGCGAACACAGCAAACGGTATACCGTTCGTAACCGGCAGACGACTGCCCTAAACGTCCTCAGATGCAGCTACTTAGCTCTGAACGTTCGGTCGAGAACACCCATCGATCCAAAAGACGGACCGGCTGATCCAATTTCCAGTATGGCAGCTTTTCAGTAGCGAGGTCGCCTAGAACCTGACGGTGAGGCCGCCAACCAGCCGCTTGGGAGGCCGGATGACCAGGAGTTCGTCGTAGGTAGAAGTGTTGGCGAGCGATTCGTGGAACAGGCTGCGGACGCCGACCAGCATTTCCCACTGCGAGTCGCGGAAGTTCATGAACGGCAGCGCCTGGGTCACGCGCAGGTCGAACCTCGCGCCGAACGCGGGGGCTTCCTCCTGGCGCGTCGGCGACGCAAACGCGCTGTTCAACTTGTAGAGCACCACGACCCGCGTCGCGGAATACGGAATCTCCGTTTCGAGCGACGTCGTGACGTCGTGAATCCGCTCGCCGGTCCGTATGGCTGAAGGCACCCATCGCGTCAACACCGCGTATTCAACCGGCTCCGGGCGCGCCCGCCAATCCGCGGTCGCAAACGAATAGTCCACCGAACCGCGAATGTTGGCGGCCAGCACGTGGGTCAGCGTCACGCCCATGCCCCGCACCATCGCGTCGCCCGCCGAGCCCACATAGTAATGACCCAACGCCACGGCATCGGCGTCGGAGCGGCGCAAGCCGAAGACGGTGACGGTCTGCTCGTCGATGCGCTGCTCGAATGCGCGGAGCGACAGCGTGGCGCCGTTCATGACGCGATCCACGCCGAACTCATAGTGCTGCACGGCTTGCGGCCGCAGCACGGCCTTGGACAGCGGCGAGAAGGTGCGTTGCGGCGGCAGGTACTCGGCGCTGGCGGGCGGAATGAATTCCTCGGCGCCGGGCGCGCTCATGTCGCGCGAGGCAGAGCCGCGCAGCCGCCACGACTTCGACGGCGTGAACGTGGCCGACAGTCGCGGGCTGAACAAATCGGCGTTCTTGCCTTCGAGATAGTCGTAGCGCGCGTAGTTGGCGCCATAGCCGATCGACAGGTAACGGGACACGCGCCACTCGTCATAGCCGAAGACCGACCCGACGTTGCGCGCGGTATCCGTCAGCGAGCCGAGCGCCGCGATGTTGCCGCCCTCGTAGCGCTGCAGGCTGTACGACATGCCGAACTGATAGCGGTGCGGGACGGCGGCCGTGACGACATAGCTGCCGGCCAGCATCCACGAGCTGAGATCGGTCTGGTTCATTGCCGCCCGCACGTTCCAGTCGCCATGCGATCCGACGGGCGCGCCGACCTTGAAGAACGCCACGTTGCTGGTGCGATCGAGCTGCAACAACTGCAAGGGGTTGTCGAAGGCGCCGGTCGTGAGCAGGTTGACCTGGCCGCCGAGCGACAGATCGCTGAACAACGCACCGGCCTTGCGCGCCGAGGTGCCGAAGGCGCGGCCGAGGAACTCGATCGAATCGGTGATGAACCAATCGTCGTCTTCCGGCATGCCACCCGCCTTCGCCAAGGATCCGGCGGGCAGGGCCAATGTCTCGTTACGCAGCACACCGCGCTTCAGGTGGCGCAGGCGCCAGCCAAGCTCGCTCTCGTCGCGCTCGCCACCCTTCGCCGTAGTGGCGGCGGGCGGTGCGCCAACGGCGGCGACTGCGGCTTCGGTGACACGCGGCGCGCCGGTTGCGCCTTCCCGGCGCAGCATGAACGACGATGCGCTCTTGGACGAGGGCCGGACGTTGACCATCGTGCTGCGGGCCGCGATGAAGCCGGCCAGGTGCACGCGCACCAGGTACGGTCCCGGCGGCAATTGCTTGAGGGTGTAGGCACCGCTCTGGTCGGAGACCGCGAACGCGGTCGTGCCGCCAAGCGCGGAGATCACGGCGCCATCGAGCGGAGCGCCACGCTCGTCTGTGACGGTGCCTTCGATGTGTCCGGTATCGACAGACGCGAGCCTGGTGACCGGTTCGATTCTCAGTCCCTGCGCGTCGGCGCGCGACGATTGCAGCGCCACAAGACTGAGCACGATCGGAACGATCAGGCGACTGGGGATCCCCATCCGGCGATTGGCCCGAGCACGGGGCCACGCTCTCCCACTAGTCTACGCCCGGCAGGCCCCAAAAAGAAAACGGCCGGCAGATGAGCTGCCGGCCGTCAAAACGCCCAAAACCTAGCGAGGCTCGCCTCAGACCCGCGAGCATGTTCGAGTCGGGACACCGCCTCGCTAGAGGCAGTGTTGGCTTTGCCCGGCTCCGCCGGGCGAGAGTCTCGAAGGGCCGGTTTGGAAACTTGACTCCTTTGGTGCGAATCTGGCCCTTCAAGACTCTAGCCCTTGACCATGAACTTGAAGTTGTTGGTCAGGACCTTTCCGGAAACCTTGTCGGTGATCTTCACTTCAAGCCGGTAATTGCCGGCCGGGAAGCTTGCCAGCGGCACGGCGATACCGCCGGGCAGCGGGAACTTGGCCGCGTCGTAGGTTGGCGGAATGTTGCTGGCATTGATCGACTGCACCGGGGTGCTGTTGAAGCGTTTTTCTTCGGCGCCCTCCGTCCGATAGAACACGTACTCGTGATCGAGGTTCGGCTTGCCGTCGCTGTCGAGACCGGCGTTGTAAATCTGATAGCTGACCGACAGCTCGTCGGTCTTTGCGAATTCCATGTCGGTGACGGGCACGAATTCGGTGGTGCCAAGCACGAGCGGGCGCTCGCGCATTTCCGTCGGGGTCGGCGCCACCGTCAGCTGGTTGACCTTGTCGACCACCATCATGGTGCTGTACGACAGCTCGCCGTTGTGGAAGTTGGGCACCTCGAGGGTCGCCTTGTGCACGGTGGCTTTCGCGACGGCGTTCTTCGGCGCGCGCTCCGGCAGGCGCTCCTTCAGCGTGAAGTAGACATCGTAGGAACCCGGTAAGGCCATGAAGCCGCGCGCCAGGCGGGCCGGCTCACCGGCGAAATGCGCCGGCGTCAGGAAGTGCGGGTCTTCCCACGGGTACTGGACCTTCTTGGCCTTCGGGTCGAACCTGGTGCCGGCCGGCACGACGCGCACGAGCAGCACCGCGTCGGTCTTCGGCGCATTGGTGATGGTCAGCACGACCGGCGCGTAGACCTGGGGATGGATGGCCTTGAAGAAGTACGGCTCAATGGCGATGGCCATGTCCGACGTCGCCGGCGTGCCGGCCATCGCATCGTCGGTGACCTTCACCAAGCGCTCGAACTCTTCGCGGTCCTGCTTGCTCAGTTTCGGAGCCTGTTGTTTCGGAGCCGGCTGCGCGGCGGCAAACGTTGCCGACACCACCAGCGCGACCATCACGGCCATCGCACGCCGAATTGCCATCATCTACTCCCCTTCAAACCCGGTTGCCTTCAGGCTTCCGCGAGCGCAGCGCCTCATGGCTGTGTTCGCTCCGTCAGCCTCGATCCAGCCGATCATAGAAGGCGCGCCGCGTGCAAGTCAAACACTCTAAACCGTTGTTACAGTAGAGGCTTAGCCGGCGACACGCGTTACATCCGGTGATATGTTCTCCATGCAGCCATGGTCGGTGATGAGGTACTCGTAATCGTGCTGGCGGGCGGCGCCGGAGAGCGCCTCGCACCGCTGACGAGGGAACGTGCCAAGCCCGCGGTGTTTTTCGGTGGGCCTTATCGCATCATTGACTTCGTCCTGAGCAACTGCATCAACTCGGGCCTTCGCCACATCTTCATCGCCACGCAGTACAAGTCGCTCTCGCTCAATCGGCATATCCGCCAGGGCTGGACGGTGGTGTCGGAGGAGCTCGGTGAGTTCGTCGAGATCCTGCCGCCGCAAAAGCGTGTCGGCGAGCACTGGTATCAAGGCACCGCCGATGCGGTGTATCAGAACCTGTATTCGATCATCCGCGAGAACCCGCGCTACGTGGTCGTGCTGGCGGGCGATCACGTCTACAAGATGGACTACCAGAAGATGCTCCGTTTCCACCAGGACATGGCGGCGGAGGTCACGCTGGCGGCGATCGAGGTGCCGATCGAGCACGGCAAGCGGTTCGGCATTGTGGCCGTCGACGCGCACGACAAGGTCACCGGCTTTCTCGAGAAGCCGCAGCATCCGCCGCCGATGCTGGGACAGCCCGGCCTGGCGCTGGCGTCGATGGGCATCTATGTCTTCGACAGCGGCGTGTTGATCACGGCGCTCGAAGAAGATGCCGCCAAGCCCGACAGCCATCACGACTTTGGCAAGAACATCATTCCGTCGTTGATCGGGCGCGGCAAGACCTACGCGTATCCGTTCTACGACGAGAACAAGAAGGCCGCGAAGTACTGGCGCGACATCGGGACCATCGACGCGTATTACGAGGCGCAGATGGACCTGTGCCATGTCAATCCCGAGTTCAACATGTACGATCCGGAATGGCCGCTGCGCACCTACATGCCCCAGGCGCCGCCGGCCAAGTTCGTGTTCGCGGAAGACTGGCGTCGCGGCCAAGCGCAGGACTCCCTGATTTCGCAAGGCTGCATCGTGTCTGGCAGCCGCATCCACGGCAGCATTCTGTGCCCCAACGTGCGCGTCCACAGTTTCTGCACGATTGAAGATTCGATCCTGATGCCGGGCGTTCGTGTGGGACGACACGCGCGCATCCGCAAAGCGATCGTCGACCGCGACGTCGACATTCCGCGCGGCGCGTTGATCGGATTCAATGCCGAGGAAGACGCGCGGCGGCACACCGTGTCCGAGAACGGCGTGGTGGTGGTGGCCGCGGGCGACCAACCGTACGTGACGGCCATCAGCGAAGCCGCCCGCAGTCTCGAAGCCGAAGTGGACCGACGAGGATGACGACCGGCGCCACGGAGGCACGGCAGCACGGAGAACTACATTTGACTATCCTGGAATGCTCCGCGCCACGGTGTCGCCGTGGCGCTGGCCATAGCCGATCATGAAAATCACCGGGGTTCGTGGTCGCGAAATTCTCGACTCGCGAGGCAATCCGACGATCGAAGTCGACGTCACGCTCGATGGCGGCGCGCGCGGGCGCGCCGGCGTGCCGTCGGGCGCCTCCACCGGCGAGCGCGAGGCGCTGGAACTGAGGGACGGCGAGAAGGCTCGATACCTCGGCAAAGGCGTCCGCAAGGCGGTGGCCAACGTCAACGGCGAAATCGCCGCGGCGCTCGAGGGACGGCGGTTCTCGCAGCGCCAGCTGGACGGGGCGATGATTGCGCTCGATGGCACGCCCACCAAGAGCCGGCTCGGCGCCAACGCGATCCTCGGCGTCTCGATGGCGGCACTGCGCGCCGACGCGGCGCGCCAGCAGCTGCCGCTCTACGCGCACCTCGGCGCGCTGGCCGGCAACACCAGCTACACGCTGCCGGTGCCGATGATGAACATCCTGAACGGCGGCGCGCACGCCGATTCGAACGTCGATTTCCAGGAATTCATGGTCATGCCGGTCGGCTTCCCAACGTTCAGCGACGGGCTGCGGGCCGGCACCGAAATCTTTCACGCGCTGCGATCGATCCTGAAGAGCAAAGGCCTGTCGACCGGCGTCGGCGACGAAGGCGGCTTCGCGCCCAGCCTGCGGTCGAATCGCGAAGCGCTGGAAGTCGTGCTCGAGGCGATCAGCAAAGCCGGCGCCAAAGCCGGCGATGACGTCTTCATCGCGCTCGATGTCGCATCGAGCGAGTTCTGGAGGGCGGAGCCGGCGTCGCTGCTGTCCGGCCACTACGAGTTCCACAAGTCCGGCGAAGCCAATCGCGACTCGCAGGCGATGGTCGACCTCTACGTCGAGTGGTGCCGCCAGTATCCGATCATCTCGATCGAGGACGGCTGCGCCGAGCAGGATTGGCAGGGATGGAAGCTGCTGACCGCGGCGCTCGGCGACAGGGTCCAGCTGGTCGGAGACGATGTGTTCGTGACCAGTCCGGCGATCCTGACGAAGGGCATCGCCGAAGGCATCGGCAACGCGCTGCTGGTCAAAGTGAACCAGATCGGCAGCATCACCGAAACGCTCGACGCGATGGCGATTGCCGCCGCCGCCGGATACCGCTGCGTGTCGTCGCACCGCTCGGGTGAAACCGAGGATTCGACGATCGCCGATCTCGCGGTCGGCACGGCCTGCGGGCAGATCAAGACCGGATCGGCGTCGCGCAGCGATCGCGTCGCCAAGTACAACCAGTTGCTGCGCATCGAAGAGGAACTCGGCAGCGCCGCGAAATACGCGGGCCGCGGCGCGATCAAGCAGCTCTCCTAGCCACGAGAGCACGGAGCCAACTTTCAAATGCACACGGTCGTACTTCTCCGGCATGGTGAGTCAACGTGGAACAAGGAAAATCGGTTCACGGGATGGACCGACGTCGATCTCAGCGACCAAGGACGCGAGGAGGCTCGTGCCGCCGGACGTTTGCTCAAGGCCGAAGGCTTGGCGTTCGACTTCGTCTACACCTCGGTCCTGAAGCGCGCGATCTGGACCAGCGTTCTGGCGCTCGATGAGCTCGATCAGCTCTGGCTGCCGGTCGAACGCAGCTGGCAGCTCAACGAGCGGCACTACGGCGCGCTGCAGGGCCTGAACAAGGCCGAGACCGCCGCGAAGCATGGCGAGGAGCAGGTGAAGATCTGGCGCCGTGCCTACGCGATCGCCCCACCGCCGCTCACGGCGGGCGATCAACGCCATCCCGCGAAGGACCATCGCTACTCGAACCTGTCGTCCTCGGAACTGCCGCTCACCGAATCGTTGAAAGACACCGTCGCGCGGGTCCTGCCGTACTGGGATCAGTCGATCGCGCCGCGCATTCGATCGGGATCGCGAGTGCTGATCGCCGCGCACGGCAACTCGCTGCGCGCGCTGGTGAAGTATCTGGACGGCATGTCAGACGAGGCGATCGTCGAACTGAATATTCCGACCGGCATCCCGCTGGTCTACCAGCTCGGCGCATCGCTCGAGCCGGTCCGCAGCTACTATCTTGGCGATCCGGACGCGGCCAAAAAGGCCGCAGAGGCGGTGGCCAAACAAGGCAGCCGCGGTAGTCTGCCCAATCGGCACAGCTGAACTTGGGCCTCTGTCATCCGCCCAAGTTACAGAAAAAGCACAACTTATAGCGTTCTTTCCTTGACAGACCCCCAGGCCATTCGTAGAATGGCATGGATTTTCCCAACAGATTCGCCCGCCTGATGACGATTCGCGCTGATGCACCGCCAACCGCCCGGGGGGTGCTGCATCGGCCGTTGCCGACGGTCCCAGCCGCCTGGCGCATTTCGGGCACTCGCGAAGTGTGTCCAACGGTGCGCGCGAGCGCGCCTTGAAACGAAGGGAGCCGTCCTATGGATGACGTCGTAAACCGGTTCGCGCGTGAGCTGGCCGACTCCATTGCCGCCGCCGTTGCGGAGAGCGCGGAGGTCGAGGCGTGCCGCGAGCGGGCTCGTGCAGCCGGTTATGAGATGAAAGTGAATCTCGAGGCGGTCGTCGGTTTCGTCAATCGCGGACAGCCCCAGGGTGAGAACGCCGAAGCGGCCATCGCCAGCTCGAAGGCGCTGGTGCCCAGGAAGCCGTTCGACATGACCGTCAACGACCGCCGCTTCCTGCGCTCGCTGCGCATTGCCGCTGAAGAAGCCAAAGTCGAAGAAAGTAGCCAGTAGCCGGTAGCCGGCAGCCAGACGAAACTCGGCGGCCTTTCTGGCTACCGGCTTCTGGCTACCGGCTACTAGAATCGGGCGATGCGGTTTTTTGCCGGGCCCGAGGACCTTCCCGCGTTCGATCCCGATCGCGACCTGTCGTTTCCAGGCGAATTTCCTTTCACGCGCGGCATTCAGCCCACCATGTACCGCGGCCGGCTCTGGACGATGCGCCAGTATGCCGGCTTCGGCACCGCGGCTGAGTCGAACCAGCGCTACCGCTACCTGCTCTCGCAAGGCGTCAACGGCCTGAGCGTCGCATTCGATCTGCCGACGCAAATCGGCTACGACAGCGACCATGCGCTGGCGTCGGGCGAAGTCGGTCGCGTCGGCGTGGCGATCGACTCAATCGAGGACATGGCCACGCTGTTCGACGGCATCCCGCTCGACAGAGTGTCGACCTCGATGACCATCAACGCGACGGCGATCATCCTGCTGTCGCTCTACGTGGCGGTCGGCAAGCGCCAGGGGGTCTCGCCCCATCAGCTGTCCGGCACGATCCAGAACGACATCCTCAAGGAGTACATCGCGCGCGGCACCTACATCTACCCGCCGCACGCTTCGCTGCGCATCGTCACTGACATCTTCGCTTTTTGTGAGAAACAAATGCCGCAGTGGAACACCATTTCGGTCAGCGGCTATCACATTCGCGAAGCGGGCTCGACGGCGGTGCAGGAAGTGGCCTTCACGTTCGCCAATGCAATCGCCTACGTGGAGGCGGCGACGCGGGCCGGGCTGGACATCAATTCGTTCGGCCAGCGGTTGTCGTTCTTCTTCAACGCCCATAACGACTTCCTGGAAGAAGTCGCGAAGTTCCGGGCCGCGCGCCGGCTGTGGGCCCGCCTCATGCGCGATCGGTTTGGCGCGACCAATCCGCGCGCGCAGCAGCTGCGCTTCCACACCCAGACCGCCGGCAGCACGCTGACGGCGCAGCAGCCCGACAACAACATCGTGCGGGTGGCGGTGCAGGCGATGGCGGCCGTCATGGGCGGCACCCAGTCGCTGCACACCAACGGCCGAGACGAGGCGCTGGCGCTGCCGACCGAAGACGCGGCCCGCATCGCGCTGCGGACCCAGCAGATCATCGGCTACGAGTCAGGCGTCGCCAACACCATCGACCCGTTCGCGGGCTCGCATCACATCGAGAAGCTGACCAACGAGATCGAGGAGGGTGCGCGCGAGCTGCTGGCCCGCATCGAAGCGGTGGGCGGCACGCTGACCGCCATCGAGACCGGGTACATCCAGCGCCAGGTGCAGGAATCCGCCTACCAGGCGCAGCTGGCAGTCGATTCGGGCAAGTCCATCGTCGTCGGCGTCAACCACTACGTCACCGGCGAGGCCGCATCGATTGAGGTGTTCCAGGTCGATCCGCAACTGGAGGCCCAGCAGGCGCAGCGGGTGCAGACGGTGCGTCGCGATCGGAACGCCGGCGACTGGCACGCCGCGCTCGACGCGGTGCGCGGCGCCGCGACGGCGTCCGACAACCTGGTGCCGCCGATCATCGCCGCCGTCGAGGCGTGTGCCACCGTGGGAGAAATCGCCGACGCGCTGCGCGGCATGTTTGGTGAGTATCGTGAAGTGAGCCTCGATTGACGCCGCTGCTTGCCGTCAGGAATCTCCGCACCGTCTTCGACGCGACGCCACCGGTGGTGGCGGTCAACGACGTGTCGTTCGAGATTCACAAGGGCGAGACGCTCGGTGTCGTCGGAGAGTCCGGCAGCGGCAAGTCGGTGACGGCGTTCTCGATCATCCGCCTGGTGCAGGAGCCTGGCCGCATCGAGAGCGGGCAGATCCTGTTCCAGGGCAAGGATCTGTTGTCCGTTCCGGAAGATCACATGCGCCAGGTGCGCGGCGCCGGCATTGGCTTCGTATTCCAGGAGCCGATGGCCGCGTTGAATCCCGTGATGCGCGTCGGGGCACACATTGCCGAGGCGCTGTCGGTGCACGGCATTGCGTCAGGCAAGGCGGCACGCGAGCGAGCGATCGAGCTGTTGGGCGCCGTCCGGATTGTCGATGCGCAGCGCCGCGTCGATGATTATCCTCACCAGCTGTCCGGCGGCATGCGGCAGCGCGTCATGCTGGCAATTGCGCTGGCCTGCAAGCCGCCGCTGGTGATCGCCGATGAGCCCACCACGGCGCTCGACGTCACCGTCCAGGCGCAGATGCTCGAGCTGCTGCGTGACATGAAGCGGCAATTCGACCTGTCGCTGCTGCTGATCACGCATGACTTCGGCGTCATCGCCGAGATGGCCGATCGCGTGGTGGTGATGCATCGCGGGAAGATCGTCGAACAGGCGCCGGTGCGGGACATTTTCAGGAATCCCCAGCATCCGTACACCAAGGGGCTGCTCGCATCGATTCCGGGCGGCGAGCCCGGGACGCGACTGAAGGGTGTGCCGTCGGAGGTCGACTGGTGACGCCGCTGGTCGAGGTTCGTAACCTCGTCAAGCACTTCGAGCGCGGCGGAGGGCTGTTCCGCGGGAAGACGGTGGTGCGCGCCGTCGACAACGTCAGCTTCTCGGTCAACCAGGGCGAAACCTACGCGCTGGTCGGTGAATCAGGCAGCGGCAAGAGCACGACCGGCCGCTGCATGCTGCGCCTGATCGAACCCTCGTCTGGCGAAGTGTTGTTCCGCGGCGAGAACGTGCTCGGTTTCTCCAGCACGCGCATGCGGGCCGCCCGGCGGGACATGCAGATGGTCTTCCAGGACCCGTACTCGTCGCTGAATCCGCGAATGCGCGCCTTCACCATTGTCGAAGAACCGCTCATCATCCACGGCATCGGCACCACGGCCGAGCGCCGGGATCGGGTCGCCGGGCTGTTCAAGTTGGTGGGCCTGGATCCGGCGCACCTCGACCGCTACCCTCACGCGTTCAGCGGCGGCCAGCGGCAGCGAATCGGGCTGGCGCGGGCACTCGCCCTCAACCCGTCGTTCATCATCGCCGACGAACCCGTGTCCGCCCTCGACGTGTCCATTCAGGCGCAGGTCATCAACCTGCTGATGGACCTGCAGCAGCAGCTGCAGCTGACCTATTTGTTCATCGCACACGACCTGCGCCTGGTACGCCATATTGCGGGCCGCGTTGCGGTGATGTATCTCGGCCGGATTGTCGAAATGGGACGAACGGCGGATATTTTCGCCAACGCGCAGCATCCGTATACTCAGGCGCTGTTGTCGGCCGTGCCGGCGATTGACCCTGATGCGCCGAGGGCCCGCATCGCGCTCGACGCGTCGCGTGTGAACCGGGACGCGCCGCTGCGGCAGATTGCAGAAGGGCACTTCGCGGCGGTGGACTGAGGCCGCAGTCTACGAACCGCGGCTCAGCCCGCCGGTCGCCGGCGAGCGCCTGACCGAGCGCGACGGCGCATGACCCCTGGGGATCGAGAGTTTCGGAGATAATGCGCGCCATGCGCATCTCATTGATGACCGTTGCAGTCGCCTTCTCGGCTCTTGCCGCGACCGGCGCACAAGCGCCCGTCGCCCAGCGTCTGGTCGGCGCGTGGGAGCTGGTGAACTACGAGATCACCGCCGCCGACGGTACGAAGCGGCCCGGCGCCTACGATCGCGGCCAGATTACCTACGACAGCTCCGGCCGCATGTCTGCGCAGTTGATGAATTCGGCCAACACGGCTGACGCCGCGCCCAACACCGACGAACTCCGCGCCGCCGCATACCGGCGATATCTGGGTTACTACGGACCGTTCGTCGTCGACGAAGCCAGGGGATTCGTCACGCACATCGTGGGTGGGCTCGCGGCAGGTGCGCGACTACGAGCTGTCACACGACACCGCTCAACTGACGCTGATGCTGAAGGACGCATACGGCCGCGTCACGCAGTCGCTGGTCTGGAAGCGGTCGAGGCCGTAGGCCCCTAAGCCCCTAATCCCGTTAGTGCGCCACGGGCGGCGCGTGCGGCTGCTGTTTGACGTCGCGCTCCACCTGGCCGTCGCGGATCGCGATCACGCGGTGCGCGTAGGCGGCGATGTCGGCTTCGTGCGTGACCACGATGATGGTGTTGCCGCCCTGGTGCAGGCGCGCGAACAACCCCATGATTTCCACGCCGGTCTTCGAGTCGAGGTTGCCGGTCGGCTCGTCGGCGAGCAGGATCGACGGGTTGTTCACCAGGGCGCGGGCAATCGCCACGCGCTGCCGCTGGCCGCCCGACAGCTCGTTGGGCTTGTGGGTCATGCGAGGGGTGAGCTCGACCTTCTCGATCGCCGCCTGGGCCTGGGCCAGCCGCGCCGCCTTGCTGATGCCGGCGTAGACCAGCGGCAATTCGACGTTGTGCAGCGCGGTCGCGCGCGGCAGCAGATTGAAGGTTTGAAACACGAAGCCGATTTCTTCGTTCCGAATCCGTGCCAGCTCGTTGTCGTTCATCTGGCTGGCCTCTTTGCCGTTCAACAGGTAGGTGCCCTTGCTCGGCGAATCGAGGCAGCCAATCAGGTTCATGAGCGTGGACTTGCCGGAGCCCGAGGGACCCATAATCGCGACGTATTCGCCACGTTCGATGGAGATCGTCACGCCCCGCAGCGCGTGAATCTCCTCATCGCCCATCTGGTAGGTCTTCCACAGGTCACGGGTCTCAATCAGCGCCATCTTTAGAGTTTACGGCCTCAGGCGCCGATTTGTTGCGCGAGCTTCTGGACTACCGGCGAACAGTCTGGCGGCAAACGGCACGACCAGTCGGCGGTGTCGACCAGGACCACGGCGACTTCGGCGGGGGCGTCCGGACCCGGGCGCTGCCGGGCGAGGGCATCGTGGACTTTCGAGAGCTCGTGCTGCGGAGCAAGCGTTCTCGAGAACAACAACACCACGACCGGCAATTTGCCCGAATGGACGCGCGCCCGGCGGTGCCGGCGGCGGCTGCGCGTGCAGGCACGATGTCGCTGCCGCGACCATCGCGATGGTGGCGATGATTCGCGTCACTGCGGGCCTCCAGCGATTCTGGCGCCGACCAGCAGCGCC
>VFZG01000039.1 GCA_016871275.1 Acidimicrobiia bacterium | reverse complement strand
TCGAGCGGCAGATGCAGGGCGCGCGGCCGGAGGAGCGGCGTCGCGCGATGGGCGACCTGCAACTCGAAGCGAGCCAGCTTGCGGATGCCGAGCGGCGGCTGGGCAATGAAGCGTCGCGCACCGCCCCGGGCGCTGCGGGTGAGGACGCGCGCCGGCGCCTAGCCGCGGAACAGGAGCGTCTGGCCGATCGCACCGAGCGGCTTGGCGAGTCCGTCAAGCAGTTGGCGTCAAGCGGAGAGGCCGGCGAACGCCAGGCCATGAGCAGCGCCGCTCGCGAACTGGACCAGCAGAACCTTGCCGGCCGGATGCGAGCAGCCGCGCAGGACCTGCGCTCCGCCGCCGTCCGAGCTTCGGCGGAGAAGCTGGGGGAAGGCGCCGACGAGATTGCACGGGCACTCGATCGCGTGGCCGATCAGCTCGGCGCCGCCACCGGTGAGCGTGACACGGAGGCCGCGCGTTTATCCGAGCAGCTCGCGCGCGCACAGGAGCTGCGCGATCGCGTCAGCCGCCTGCAGCGCTCGATGGATGATCTACAGAAGGGTGCGCCAGGTGCGCAGCGGGCGCCGGGCGCCCAGGAGTCCATGCAGCGCAGCGTCGAGGAACAGATGCGTGAGGCGCAACGGCTGGCCGAACGAATACAACGCGAACACCCGGGCATGGAGAAGGGCGGCACCACGCCGGAGCTGTGGCAGCGCAGCGTATCGGCGCCGGGCACCGAAGCCTTCAAGCAGGACTTCGCGAAGTGGGAATCGTTGAAGAAGAACCTGCTGGTGGCGCTCGAGCACACTGAATCGCGACTCTCCGAACAGCTGCGCGCGCGGGAGAGTCGCCAGCGGCTCCACGCCGGACGGCACGAGGCGGTGACGGACGGCTACCAGACGCTGGTCGATCGCTACTACCAGTCGCTGGCTACTCCGCGGCAGAGAACCCCGAAGCCGCAGTCGCCCCCACGCTGATGAGATTTGCTGTCGTGCTGCCCTGGTGGGGATACCTGATCGCATTTGGTGCGGCGGTGATCCTGGGCTGGCTTGCCTACGCGCGCGTGCCGGTCGCGCTCACGGCCGGCCAGCGTCTTGGCCTCGGCGGATTGCGCGCCATCACGCTGCTGCTGCTGATCGCGATCCTGTTGCGGCCGATTGTCATGGTGCCTCCCGCGGCCGCGAACAACAGCCGGCTGCCGATCCTGGTCGACGTCTCGCGCAGCATGCGGCTGCAGGATGGCGGTGCTGCGTCAAGGCTCGACCAGGCCAAGGCAATCGTCCGCGATTTGCAGACGCAACTGGCGTCGGACTACCGGATTGAAGTGCTGACGTTCGGCGACACGCTGTCGGCTGCCACCGACATCGATCGGCTGGATGCCACCGCACGCCGGAGCGATCTCACCGGCGCGATAGCGGACCTGGCCGATCGTTATCCGCCACCGCCCGGCGGCCACGGCGCCACCGGCGCAGTCGCCGGCGCAATCGTGTTGTCCGACGGGGGGGATACCGCGCCGATCGAAGCGCAGAGTCCGGGACGGTTTGGAGGCCCGATCTTCACCGTCGGCGTTGGCAACCCTGATGCACCTCGCGATCGCGAAGTGGTGAACCTGACGGCCGGCGAGCCGCTGCTGCCTGGCGCCTCGATCGACGTCAGCGTCTCGGCGGTCAGCCACGGCTACGGAACGGAGCCGGTTGAGCTGCGCATCAGCGCCAACGGCCGCCCGATCGAAGTGAGGCGAGTCACGCCGGCAGCCGACGGCGCGCCGGTGCACGCCGTATTCACCGTGTCGCCGGAGCCCCAGGTGGCGACCGTCTACTCGGTGCAGATGCCGGACACGCCGGGCGAAGTCGCCGTCGAGAACAATACGCGCAGCGTGCTCGTGCCGCCGCAGACCGGCCGCCGCCGGCTGCTCGTCGTTGAGGGCGCCCCGGGCTACGAGCACACGTTCCTCAAGCGCGCGCTGTCCGGCGACCCGGGGCTGGACGTCGATGCGGTCGTGCGCAAGGGCCAGAACGATGATGGGCGCGACACCTTTTACGTGCAGGCCGGCCCGTCGCGGATGGCGGCGCTGTCGAGCGGCTATCCGTTCACGCGCTCCGAGCTGTTTGCCTACGACGGCGTGCTGTTCGGCAACATCGAAGCCGATTTCTTCACGCGCGAACAACTCGCGCTCACCAACGAATTCGTGGCGAGGCGCGGCGGTGGGCTGCTGGTGCTGGGCGCGCGCTCGTTCGATCGACAGGGGCTGCTGGGCACGGCGCTCGAGGAGGCGCTGCCGATCGACCTGACCGACCGCCGATCCCGGATCACGCTCGCGTCGGCGCCGGCTCCGTCCGCGGAACCGAATCGTCCGGCGCTCACCGTCGACGGCGCGGTGCATCCCGCCACGAGGCTGGGGGGCACGCTCGACGAGAATCGCGAGCGGTGGTCGTCGCTGCCGTCGCTGGCGTCGGTGGCCGCGGTGGGCGGCACGCGCCCTGGCGCCCAGGTGCTGGCGGTCGCCTTGACGGCGGGCGGCACGCCGCAACCCCTGATCGTGGCGCAGCGCTACGGACAGGGCCGTTCGTTGATCTTTGCCGGCGAGGCGTCGTGGCGGTGGCGCATGCTGACGCCGGCCGACGACACGAGCTATGAAACGATCTGGCGCCAGCTGGCGCGCTGGATCACCGCCGGCTCGCAGGGCCCGGTCACCATCGCGCCGATGGCACCGGCCGTTCCCGGCACCATCGATCGCATCAGCGTCGTGGTCCGAGACGAAGACTATCGCCCGATCCCCAATGCGGAAGTCGCGGTGGAACTGACGGCTCCGGATGGTGTGAAGCGACCGGTGCAGGCCGCGCTGATCAGCCCGACGGACGGACGCTACGGTGTGGCCACGCGATTCGAGCAGGCCGGGGTCTACCGCTTGAATGCCACGGCCACTCGCGGCGGCCGGCGAGTCGGCACGGCGTCCCGCGCCATCCTGGTGGGTGGGGCGGACCTGGAAATGACGCAGCCGCGCTTGAACGAAGCGGTGTTGCGCCGCCTGGCCACCGACAGCGGCGGCCACTATGTGCCGGCGGCTGACGCCAACCGCCTGGCGTCGCTGCTGCGTGAGTCGCGCGCCGGCGGCGGCACGCCGGAGATGCGCGACCTCTGGCACAATGGGTGGAGTGTGTTGGCGATCGTCGGACTGCTCGCGGCAGAGTGGATCGCGCGCCGCAGGGTGGGTTTGGCCTGACCGGCTGCGGACTGCGGGCTCCGGAAAATGCTGATGAAGAAACGCGCCGTGCTGTTCGTGCTCCTCGTGGCCGTGTTCGCCCCCTCGACGGCGGTCGCGCAAGATCGGTGGGCCGTGATCGTCTCGGGTGCCTCCGGTGGCGAAAAGTACGCCGAGCAGATGGCGACCTGGCGCACGGAGCTGCGCACCGCGCTCGTCAATCGCTATCAGTTCAAGCCCGAGTTCGTAAAGGTGCTGGTTGACGAAACCGCGGCGTCGGGGGAACGCGGCACGGCCGACAACGTCCGCAAGCTGTTCGCCGAGGTCAAGAAGGCCGTCACCAAGGACGACCTCATCTTCTTCGTGATGCTCGGCCACGGCACGTACGACGGCGATGTGGCGAAGTTCAATCTCGTCGGCCCCGACCTGACCGCGAAAGACTGGAACGACCTGCTGCACGGCCTCCAGGGGCGCGTCGTGCTGGTCAACACCACCGCGGCCAGCTTTCCGTTTCTCGAGTCACTGACCCAGAAGGGCCGGGTGGTCATCACCGCCACTGATTCGGCCGCGCAGAAGTACGCGACGGTGTTTCCGGAGTACTTCGTCAAGGCAATCACGGAAGCCTCCACCGATCTCGACAAGAACGGGCGCACGTCGGTGTACGAAGTGTTCCAGTCGGCCAGCGCCGCGGTGAAACAGCACTACGAGCAGCGCGGCCAGCTCACCACCGAGCGGGCGCTGCTGGACGACAATGGCGACGGCCGGGGCCGGGAAGCTGCGGCCGAGGGGCCCGATGGCGGCCTGGCGCGGCTGGCGTATTTCGACAACGAAGTCGCTGCGGCGTCATCGAATCCGGAACTGGCCTCGCTGATCAAGCGCCGCCAGGCCCTCGAGCAGCAGGCCGAAGAGCACAAAGGCCTGAAGGGTGTGATGCCCGATGCCGAATGGAATGCGCAGTTCGAGAAGCTCATGCTCGAGCTCGCGCAGGTCTCCGCGGAGATCCGCAAGAAGTCGTAACAGGGGGCAAGGAGGATTCGACAGGAGGCAAGGAGGCAAGGAGAAGGCGAATCGTGGGTTGCGGTTCGCAGTTCTCTGCTTCGGAACGTCCCGATCCAAAACCAACTCCTGATCTCCTGATCTTCTGTCGTCTCTCCCTCTAATCTCTTGTGCGCGTATCGATCGTGTCCCACCAGTCGACCCTGGTGCGCTCCGGCCGCTTCATGAACACCACCAGGATCAACCCCGCCAGAAAGCCGGCGACGTGGGCCCAGAAGGCGACGCCGCCGGTAAGGGCACCCTGCTCGAGCAACGGCAGCTGGCTGATGCCATTCAGGAACTGCACCACGAACCACAGCCCGAGGAAGACCAGCGCCGGCAGCTCGAACAGGAACAGCGGAAACGGAAACAGCATCAACACGCGCGAGTGCGGATAGAGCACCAGGTAGGCGCCCATCACGCCGGCAATCGCGCCGCTGGCGCCGACCATGGGCACCACCGAATCCGGTTCGAGCACCACTTGCGCGATGGCCGCAAGCAGCCCGCACGCCAGGTAGAACCACAGAAACCGCCCATGGCCCAACCGGTCTTCGACGTTGTCGCCGAAAATCCACAGGAACAGCATGTTGCCGGCCAGATGCGCGAGGCTGCCGTGGACGAATATCGACGTCAACGCGCTGACGATTGAAAAGTACGCCGGGACGACACCGAAAGCGTGGATGAACGCGTCGTGGCCGCGCTCCGACAGCATCAACTGGAACAGGTAGACGAGAAGGTTGAGGCCGACCAGCGCGATTGTGACGCCAGGCGTGGTGCGCGACGGGATGACGTCGCGAAGGGGGATCATGGGCGGGCGATCGGGCGATCGGGCTTTCGGGCCATCAGATCGGATCCATAATTACACGAAGCTCCGATTGCCTGATGGCCCGATGGCCCGATTGCCCGATATGACCTGCCGTTTGTGCGGCGCCGAGATCGCTGCCAATGCCCTCATCTGCTACAAGTGCGGCGCCGCCACCGAAGAGCCCAAGATCAGGCCGTCCGCTCGCCGGAAGACCGGCCGCGGCATGGTGGCCGGGCTGATATTGCTGGCCCTGGCGCTGGCCGCCGTGGTCCGCCAGGTGGCTTGCGGAAGCCTGTTATGATGAGCGCAGACCTCCCGTGAGCGCACCGAACGCACGCCTTGAAGTGAACGACGGGCTCGGCCAGCGGATTGTCCTGGTCAACAAGGGTCTGATGCAGATTGGCCGCCGGACCGAGAGCGATCTCCGCCTGGTCGGCAGCGACGTGTCGCGCGAGCACGCCGAGATCGTCAGGCAGGACGACGACTGGATCCTGCGCGACAAGGGGTCGCGCTACGGCACCTACGTCAACGGCGAGCCGGTCACCGAGCACAAGCTGACGCACGGTGACAAGGTGCAGTTCGGCCGCGCCAGCGGCGTCGACGTGGTGTTCCTGACGGGCGACGCTCCGGGCCACACCGATCGATCGCACGCCAGCGCCGTCAACGATCTCCGCCAGCTGGCCTCGCTGCTCGAAGGATTGCGCGCGCTCGGGTCGGGCCGCGTGCTCGACGAAGTGCTGGCGCTGGTGCTCGACGCCGCGATTGACGTGGCCGGCGCCGAGCGCGGCTTCATCATGCTGGCGCCGAAGGTCGACGCCGTCGGGGCCGAACTGGAGATGAAGCTGGCCCGTGCCAAAGGCCGCGTCACGCTGCCCGGGACCGGATTCAAGACCAGCCGCAAGGTTCCGGAAGAGGTGTTTGCGACCGGCGAGCTGCAGATCGTCGCCGATCTGCTCGACGGCGATCTCGCCAACGTCCATCTCGGCACGGTGCAACTCGGGATCCGTCACGTCGCCTGCATTCCGCTGCGCATGGTCCGGTATCTCGACCGCGCGGATATGAAGAATGAGCAGAAGAACATCGGCGTGCTCTACCTGGATAGCCGCGAGAAGGGCAGCCTGCTCGCTCCGCACACCCGCACCGCACTGGACACACTCGCCACTGAGGCCGGCGTCGCCATTGAGAACGCCCGCCTCTACCGTGAAACCCTGGAAAAGGCGCGCATCGAACACGAGCTGAAGGTCGCCGCGGTGATTCAGAAGGCGCTGCTGCCGGAGGGCAAGCACACCGGGCCGTTCTACGAATCAGCGGGGATGTCGGTGCAAGCCCGCTCAATCGGCGGCGACTTCTTCGACATGCAGGAGATGCCCAACGGCCAGTTCGGTTTCCTGTGCGGCGACGTGGCCGGCAAGGGACCCGCGGCGGCGCTGCTGACGTCGAAGATCCTCGGCATCTTTTCGGCGTTCGCTTCGGTGGGCGACAGCCCCGAACAGACGGTCGATCACATCAACAAGGTGCTGACGCGACGCGCCATCGACGCCCGCTACGCCACCATGCTCTACGGACAACTCAGCCCGAGCGGCAAGCTGTCGTTCTGCAATGCCGGCCATAACCCGCCGCTGATCTACGGCGCCGACGGCCTGCGCCGGATCGAGTCGGGCGGCATGCCGGTCGGCCTGTTCGAGTTCGCGCCCTACAGCGCCGACACTGTCGAACTGAAGCCCGGCGACGCCATGGTGCTCTACAGCGACGGTGTCACCGAGGCGCACAACGTCGCCGGCGACGAATTTGGCGAGGCCCGCCTCGTCGAGGTGGTGGAGAAGCACCATCGCGGCAGCGCCGACGTCGTGCTGGAACAGATCGTCAACGCCGTCACGGAATTCGCCCGCGGCGCCGAACAGTACGACGACATCACGGCGCTCGTCGTGAAGTACACCGGCGCGCCATGATTGGCGAGACTGCGCCTCACTGCGCGGCAACAGCCGACGCTCCGCCTCGCTGATGGCTATTGTTCTTGACCGCGCTCCGCGCGGAGTGGTGCGAGTGTCAATGGGCCTCTGGATCCTGCTGGCCATTGTCGTGTTCAATGTCCGATATGACTGGCGCACGCGCGTCGCGGGCCATGAGTTCGTGGCTGCGCAGCTCGAGCGCGTGCGCGTCGGGCAGCCGCCCCTGACCATCAACGACGGTTTCAGGCCGATGGTCCGCCAGGCCGCGATCGACAGCAGCGTGTGGCTGGTGTGGATTGCCGGCGCCGGCAGCGGCGCCACCGTGCTCGCGAGCCGGCGCCGAGGCAGGTAATTGCATCCGGTCCGTTCCATCGGAATGGACTCACCGGGTTTGTTGAGATGCTGGAATCGCTGATCTACGACTGGAACAAGATTGGTGCGCCCGCCAGGCCGGGGCGCGTGATGCTGGACGACGAAACGCTGCGCGATGGACTGCAGTCGCCGTCGGTGCGCACGCCCACCATTGAGCAGAAGATCGAGATCCTGCACCTGATCGATCGGCTCGGCATCGACGCCGCCGACATCGGCCTGCCGGGCGCGGGGCCGCACGTGGTCGGCGACGTCGAGCGGCTGGCCCGCGAGATCGTCGACGCCAGGCTGAGGGTGCGCGCCAACTGCGCGGCCAGGACCACCAACGCCGACATCACGCCGATTGTCGAGATCAGCCAACGCACCGGGCTGACGCTCGAAGTCGGCATGTTCATCGGCTCGTCGGCCATCCGGCAGTACACCGAAGGCTGGAACATCGAGTGGCTCCTCAAGACCACCGAAGACGCGATCCGGTTTGCCGTGAAGGAAGGCCTGCAGGTGATGTATGTCACCGAGGACACGACGCGATCCGACCCGGATACGCTGCGCCAGCTCTACCAGTGCGCGATTCGCGCCGGCGCGCATCGCGTTTGTCTGGCCGATACCGTGGGTCACGCCACTCCATGGGGCGCCGCGGCGGTGGTCCGGTTTGCGATGCAGGTGATCAAGGACAGCGGCACCAATATTGGCGTCGACTGGCACGGGCACCGCGATCGCGACCTGGCCATTATCAACAGCATTGCGGCAATCGAGGCTGGAGCCACCCGCGTGCACGCGGCGGCGCTCGGCATTGGTGAGCGCGTCGGCAACACGCCGATGGACCTGCTGCTGGTCAACCTGGTGATGATGGGGTTCATCGATCGCGATCTGTCGCCACTGATGGCGTACGTCGAGAAGGTCTCGGAGGCCTGCGCCGTCCCGATCCCCGACAACTATCCGGTCGTCGGAAAGGACGCCTTCCGCACCGCCACCGGTGTCCACGCCGCGGCTGTCGTCAAGGCCTGGAAGAAGGGCGATCGCGACCTGATGGACGCCGTGTACTCGGCGATTCCGGCGAGCCTGGTCGGCCGCCAGCAGGAAATTGAGGTCGGACCGATGTCAGGGAAGTGGAACGTGGTGTACTGGCTGGAGCAGCGCGGCATACCGTGCAGCGACCCGGTGGTCGATCGCGTCTTCGCCAAGGCAAAGCAATCAACGGCGGTCCTGACGGAAGCTGAGATCCTGGCTGAGGTCTACCGCTAGCGGCTAGTTCTTGAGAAGCCGCTGTTCGATCAGCGGCAGCGATGCCACCACGACGTCACCGACCACTTGCAGGCTGCGCGCGCTGACGGCGTCGAGCGTGTCCTGCGGCGTGTGCCACTGCGGGTAGTCGAGGTCGATGATGTCGAGCGCCGCGACGCCGGCCTTCACGAACGGAATGTGATCGTCTTCGACGGTCGTTTCCTCGTCCATGAACTGGCGGTGGCCAAGCTTGCTGGCCGTGGCCCAGACGATGTCGGTCAGCCAGCGCGTTGAGTGCGACTCGCGGCGGATGGTGAGGTCGCGATCGCCGATCATGTCGAGCAGGATCAGCGCGCGAATCGACTGCAGCGTGCCGGTCTTGCGCGCGTGGTCCACGTAGTGGCGGCTGCCGTAGGTGTTGTCCGTGCCGGTCCACTCGACCACCGCTTCTTCGCCGTCGAAGAACAGCAATTCGTAGGTGAAGGGGAGCTGCTGGCGCGTCTTGAGGACGCGGCCGAGCTCGATCAGCGCGGCGGTGCTCGACGCGCCGTCGCTGGCGCCGACGAAGCGGACCTCCCGGAACAACTTCGTGTCGAAGTGGCTGGCGAGGATGATGCGGTCCGGGCGCTTGCCGGGGATGGTCGCGATCAGGTTGACCATCTTGACCGGTCCGAGCGGCGTCTGGCCCTCGAACGGCTGCTCGACCACCTTGATGCCGAGCGCGGCCATCTGTGCCTTGATGTAATCGCGATTCTTGACGTTGCCGGCCGAGCCCGAGGGCCGGGGGCCAATCGCCACCTGCTGGCGCAGGTGCTCCCAGGCCCTGGTGCTGTCGAAAGCTGAGCCGCCGGACTGCGCGCTCACTCCTTCGCCCAGGCTACGGAGTGCCAGCGCGGCGACCACCAGCGTGGCCGCCATCGCCAAACTACCGCGCCGCGATCGGTACGTAGTCACGCGGTTGGTACCCCTCGTAGATCTGCTTCGGCCGGGCAATCTTCGTGTCCGGATCCAGCAGCATCTCTTCCCACTGTGCCACCCAACCCACCGTGCGGGCAATGGCGAACAGCACGGCAAACATCTCCACCGGGAAGCCCATCGCCTGGTAGATCAGGCCGGAGTAGAAGTCCACGTTGGGATACAGCTTGCGGCTGACGAAGTACTCGTCCTCGAGCGCGATGCGTTCCAGCTCGAGCGCGATGTCGAGCAGCGGGTTCTTGCCCGTGACCTCGAACACCTCGTAGGCGGTTCGCTTGATGATTTTCGCCCTCGGGTCGTACGACTTGTAGACGCGGTGGCCAAAGCCCATCAGGCGGCCTTCGCCGGCCTTCACTTTCTTGACGAAGGCGGGAATGTGCTCGACCGTGCCGATTTCCTTCAGCATGCGGAGCACGGCTTCGTTGGCGCCGCCGTGGAGCGGACCGTAGAGCGCCGCGGCCGCGCCGGCCATCGCCGAGAACGGATCGACGTTCGAGCTGCCGATGTTGCGCATCGCGCTGGTCGAGCAGTTCTGCTCGTGATCGGCGTGCAGGATGAACAGCACGTCGAGCGCGCGCTCCAGCTTCGGGTTCGGCTCGTACTTCACCTCGGTCATCTTGAACAGCATGTTCAAAAAGTTGCCGGTGAAGGTCAGGTCGTTGTCGGGGTAGACGTAGGGCCGGCCGATGCTGTGGCGATAGGCATACGCCGCCACCGTCGGGGTCTTGGCGATCAACCGCAGGATCTGCTTGGTGCGCGAGCCTGGGTCGAAGATCTTCTTGCTGTCCGGGTAGAACGTCGACATGGCGCCGACGGTGCTGATGAACACGCTCATCGGATGGGCGTCGTAGGTGAAACCCTCCATGAACTTCTTGATGTTCTCGTGCACCATCGTGTGCATGGTGATCGAATGCGTCCAGTCGGTGAGCTGTTTCTGGCTCGGCAGCTCGCCGTAGAGGATCAGGTAGGCGGTCTCGAGATACGTGCTGCTCTCGGCAAGCTGTTCGATCGGGTATCCGCGATACATCAGGATGCCCTGGTCGCCGTCGATGTAGGTAATCTTGCTTTTGCAGGAGGCGGTGTTCATGTAGGCCGGGTCGTAGGTGGCCAGGCCCGGGTCGCTGCCGCCGGTCGTAATCTTCTTCAGGTCAGTGGCACGGATGGTGCCGTCCGTGATCGGGACCTCGTAGGTCTTCCCGGTCCGGTTGTCGGTAATGCTGAGCGTATCGGCCATATGGAGATCCTTCTAATTCTAGCGAGGCTTCGCCTCCTGCGTGAAGCGAAACCTGATGAGGCTGATGCGCCCGGCAGCTGCTCGCGTGGCCCGCGTCCGCGGGCCGGGCCGGATACGCTTCAGAGATACAACTAGTTACTTTTCGGAAGGGTCGTGCGCTACGGTTCGTTGGATCTGGGCGAGTCTGCCTGAGGGTGCCGCACGTCCTTGGCCGACAGGATGAAGATGACGTCCTCGGCCACGTTGGTGGCGTGGTCGCCAATCCGTTCCAGATGGCGGGAGATCAGAATCAGGTCCAGTGCCGGTTCGATGGTCCCCGGCGACTGGATCATACACGTCAGCAACTCGCGGAAGATCTGCGTCTTGAGCGCGTCCAGGGTGTCGTCGGCGGCCAGCACGGCTTGCGCCAGGAGCATGTCACGGCGGACGAAGGCGTCCAGCGCGTCGCGCAGCATTGTCTGGGCAAGCTCGCCCATGCGGGGGATGTCGATCAGCGGCTTGACCGGCGGATGCGGCAGGTAGCGCTTGCCGGCCTCGGCAATGTTGACCGCCAGGTCGCCGACCCGCTCCAGATCGGTGTTGATCTTGACGGCGGCGACGATCACCCGCAGGTCGGCGGCCATCGGCTGGTGCAGCGCCAGCAGCTTGACGCAGCGATCGTCGACCTCAATGTGCAGGTCGTTGATCGGCACGTCGCCCGACAGCACGGCATCCAGCGCCGCCGTGTCGCGATCGATCAGCCCGCGCACCGACTTGCGGACTCGCTCTTCGGCAAGGCCGCCCATGGCGAGCAGCCGTTCCTTGAGCTGATCGAGTTCCTCCTGGAAGTGTCTGAACACTCTCTCCAACGGCTTCTCCTAAGTTGGCAACTGCCAACTATCCGCACCGTCCTGTGACGTAGTCTTCCGTGAGCTTTTCCGCCGGCGCCGTGAACATCTTGTCGGTGCGATCGAATTCGACCAGGCGGCCCAGCCAGAAGAAGGCGGTGAAGTCTGAGACCCGCGCCGCCTGCTGCATGTTATGCGTCACGATCACGATCGTGTAGGTCTTCCTGAGGTCGTAGATCAGCTCTTCGATGCGCTGCGTCGCGATCGGATCGAGCGCCGACGCGGGCTCGTCCATCAGCAGGATCTCGGGGCGAATCGCCAGCGCGCGCGCGATGCACAACCGCTGCTGCTGTCCGCCGGACAGCGCCAGCGCCGAGTCGTGCAGGCGATCCTTGACCTCTTCCCAGATCGCCGCCTGCCGCAGGCTCTCTTCAACGCGGTCGGCCATTTCAACCTTCGACGTCGTCAGCCCGTTGATGCGCAGGCCGTAGGCGACGTTCTCGAAGATCGATTTCGGAAACGGGTTCGACTTCTGGAACACCATCCCGACCCGCCGCCGCAGCGCGACCACGTCGAGACTCGAATCGTAGACCGGCTGGTTGTCGATTTCGACCGTGCCCTCGACGCGCGTGCCCGGGATGATGTCATTCATCCGGTTCAAGGTGCGCAAGAAGGTGCTCTTGCCGCAGCCCGACGGCCCGATGAACGCGGTCACCAGGTTCGAGCGGATCTGGATCGAGATGCCGTCCAGGGCGCGCTTCTCGCCGTAATAGAAATTCAGCCTGTCGACGGCGATCTTCACCGGCGAGTCGAGCGACGCCGGCGATTGCCCGCCGCGCTTGGCGACGCCTGACAGGCTCGGAACGGTGGGGGAAACTCCGCTCATACGCGTCCCTGACGTTGGTAGCGATCGCGGACGAAGATGGCGATCGCATTCATACTCAATAGTAAGACCAACAGCACCAGGATGGCGGCGGCGGCGTTGGTCTTGAACTCGACCTGGGGCCGCGACACCCAGTTGAAGATTTGAATCGGCAGCACCGTGAACTTCGACCACACGCTGTCCGGCGCAAACGGAATGTAGGTAAGCGCGCCAATGGTGATCAGCGGTGCGGTCTCGCCGATGGCGCGCGACAGCGCAAGGATCAACCCGGTCAGGACGCCGGGCAGCGCCATCGGCAGCACCTGGTTCCAGATGGTCTGCCATTTCGTGGCGCCCAGCGCGTACGAACCCTCGCGGATCGAGCTCGGCACGGTGCGCAGCGCCTCGCGCGTCGAGAGAATCACTACCGGCAGCGCCAGCAGCGCCAGCGTCGCGGCGCCCGCCATCACGCTCTGACCCATGCCCATCAGGCGCACGAACAAGCCGAGTCCGAGCAGCCCGTAGATGATCGACGGCACGGCGGCGAGGTTGGCGATGTTCAGTTCGATGAAATGAGCAGCGCGGCTGCGCGTGCCGTACTCCTCCAGGTAGATCGCCGCCGCCACGCCGATCGGCAGCGCCAGCGCGCCCGTGAGGGTGATCACCCAGATGGTGCCCATCAGCGCGTGATACACGCCCGCCTGGTCGGCGTTGCGCGACGCGATATTGTTGAGAAACGCCCAGCTCAGGCGCGAGGCACCGTCCGACAGGATGTCGAAGACCAGCGCGCCCAGCGCGGCCAGCGCGACGACCAGCGTGAGCAGCGAGGCGAGCTGGAACAGCAGATCCATCTGCTTGCTCATGCGTACTCCTCGCGGAACCGCTGGCGCAGCCAGGTGCTGACCAGGTTGAGGCCGAACGTCATCAGGAACAGCAGCATGCCGACCGCGAAGATGGTGCGATATTCGATCGTGCCCTGCGGCGTATCGCCGAGGCTGACCTGCACGATGTAGGCGGTCATCGTCTCGATCGGCACGAAGGGATTGGCGGTGAGGCGCGGCTGCTGGCCGGCGGCGATCGCGACGATCATCGTTTCGCCAATCGCACGCGACACCGCCAGGATGAACGCCGCCGTGATGCCAGAGAATGCCGCTGGTACGACCACCTTCAACGCCGTCTGCATGCGCGTGGCGCCGAGCGCATAGGACCCTTCCCGCAGGCCGCGCGGCACGGCGCGCATCGCGTCTTCAGACAGCGACGACACCAGCGGCAGAATCATCAGGCCCATCACCAGGCCGGGGCTGAGCGCGTTGAAGCCGGACAGGCTCGGCAGGAACTGTTGCAGCAACGGCGTCACGAACGTCAGCGCGAAGTAGCCGTAGACCACGGTGGGAACGCCGGCCAGGATCTCGAGGACCGGCTTGATGATCCGGCGGAAGCCGCTGGGCGCGTATTCGCTCAGGTAGATGGCCGCCAGCAGCCCCATGGGCAGCGCCACCACCATGGCAATCGACGACACCAGCATGGTCCCGACGACGAGCGGCAGTACGCCGAAGCGCTGGTTGGCGAACAGCGGGGTCCATTCGGTGCCGGTCAGGAACTCCAGGACCGGCACCTCGTGCAGGAACTCGTACGTTTCAAAGGCGAGGACCGCGATGATCCCCGCCGTTGTCAGCACCGATAATGCTGCGCACAGAAAAAGCAGCCGCTCGATGATCCACTCGAGCGTGCGAGTCGACATGGTTGCTACTGCGTCCGTTCCTTCGCAAACTTCTCCGCGCTGGAAGTGTAGCTCGCAGCGCCCAGGCTCACGTAGTTGACTTCGCGCACCAGCTGGTCGGCATTGGCGAGGTAGAACTCCACGAATTTCTGGACCTCGGGGCGCGAGGCGGCCTTCTTCGACACGTAGATGTAGACCGGACGCGACAGCGGGCGATAGGTGCCCTTCTCGATCGTCTCAGGCGTCGGCGTGATTGGCCCGTCGCCGTTATCCGCCTTGCCATCGTCCACCGGCACGAGCTTCAGCTTGTCGTGGTTTTCTTCGAAGTAGGCGAAGGGCACGAAGCCGAGCGCGAGCTCGTCGTTGCTGATGCCCTGCACCAGCACGTTGTCGTCTTCGCTGGAGGTGAAGTCGCCGCGGCTGGCCTTGGCCTTGCCGTTGATGACTTCGGTGAAGTAGTCGTAGGTGCCGGAGTCGACGCCGGCGCCGAACAGGTGAATCTCGCGATCCGGCCAGCCCTGGCGGATCTGGTTCCACCGGGTGACCTTGCCCTGCGCTTCGGGCGCCCAGAGCGTTGTCAGTTCGTCGGTTGTGATCTTGTCCACCCACGCGGCCTTCGGGTGGGCGGCGATGGCGATGCCGTCGAATGCCACCGGCAGTTCGATGTACTCCACGCCCGACTTCTTGCAGGCTTCGATCTCGGTCGCGCTGATCGGGCGCGACGCGTCGGCGATGTCGATCTCCGAGCGGCAGAACTTCTGAAAGCCGCCACCCGTGCCGGAGATACCGACGGTCACGCGGTAGTCGCCGGTTTTCTGAAATTCCTCCGCGACGGCCTCACTGATGGGGAAGACGGTGCTCGAACCGTCGAGCGTGACGAGGCCCGGCCCGGACGAAGGCGCGGATCCAGACCGCGCATCCTGGCTGCTCGAGCCGCACGCAGCGAGTGTCAGCAGGAGCGCAAAACCTCCGCTCACGCCCAGCGGCTTGCCCTGAGCGAGCAGCCGTGTAACGGCTGCGAGTCGAATGGGTAACGTCATGCCGTTAGCGTATGCGGCGGGGATTTCGCGGTAGTTTCTGCGATGTTAAATCTGGGTTAACGGCCCGACGGGCCCGGAGCGACGCGACGACACGCGTAGCGAATGTCCTGCAAAACGCGCGGGAGTATTCGGCTAGCGACGGGGCGGGGACGGCTTGGGTCGCACTTTCTGTGCAGTGTGCTGCCGGGTGAGTTCCGTCTCCATGGCGCGTAGCGGCTTTCGATACGGCACCTTGGCGAGCCGGACCGTCCGCCCCAGCGCCGCTTCCAGCGCCCCAGCCTGGCGATGCGCGGCCCAGATCTCCAGCTCGGCATCTCCGACCGCCTTGATGTCGATGCGCAGTTGACCCAGCCGCTCGCTGACCTTGATGCCTCGCACCACGCCGTGACGGCTCCGATCCAGTGTCTCGGCCAGGCGCAGGAACGCCGACAGCACTTCGACGCTGCGTCGCTGGCGTTTGGTGAGTTCGGTCATGCCGATGTGCTCCGCCTTGGGCGTCGCCCGGCGGTGGTAGCGCGTGACCAGCGCGATGATGTCGATCTCCTCGGGCTCGAACCCGCGCAGATCGCCGTTCTTCACCAGGTAGTACGAGTGCCGGTGGTGCTTGCCGTAGCTGATGTGATTGCCGATGTCATGCAGGAAGGCGGCGTACTCGAGCCACTCCCGCTCCCGGTCGCCCAGGCCGTGGATCCGTTTGGTGTAGTCGAACAGCGTCAGGGCAATCGCCGCGACCTGCCGCGAGTGTTCCGCTTCCCACGCACATCGCTCCGCCAGCTCGATCACCGAACGGCGACGCACGTCGGGATAGGTGTCCACCCGGCGAATGTGCTTGCGATGGCCGTGGATGTAGTCGAGCAGCACGCCTTCGCGCAGCGCCAGGTCGCACAGCGTGATCTCCTCAGCGTCGAGCCGCTTGAGCAGCGTGTCGAGCAGGATCGCGCCGGCCACCATCAGGTCGGCGCGCCGCGGATCCAGACCCGGCAAGTGCAGGCGCTCCTCGAGATCCATTTCGACAGCGGTCTTGCGCAGCCGCCGCAGGCTCTTGGCCGGCACGCGCAGGTGGCGGACCTCCGAGGGCGGCGCGCCGCTGTCCAAGGCGGTGGCGACGGTGCCGAGGGAGAGGATCGTGCCCGACGTGCCGATCACGCGATCGAATCCCATCTCCACGATGCTCTCGATGAAGCGGTCGACCTCGTCTCGAATGAACCGCGTCATCTTGCGCTCGTCGCGGCTCGAGATCGGATCGGAGTCGACGAAGCGTTCGGTGAGCCGGATGACGCCAATCTTGAAGCTCCGCGCCGCATCCACCTGGTTGCCGGTGCCGCGGGTGATCTCCACGCTGCCGCCGCCGATGTCGATCACCACGGCGGGCTTCGGCGTATCGACGCCGTAGACCGCAGCCAGATGAATCAGGCGCGCTTCTTCAGTGCCGGTGATGATGCGGGCGCGAATGCCGGTGCGGCGCTCGATGGCCTTCAGAAACGCGCCGCCGTTTTCCGCTTCGCGTGTCGCGCTGGTGGCGACGGCGAGAATCTCGTCCACCTCGTGCGATGCGGCAAGGCGCGCGAACTTCTTCAGCGCCTGCAGCGCCGCGGTCATGGCCTCGGGCGTGAGCTTCTTGCCGTCGAGGCCGCCCGCGCCGAGGCGCACCATCTCCTTTTCCCGATCGACGACTTCAAACGAGAAGTCTGGCCTCACCCGGACCACGATCATGTGAACGGAATTGGTGCCGATGTCGATGGCGGCAAGACGCATCTAAGGCTGGCCCCGAGCGAATCACTCGACCTGCGAAGCAGGTTGAATGACGAGTCGAAGGGTATAATCTGCGGTGATCCTAGCATGGAGCATTCGGCTCTCTCCGTCGCACTGCTGCGCCAGCGTCTCGTGTCGCTGTTGACGGCCATGCCCGCCGCGCAGGAAGGCGACGAGGTCTCCGTGCACCAGGCGCGCGTCGCGTCACGACGGTTGCGCGAAGCCCTGCCGGTCCTGGGCGCACGAGCCGACGCCGACGCGCTCGACAGCGCCGGTAAGCGGGTCCGCCGCATCACCCGGGCGCTCGGCCCGGTTCGTGAGCTCGACGTGACACTGTTATTGCTCGCCGAGCTCGAAGGCAAGGGCGCGGCCCCGAAGCGCGGCATCGCGCGCGTGCGTGCCGCGGTGATCGTGGAACGGCAGAAGCGCCGCCACGCCATGCTGGCCGAGATCAAGCCGGCCCGGCTCGAGAAGCTGCGCAAGCGGCTCGTCGAGGTCGCGGCGCCGGAGGCGCGCACCGTGCCGCTCCGCAACGCGATGGTGGAAGCCGCCGCCAAGGCGGCTTCGCGCGCCCGCAGGCTCAAGGCGGCGATCGATCGCGCCGGCGGCATCTATCTCGCCGACCGCCTGCATCGCGTGCGGATCGAAGCCAAGAAACTTCGCTATGCGCTGGAGATTCAGCGCGAGTTGAAGCGATCGCGCTCGACCGCGCGGTTGACGCGCCTGGGGAACCAGCAGGACCTGCTGGGCCGCGTCCACGATCTCGAGATCCTGATCGAGCACGCCCGCGAGGTACAGTCGTCGCTGCCGCCGGCGAATCGGCGCGCGATGTCTGAAGTGGCGCGGCTGATTCGCGCCGTCGAGGCCGAATGCCGCGAGGGCCATGCGTCGTACATGCGCGGGCGCCCCGCGTTGATCAAACTCTGCGACGCCGTCATTGACGCGACCGCCGACCTCACACCCAACGCTGCATAACCCCCGGTATTCATGGCCGCAACTGTCGAACTGTACCTCGTGCGTCACGCGATTGCTGCGGAACGCGGACCCAAGTATCCGGACGATCGCCTTCGACCGTTGACACCGGATGGGGCCAGGAAATTTGCCGAGTCGGTTCCCGGCCTTCGCGAGATGAACGTCGTGGTCGACTTCGTGCTGACCAGTCCCCTGGTTCGCGCGCGGGAGACGGCGCAGATTCTGGCCGCCGGACTGAAACCGAAGCCGGCTATCGCAGAAGTGGAAGCACTGGCACCCGGCGGCCGGCCCCAGGCCGTCATCGAAGCCATCAAGACACATGCGAAACGCCATCGCCGGCTGGCACTCGTGGGTCACGAGCCCGACCTCGGCGAACTTGCGGCCCGGCTGCTCGCGGCCAGGGGCATGGTGGAATTCAAGAAGGGCGCGGTGTGCCTGATCGAAGTTGACGGCGCGACGCCCGGCGGGCCGGGAACGCTCAGATGGATGCTGACGCCGAAGGCGTTGCGCTCGCTGGCGCCGTAATTCTCCAGGGCCGCAGAAGGGACAGAAGGCTCCGATCAGAATGCCGTGAAGGCCCTAGTTGTCATCAACCCTATCGCAGGTCCAGGCAGGACAAGGACGATTGGCGCGTGCGTCGATCTGGCCAGAAATACGCTCAGCGCCCATTACTTCGACACCGATGTGCGGGTCACGCGCGGCCCGGCCGATGCGTTCGAGTTTGCCTCGGCGGCAACGAAGCAGGGTGTCGACCTCCTTGTGGCCTGGGGTGGCGATGGCACGGTCAATGGGGTCGCATGCGCCGCCGCGAACGCGGGGGTGACGTTTGCGATCATCCCTGGCGGCTCCGGCAACGGACTCGCGCGCGAATTATCCATTCCCTTCAGTCCCGTGGAGGCCCTGAGGGTTGCGGCGGGCGGTCGGACGCGGACCATCGATGCCGGCGAACTGCACGGCTCGCTGTTCTTCAACGTGGCCGGGATTGGCTTCGACGCGCGCATTGCCGAGCGGCTCGCGGCGCCGGGCGCGCGGCGCGGACTGTTCGGCTATGTGATGGCCACGGTCGGCGAGTTGCGGAGCTATGAGCCCGGCATATATTCGTTCCGCAACGCGCGTGACGTGGATGGCACGTCCCACCTGGCCGACATCATCGATCGGCGGGCGCTGTTCATCGCGCTGGCCAACTCGCGCCAGTACGGCAACGGCGCGCAGATCGCGCCAAGGGCGCTGCTCGACGATGGGATGATTGAGATTGTCGTGGTGGAGCCACAGTCAGGGCTCAGCATCATGCGGCAGGTGCCTGACTTCTTCCGCGGCACCCTCGTCGAGCGGCCCGGACTGTTGATGCGGAGCGCGGCAGCGCTGGAGATTTCGAGCGCGCATCCGATGCGCTTTCACGTCGATGGCGAACCCAGGGAAGGCCCGCCGACTCTGCGGTTGCACACTCGGCGCGGGGCGCTAGCCGTCAAGGTTGCTCGTTGAGTCCGGAGCAAGCCGGGTCATTGACGATTGGGCGAATCCTTGATTCCTTGACTGTTGGGTGAGTGACGATTTCGTGATTGGGTGATTGGCGATCTCGTGATTGACGATTGACGATTGATGATTGGTCGTCATTAGTAACCGCGGCGGTTGCGGCGCGTGACGGCGGTCTTCCGAGACGCTGAGAGGATGGCCACCAGTTCCGACGCCTCCTGCTGCAGTGCGCTGATTGACTCTCCAGAGGCAATCCCGATGACGGAGAGCTTGTGCAGCCAGCCGACGCAGTCGTCGGCCTCCTCCAGTGCGATCGATAACTTCGAAATGAACATGGCGCGGCTCGGCGCGCGGCAGGCGGCGTGGTAGTTCGACGAGACCGACGTGCCTGCCTGATGCAGCTGGAGGGCGATGCTTCGCGTGAACGGGTCGCCCGGGAGGCCTCGGCAGAAGGTCATGATGTCAATTGAGAACTTGTCGGTACGGGCACGCATCTGTTCGGCATTCATGCAGGGCGATCCTGCATGTCAGATGCCCAGCCGCGTTGCGAAGCGCGAATGCGGCTAAATGGCGCCCAATCAACCAATTACTAAATCACCAGATCCCAATCGCCAATCACCAGTTTGCAGAATCTTCAACAGTCAAGGAATCAAGGAATCGCCGAATTTTCAATAGTCGTCGTGTTGCCGTTGCACCTCATGCACCAACGCCTTATAGTCTCGATCCGAGGAAACCGATCGCATGAAAACGGCTGTCTTTGTCCTGCTTGTCCTGCTTTGCGCGACACCCGCCTTGGCGCAGTTCGAAACCGGCAACATCGTCGGCACCATCAAAGACTCAACCGGTGCCGTCGTGCCACAGGCCAAGGTCACCCTGACCAATACGCAGACCGGCGTGACCGTCGAGAAGTTCTCCGACGCGAACGGCAATTACGAGTTCTTCACGTTGCGGCCAGGCTCCTACGTGGTGACCGCGGAGAAGGCTGGCTTCTCGATTGCGCTGGTGGACAACATCCAGGTGACGGTCGGCGCGCGCCAGCGCGTCGATCTCAGCATGGCCGTCGGGCAATTGAGCGAGACGGTCGAGGTCAGCGCGCGAGCAGTCTTGCTGCAGACCGACTCGAGCGACCGCAGCCAGGTGATCACCGGCGAGCAGACCAGGGCGTTGCCGCTCAACGGCCGCGAGTATTCGGCGCTGGCCCTGCTGTCGCCCGGTGTGCGGCTGTCGGCGCTCAATACCGGCGGCTTCACGCCGCGCGAGGGCTCGTTCAACGTCAACGGCCTGCGATCGACCTTCAACAACTTCCTGATCGACGGCGTGGACAACAACGCCTACGGCACCAGCAATCAGGGCTTCTCCAACCAGGTGATGCAGCCGGCGCCGGACGCGGTGGGCGAGTTCAAGGTCGTCACCAACAACATGAGCGCCGAATACGGCCGCTCCGCCGGCGCCACCATTAACGTCGCGTACGCGAGTGGCACCAACACTATTCGCGGTTCGGCGTGGGAGTTCATGCGCCGCACCGAGCTGAATGCGACCGGCTTCTTCCGCCCCGCGACGGGCGTCAAGCCGGGCTTCGATCGCGACCAGTTTGGCGGGGTAATTGGTGGCCCGATCGTCCGGAACAAGGCGTTCTTCTTCAGCGATTTCGAGGTCTTCGACCAGGTGCGCAGCCAGACCGCCAGTACGACGATTGCGACCGCGGCGCAGCGTCAGGGCATCCTGACGGTCGACGTCCGCAATCCGCTGACTGGCGATGTGTATCCGGCCGGCAGCCCGATTCCGATGACCGCGTTTGCGCGCAAGGTGCTGGGCGATCTGCCCGCGGCGACGAACTCGGGCACCGCCAACAACTTGCAGATCCTGCAGGAGTTCACCAACCGCACGCCGAAGGCGGGTGGCAAGGTGGACGTGCAGATTAGCCCGAAACTGTCGCTGTTCGGCCGCGTCGGCTGGCGTGACGCGGACATCTATGACAACCCGCCGATCTCGGGCCCCTCGGGCGGCGCCGGCAACGCCGAGACCTATGTCACCAACAAGCAGTTCTCGAGCGGCCTGACGTATACGCCGAACAGCACGTCGCTGTTGGAAGCACGCTTCGGCTGGTCGAACACCAGGGCGGGCAAGAACCCAGCCGCGCTGGTGAGAGGCGAGGGCCTGGCAGAGGCCGTCTACGGCATTACCGGCTTGCCGACCGATCCGCGGGTTGCGGCGGGGCTGCCCACGCAGTTGATCACCGGCTTCTCGGATCTGGGCCGGCAGGCCACCAATCCACAGTGGCAATATCCGACCGTGTTCAATCCGAAGGTCAACTACACGTGGATCCAGGGCCGTCACTCACTCAAGACCGGCTACGAGTTCCAGCGCGTGCTGACCGAAGTCCAGGACGTCAATCCGCTCTACGGCCGCGACTCGTATGCCGGGCAATTCACGCGGCCGGCTGGCGCCGTCTCGAACAATCTCTACAACCTCGCCGACTTCATGCTGGGCCTAAGGTCGACCTACGCGCTCAGCAACATCCTCGTCGCCGAGTTGCAGCAGAACATGCATTTCCTGTACATCCAGGACGACTGGCGCGTCAACGATCGCCTGACCATCAACGCCGGCGTGCGCTACGAGTACGCCACGCCGTGGACGGAAGCCAACAACGTGCTGTCGAATTTCGATCCCGCCACCAAGTCGATGGTGATCGCGCGCGCCGGCTCGCTGCAGGATCGATCCACGCTGACGCCCGATCGCAATAACTTCGGTCCGCGCCTCGGACTGGCCTACACGCTGGCGGATCAGACGGTGTTCCGCGCCGGCTACGGCATCAGCTACGTGCACTTCCACCGCGCCGGTGGTGCGAACGTGCTGCCGATCAACGGCCCCCAGGTGATTAACGCCGTGGTGGTGCAGACGCCGAGCGAGGCCACGTTCCGCATCACCCAGCAGGGCTACCCGGCAGGCCTGACCGACCCGTCACGCTTCAACCCGCTGCGCGCCAACATCACCTATATGCCGAGCGATTACCGTTCGAGCGACGTGCACAGCTGGTTCGCGTCGGTGCAGCGCGAGGTGTGGGATGGCGCCTTGCTCGATCTCGCCTACGTCGGCAACCGCGCCGACGGCATGCTGCTGTTTGCCAACTACAACCAGGCGGCTCCGAACAATGCCGCCGGGACGCTGTCGCTGCAGTCGCGCCGCCCGATTCAGGAGTTCGCCGACATCACCTACTCGTTCAACGGCGGCAAGTCGCGGTATCACGCCTTCCAGACGAAGTTCGACTGGCGCATCGGCTCGCGCATGACGCTGCTGAGCTCGTTGACGCTCTCACAAACGAAGGACAACGGCGCCGGATCACTCGAGAACCCCAATGGCAATTCCCCCGCGCCGCAGGACTTCAGGAACCTCGACGCGGACTTCGGGACGTCCGCCTATCACCAGCCGTACAACTCGACGACCAGCTTCGTGCTCGATCTGCCGTTCGGGCGCGGCCGGAAGTACCTGAACAGCGCCAATCGATTCGTCGAGGCGGTGCTCGGTGGCTGGATGGTCGCCGGCATCAACACGCTGGCGCCGGGTGAAATGGTCACGTTGACCTACACCCCGACCGCCGCGCAGACGGTTTCCGGCATTCAGCAGGATTTCCGCGGCGGCAACAACTATCGCCCCAACGTCAGCGGCGATCCCTACGTGCCGGAGGCGGAGCGCAACGTCACCAACTGGCTGAGCCGTACTACCGTGACAGTGCCGACCGACAACTCCCAGCCGTTTGGCAACGCGCCGCGCAACAGCGTACGTGGGCCATACGTCTGGACGGTGGACATGGTGTTGTCGAAGCGCTTCGACATCCCGTGGCGGAACGGGTCGTTCGAATTCCGCGGTGAGTTCTTCAACCTGCTCAACCGCACGAACTTCCGCGCGCCGAACGGCAACCGCAGCGCCAACGCCTACGGCACCATCACCGCGACGTACGATCCGCGGATTATTCAGTTCGGGTTCAAAGCCAGCTTCTGAGGATCGTCTATCTACCAAAATCCCAGGAATTTCCACCACGCATAGCCGGCCGTGAGCCAGATGGCGAGGTTGGCGAACGAGACGTAGAGCCCGACTCTCCACCACTCGGCACGGGTGACATAGCCGGTGCCGAACAGGATGGGGCCGGTCGTGGTGCCGTAGTGGGTGAGACCCGCCGTGAGGTTGGCCAGGCAGAGCAGGCTGTAGACCGCCAGCAGCGGCGGCACGCCGATGCTGATCAGCACGGCGACGAAGGGCGGGAACATCGCCAGCATGTGGGCGGTAATGCTGGCAAAGAAATAGTGTGCGTAGAAGAAGATGATCAGGATCGCCACCAGCACGACCTGCCACGGAATGCCGCCGAACAGGCCTGCGACGAACTCGGCGAACACCGTGGTCGAACCGGTGTCGTTCAGCAGCTCGCCCATCCGCAGCATGCCGCCGTACCACACGAACACATCCCACGCCGACCGTTCGGCCGCCGCGGTCTGCCACGTCAGCGTGCCGGTGACGAGCAGCACCGTCAGGCCGGCGAAGGCAACCAGGGTGGGATCGAACCGGTGAAACACGGTGGTCAGCCAGGTGATGCCCACGCCGGCGAACACGCCCAGCGTGATCCACTCGCTGCGGCTGAGCGCCCCCATTTTCGTGAGTTCGTTCCTCGCGAACTCCGGCGCCTCGGGTGTGTGCGTGACTTCCGGCCTCAACGTGCGATACGTGATCCACGGCACCACCAGGCACGACAGCAGTCCCGGCACCACTGCGGCCATGAACCAGCTGGGCGCGGTGACCTCGATGCCGGTGAGCTTCAGCGCCAGGCTCGCGCCCAGCAGGTTGCTCGCCTGACCGGTGATGAACATCGCGCACGCCACCGCCGAGCCCTGATACATCGAGGCGACCAGGAACGCACCCAGTCGCGTGCGGGTGTGATCGGGACGCGAGTCGAACAGCTCGGCAATGCTGCGCGCGACCGGCAGCACCATGCCTGCGCTGCGGGCGGTGATGGACGGCACGCCGGACGCCAGTGTCACGTCGGTCATCTGCAGCGCATACGACACGCCCAGCGAGCTCCTGCCCACCATCCGCACGAACAGCAGCGCGATGCGGCGCGCCAGGCCGCAGTCGAGCATCATCCTGGCGATCAGCATGGCGACGATCACCAGCCACACCGACGGCTGCGCGAATCCGCCCAGCACGCTGGTCATCGGGACGCCCGTGGCCGCCCACGCCGTCAGCCCAATCAGGACCAGCGCCGAGGCGTGAATCGGCTCGGTCACCATGCCGGCGATGACGCAGATGAAGATCGCCGTTCGCTGCCAGCCCTCCGGCGTGATGCCGGCCGGCGCTGGAATCAAATGGGCGATGACGACATACAGGGCGACGAGCGCGGCGAGGCCGCGAGTGCGTGACATAGGCCGGGCGATTGTATTCCACCTTCCCGCCTTCGCTTGAGCCCGGTAGTTTCGCGTAAGCTACGGCGGGCAAGCGCGTGGCGTTTCTGATCGCGTCGATCGCGTCAATCGTCGTCGTCCTGGTGTCGCCGTTCATGGGGCAGTTGCAGGCGTTCCTGCGGCGATCGCTGACCACCGAGAACTACGTGCTGTTGTTCGGTGCGTCGCTGATGGTCGCCGTGGGCGGCGCGACCCTCTACGCGTTCCTCAGGGTCCGAGAACGGCGCCTCCTGCGGTTCGGCGCGCTGGCGGTGGCGCTGGCCGCGGGCGGTGGCTACTTGTGGTCCGTCTCGACACCATGGCCGGAGGTGAACGCGGTCGAGCGCGTGCACTTCGTCGAGTACGGGCTGATTGTGTTTCTCTACTATCGGGCGTGGCGTCCGGCCGGAGATCTGTCGATCCTGATCCTTCCGGTGCTGCTGGCATTCATGGTCGGCACGCTGGATGAATGGCTGCAGTGGTTCATCCCGGTTCGGGTCGGCGAGCTGCACGACGTGCTTCTGAACCTGGTGTCGATCGTCTGCGGCCTGGTGTTCGCGGTCGCGCTCCAGCCACCGTCGTCTTTCACCTGGTTGCTGAAGCCTGAATCGCGCATGCGGTTCGGCGTCATCTCGGCCGGCGTGTGGCTGGTGTGCGCCGGCTTCGTCAGCGCAGTGCACCTCGGACACGAGAACGAGGTGGACGGCATTGGCCGCTTCCTGTCGCGCCATACCGTCACCGAGCTCGACGCGCTGCAGGCGCATCGCGCCGAGTCATGGAAGGCATCGCCTCCCACCACGTTGCGGCGGCTGTCGCAGGAAGATCAGTACCTCGACGAAGGCATCTGGCACGTCCGCCGGCGCAACCAGACCGACGGCGAGGAAGCGTGGCGCGAGAACCTGATCCTCGAGCGCTTGTTCGCGCCCGTGCTCGACATCCCAACCTATGCGTCGCCGAACGGCAATCGCTGGGCCGCGGAACAGCGTGCGAATCTCGAGGCGCGGCTCGAGGCCAACGCCGCGCCGTGGGTCAGCCGCGCGAACCCGTATCCGATCATCCTCTGGCCGAAGCGCTACTTCTGGCCCGTGGCCATCACCATGGCTTTGCTGCTGGCCGCGCTGCCGTTTGCAATACGGCGGTGAGCTCTCCGGGTTGATCGGTCGCGATGAGATCGACGCCGGTGTCAATGGCGGCGTGCCACCGTTGGCGCACCGCGTCGAGGCTGCCGAAGTTGTAGCTGGCCGTCCAGCCGCGATTGGCTGCGGCGCTGTGGCCGTTGAGCGTATAGAAGCGCACCAGCAGGCCCTGTTGATGCGCGCGATCCACCAGGCTGACCAGTCGCGCCCGATCCTCGGCGGTCCAGGCCCCGGCTCGCGACGGGCCGCCTTCTTCGACCGCGCCCCACGAGAAGTTGACCCACCGCCGATAGGTCGTCGCGCGCGATGGCACCAGCACGTCGGGCGTGGCCGATCGCAGAATGCGCGCGCGCTCGGCGGCATCATCCGATGAGGCCAGCACAGCAGAGGGGATCGAACCAAACAGCAGGAACGAGCCGTGGGCGTTGGCCCACTCGGTGAAGTCCCGCTCCTGGTCCTCGCCGTTTTCCGTCAGGACCAGCAGTGGGCCGCGCTTCAGGGCGCCGCCCCCGGACGGGACGGTCGTCAGCCACGACTCGTGACGCACGAGCAAGTCCCACACCGCGCGGTGATGCGCGCGCTGGTTGGTCTTGAAGTCGAGATGCAGCACGAGCAATGGACGGTCCCACGAGTCGCCGGCCTGGATCGCCCGCTCGACGATTGGCCGCACGCGCGCGAAGAAGTGCTGTTCGAGCGTGGGCTCCGAGCCCGACAGCTCCGCGTCATGCGAGACGACGCTCTGCTGCGCGCCGCTCAGGGCGAGGTCCTGCTCGATGACCAGCGGTCGCTGAGGCAGCGCGAGCGCGCGATCGATGCGGTCGCTCCATTGGCCGTCTTCGGGGTAGGCATTGTGTGCGTGCGCCAGGGGCCGGCCCCCGAGCAGGGTTGGTGAAGGCGCCTGGGCGCCGGCCATCGCGGTTGCGGCCAGCGCTGCCGCGACACCGATCGAGATCGCTCGGGACCTGGACGGACCCGCGTGCTTCTTGAAGCAGGCAGCGGCAATTTGCCATCGCCCGGCGTTGCGCGTGCAGGCGAGCAGCACCGTGATCACGGCTAGTCGGCCGCGGCGCCGAGCGCCACGGCGGACGCTTTCAGGGCCACCTGCAGGCGGCGTTCGTCTTTCTCGGCGATCGCGGTGTGCGTCAGTGCATGCAGCGCGGCCTTGAGGACCGACGCCACCACCGGGTTCGCGATCCGCGCGAGGCGATAGTGCATCCAGATGCCGTCGCGCCGCGCTTCCACCAGTCCCGACTTGCGCAGGTAGGCGAGGTGCCGTGATGCGGTGGGTTGCGGCACATCGAGGCTGGCGTGGATGTGGCACACGCAGATCTCTTCGTCACCCAGCAGCGACAGGATGCGCAGTCGCGTCGGATCCGCCAGCGCGGCATAGACCGACGTCAGGTCGTCGAGGTCCTTGATGTTTGGCGCCGGTTGGGTGGAGCAGCAAGGGTTTGACATATTTGCATAAGCGAATATAGGATGAGGCCAATACATTCGCCAAAGCGAATATATCACAGGAACCCGCGATGAGGACCTTACCCGTTGCCGTCATTGGCGCCGGCCCCGTGGGGCTGGCCGCCGCCGCCCACCTGGCCCGGTATCGGCAGCCGTTCGTGGTTCTGGAAGCCGGCAGCGAGGCGGTTTCTTCGATCCGCGAATGGGCGCACGTGCGAACGTTCTCGCCCTGGCGATACATGGTCGATTCGGCCAGCCGGCAGCTGCTCGAGTCGACCGGATGGCGGACGCCGGACCCGGAGAAACTGCCGACCGGTGGTGAGCTGATCTTTGAGTACCTGGCGCCGCTGTCGCGCCTGGCGGCGATGGCGCCGCACATTCGCTACCGCTCGAGGGTGGTGGCCGTCGGTCGCAAGGACTTCGACAAGGTGCGCACCAAGGGCCGCGACGGGCAGCCGTTCGAGCTGAGGCTGGAGTCCGGCGAGGTGGTCGACGCGCGCGCGGTGATCGACGCGAGCGGCACCTGGTCGCGGCCGAACCCTGCTGGTTCGGGCGGGATTGCGGCGGCGGGGGAGCACGAGCACGCCGATCGCATCGTGTACGGCATTCCAGACGTGCTTGGCCGCGATCGCGATCGGTACGCCGGGCAGGGCGTGGTCGTCGTGGGGAGCGGCCACTCGGCGTTCAATGTCATTCTCGATCTCTTGATGCTCTCCGATCAGGCATCGGGCACGCGCATCACCTGGCTGATGCGCCGCGACAACGTGGCCAGTGTCTGGGGCGGAGGCGCGTCTGACGCGCTCGAGGCGCGTGGCGAATTGGGGCAGCGCGTGAAGCGGGCCTTCGAAGCCGGACGCATCGAGGTGGTGACGCCGTTTCGGGTGCGGCGCGTTTCGTCCGACAGGGCCGCCTTGTTGATTACCGGCACGGCTGCTGTCGAAGAGCGGACCATCGTTGCCGATCGGCTCATTGTCTGCACCGGTTTCCGGCCCGATGTCGACATGCTCAAGGAGATCCGACTCGGCCTCGATCCCTGGCTCGAGTCTCCGACCGCGCTGGCGCCGCTGATCGATCCGAACGAACACAGCTGCGGCACCGTGCGGCCGCATGGCGCCCGCGAGCTTGCGCATCCGGAGAAGGATTTCTACATCGCCGGCATGAAGAGCTACGGCCGTGCGCCGACGTTCCTGCTGGCGACCGGATATGAACAGGTGCGATCGATCGCCGCGATGCTTGCGGGTGACATCGCCGCCGCCGAGCGTGTCGAACTGGTGCTGCCCGAGACCGGCGTGTGCGGCACCGATGCTCTTGCCGGCGCGTCCAGTTGCTGCGGCGGCCCGGCGCCCGCCGACGTCGACGCCTGTTGCACTGACGACGCAACCGCGAAGGCCGCGGGCAAGAGCGGTTACCTCTGCAACGGCGAACCGGTCGCGCTGCTCCAAGTGGGCCGCCCGAAGTAGTCGGGGGGCTGGCCCCAAACGTCGCCTTGCTGATCGAATACTGCGTACAGATCATGAATACTGCGGAGGTGAGACTACGTTTGGGGCCAGCCCCCAGATGATGCGCCGCCGGGCGATCTGGGCGATTGGCGTCGGTCAGCTGGTCAACTGGGGCGTCCTGTTCTTCGTCTTCAGCGTGCTGTTGGTACCGCTCGAAGAAACATTCGCGGCGCCGCGCTGGCTGGTCGCCGGCGCCTTCTCCGTGAGCCTGCTGGTATCGGCGTTCTCCGCGCCGGTGTTCGGCAGGCTCGCCGATCGTGGCCAGGGGCCGGCGGTGATGCTGGCCGGCGGTCTCATCACCGGCGTGCTGTTCATCGTCTGGGCGCTCTGGCCCAGTATCTGGCTTACCTATCTGGTGTGGGCGCTGCTCGGCCTGTGCATGTCGGCGATCCTCTACGAGCCGGTCTTCGTCATCGTCGGGCGCGCATTCAGCGATCCCGGCGGGCGCATGCGCGCCATCGCCACGGTGACCGTCATGGGAGGGTTGGCGAGCTCGGTGTTCCTGCCCGGCGCCGCGGCGCTCAACGATTGGCTCGGCTGGCGCGGCACCGCCATCCTCGTCGCGCTCATCATCATGGTGTCGACGCTACTCGTCAGGCAGGTGGCGTTCGACGATCTCGAGTGGTCCGCGCAAACCATCCGCGATGCACTGTTGAGCAACGCGGATGCCGGTTCAACGGGGCGGCTGCCTCGGCTGAACCGATTCGCGATGATTTTCGCGGCCTGCGCGATCGTCAACTCAGCGGTCGCGTCGAATCTGGTGGCTGCACTGATTGACGGAGGATTCCAGCCCACGATGGCGGCGACCATCGCCGGCCTGTTCGGCGTGACGCAGCTCCCTGGACGCCTGCTGATGACCAGGCCGACGTTCACTCCCGGCCCGATCCCGCTCATCGTGGTGAGTTTTGCGTTCCAGGTCGCGGGACTCATCGCCTTGATGCTGCACGGCACCGTGGCGCTGGTGGTTGGCGTCATCCTGTTCGCAGCCGGCGCGGGCCTGACGACGCTGGCGCGGCCGTACTGGGTGCTGCACGCGTTCGGTCCCGCGCGCGCCGGGTATGCCAACGGCGTGATTGCCCGGGTCCAGCAAATGGCGCGGGCGGCAGGTCCGGTCGCGGCGGCTGCGGCTGCGGGCGTGACCGGGTACCCCGTTGTCTTTGCCATTCTCGCCGTAGTGATGGTCGCGGCCATTGGCGCCACGACGACGTCAACGACAACCCGGTAACGGTTCTGCGGACGGGTCTCTCGAAGCCTGATGCGTGCGATGTTCCGTCTGAGGCGTGGAAGGATCAGCTGCTCTTCGCGCCGATGAGGTAGCCGATCCACACCGCGGCCAGGCCTCCCCCGACCTGGGCCGCCACGTTGGTGATGGCGAGGCCCGGGCTGGTCCGCGCCAGCGCGAACGTGTCCAGGCCGAAGGCCGAGAACGTCGTAAACCCACCGAGCAAGCCGACGAAGACGAACTCTCGCCCGGTCTGCGACAGGCTCAGCCGCGTACTGGCCATCGCTCCGGCGAGCAAACCGATGATGAAGCAGCCCGCGACATTGACCAGCACGATCCCGATCGGGAATCGCAGGACGGGAGGTTGGACGAACTGATTGATGACGTGGCGGGCCAGTGAGCCGAGCGCTCCGCCCGCCGCCACGGCCAGCCACGTCATCGATGTGCTACTTCGTGATCACGCCGCAGGCGATGCGGGCGCCGGCATTGCCCGCCGGATCCGTCTTCATGTCGTTGGCCGCTGCGTGAATCATCAGCGCCGTGCCGCCATTCGCGTAGATCGAATTCGGCTCGGCGCCCATGGTCACGTTCTTATTGACGATGGTGGTCCTGGCGATGCCCTTCGCATCGACCGTGAAAGTCTGCATGCCGTCGGCGCGCGCGCCATCGGGGTTCTGCATCCCCTGCTTCTTGTTCCCCGGAT
>VFZG01000038.1 GCA_016871275.1 Acidimicrobiia bacterium | reverse complement strand
TGCTGCTGTTTGCGGTGACGCGACAGAAGTGGTCGGTCATGGTGATGCCAATCGCGCTGCTGGCCTCGATCGCGCTGCCGATCTACGCCTTCTACTCCGGGCACCCGTTTCGTATTCGCTATCAAGTGCCGCTGATTCTGGGCGCGGCGGCATGCGTCGGGACGGCGGTGTCGATGTTGCGGCTCGCGGCCCCGGTCGCCGCCCTGCCGCTGCTGTTCTTCGTCGTGCAGGAGGCGCCGCCGTTCAATCGCGCGTCACCGGTGATTCTCGAGGCGCAGCTGGATCGCGCCAACGGCCTCGCGCGCCGCGCGGTCACCGAGTGCCTGCAGCGCGATTACGACGGCACCACCATCATGGCCAGCATGGGATCGCTGGCGCACTACATGCAGGAACTATCGAACGCCGGCTTCGATCTCGACGACTTCCTCCACGAAGGCAGCGGCCCCATCTGGCAGCAGGCCTACTACTACGAACCGTCGCCGTTTGTCGGCTGGGTGATGGTCGAAGAGGCGGCGGAAGGCGGCGACATCCTTGCCCAGCAGCACCGTGCCTGGCCTGGGTACCTGGCTGCTTACGACCGCGCCTGCGAAGGCGGAAACGTTGTGCTGTATAAACGCAAAATAGATTGACGATTGGGCGATTCCTTGATTCCTTGACTGTTGGGCGATTTGAAAATCCGCGATCGCCACATGATTTGGCAATTGCGCAATCGGCAATCACCCAACAGTCAAGGAATCAAGGAATCGCCCAATCACCCAATGATCCGCGCCAGCTGCTCGTGAATCAGCCCGTTGGTCGCGAGGATATCGCCGGCTTCCGGCTCCCACGTCTTGCCATCCATACCCGTCACCTTGCCCCCGGCTTCTTCGAGGATCAGCACCGCGGCGCGCGTGTCCCACGGTTGGAGGCTTGCCTCCCAGAAGCCGTCCATGCGGCCGGCGGCTACCCAGCAGATGTCGATCGCCGCCGATCCCAGGCGGCGAATGGCGCGCGCGTGCTTCAGCACTTCGCCGAACGTCTTCAGAAATTCGTCGGCCTGCTCGTGCACGTTGTACGGGAATCCGGTGACCAGCATCGAGTCCATGACCGTGGCGTTGGCCGAGGGCCGCAGCCGCTGGCCGTTCATCCACGAGCCAACTCCGGCTTCCGCCGTGAACAGCTCCCGGCGGTTGGGGTCGTAAACGGCGGCGACGGCGGCCTGGCCGTCGATCTCGAGGGCCAGCGACGCGCAGAAGATCGGTACGCCGTGGGCGAAGTTGGTCGTGCCGTCCAGCGGATCGAACACCCAGCGATGTCGCGCGCCGCGCAACGGGCCGCCGAACTCTTCGGCCAGCACGTCGTGGTCTGGAAACCGCTCCGCCACCATCGCGCGGAACATGCGCTCGACCTCTACGTCAACGTCGGTGACGAGATCGATGGCGCCCTTCTTCCGGACCGGCACGCCTTTGCCGAAGTTGGCGATCTGCAGATCGCCGGCGCGCACGACGGCTTCGATGGCGGTGGACAGGAACCGGGGATCGAGCACGCTCACCGGGCGCTTACGCGTCCGCCTTCAGCTTCTTGACCATCCTGATCTCCATGCCGCCCGGCACCTTCTTGAGCACCGTTTCGTCCATGAAGTTGCGAATCAGGAAGATGCCGCGGCCACTCGACTTGAGGATGTTCTCTGGCGCGAGGGGATCGGCCACTTCTTCCGGTACGAAGCCCTCGCCCTGGTCTTCAATGCGAATCACCAGCTCGTCGGCGGCGTGCGGCGGTACCGGGCTGAATTCGACGATCACGCGCTTGCCGGGATCGTTCTTGTTGCCGTGCTTGATGGCGTTGACCACCGACTCGCGGACCGCGACGCTGACGAAATGCAGCTGGTCGTCGTCGAGGCCCGCCTCCCGACCGACGTGGTCGCAGACGACCTGCACGAAGTCGAGCATGTCGAACGCACTGTTGAATTCGAGACGGACCGTGTGCGGCGGAATCATTCAGCTGACGCAGCCTGTCTCGCCGAAGCGCGGAGCGCGATGGCGGAGCATCGAGTGCAGGTTAAGTACCATAGCGTTTCTCGGCCGGTCAAGCGGCTATCATTAACCGATGCCTGTGGCCGGCCGCGTTTCCGTCTCCCCTGCACACCGCGTCGCGGGGGTGTTGCGCGTGCCTGGCGACAAGTCCATCTCGCACCGGTATGCGCTGCTGTCGGCCATTGCCGACGGCCGCTCCACCATTGCCAACTACGCGCCGGGCGCCGACTGCGCGTCGACGCTGGCCTGCCTCAGCGCACTCGGGACTATCGTCTCACGAACGCCCGCCCCGCGAGCCGAAGACCCGCCGCTCGTCACGATTGACGGGCGGGGACTTCGCGGACTGCGTCCCTCGGTCGGGGACCTGGATTGCGGTAACTCCGGCAGCACCATGCGCATGCTCGGCGGCGTAGTCGCCGCCCATCCTTTCGTATCGACCCTGATCGGCGACGCGTCCCTGTCGCGCCGGCCCATGCGCCGCATCATGGGCCCGCTGACCCTGATGGGGGCGAGCCTGACCGCCGGTCCGGGCGATCGTCCCCCGCTCCACATCCGGGGCGCTGAACTCACCGGCATCCGGTTCGAGCCCGACACCCCCAGCGCCCAGGTCAAATCCGCCGTGCTGTTGGCTGGGCTGCAGGCAAGCGGCGAGACCTCGGTCCTTGAACCTGCCTCTACCCGGGATCACACGGAACGGGCGCTGGCCGCGTTCGGCGCCGCGGTGTCGATTCACCCTTCGACTCGCCCGGGCACGCACTCCCCCCCGGGCTCACTCAGGGCGGGGGCCCTGATCACCGTGCAGGGGGGACAACGCCTGCGCGGCGGCTCATTCACCGTGCCTGGCGATCTTTCCTCGGCGGCCTTCCTGGCGGTCGCCGCCGCGGCGCTGCCGGACTCCGACGTATCGATCAGCGGCGTCGGCCTGAACCCGAGCCGGACCGCGCTGATCGACGTGCTACGCCGCTTCGGAGCGGACGTCGAAGCGACCGTGGAGGACGAACACGCCGGCGAACCGGTCGGCCGGCTGCGCATTCGGCACGCCCGCATGACCGATCTGGTGATCACAGCGGATGAAGTGCCCGAAGTAATCGACGAGTTGCCGGTGCTCGCCACGCTCGGCACCTTTGGCGGCAGCGTCACCGTGTCGGGTGCGGGTGAGTTGCGCGTCAAGGAAAGCGATCGCATTGCCGAGCTGGTCGCCGGATTGCGCGCCGTGGGTGCGGACGCCGAAGAACGGCCAGACGGATTCCAGGTGCGATGCGGCGCGCGTCTCACGGGGGGCACCGTGCACGCGCGGCACGATCACCGCCTGGCGATGGCCTTCGCGATCGCCGCGCTTGGGGCCAGCGGCCCCACGCACATTGACGGCGCCGACGCGGTCGCCGTGTCGTACCCATCGTTCTTCGAGGATCTCGATCGTCTTGCGCAGCGCGACCGGGCGCATGTCGACGGCGCCAAGGCCACGCTGTGAAAGCGGACAAGGTCTATCTGGTCGGCTTCATGGGCGCCGGCAAGTCGAGCGTAGCCAGGGCCCTCGGCAAGCGGCTCGACTGGAAGGCCGAAGACATCGACGCGCGCATCGAGCGCGCCGAGCGCCGCGACATCCCCGCCATCTTCCGTGATCACGGTGAGCCCTACTTCCGGGCGAAGGAACGCGCCGCGCTCATTGACCTGCTCCCCGAGCGCGGCGTGGTGATTGCCTCTGGCGGCGGCACCTTCGCGGAGGCCTCAAACCGTGAGCTGATGCTGCGCGACGGGGCGGTCGTGTGGCTCGACGCCCCATTTGAAACCGTGCTCAGGCGGGTACCGCTCGACGGCCGGCGCCCCCTGGCCGCCGATCGGGTTGGCATGGAACAGCTTTATACTCAGCGCCTCGCGGCCTACCGTCAGGCGCACCTCCGGGTGGATGCGGGACGCGGCTCTGTGGAAGAGCTCGTCGATCACATCATGGAGTGGCTCGAAGCCACCTAGGGACAGATGCGCTATCTGGTCATCAGCGATATCCATGCAAACCTCGAGGCGTTCGAGGCAGTGATGGCGGCTGCCCAGCCCTTGAAGTACGACAAGGTGCTGCTCTTGGGCGACCTGGTGGGCTATGGCGCCGACCCGAACGCCATTTGCGATCTGGTCCGGCAGATGAAGCCCGACGCGCTGATTCGTGGCAATCACGACAAGGTCGGTTCGGGCGTCGAGAGCCCCGAAGGCTTCAACGCCGTGGCGCGCAACGCCATCAAGTGGACATGCGACACCCTCACCCGGGACAACCGCGAGTGGCTGGCGGCGCTGCCGGCCGGCCCCCTGATCGTCGACGATCTCATCGAGATCTGTCACGGCACGCCGTTCGACGAAGACGCCTACGTGTTCGACGATCTCGACGCGCTGCGCGCGATGCACGCCGCGCGCCGCCCGCTGTGCCTGTTCGGGCACACCCACGTGCAGGTCGGGCACTACCTGTCACGCGATCAGTTCGGCCTGGCGACGGCCGACGACGAGCGTCCGCTGACGATCACGCTCGATGACGCGAACCGCTATCTGGTAAATCCGGGCTCGGTGGGCCAGCCGCGCGACGGCGATCCGCGCGCCGGCTTCGGCATGGTGGATACGGCCCGTCGTGACATGACCATCTACCGCGTGGAGTACCCGATTCCGAAAGCGCAGGCGCGCATTCTCGAGGAAGGGCTGCCGGAAGTCCTCGCGCAGAGACTGGCGCTGGGGAGGTAGAAAGGGGGAAGTGAGAAGCGAGAAGTACAGCTTCTCACCTCTCACTTCTCACTTCTTCGCTCTCGCTTCTCTCTTCCTGAGTTCCGACGCCATCGCATCCTGCGCGGCGCGCGAACCCAGAATCCAGCCGATCACGACGCCGATCAGCAGCACCGCCGGAATGAAGATGAAGTGCGATGCGCTTGGAACGCCGATCTCCATGCCCTACCGCTTTCGGGATTCCAGGTCGCCGAGTTCGGCCTCCACGGTCTTGAGCCGCCGCGCCAGCGACCACACATAGCCCAGCAACGCCAGCCACACGAACCCGTACGCCGCCGCCACGATGTTGATGGCCGGAATCTGCTCGCCCGGTGGAATATCGTCGACCGCCTCGAACCCCGCAGGCGGCTGCGGTTGCTCCACCGACGCCACGGCTCCCGTGGACAGGTCCGCGGCCAGGGTCACGGGAATCATCAGCATCGCCAGCAGCAACACGATCTTCATGCTTCGTCCTGGGCCAGATACAGCGCTTCAAGGCGCGTTCGTTGATGTTCGAGCGTGGCTCTCAGATTCAGCAGCGCGACGAACAGCATCGTGAACGCCGCAAAACAGAACCACAACGGAATCCCCATGTCGGTCGGCAGCGTCGGGACGACCGACGTCATGGGATGGAGCGTACGCCAGACGTTGACCGACACGTAAATGAACGGCACATTCACCATGCCGAACAGCGCCATGCCGGCGCCAAGACGATCCGAACCAGGGCCGCCGTAGCGCCGCAGCAGCATGTAGGCGGCGAACGTCAGGAACAGCACCAGGCTCATGGTGAGGCGCGCATCCCACACCCACCACACGCCCCACGCCTTGCGCGCCCACAGCGGGCCGGTGACCAGCGTCAAGGCGCCGAGCACGAAGCCCAGCTCGGCCGCGGCCACCGCCCACCCGTCGGCACGCTCGTTCTTCCAGAACAGGACGCGCGCGCTGTTGACGCCGCAGATGATGGCCGACACCAGAAACAGGATCGCCACCGGGAAATGGAAATAGAACACCTTCTGCACCAGCCCCATCGTCGATTCGTACGGAGCGGCGTTGATGATCCATGGCGCGACCAGCAACATCCCGGCGGACAGGACAATGAACGGCGTGGTGAGCTTCTGCATGCGGCTCCCTGAAGTTTACTCCGTCATGACCGGCTCGAAGGTCCACAGCGCGAGCGTCACGAAGATCGCATCCCAGAACAGCAGCAAGCCAATCCAGAACCGCGCCATCGGCTCATCCGGCACGGCCTGAAACAGCGCCGCGGTGCCGCGCACGCCGCCGATCATCACGGGCACCGTGATCGGATACAGCAGCACCGGCAGCAGCGTGTCGCGGCTGCGCACGCGCACCAGCATCGCGGCAAACAGCGTGCCCACGGCGGCGAAGCCCAGAGTGCCCGACACGAGCAGCATCAGCAGCATGCCGGGATACGCAAAGATCGGCGCCGCGAACAGCAGGCCCACCATCGGGACCAGGACGATCTCGACCAGCAGCATCAGCAGCAGCAGGCCGAGCAGCTTGCCGACATAGATCGCCGGACGATCGGCCGGCGCCAGGATCAACGCCCGCAACGTGTCGTTGTAGCGCTCGCGCTCGAAGGTGCGCCCCATGGCGAGCGTGCCGGAAAACGAAATCGCGACCCACAGAATGCCGGCGGCCACATCGTCAGGCGCGCGCCCTTCGCGCACCAGCGCGAACGAAAAGATCAGCACCACCGAGACGGCAAACAGCAGCGTCGTCAGCAGGATCTCGCGGCTGCGGATCTCGACGGTCATGTCCTTGCGCATGACCTGCCAGGCGACGCGAAAGAAAGCTCGCATCATTCGCCACCCCACAACGCGGAGTCCGCGTTGCGGGGACCCCGGTCCATGGCCCGCCGGTAGCGATCGGCGAGGTTGCTGGAGCCGGTGTCGCTGCCGACCATGCGGCCATCCTTCAGATAGATGGCGCGGCTCAACACGCCGTCGGCCACGTCGAGATCGTGGGTGGCCAGCACGATCAGACAGCCGGCGCGCTGGCGCTCCCGGAGCCGCCCGACCAGCGCCGCCGTCGAGGTCTGGTCGAGGCCGGTGAACGGCTCGTCGAGCAGGATCAGCTTCGGCTCGTGCAACAACGCCCGCTCGAGCGCCACGCGCTGCCGCATGCCGCGCGAAAACCCCGCCACGAAATCGTCGCCGCGATCCACGAGGCCGGCGGTATGAAGCGCCCGGGTGGCGGTGGAGTGAACGTCGGTCACGCCGTAGAGGTGCGCGAAAAACTCGAGGTTCTCGCGGGCGGTAAGCTCCGGATACAGAAACAGATCGTGGCCAAGCATGCCGATCTGCGCCCGCACGTCGGCGCCGTCGTTCGCGCCTTGATCGCCGTACTTCACTTCACCCTTCGACGGAGCAATCAACGTGGCCAGAATGTTGAGCAGCGTGGACTTGCCGGCGCCATTCGGGCCGAGCAGGCCGATCATCTCGCCGGCAGCGCAGGAAAACGAGATCTGCGACAGCGCCTTCCGCCGTCCGAAATGTCTCGCGACATCTACGACGGAGAGATACTGCATGCCGCTCACGAGCCTGTCGCGCCGATGCGCTCCGGCGCGAAGCCGGAATCGAGCTCGGCGATCACCCGTTCGAGTTCGGTGGTCGCGCGTTGCACTCGCGCCTCGTCTGACTCGGACAACGGCTGCTGCTGACGCTTCTTCTCGAGCGCGACAATGTCGGTGAGCAGCTGTTCGCGCCGGGCCTGCAGCGTCTTGTCCTGTGCGGCATGCGCTTTCGCCGGCGACCAGGCGAACCACGCACCAATGACGAAGATCAGCGCCGCCAGCGCCAGGACGGCGTTGCGTGGGGCGCGGCTATGGGCCGGAAGACCCGACAGGTTCAAGACCATGGTCTCGCCGGCGTTGAGCCGCGGCCCGGTGCCCATGATGAACGCCTGGCCCTCGGACGTCAGGTCGCGGGTTTCGCGAAGCTGCGGCGACTGCACCTGCAAGTTGCCGATCTTCTCCACGCCCACGAAGACCTGCGCCATCGCGACCGGCCATGTCTGCCGAATCGAAATCGACTGCCCTGCCTTCGGCAGCGAGAAGCCAATCTGCGCCACCGTCTTGCCCGGCGGGAAGGGTCCCGTGATGGTCACGAGGTCGCCCCTGACGCCCGCGTTCGGCGACGACCCCTGCATCACCGATGCGCCCGCGGCCCCGGTCGGCAGCGTCAACAGCAGCGGTCCGCCGATGTCGATCGGCGTCCGCGCGTTGTTGACGATCTCGAGCAGGTAGAACGCCGTCAGGTTGTCGTCCTGGTACTCGAGAATGATGCGTGATTCGGGGCCGATCTCCACAACACCCGGTCGCGCCGGTTGCCTGGCGGCCGCCGCGGCTTCGGCCTGCTCCCTGGCCTTGGCGGCGGCAATGCCGGCAATCAGCGCGACGCGCACGCCGCCGCGGTCCGGCACGGTGAACTCCTGCGACGTCAGCGCCTCGCCATCCACGGTCGTCGAGGCCTGCACGGCCGCTCCGCTGGGCAGTTTGTCGAACTGGGCGCGGCCCTGGCCGTCGGTCATCATGGTGCGCCTGGCACCACCGACGATCAGCTGCACTTCCTGCCCCGCCAGGTTGTTACCCATCCGCTCGCGGACGACGCGAACGGTGACGGTGCCCGCAGGCAATTCAGGGGCAGGCAGCGGCGTGCCCGCGATCGCCGACGGGTCTGGCATGTCCACCTGCGCGCTTGCGACGCTCGCGCCTGGCAGCAGCCAGCAGCCGGTCGCCACTAGCCAGAACAGTACGCGAATCACAGCCGGGCCCCGCAGTGCTTGCAGAACTTGGCATCCTCGTCGTTCTGGGTTTGGCACGACGGACAGAGCCCAGCCGCAGGAACATCGGTGGCGTCCGGCTTGGCGGCGCCCGGCTTCTGCCGGACGGTCATCCTCGCTGACAGCCGCTCGTGCACTTCCTTTTGAATCTGATCGCGGTAGCCGCCGCCGGCGTCCAGCTGCTGCATCAATCCCAGCGCCCGGCCGCGCAGCCGCGCCGACATCTCTTCGAAGTCCGCCTTCGCAACCTTCCCCATCGCGAAATCGAACTCAAGCTCTTTGATCGATCGCAGCACCAGGTTCTTTTCGCGCTCGAGCGCGACCCGAGTCCGGCCCGCGATCATCACCGGCGCGTCAGGCTGATCGCTTACCAACGGCAGCAGCACGTGGTACGCGCCAAGGCCGACGAAGCTCACCGACACCACGGTCAGACTGAGCATCACAATGTTGGCGGGCGACTGCCCGGTGGCGACGATGACCGTGGCGGTGGCGGCCAGCATGCCGCCCAGCAGGAAGAACTGCCAGGGATGCAACCACGGCTCTGGCGGTGCCGGACCCTGATTGTCCACCGTCGCTTTAGCGGAGGTCGACGACATCAATCAAGGTCGCGGAGCTCGTCGTCGAGGCGCGCGCCCATCGCCGGATCTTCCACACCGGCCGGCATGCCGGCAATCTGCGGCCGGCGCGTCCACCGCAGCGCGAAGAAGGCCACAGCCAGCAAGCCGCCGGTGCCGACGACGGCCGGCATGACCCAGGCCACCAGTCCGGAACCGGATTGGGGCGGCTCGCTGAGGATCTGGTTGCCGCCGAACTTGGTCACGAACGACTCGACGATCTGGCCCGGCGACTGCCCGTCCTCCAGCATCCGATCGATGTCATGGCGTTGAATGGCGCAGTGCGCACAGGCACACTGCCCGACCGGCAGCTTGGAACAGCCACCGCACCAGCAGGCCAGCTTGTTGCCGATTTCGCGTGACTGTGGCGAGGACACCTGCAGGCGCGGATCCTTGGAGGCCTGATCGACATCGACGTGCTGCGCAAACGCCCTGCCGCCCGACAGCAGCACCGCCAGCAACAGCATCGTCGCCGTCGCCGCCCCGGCGGGCACCTTGGCCATGGCCAACGACATCGACGCTTCCGGCAGCAGCGAAATGGCCGTCCCGACCGCGATGACGGCAAAGCCAAACCACACCCAGTTCACCAGCGGGTTGATGTGCACCTCGACGCTGGCGGTCTGGTCCTCAATCGAAAAGGCCGCCATCACGATGTAGAGATCTTCCGAGAACATTCGACGGATTGCGACCTCGGTGGTCGGTTCCTGTTCGTGCTTGCGGAAATACCACCTGGCCGGATGCATCTGGTCGATCACCTCGCCCGATGCGTCCTTGACGCTGATATGAGCGGTGACCATTTGCTTCTGGCCGTCATCGGTGACGCGCAGCGCGTCGAGATGAATGGTGTAGTCCCCGACGATGGCTTCCTCGCCGGGCTTCAACAGCAGCTGCTGGTCGCGGCTGAATCCCTCCCCGGCGAAGCCGAAGAAGATCAGCACCATGCCGGCGTGCACGATGTAGCCGCCGTAGCGCCGCTTGTTGCGCGCGACCAGCCCAATCACCGCCGTGAGCAGGTCGGTGCCGGTCATGCCGCGCCGCACGTTGCCGCCACGCACCACCTCCTGGGTGAGCGTGGCCATGACGAACGCCGACAGCGCGAAGCAAATGCCGGAGCTCCAGACCCTGACGCCCAGCGCCACGAGCGCGCCGCCGGTCACCAGCCCCGCCAGCACCGGCCACATGAACTGCGTACGCAGGTTCTCGATCGACGATTTGCGCCAGGCCAGCAGCGGTCCGATGCCGGTCAGCATCAGCAGCACCAGGCCGATGGGTACCATCCAGCGGTTGAAGAACGGCGGGCCGACCGTGAGACGCTCGCCGTTGATCGCTTCCGTGATCGTCGGGAACAGCGTGGCGAACAGGATGAACAGCGCCGAGAACAACAGGATCCAGTTGTTGGCCAGGAACGCGGCTTCTTTCGATGCCCACGAATCCAGCTCGTGCCGCGCCCTGAGCAGCGGCAGCCGGTAGATCACCCAGCCGAAGCAAAACACCAGCGTGCTGAGCATGAAGGCGACGAAGTAGCGCGCCAGCTCCGGATCTTCACCGAACGCGTGAATCGACTGGACGATGCCCGATCGCGTGAGGAACGTGCCGACGATGGTCAGCAGGAACGTGATGATGACCAGCGACACGTTCCAGACGCGCAGCATGCCGCGCCGCTCCTGGACGTGCACCGAATGCAGGAAGGCCGTGGCCGTGAACCACGGCAGCATGCCGGCGTTCTCCACCGGATCCCAGCCCCAGTAGCCGCCCCAGCCGAGTTCCTCGTACGCCCAGATCATGCCCAGCGTCAGACCCAGCGACAGAAAGAACCACGAAATCATCGTCCAGCGGCGCACCGCGCGCAGCCACGAGTCGTCGAGGTGGCCGGTGAACAGCGCCGCCATGCCGAACGCAAACGGAATCGTCAATCCGACGAAGCCGAGATACATCGTCGGCGGATGGATCGCCATCCAGTAGTTCTGCAGCAGCGGATTGAGGCCGCGGCCGTCGGTGTGTGTCTCGGTGAGGTAGGTCGCGAACGGGTTGTTGTGAATCACCATCAGGAAGAGGAAGAACATCTCCACTGCGGCAATCACCGCGACCACGTAGGGAATCAGCTCGCGATGGCGCTCCCGATTGACCTTCACCGCCACGGCGCCGAACACCGACAGCAGGAAGACCCAGAACATCACCGAGCCGTCGAGCCCGCCCCAGTACGACGTGATCTTGTAGAACAGCGGCTGCACGCTGTCGGAGTACCGACGCACGTAGCGAATCGAATAGTCGCCGGCGACGAAGGCGTAGATCATCACGCCGGACGCGACGGTCATGACGGCGGCAATGGTGTAGAAGGCGCCGACGCCGCTTTCAACGAGACGGTGATTGCGCCGGCGGGCGCCGGCGACAGAAGCTGCCACCGCATAGGCCGCGGTGACGAACGCGATCAGCAGCAGGAGGACGCCGAGTGAGGCCATGACGGCCTCCTCAGTACGTCCCGGTGGCCGTCGGGCCGCCCGGCTTCGCTTCGTACTTCGACGGGCACTTCGCCATCACGCCGTTCGGCTGCACCCTGAAGCCGTCGGCGGACAGCGTGCCCTTCAGCACGACTTCCGAATCGCTCTTGAACGTGTCGGGCACCACGCCGGTGTAGGTGGCGGTCACCACCTTGCCGTTGGTGTGCACCTGGAACCAGTAGTCGAGCGTGCCGCGGCGATGGATTGAATCGGGCACGACGAAGCCATGGAGCTGCAGCTTCTTGCCGTACCACTGCTCGGGCTGCGCCGCCACCTCGTCGACATGCTTGTAGTACTCGGTGCCCTCGGCCATCGTCGTGTACATCAGGAACCCGAGGGTCATCGTCAACACCAGGCTCGTCAGGCCAACCTTTACCGCTTTGCTCTTCATAAGTGTGGGAGTGAACCCCCATTAAGGATACTACTGACCAGAGCGACCGGCAACCCCACGACATTGCTGTACGAGCCCTCGATGCGGGGGATGAAACGCGACGCAAAACCCTGTATCGCGTAGGCGCCGGCGCGATCCACCGGCTCTCCTGTCGTGACGTACCACGAAATGTCATCGTCTGTCATCGAACGGAACCACACGCGCGTCGTGTCGACGGCCGATCGCACGCCGGCGGCGCTGACCAGCGCGACCCCGGTGTGCACATCGTGCACGCGACCGCTGAGCAGGCGCAGCATGCGCCGCGCGTCGGCCTCATCCACCGGCTTGCCGAGGATCTCGCCATCGATCGTCACCGTCGTGTCGGCGCCCAGCACGCGCGCCGCGGGCCGCCAGGCGTACACGGCCCGCGCCTTCTCGATCGCGAGGCGCTCGACATACGCGGCGGGCGATTCGTTGCCGTGGGGCGTTTCGTCGATGTCGGCCGCCAGCACTTCGAAGGAAATGCCGGCGGCCACGAGCAATTCGGATCGCCGCGGTGAGCGGCTGGCGAGGATCAACACAGAACAATCCGCCTCAAGGCGGATGCTACCTGCCCTTGTTCTCGTACCAGCGAACTACGCCGCCGGAGCCGCCGCAGACGAGGTCGTTTCGCTTGTCCTTGTTGATGTCCACGCCAACACAGCTGTTCATGCCCAGCTTATCTTCAATGCGCATGTACTGCCACTCGCCCTTGGCAGCATCGTCCGGCGCGAAGAACACGTGCACGCCGCCGACCGGCGCGTTGGGGTTGTTCTGGGTCGGGCCGCGCGCGTTGTCGTTGGCCACAACGTCGTCGCGGCCGTCGCCGTTGAGATCGACGACGGCGATTTCGTGACCTGCCGCGACTTTGTCGAAGATGACGCGGCGAGTGAAGGTCGTGCCGCTGCCGGTGTAGATCACCACCTCGTTGCCGTGCCACGGCTCGACCGTCGCGAAGAAGCGCCGGCCGTCCTGCGTCCCGACGCCGACATCGCTCGCGCCCAGACGCGGTGCCTGCTCTTCATGTCCCTTGGTGAGCAGCACCTTCTCGAACTTCATATTCTCGCCGCTGCCGCTGGCGCGATACAGGCCGACGCCCTCGAAGCTGGCCACGAGAATCGCGTCGCGGTTGCCGCCGTCCCACTTGACCGCGCGCACGCGATGAATGATGCCGGGCACTGAGTCCGTCATGGTGTGACGCTTCCAGTCGCTCTGCCCGTACCAGAACACCGGCGCCTTGTCCTGATCGTAGGTCGGCGCCAGGCTGCCGGCGCCGACCAACGGCGCGTTGATCAACTCCTTCTTGCTGTCGCCATCAAGGTCGGCCCAGATGACATGATGCGATGTCGGGAAGGCGTCGAACTTCTCCGCTTTCCACGGCTGCCCGGTGCCCTGCGATCGCGCGATCCAGTTCACGCCCTCGCTCTTGGCGGCCTGCATCGCGAACGAACTCTGGAACGCGAGCTCGGGAAAGCCGTCGCCGTTGATATCCTCGGCCGCCTGGTTGACGATCTGCGCCGTGTCCGACACGACCACGTGACGGGTCCAGCCAGGGTTTTCGTACCACGCCAGCTCGCGGGCGCCGAGCGAGTTGGCGATCACGTCGACCCTGCCGTCGTTGTTGAAATCCGCGGTGTTGACCGCATACGCTCCCGGCAGCTTCGGATCGATGTCGTGGGCCTCGAACTTGACGGGGCCCGCCGCGGGCGCCCCCGACAGTGTGGCGACAGCGAGTGACGCCAGTGCCGTTCCCCCTGCGCTCATGTGACCAAGTTTCATGCGGGGAATCATCTGTTACGATCGCCTGGTGATCAAGGCCAATCAGGTCATGCCGGCCGTCGTCACCGAGGTGGTCCGCAAGGCGCCCCTGACCGACGAGAAAGTCGCCTTTGCCTGGCGGTTGGCGGTCGGTCCGCAGGTCGGCAAATCGACCCGCGTCCGGCTGGCCGACGACGGGACGCTCCATGTCCGCGCGGAATCGCAGGCCTGGATTGACCCGATTCGATCATCCGTCGGCCTCATCCGTTCGCGCCTCGCCCACTATCTTGGCGAAGATACGGTCAAACGCATCTCGTATTCCTAATCCCTGGTTCCTAATTCCTCATCCCTATGCGTCACGCCTTTATCGTCAGTGCGGTTCGTGTTCCGACCGGAAAGTTTCTCGGCACGCTGAAAGACTTCACGGCGCCGCAACTTGGCGCAATGGTGGTGCGCGAGGCGGTGACGCGCGCCGGCATCGATCCGGCAGTCGTGGACGAGTGCATCATGGGAAACGTGGTCTCGGGCGGCGTCGGCCAGGCGCCGGCGCGCCAGGCGGCGCTCAAAGGCGGGCTTGCGGATCACGTCGCGGCGCTCACCATTAACAAGGTGTGCGGGTCGGGCTTGAAGGCCGTGATGCTGGCGCAGCAAGGCATCCAGACCGGCGACATCAACATCGCGGTGGCCGGCGGCATGGAGTCGATGAGCAACTGCCCCTACATCATCCCCAAGGTGCGCGACGGACTGCGCATGGGGAACGGCTCGGTCGTCGACCTGATGATTCACGATGGACTGTGGTGCCCATTTGAAAACTGGCACATGGGCAACGCCGGCGAGCTGGTCGCCGACAGTTACAAGGTGTCCCGCGAGCAGCAGGATCAGTATTCGGCCGACAGCCACAAGAAGGCCGCCGCGGCGCAGGCGGCCGGCAAGTTCAACGCCGAGATTCTGCCGGTGTCGATCCCGCAGAAAAAGGGCGACCCGATGATTTTCAACAAGGACGAATCCGTGCGCGGTGACACCACCGCCGACGTGCTGCGCGGCCTGAAGCCCGCTTTCAAGAAGGACGGCTCGGTGACGGCCGGCAACGCACCGCCCGTGAACGACGGCGCCGCCGCGTTGGTCGTGATGGCCGAGGACCGGATGCACGCGCTCAAGGCGACGCCTTTGGCGCGCATCGTCGCCCAAGCCACCAGCGGGCTGGCGCCGAAGTTGCTGCTGATGACGCCCGTCGAAGCCACGCGGAAGGTGCTGAAGAAGGCGGGCTGGTCGCTGAACGACGTGGACCTCATCGAGTTGAACGAGGCGTTCGCGGTTCAGGCCGTGGCGGTGGCGCAGGAACTCGGCGCGGACCTCAGCAAGATCAACGTCAACGGCGGCGCGGTCGCCCTGGGTCACCCGATCGGCGCCTCCGGCGCGCGCATCCTGACGACGTTGATCTATGCGTTGACGGATCGCGGCCTGAAGCGCGGCGTCGCGACGCTGTGCCTCGGCGGCGGCAATGGCGTCGCTTTGGCGGTGGAGGTTAATTGACGATTGGTCGATTCCCCTTGCGCCTGCTTTTCCACCACAAGAGTAGTGCGGCGAGCGGACCGAGCAGGGCGGCTTCTTTTGCCACTGCCCATGTGTTGTGCGGGATGAAGTTGTCCAGCCAGTAGCGGCGCGAAATGGCTTGGAAGAAATACGCGTGGGCGAAGTAGAACTCTGAACTGATTGGCCACAACGCCATCACGCCCAGTGGTGGCGTGTCGTCCGATCCCAGCCAGTCAAACAGCACGTGGCTTGCCCACGACAAGGCCGCGGCAACCGCGAGCCGGGGGCTGCGGCTCACCGCGAACACGATTCCCCCGGCCATGACGGCGGCCCCCATGCTGTGCGTCTGCTGGTTGTGCCCTCCCCAGGCGAAGTCGACATCTGGCAACACCCCGGCCACGATGCAAATCAGTACATTCAGGGGGGCTGGCCCCAAACGGCGTACGCCGTTTGGGGCCAGCCCCCAGGCGACAATGAGACCGCCCAACGCGTGGCCCAGGGGACTCGGCACCGGCCCACCGTACGCACTTTCCTCGCTGCCCGTCAATCCACCGTGCCTCAAATTCTGCGATCTCTGGCCCAAAGGGGCGAAAGTGGTCGATTCCCCTAACCTACTGAAAATGGGCGTGAACTCACCTGTCACTACACGGATTTACGCTTGACTTTCGCTTGGCGCGTTTCTAGTATCAATCCCGTCCCGAAAGGACCCATTCACATGCCACCCATTGAAGACGCCCGGGAAAGACAAGAACGACAAGAACGACTGAAGGCACTGGAAACGGCCGTCGGCCAGATTGAAAAGCAGTTCGGCAAGGGCTCGATCATGCGCCTGGGCCAGAACAACGCCGTAGCGCCCGTCGAAGCCATTTCGACCGGCTCCATCAGCATCGACTATGCCTTGGGCATCGGCGGCGTGCCGCGCGGCCGCGTCGTCGAGATCTTCGGACCGGAATCGTCTGGCAAGACGACCCTCGCACTGCAGGTCATCGCCGAAGCCCAGAAGAAGGGCGGCATGGCCGCGTTCGTGGACGCCGAGCATGCGCTTGATGCGGCCTATGCCAAGAAGCTGGGCGTCGACCTGGACAACCTGCTGGTGTCGCAACCGGACAACGGTGAGCAGGCGCTCGAAATCGTGGAAGTGATCATCCGTTCGAACAGCGTCGACGTGGTGGTCGTGGACTCGGTGGCCGCACTCGTGCCCCGCGCGGAAATCGAAGGCGAGATGGGCGAAGCGCAAATGGGCCTGCAGGCCCGGCTCATGTCGCAGGCGCTCCGCAAGCTGACCGGTGCGGTGTCGAAGTCCAAGGCCTCGCTCATTTTCATCAACCAGCTGCGCGAAAAAATCGGCGTCATGTTCGGCAATCCCGAGACCACCACCGGTGGCCGGGCGCTGAAGTTCTATTCGTCGGTGCGCGTGGACATTCGCCGCATTGGCGCGCTCAAGGATGGCGAGGACGTGGTCGGCAACCGCACCCGGATCAAGGTGGTGAAGAACAAGATGGCCCCGCCCTTCCGCGAAGCCGAGTTCGACATCATGTACGGCGAGGGCGTGTCACGCGAAGGCGACCTGATCGACATCGCGGTCGAGCACAAGATCATCGAGAAGAGCGGCGCCTGGTTTGCCTATGGCGGCGAGCGCCTCGGCCAGGGACGCGAGAACGTCAAGACGTTCCTGAAGGAGAACGTGGAGCTGCGCTCGGCGATTGAACAGAAAGTGCGGGCGGCACTCGGCCTGGTGAAGGAAGCCCCCGAAGCAGTGGCTGTGTAGGGGCGGCCCTTCGGCCAGCCTACGCATGAACGTGGACAGTTCTCTCCTGCATCACGTCATTCAGCTGCGTCGCCCGTGGCTGGATGACGTGATGCTTCTTGCCAGCGCCCTCGGCGCCGGCGGCTTCATCTGGTGGGTCGCCGCGCTCATCGCCGGCGTCTTTCCCGCAAAGCGCGCCGCGGCCTGGCGGATGCTCCTCGCCGTATTCGTCACCTGGGTAGTGGCGGAGTTGGCCATGAAGCCGCTCGTCGGCCGCGCGCGTCCCTTCGAGGTCGACCAGTCCATCACCGTGATCGATGCCAGGCCACAGACACGATCGTTCCCGTCGGGCCACGCCGCCATGGCCGTCGCGGGCGCGATCGCCGGATCGAGACTGATCCCCCACTCCGCCTGGCTCTGGTGGCCGCTCGGTGCGGCCGTCGCCATCTCCAGGGTCTACGTCGGCGTCCATTGGCCCACGGACGTGATTGCCGGTATGGCCATCGGCGGGATGGCCGCGCTGTTCGTGATCGGCGGCTGGCCGGCACAACCGCCGATCGCATTCGGCCCCTTCCCTACTGCTTCGGGCCCGGTATCTCGATCGTGCCGTAGTAGCCAATCAGCATCTCTTCCCACGTCTGATCGCCCCAGCGCACGGTGGCCGTCGGATCGGGGTTGAACGGGTTGTTCCTCGAATTGTCGTAGTGCGCCTTGACGACCAGCGTCGAGCCCTTCGGCATGAACTTCGGCGTGGCGAGGCGATAGTTCAACTGCCAGCTGAAGTCGTACTTCGGCACGTGGAGGACGAGCTCTTCCCGACCGTCTGGAAACACGATGCTGTACGACACGTCCTTGCCGCGCACATGCATGTGCGGATACATCGAGCTCAGATAAGTACCGCGGTTGATGGTCTGCGTCGCCACCACTTCGTGGTGGTCGGCGCCGGGCGGAATCGTGAAGGTGAAATTTGGGATCTGTCCACCGCCGGCGGCGCGAAGCTTCGTCGGCGGTTCCTTCGCGAGGACCACGCCAATCTGCGTGAGGTCGGTCACCGGCTGCCCAATCGTCGTGTAGTGCATCTGCAGCACGATGTCGGCGCCGGCGGGGATCTTGCGAGCGACGCCCTCCTCGAACAATCCGTAGAGCCGGCCGGGCACCAGCCCGCCGAGCCCGCCGCCAACTTCCTTGCGCGTGCGATCGCGCGTCAGCTTCGGCGCGGGATCGACCGGCTGGCCGTCACCTTCGACCAGGTCGCTGATGATGTGGTGCACCACGCGGCGATCGGACGGCTTCAACTCGACGCCGCGGATCCAGATGTCTTCCTTCAGGTTGGTCGGGATGGTGACATACATGTACGGCACCGTGCCGTCGGCCGGCACCTGGAACGGCTGGAGCATCGTGAAGATGTAATCAGGCTTGCCGATCGACCAGCCTTCAGTGAACGCCGGCGTCGGCGGCAAATCGCGACGATCGCCCTCGGGCGCGCCGGCGTCGGCCCACGCCACGATCGTGTCGATCTCCGTCTGCTTCAGGCTCGGGTCGTTGGCGAAGGTGCCGACCGCGGGATCGGCGCCCCACGGCGGCATCTCGCGATTGGCGACCCTGCGCTTGATGGCCTTGGCCCAGGGCCGGGCATCCGCATAGGTCAGCAGCGACATTGGCGCCATGGCGCCGGGTCGATGGCATTCAGCGCACCGCTCGAAGAGCACCGGCGCGACGTCTTTGGAGAAAGTGGGCGGCAGTGTTGCTGGCGGCGCTTCCGGCGCCGCAGTGGCGAGCAATCCCGCCGTCGTGATGAAGGCCGCGACCAGGACGATCCACCAGCCATATGCACGTCGCATCGTCAGGCTCCTTGGAAAGCGCGAATCACGGCTGAGTATACCCGCCTTCGCCGGGCGACGGCGCGGCAGGTCACCAGCAGATGGCCCGTTGCGTGAAAGGGGGTCGAGGGCTATTATCGGCCAGTTTCACCGCATGTCTTGAACGTCGCGCCGTTGATGTCTGTGGGGAGGAACCTATGCGTCGCCTTCTGTTGAGCCTCGCCGTCGTGTTCGCCGCGATTCTGCTCCTGCCGACCAACGCGCAGGCCCAGGCCGCGATTGCCGGTGTCGTGAAAGACGCGACGGGCGGGGCGCTGCCCGGCGTGACGGTGGAGGCGTCCAGCCCCGCGCTGATCGAGCGCGTCCGGAGCGTGATTTCCGACGGCGCCGGACAGTACCGCATCATCGATCTCAGCCCCGGCACCTACGACGTGACGTTCACGATGGCCGGCTTCAAGCCGATCAAGCGCGCCGGCCTCATCCTGCAGGGCAACTTCACCGCGCCGGTGAACGTGGAGCTCGAGGTCGGCAACCTCAACGAGACCGTCACGGTCTCGGGCGAGTCGCCGGTCGTGGACGTGATCAGCAACCGGGCCACCGTGGTCGTGAACCGCGAAATGCTGGACGCCATTCCGACCTCGACCCGCAGCCTGCAGGCGCGCGCCTACCTGATTCCCGGCACCATGGTGACGCCAGTCGGCTCGGGCCAGACCAGCATGACGATCTACGGGTCGGCGATGGCCGATCAGGTGGTGATGGTCGACGGCATGCGGCTCAACCTGCTGGAAGGCCAGGGCCAGTTCAGCGGCATTTACCTGAACGACGGCATGGCGCAGGAGATTTCGTACGACACCGGCGCGCAGAGCGCCGAAGTGGCGCAGGGCGGGCTGCGCGTGAACATGATTCCGCGCGAAGGCGGCAACCAGTTCAAGGGCATCTTCTTCATGCAGGGTGCCAACGGGCCGCTGGCCAGCGACAACCGGTCGGATGCCGTCAGGGCGTTCATCCCGCAGCCGCTCGGTCTCGCCTACACCTACGAGCTCAATCCGTCGTTCGGCGGCCCCATCAAGCGCGACAAGCTCTGGTTCTATTTCACCTACAAGCTGTCGGACACCAAGAGCTACACCACGCTGCCGGACCGCACCCAGGGCACGCAGCAAAACTGGCCCAACTACAGCTATGTCACGCGCCTCACGTGGCAGGCGACGCCGCGCGACAAGGTCCGCGTCTACGTCGACAAGCAGATGAACGGGCAGCGCTTCGAAGGCCTCGGCGCCACCACCACCCTCGAAGCGTCGCACCAGTTGTGGACGCCGCGCGGCATGACGCCGCAGGTGAAGTGGATGCAGACCACCACCAACCGCCTGATGCTCGAGGCCGGCATCACCATGTACGACCTCACGTTCCGACGCGAGCCGCAACCCGGTGTCGGGCCGCTCGATCTGCCGCGGTTCGAGATCCTCACCGGCGTCAGCTCCGGCACCTACGCCGGCACCATGGACAGCTGGACCAGGAACTACACCTCGGCCGCCTCCGCCAGCTACGTCACCGGTTCGCATTCCTTCAAGACCGGCGTCAACTACGGGTGGGGGCGCCGCACGCGCACGTGGCCCAGCCCGAATCCCGCCGACATCCTGCAGCTGCGCTTCACCAACGGCGTGCCGACGCAGGTGCTGGTCCGGAACACGCCGATCGACGCATCGATCGAGCGGATGAACGCCGACCTCGGCATCTTCGCGCAGGATGCCTGGACGCTCGACCGGCTGACGTTGAACATCGGCGCGCGCTACGACTACTTCAACGCCGAGGTCCCGGCGCTGTCGGCGCCGGCCAGCCAGTGGGTAACGGCGCGCGATCGGCCGGCGGTCAAGAACGTGCCGAACTGGCACGACTGGGCCATCCGCCTCGCCGCGGCCTACGATCTCTTCGGCAACGGCAAGACCGCCGTCAAGGTGAACGCCAGCAAGTACGTCGCATCGGCGGCGCTCGGTTTCGCCGAAGCGTTCAACACGCTGACGGCGGCGACCGAGACGCGCACCTGGAACGACGCCGACGGCAATCGGTCGGTGCTCGACGCCCGGGGCAACCTCCAGCGCAACGAGGTGATCGGCGGCACCGCCAATTTTGGACAGGCGTCCGGCACCGACCGCCCCGATCCCGCGCTGCAGCGCGAGTACAACTGGGAATACGGCGCCACCCTCCAGCACGAGTTGTTCCCGCGCGTGGCGGTGTCGGGCGGCTATCACCGCCGCACCTACGGCAACCTTGCGGTCACCGACAACCTGAACCTCGGCGTGGAGGATTGGACGCCGTTCACCATCACCGCCCCGGCCGACCCGAGGTTACCCGGCGGCGGCGGGTACCCGATCACGATGTACACGCTGAACACCAACAAGGTTGGCGCCGCCACCGACAACCTGCGCACCTTCTCCACGAAGAACTCACGGGTCTACAACGGTGTCGATCTCAACGTCAACGCGCGCATTGGGCAGACCGCGTTCCTGCTCGGCGGCGTCACCTACGAGCGTTCGGTGTCGACCTTCTGCGATCAGCGCGACAACCCGAACGGCCTGCGCTTCTGCGACTCGAAGGGGCCGTACCGCACGTTGTTCAAGATCGCCGGCTCCTACGAACTGCCCTATGCCGTGCAGATCAGCGGCTTCTACGTCGCGCGGCCCGGCGCCAGCATCAGCGCGAACCTGGTGGTGACCAGCGCCATCGCCGGCCAGCCGATTGTCGGCAGCACCGCCGGCGTTGCCCAGATCGGGGTCAATCTGATTCAGCCCAACACGATGTTCTACGACTACATCAACCAGGCCGATTTGCGCCTGGCGCGCACGTTCGGGTTTGGCCGCTACAAGCTCCAGGGCATGGTCGACATCTACAACCTGCTCAACGCGGGCACGGTGACATCGGTCAACACGAACTTCGGCGCGGTGGCCGCCACGCGGGTCTGGCTGAATCCGCAGGCCATCCAGACCAGCCGTTACATCCGCTTCGGCGCGCAGCTGACGTTCTGATACGCAGGCCTGGGGCTTCGGCCTCAGGCCTTATTTCCTGGAGAAGCGACCGAAGCCGAGGCGCTGGTACGGGCCGTCGTTCATGGTGATCTCTTCGGTGACCGTGAAGGACTGCGGCGAGAGGATTGAGTACAGCCGGCGCACGCGAATCGTTTGCGCGCCCGCCTTCACGGGATCGCTCTCGGCGCGAATGCCGATCGGCGACGACCAGTCGCCGACCGACCGCAGCTCAATGCCGGTGCTGAGCCGCTCGACCCAGGTCATGGTCTTCTTGTCGGCGTTCCAGATTGCGGTGCCGGTTTCGGTGAAGGCGGCACCGCCGTCGATGCGGCCTTCGGCCCGCAGGTCCAGCGCCGTGTCGCCGGTGCGTGTATAGGTGAGCGTGCCTTCACGGGGGCCGGCGCCAACCGGGCTTTCGCGCCCAACCCAGGTGAACGTCCATGCACCAGTGAAGTAGTCGGGGCCCTGCGCCTGTTGCGGCTGGGGCGGCGAGACGCGCGGCTTGCGCGCCGGCGCCTGGGCCGGCTCCTGCGCCGCTGCCGTCAGCGTCAGCGCAACGATCATGGCGAGCAGTCGAAACATCATGGTCGCCGCATGCTACAAGGCTTGCCGCCCACTCGGCAACCGCACACGGAACCACGGCAACACGAAAAGCACACGGGATCCCACGAATAACGCCGCCTGCCGTCCTCACAGGGACCAATCGGGGACAGTCCTCACGTCCGGCCCCCTGAACTTGCCAGCAGCCTGCGGGCCAGCAAGCCGGCACCAGCTCCAAGCGTTGCAACCACGAGTGTGAACGCGGCCAAATACAGGATTGACGTGTAGGTGTTCGGGTGGAGAGTGTCCGGCAAGCCGAGCACATGCTTGACCAAGTGAGCCAGGGGCACGCCCGCCCACACGACGCCAACTGCCACCCACCCGCGCCTGCCCCAGCTGCCTGTGGCCATGGCCGTCGCAGTGAGTAACAACGCGACGATGATGATGGGGCTGACCTCGCCCTCGAACGCGAAGTGGTCCACGTACACGATCACCGACCCAGCGAGAAGCCCCACTCCGAGACGCATCGGCAGAGTGGACAAAACGGATTTCATTCTATTGATCTGCTCTACTCCTAACGCCGAGACATCCCAGCAACACGCGGGGTAGTTCGCGCTTCAACACGTCAACACCATGGCCGCTACCGTTCCGGGCACGGATGGAAGCGGCCAGGTATTCGAACAGGTGATTGTTTTCGATCGGGGCGCCTGACGGCGACCCGACATCTGCTACCATCTCACCATCGTCCCAAACCCAATGACGCGCCCGAGGAGGATCGTGTTTGGCACGAGATAGGTGCCGGCGGTATTGGCGTAGTTCAGGCTCTGGTAGTTGAAGATCTTGTCGGCGTTGAAGAGGTTGTACACGTCCAGAGTGGGATTGACGCTCAACCCTCGGTAGCGCAGCGTTTTCGACAGCTTGATATCGACCTGGCGGAGCCGCTCGCGGCGCAGCGATCCGGGCGGCGTCAGGACCACGGTGAGCGACGTCGCCCCCTGCGGCAGGATGAAATTCGGCAGTACCGGCGCGCCAGGAACACAGCCCTGCTGGGTCGGGCACGGCGGCGCGGGTTTGCCGGCGATTCGCCGCGTCGAGCCCGCTGCCCCGTCCGGGTACCGTGTTGCCGTCAATCCGGTTCCCGGCACGATCGCATAGCTCGTCGTCAGGGCGCCTTCGTCATTGTCCTTGTAGGTGAGGCCGAGCGTGATCGCGTACGGAAGGGGCAGCGCGACTCCAACGCGAAAGTCCTTGGCCCACGGGCGGTCGACGAGCCGCGTATCGCAAAACCGTTCGTCGTTGGGGTTGACCACCAGGTCAGCTCTGGACGAGCCGCAATTGACGCTGTCTCCGCGCGTGGCGACGAGTCCGCCAAAGGCACGAGCGCGCGAGTAGGGACGCGCCTGAAACTCCAGTGACAGCATGTCGTAGGGGCTGCGCCGATTGGGCTCCACGTACTCGACGCTGGCCCGGCTCTGCGCCAGCCGCGCGCGCGTCTCCAGGTCGTTGAGGCTGTAGACCGTGATCGGCGTGCCGTCGATAGGGTTGAAGATGGTCACCGGCACGTAATCGCCGTCCTGCCGGAAGCGATTGATCGTCTTCCGCAGGTTGTAATCGTTGCTGTGCACCCAACCGCCGTTGACCGTCACTCGGCGCGACACCTGGTGCTGCAGCTCGAGGTTTGACTCGAGGCTCCACACGCGCGGAAACCCTGGGTAGGGGGTGGTATCGGCCGGCGTGCCAAACCACGTGCCGTTCGTGCTGCGCAGCGCCGTCATGTCGAGCTCGCACGTCGCGCTCGGGTAGCCTACGCACGGCGCATACGAGCCATCGGCGTTGACCACCGGGCGGCCCTGGGCGATGAGGTCGCCATTGACGTCGGTCCAGGGAAGCGTGCGGGTGCTCAAGGTGAGCGTGTTGTAGGCGTAGGCCAGCGAAGTGGCGGCGGCGGCGTTGTACCGATTCAACGAGAACTTGACGGCGGTGCGTGCGTTGCCGAACACGTCATACGCCATGTTGAAGCGCGGCGCCCAGTCGAACCAGTTCGGCACGTTCTTCGCCGATGGAATCGACCGCGCCGGCGTGAAGCGGCCGGCCGGCACCTGGTAGGCGTCATTCTGCGCGTTGATGTGCTCCCAGCGCAGGCCGTAATTCAACGTCAGGCGCTTCATCCGCCATGAATCCATCGCGTAAAGACCGACGTCTCGGTTCAAGCGATCGACCGACGCCACGGGCGTGTTGGCGACGATGACGTCGACGGGATTGGCGAACACCCATTCGGTGCCCGCGCGCGCGACACTGGCGTAGCGCTGGGTGAGGTCGGCATTGGCATCGGTGAAGTGATAGAAGCGGCCCCACTGGTATTGCACGCCCACCTTGATGTTGTGCGAGCCGGTGACATACGAGAGCGACGCCTGGGCGTTGTTGCGGGCCGGCCACTCCTGATCGACGGTCAAGCCCGGCGCCGTCGAGCGAGCCGCGCCGCCGGTCTGCAGCGTGCGCGAGCCAGACGCCAGCCACTCCGCCGTGCCGCGTGTCTTCGCCACGCCCTCCTGCGCTTCGACAGTGCGGTATTCGCGATTGAACGAATAGCCACCCTCGAGCAGCAGACGGCTCGTGAACACCGCCGTGTACTTGATGTTGCCAGTCGAGTAGTTGGGCGACCGCCATCGGGTGGAGGCGGTCTCGGGATCGATCTGCGACGCCATGTCGTGGCTGCGCGTCTTGTTGGTCAGCTCGACGTAGCTCGAAATCTTCTGGCGTGGCGTGGCTTGCAACGTCAGCCGCAGCATCGGCTGCTGAATCGTCTGTGCGTCGGCGCCCACGCGCCCGTCGTCGCGGAGCGTATCGGGCACCAGGTCGCTGGTATTGAACTGGTGGTACGACGTGAAGAACCACAAGCGATCGCGCTTGAGAGGCCCCCCTTGTGAGATCGTGACGTCTGACAGGTACTCGAGCGCACCGAAGAACATCATGCCCATGTCGCGCAGACGCGGCGTGAAGTTCTGGCCCAGCCAGCGGCCGGGCCGATAGTTGACCTTGAAGTTGCCGCTGGGCCGGTTGCCGCCTTCGCGTGGAATCATGTTGACGGTGACGCCGCCGCCCGAGCGGTCGGCCGTGCTGCCGCTGGTCTGGTAGCTCACCTCCTGATTCACATCGGCGTTGAAGTAGGCCTGCACGGCGCCGTTGGCCTCGAGCCCGCTGACGCTCATCCCATCGACGAGCACGACGTTCTGGGCGGCCCCCATGCCGCGCACCGACATGTAGGTTTGCGTCGCGCCGCCTGCTCCGCCCACGGTGGCGGCGTTCTGCCCGGCCGCGTTGAACAGGTTGATGCTGGGGATCAGTTCAGCCATCTCCCAGATGTTCTGACCCAACGGGATCTGATCGAGCATCTCGCGGTCGAGGCGCGTGATCTGCACCGCGTTCTGGACATCGACGGTGGATGCGGCGCTCGTGACGGTGACGGTTTCTTCCAGGCCGCCGACTTTCATCTGGACGTTCACCGTGGCCGTGAACTCGGCTGGCAGCTCGACTCCCGTCTGTTCGAACGTGGTGAAGCCAGCCAGCGAGAACCTCACCACGTAGATGCCCGGCCGCAGGTCGACAATGCGGTAGGCGCCAGACCCGTTGGTGGTGGCCGTGCGGACACGCTCGATGAGCGCGTCGCTGGCCGCCTCCACCGTCACCCCAGGCAGCACCGCGCCTGAGGCATCGCGCACCTCACCCGCAATGACGCTCTGCGCGGACGCCAACGCCGGCATCAGAAGGCTCAGCGCATACGCAGAGACGACGCCGAGCACGCCACGTGACATGAGGCCCCCCATCGGCCGAGCCCATCAGCTGCCTGACCGGGCGCATGGTAGCACGCTGCGCCACTCCGATTCGACGCCGCCTCCGGCAAGGGCGAGCACCGGCCAGGAGGGGGTCGGGCGCGCAGTCCGCTGGGAGGCTCCACCCGAGCCCCTGCCCGACACGTGATCGGAAGCCGGCATCAGGAAAGCGATTTAGAAGCAAATGGGCGTCGGGTCGCGAACCGGCGTTCGGTGCACCGAAGGCCGCTCAGACGGCGTATCGTCCTGCTACGGCCAAGCGCACCCTGGTCAGGCCGCGGAGCGGGGCGCAGGGGTTGGGCGGGGGTGAGGGGCCGACGGTTCGGATTGACTCCGCCCCCCCCCCGGCCTTACTCTGACGAAACGCATCGCGCCGCAAGGACTGCATAGCGGTTCGTGCAACAACACGCATTGACTCGGTAGGCATTCAGGTATACGCGCGCTGCGGTTTCTTGCGAGCACGACACCGAATTACTCTGCGCTCAATAGGAGACGTGCACATGGCCTCGATCACAAGTGTCGCCGAAGCGTTCTTTGCCGCCTGCGAAACGGGCAAGGGATGGAAGGTCTGTAGCGCCTTTTGTGCGCCACACGCGAGTTTTAGTGCCCAGGCCGAACCGCTACTCGAAGTCAAGACGCTCGAGCAGTACACGGACTGGATGCAGGGCATGATGACGGTCGTACCCGATGGGCACTACGAGGTAAAGTCATTTGCCACCGACGCGGTCCGGAACAACGTTGCAGCCTATGCCGTGTTCCATTGCACGCATACCGGCCCGGGCGGCCCGGTTCCGCCGACGGGGCGTCGCGCCAGCACCGACTACGTTTACGTCATGCAGTTCGAGGGTGACAAGATCGTCCACATGACCAAGATATGGCATGCTGGCCTGGCATTGAAGCAGCTCGGCTGGTCTTAGCGTCGACCGTGGATGAACGAGCAGGGGCGGGGCGATCAAGATCCGGTAGACTCAAGACGGGAGTCGGGAGCCGACAGCTTAAGATCGTCCTGTTGCGGCCGATAATCATGGACACCGGCCCGTCGTAGCGGCGTCTGACGCGGCGTCCAGCCCCGTGCAATCCGGGCGGATTGAAACCCAGGCGCGCCACGGGTGGTCGAACGTCGCAGAGGCGACCGACATGACCTATATCCGAGGACTGAACTGGCTGACCGTCGTGGGCGGCGCGATGCTGCTCGTGATCGGCGCCGGCGCCGTGCCCGGCGCAGCCGACGCGACCCTCGTCCTCGGCGGCACGGCGGGCGTCATCCGCCGGCTGAGCGGCCTCAACATCGGTCCCCGCGGGAACCTGCAGAATCCCGACCTCACGACCCCGTATCAGCAGCTCGGCACCACGCTGATCCGGACCCACGACTACTACGGCCCGCTCGACATGTCGACGCTCTACCCCGATCGCACGAAGGATCCGGGCCTGCAGACCTCCTACAACTTCACGGGGCTCGTCGGCAACGAGTTGCGATCGAGCGACGACACCTTCCACGCGATCGTCACTGGCGGCTTCGAGCCGTACCTGCGCCTTGGCGACTCGTACAACGACGTGAAGGTGCCAACCGCCGGCGAACGCGCCAACTGGATCCAGGCGGCCGTCCAGGTCGTTCGCCATTACCGCGACGGCCAGTGGAACGGCTTCACGAGCAACCTGCGCTACGTCGAGGTGTGGAACGAACCCGACAACAGCAGGTTCTGGCCCGCGCCGAACACCAACGCGGACTACTACACGCTCTACTCGGAGACGGCGGCCGCGCTCAAGGCCGCGTTCCCCGATCTCAAGGTCGGCGGACCCGCCGTAACGCCGGCGGGCTGCCTGAGCGAGAGGGGTCGGGCGTTCACGCGGGGCTTCCTGGACAAGGTGCGGTCGACGCGCGCGCCGCTTGACTTCTTCTCGTGGCACATGTACTCGAACAACCCGGACGATTACACAAACTGCGCGGCGTACTTCCGGAAAGAACTCGACGCCCGCGGCTTCCAGGACACGCCGCAGCACGTCTCCGAGTGGAACACCGAAACCGAGGACGAATCGGTCGCCGACGCCGTCGCGTTGCGCTCCAACGCGCGCGGTGCGGCCATCAACACCGCGGCGTGGATCAACATGCAACTGGCCTCGATCGATCAGGAGATGTTCTATCGCGGTCCGGAGCCCGGGGGCGACGGCGTGTTCTACGGCATGTTCTGGACGACGGGCGCGCCCAAGAAGGTGGGCCTGGCTGCGGAACTCTGGTACAACATCACGGGCTACGGCAATCGCCTGTCGGTCTCGGGTGCCGCGTCGGACCTCTATGCGCTGGCCGGAATGAACAGCGCGGGCGACACGGCCGTGCTCGTCGCCAACACGAGCAGCACGTCCCGCACGTGGAGCTACGCCTTCGCGGACGGCCGCGCCGCGACGACGTCGTTCATCGTCAAGACGGTGAGCGACGACGCCAGCGAGATCGTCACGACCTCCGGCCGGACCGCCACGTTCACGATCCCCGCGTATGGCGTGCAACTGGTGACCACGGGTACCTCCGGCTCCACCGCGCCGTTCACCGCGACGGCCAGGGCGTCCGCCGAGAACGGCGTGGTCACCGTCGACGTGACGCCGGCGTCGGCCGATGCGGGGCGCGCGGGGCGGCTGTTCGTCGGAGCGAACGTGGGGGGACGCTGGTCCTTCTACACGCCCCAGGGCTGGATGCCTTGGATCGACGGCGACTACACCGCGTACTTCGCCGGCCAACTGCCCGCATCGAGCACGGTGCGCGTGATCCTGCCCGAAGGCTTCGACCGCTACCGCGGCTCGGCACTCTACGCCGGCTACGGCCAGGATACGGCGGAGATGCTGGCCGCCGGCCGCTACCGCACCGTGCTGGTCAGTCCTGTCTTCACGCGCATGTTTGCCGGGTCTGACAACAGGCCTGCCGTTAACTGGGAGGCCGCTAATACGGCCTATCGTCCTCTTGGGGCGGCCGCGGGAGCCTCGCCGGTTGTCGCATCCCAACTCACGGCCAACCAACAGACGATTGATACGGCGACACTCGATGCCACGGTGCCACCAGCCCTCGGCGCCCCAACAGGGGTCTCTCCGGAGGTCTTCTTCGATAAGGCAAGCAGCACGTACTACCTGCTAACCACCTCGCAGCCCTCCACTCAGTACTCGTCGCGGGACGGTGTCAACTGGTCTCCGACATCGACCCGGTTGCCCGCCGGTGTCGATTGGTCGATCGTGGAGGAAGGGCCGAGCAGTTACCGTCTCTATTACGCCGAGATGAAGCCAGGGCCTATTGGCGCGCCCTCCGAGCCGTGCACTCCCAAGTCAAAGGTTCTCAAATACGCTACTTCACCCGACCTACTCACGTGGACGGTGCAGGAGGCGGTCCTTCTCGACGATCTTGGCTGTGGCGTGCCGCACGTTATGAAGACAAGCGCGGGTAAGTACTTCCTCTACTTCAACAAGGTTGAAGGCAAGCACGGAGTCTTCATTGCTTCGTCGGCTGACGGCCTGACCTGGAGCACGCCTGTTGGGCCGCTCAACGGCAATCAAGACCTGGTCGATCCGGCGCCACTGGAACTCCCGGATGGCACCTTCGTCATGGTGGCCTCCACAACGGGGCACGAAGGCGGCTATCAGCAGCTGAAGCTCTTGGCGTCCGATAATGCCGTGACTTGGGTCCAGCGCAAGACAACGCTCTTGGCGGATGACGGCGGTGGTGTGTTCGACCCATCGATCGAACTCGTGGACGGCAAACTCCACGTCTGGTTTGGGTACTCGCCCGCAGGCTCGCACGACGCCGCGACGATCACCCACGGACTCCTGACTCTCGGCAACGCTAGTGCGCCCCCTCACTCAGGGTTCACCGTGTCCCCACCCACGAAGCCCTACCTGATGGTCTTCCATACCTGCTCCACCACAAGCAATTGCGAAGACCCGACCAACCACACCATCCGGATTGCGGAATCCAGTGACGGCGCCAACTGGACCGATGTCAGCGGGTGGCAGGGCTACCGCGGTTCAGTCCCTGATGTCATCCGACGCGAGAACACCATCTATGTCGTTGGCGCTGGACTGTCTCGCATTGACGTGACAACCGGCCAGGTGACGGCCACCTCCTTCTATGTTCGCAAGACCGACGGAAGCGATTCGATGCCCCGCGACACCGCATTCGCGGGGCAAGTCGCCGATGGGCGACTCGTTATCGTTTATGTACCTCCGATGCAGGAGGTCGAGGGTAAGACGTCGGTACCCGTAAAGTTGGGCACCGAGGTCGTCGACAGCAATGGCAGCAGCTTCGTGGAGTACGGAACGGCGGTCGACGTTCCTCTCGACATCGCGGGCGTCCATGGATGGGCGACCGATCCCGACATCTTCTTCAACGGCACGGAGTGGGTTCTCTACGTTTCGATGGGTTCCAATGTTGTGTCCTTCACCGCTCCCGCGGTCACCGGCCCCTACTCCCTCGCATCGGCGACCGTCGTGTCACGGGGGGCTGGGGGCGTGCCATCTGCCATGGTCGGAACCGATCGCGTATGGGTCTACGTGAACGACGGCCCCAGCCGCGACAGCATCTACATCCGCCGTGCGGTGACCACCAAGGGCACCAGCACGATTCCAGCGTCCAGTTTCCAAACGGTCCTGACTGGCACGCCCTATGGTGCCACCACCGCCGAGAGCCCCGGGGTAGCACCGAATACTGAAGGCATCCCGTGCTCGGATGGCTGCGAGACGATCGCCACGGTGGTCGCCGCCCCCGGCCAGGTAAACAGCGCGAAGGTGGGCCGGCCGACCTCCTCAACGGCGACCCTGACCTGGCGAGCCCCCACGAGTGACGGCGGCGGCGCCATGTTTGCCGGGTCTGACAACAGGCCTGCCGTTAACTGGGAGGCCGCTAATACGGCCTATCGTCCAGGAGATGAGCTCAATACCATTGATCTTTTCGGAGCCATGTTATCGTTCAATCCAAATACGGGACTCGCCGGTCCAGAAAGTTTGAGTGTTCTGCAAACGAAAGGATGGTTGGCTTTTCGCTCAGATGAATCCCGATTCAAAGAGTACCTCAGGAAAATGGAAGAACGATTCGAAACATTTATCGCATGGGCAAAAAAAACTGGCTTCTCGATTGATAGGGAAATTCCCGGCGCTTTTACTTGGAATGTGATTGAGCCTGAAAAAGGAGCTGAATATAAATGGGAAATTTCTGATCTTGTGGTTTTATCAGCGAATGCAGCAGGCATGAGTGTTTCCGCTCTTATTCAACCCTTTGCTGCCTGGGATCAAGACAGTGCTCCTGAAGACTGTACGGGTCTGGATTTTGCCTATTATGACTATAAAGCCGACAAACCCACCGATTGGGAAGCATACAAGGCTTTTCTTACGGCACTAGTGGAACGCTATGACGGCGATGGCGAAGAGGATATGGAAGGTCTCCTTTTTCCCGTTAAGCACTGGGAAATTGGGAATGAATACGACGGGACCTGTGGAGGAGATCTGAATGAAGCAGAGAATTACTTTGAACTGATCAAAATATCTTCTGAGGCCATTCGTTCCGCCGATTCAGAGGCAAAAGTTTTGACCATGGGAGCTTTGGAGCTGAGCAGCAACGTGCGTGACATCAGAGGTTTTTGGGAAGATTTCTTTACTTTGGGGGGAGGCGAATACATCGATATATTCAATTTTCATTATAATAAGGAAAAGCTTGGAATAGCTCCCACAATGGATGATTTTGAAGAGCACCTCGATTTCTTCAATGAAACCATGGATGCCAATGACGCCCAAAAACCCATGTGGATTACCGAATTTGGAACGTACTCAGGAACACCGGAGGCTCCTATGCCAAAAGAGGGTCAATCTGTTGTGACCAAGGCATCTCCCACCCAAACTGAGGAAGAACAAGCGTCTTGGTATTTTCGGTATTCTATAATGGCCTTTGCAAATGGGGTTGAAAAAATCTTTGTTGATTTATATGGAACAAGCAATAGCACGATTGGAGGGTCTGCACTTCATAGTGATAAAGGAGAAGAGCGATTTTTCTTAAAAACGCTGCAAACAATCGCAAAATATTTGGAAAATTTTTCAAGCTCTCAAGAAATAAATGAGGGGCAATATGTGTTTGAAGCGGGTGACAAAACAGTTTATGCCCTCTGGAATGGCAAACTTCCCTCGGAGATCAAAGGTTCTGTGACAGTCATTGGTTTGGATGGAAGTGTAGCAGTGATGGAGGCTTCTAAAGTTAATTTTTCCGAGGAAAGTCCCGTTTTATTGCTGACTAAAGATTAATCAGCTTGCACAAGGCTTCGTAGTGCTCTGACAACAGGCCTGCCGTTAACTGGGAGGCCGCTAATACGGCCTATCGTCCCGCCATCGCCGCGCAGGTGATGACCCAAGTCGCCGTGACTCAATCTCCAATCTCTACTCTCCAATCTCCGACTCCCCCGCCTGTCCGCACTTCCGCGCCCACCGCAGCAACGATCGGAAAGAGTGAGTTCACGCCGTGCAGCGGCTACAACGCCACTGCGCCCGACGGCCAACCACAGTCGGGCTACGGCCCGTGGGCCTCGCGCCTGCTCCTCGCCTTCAGCGACGACGGGCTTACGTTCACCCCCGCCAACCAAAGCCTGGCGGATCAGGCCGACGTGCCCGATGCGATCACCACGCCCGACGGCGAGATTCGCGTGTACTTCATCATCATGTGTCCCGAAGAAGTCCGCAACCGGATCGTCGTCGCCGTCTCGCGCGACGCCGTGACGTGGGCCTACAAGAAAACATTGTTGACCGGCATGGACGACCTCATTGCGATGGCCGTTGACCCCACCGTCGAACGCACGCCCGAGGGTAAATGGCGGCTGTTCTTCACCTCAGCGCCGCGCGACGCCAACTCCGAAAGCGCGCGCTCCTATTCGGCGATCTCCGACGACGGGTTCAATTTCGCCCGCGAAGAGGGCGAGCGCTTCGCCGCCGAAGGCCAACTGGTGCTCGATCCGAATGTGCTGTTGATCGGCGAGACGTGGCACTACTTCGCCGGCGGTGTCCCCGGCTCGAACCACCACGCCACTTCCAGCGACGGCCTCAACTTCACCCGCGCCAAAAACTTCGTGATGGAAAATATCCTCATGGCGAACGGCCTGGCGGTGGACGGCGGCTATCGCTACTACGGCTTCGTGCAGGACCAGCGCGATGGCTCATCCTACATCCGTTCACTCTTCACCGCCGACGGTGTGACATGGACGGTTGACCCCGGCAATCGCCTCGAACTGAACGCTTCTAACGGACTCGAATCGGTCGGCGTCAAAGACCCCGCTGTGACGCGGCTGCCAGATGGCCGGTACCTGATGGTCTACGCGACGATCATCCCCGGCTATCCCACGCCCTAGCCGGGCGGAGATGCTGGCCGCCGGCCGCTACCGCACCGTGCTGGTCCGCTAGAACGGGTTGAGGCGTGGGGCGTGGCGCTTGAGGCCTGGGGCGTGAGTCAATCCCTACCTGCCCTCAAGCCCCAAGCCT
>VFZG01000037.1 GCA_016871275.1 Acidimicrobiia bacterium | reverse complement strand
CATCGCCATGGTGTGCACCTCATCATCCCTACACGGCCTCACCCGGTCGGGACGGTTGGAAACACCCTGGTCAATTTTCAGCGAGCAGAACCGCGATTTTCTGGTCAGTTTTCAACGAGCGGCAACAGCCAAAATCGCAGATAGTTTGTCCCGAGGCGTGCTTCACCGCCGGCGGACGCTCGGTGATCACTTCGAGACCCGACGTGCCCGCGGTGATCCGCATGGTCGCCACCGCAGATGAATCGAGGTCGAAACGTTCGGTGCGTGTCTGATCGAAGCGATGAGCCTGATCCGAACCGGTGGACGGTTTAGTTACGCTGATCTTCGCTCATTCAGTTCTTCCAACGCCCTGCAATGAGAGCCCTGCAGGGTGATCGGCAGCGGGACGATAGACCGTATTAGCGGCCTCAACTGTTCACGGAACGCCCGTTCTCAGACCCAGAGCCGACTGGGCCAGCGTAGATCAGCGCGTCGTGATCGGGAAGCGACCCGGCCAGCCGCGTCAGCAACCGGCCAATCGTCACGTCACGGAAGGGCGGCGTCATGCCGCGCAGTGTAGAAGCCCAGGGTCGGCGGCGCCAGCGCGGGCGCTACAATTCGGGCGGGTCATGCGGTTTGGCGCGCTGAAGCGACATTGGGGCCGGCTGGGAGGGCGCGATCCCTACTGGGCCGTCCTCACGGATCCTGACAAGCGCGGCGGCCGATGGGACATCGAGGAGTTCTTCCGCAGCGGCGCCGCGGAGATCGACGCCGTGCTGGCGCGGGCGGAGCGCATGGGGAACGCGCCGGCGGCGCGGCGCCGCGCGCTCGATTTCGGCTGCGGCGTGGGCCGATTGACGCAGGCCATGGCCCCGCACTTCACGCGCTGCGACGGCGTGGATATCTCGAAGGCGATGCTGCGCCTCGCGCGCGAGCACAACCGCTTCCCCGACCGGTGCATCTACCACCTGAATGAAGCGCCCGACCTCGCGCTCTTCGAGACCGCGGCATTCGACTTCGTCTACTCGACGCTGGTGCTGCAGCACATGGCGCCGCGCTACAGCCGGCGTTACATCCAGGAGCTCGTGCGCGTGCTCGCGCCGGGAGGCCTCCTGGTCTTTCAAGTGCCAAGCGACCGGCGCGCCGTGAAGCCGCCGCCCGGAGCACAATCAACACCTGTCAGCGATCGACTGCCGGCTGAGGCGTTTCGCGCCCACGTGGCGGCCGCGGTGACGTCGCTGTCGGCGATCGCCGGCGAGCAGGTCACCGTGGAGGTCACCGTCCGCAACGACTCGCCGCATGCCTGGCCCGCGTTGCCGGACGCGCTCGGGCGCCGGCAAATCAAGGTCGCGAACCATTGGCTCGACGAACACGGCGGGCTGCTGCAGCGCGACGAAGCCCGCTGTCCCCTGCCGTCGGACGTGGCCCCGGGCGCGAGCACGGGTGCGCTGCTGGTGGTCACCGCGCCGGACGCCGACGGCGTCTATCTCCTCGAGCTGGACCTGGTCCAGGAAGATGTCGGGTGGTTTGGAGAACGCGGATCACCGACGCTGCGCCTGCCCTGCATCGTCGGCGGCCCTGACGCGCCGAGGCGGCCGCCCCGGGTCGAACCGCCGGAGCCGGCGTCATTTCGTGCGCGTTACCCGCGCGCGTTCGCCGTCATGTCTCGAATCGGCGTGCGTGACGCGTATTGGGCGTACCGCCGCGGCCTTGACCGCGTGCGACTCCGCCGCGACCGTGTGCTGCTCGCGCGCAACCGGGCGATCGTCGCGATCCGCGACGGCTTCTACCTGCCGCGGCTGCTCAACTGGGTGCGACGGCGAACCGACTTCACACCCCGCATGGAGATGCACTGGATCCCGCGCGCCGAGGTCGGGTCGATCGTGCCGGACGCCGGCGGACACGTGACCCACGTGGACGAAGAAGAAACCACGGGCTATCAGAGCTGCCGGTACTGGGTCCGGAAGGACGCGCCGAAATGCGGTTTGGCGCGCTGAAGCGGCATTGGGGCCGGCTGGGACGATAGACCGTATTAGCGGCCTCCCTTGTTAACGGAAGGCCGAAGACGGCGTGCATTTTTCTTTTCTATCATGCTTGCTGCTGTTTCTAACGCGATTGGAGAAATCGACATGGTCACGAAGAAACCGACGAAGAAGGCAGCACCGAAGAAGGCAGCACCGAAGGCCGCAAAGAAGACGGGCGTAAAAGCTGGACGCCTGACGACCTCGAAACTGGGCGGGTTTTCCACCCTCAGCGCCGACAGTGGCGGCGCGCGCTGCGGCATCAGCTATCAATGCGCTTGCGACGACATGTGATCGTTGTTTAGATCTTCCAGTCCATGAAGAGGCACGCCGATCGCCCCCAAGCCCGCGCGATCGAACGCATTGCGGGGCTTCTTCAGATGTTCCATGGTCCCTACCCGACCAATTATGTGTATCAGTTGGTTCCGTTGCGTAGGGATCTGGACATCTACCTGAGGCGCCTTTCGGGCACGCGCGCCGGTTGGGCCAAGATCAACGCGGCCGACAAGGCGCTGCGCGCGATCTGCGAGCAAGACGCAGACGACAAGCGCCTCGGTCCGCGGAACGCACGGGCTCAAGGCGCCCTGCGCGACTGGGCCGCGACCGCTGCGGTGGGCCGCAACCTGCGCTGCGTCGATCACGCCGAGCGGTACACCCGAGCACGGCATGGCGCGGACCCCGCGTTCTGCGTGTGGCTCAGACGCAAGGCCCCGACCGCGCGGGCTCAGTTCAAGAAGCTACCGCGTTCGCTGCTCGGGCAAGTGCGCATCAATCTCTACTTGAGCGAACAGGACGCACACAAGGCCCTGACGGCGATCTGCGCTGAGTTAGCCAAGCGACGCGGCTTGATCGAACGCATCGAAATCTCGATCACTGGAATCGAGAAGCATGAATCGACCTATCCCACCCTCATCATCTATCTAAGGTCCGCGCGCAGCGTCCCAAGGGTCACGGCAGAGCTCGGACCTGTCCTATCAAAGTTCCGCGCGCGTCGCGTGCGCGAGGAATACGCCCAGCCATGGCTGCGGCAAGGGACCATCACGCAGGGCTTTCGGCTCTACAAGCGATACCTCAAGCTCCTTGGATTGCTTGATGTCTTCTACGACCCGACGACGAACCACGCTCTGTGCAAGACGAGGCGGATGGAGAAACGTGACCGTTCAGGATCGACTGCTGCGACTCAGGGACGATAGACCGTATTAGCGGCCTCAACTGTTCACGGAACCCTTGTTCTCAGACCCTGGCGCGGGACGAGCGATGTCGTGCTGCAGTCGGCGATTCCACTGTCGCCCTCCGCGCTCCCCGCCGGCACGCTCACCGCGCCGCTGGTCTACGTCGGCTACGCCAGCCCCGCGGTCGTGGAGCACATCTGACCTGGACCCGGATGCGCGCCGGCGAAATCTCAGCGGCAGGAGGCAGCCACCGTCTCCAGCTCGCTGATCGTCATGCGCTGCTCGTTCGATGCGCCCATGATCAGCCCCCGGAGACGAATGAGGTGACCGCGATGCCGCTCCGGCTCGTAGGCCATTGCATCTACGAGCTGGATGCGCCGGCCGTCGACGGGCCGAACGGCGGCCGGCGCGGCGTGCGGCGCGCCGGCGTTGAGGCGCGGAGTGATCGCGACTGGATCGCCGGCTCGTTCGAGGATCCATCCCGCATCCTGATCCCGCGCCAGGCATCCGGTCACCTCGACGTACGAGAACTCTCCCACCGGCGGCAGCGGCCTTGCTCGCGTCGGCAAGACCTCCACGGACTCCAGCGTGTCAGCCGTGAGTTCGTGCGCGCCGGCGGCGAAACCGTTTTCGCGAAGCAAGTGCGTCACGATGTCCATGTAAACCGCGTCGGGGAGGCTGCCGGGCGCGGCTCTGGGCATCGTTCTCGAAATGCGATCGAAGATCGCCGACAGCGGGCGCGCTGCGAATGTTCGAGTGAAGCGTTCGTCCTTGAGGGCGGGCCCGTCGGCGCCGCCAAGATCGGCGCGGTGGCAACTCGCGCACGACGCACTGTAGGCGGCGGCGCCACGGGTCGCCTGCCTGTCGGTGAACACACCATCGGCCACGGTGCGGCCCGGCTGCTGCGCGCGCGCGTATGGCTGGGCCATCGCGATCAGCGCCGCGAGAGCGCACATGAGCTGGCTGGCCGCGCGGGCTGATCGCACCATCATCGCTGCGAGGGTATCTTCGGCGTCTTGCCGGATTTGATGATGAGCGACGTCAACAAGGCCACCGCCTTGTCGATGGGCGGCCCATCGGCAATGCTGAGCGCGGTTCGCCCGCTCGCATCCAGTTCATCGAGCGCAGCGCCCTTGTCGGCGAGGAATTGAATCACCTCGCACACCTGGGCCTGCGTGCGTGGCACCGCGCCGCTGATGGCGCCGTGCATGGGAGTCTGCCCGAGAGACGTGACGCCGTCCACGCGCGGGTCGATCTCGTACGCGAAGGCCGCTGTCTCGATGGTGCCGCCGGCGGCAAACATCAACAGCGTGCCACCGATGTCCGACGTCAACGTGGCGTCGGCGCCCGCTTCCACCAGGGCGCGCATCACCGGCAGTTGATTGGCCTGGGCCGCCTGCATCAGCGGAGTCTGCATGCCGCCACCTACGAATACCCGACCCGCGTTTCGATCGCGATTCACGGCGGTTCTCGCCGGTGGCGTCCGGGCGTTGACACTGGCTCCACGCGCCAGCAGCGCTTTCACCACACTGACATCGCCGGCCTGGGCCGCGACATGCAACGGACTCAGGCCGGCGCGGTCGACCGTCCTGATGTCGGCGCCCCCCTCGATCAACGCCAGCGTCGTCGCCGTCTGTTTGGCGGTCATCGCCATCCGCAGCAGCGAGTTGCCTGACGGCAGCACGAGGTTGGGATCGAGCCCCGACGCCAGCAGCAGTCGAACGGAGTCGACGTCCCCCTTCCCGACCGCAAATGCCAGCGGCGTAAAACCAGAATTGGAGGTGACCTCGAGATCGGCGCCAAGGTCGACGAGCGCCTTGACGACGGCGCTGTGACCCTCGGCGGCAGCCCACGCGAGGGCGGTTTGACCGCGGCGCGGTTCGCGGGCGTTGAGCTCCGCGCCGTGTCGGGCGAGAAGCTGGACCGCGTCGACACTACCGGCGCCGGCCGCGATCATCAGGGGCGTCTCGCCGTTCCATCGCGCGGCGTTGGGACGGGCGCCCAACTCCAGCAGGCGATACATGATCGCCACGTCACCGTTTGCCGCCGCCAACGTCAGCGGCGTCTCGCCGTATTCATCCGCCACGTTGACGCGCGCGCCGGCTCCCAACAGCGTCTCGGCCATCCGGCGTTCGCCCAGGTGAATCGCCCAGGCGAGCGCGGTGGCGCCGTCCGGCTGCGAACGATTGATGTCAGCCTGGGCGCGAATCAGCGCGGCCAGGGCGCGTTCATCGCGACGGCGGACAGCGTCGATCACGGTATCGCCGGCCGGCTGCGCCGTTGCCGGCGCCGGCACGGTGATGGCCGCCAGCAGAGCGCCGCCGACGATCGCGAGTCTCGTGCGCATGCGAATCACAGCTCGCTGAGCCGCCCCGTGCTGTCGCCAAAGGCGGCCACGCCAGCAACGTTGGCCGCATCGAACATGTTGAGGAACAGGTTGTTGAGCGGCGTCTCTTTTGCGTACGCCAGATGACGGTTCCCCCTGATGCGACCGCCGGCGCTGCCGGCCAGCACGATCGGCAGCTCGTCGTGGGTATGCAGGTTCGATTCGCTCAGGCTGCTGCCGAACACCGTCACTGAATGATCGAGCAGCGTGCCGTCACCGTCCGGCGTCGTCCGCAGCTTCTCGAGCAGGTAGGCGAACAGGCCGACGTGCAGTTCGTCGATCTTCATCAGCTTGTCGAGGCGCTCGGCGTCGCCCTGGTGGTGCGAGATGGCGTGATGGCCGTCGGAGATGCCGATCTCGCGGTAGGCACGATTGCTGCCGTCGCGCCCCATCGTGAACGACACGATGCGCGTCATGTCGGTCTGCCAGGCCAGCACCTGCAGGTCCATCATCAGCCGCGAGTACTCGAGGTAGTCGTCAGGGACGGCGCTGGGCCGATCGATGGTCGGCACCTCACCCAGTCTGCTGCTGTGTTCGGTCACCTGAATGCGGCGCTCGACGTCACGGACTGACTCGAGGTACTCGTCCAGCTTGCGGCGGTCGCCGACGCCGACGCGCCGCTGCAACCGCGCCAGGCTGCCCGACACGTAGTCGAGCACGCTCCGCTGATTCGCCAGCCGTTCGCGACGAATCGCGGCGTCGGTGGTCTCGTCATCGCCGAACAGCCGTTCGAAGACCAGTCGCGGGTTGGTCTCGGCTGGCAGGGGGCTCGTCTCCGAGCGCCACGACATGGCCATGTAGGCGCAGGTGTAGCCGGAGTCGCAGTTGCCGGCCAGCGGCGGCTGCTCGAGCCCCAGCTCCAATGAGGCCAGCGGCGTCTCGGCACCAAGGGCCTTGGCCGCGATCTGATCGGCGGAGACGCCAAGGCGGAAGTCCGCGCCGCCAGTCTTGTATGGGTGCACGCCGGTGAGGAACGTCGCGGTGGCCCTGGCGTGATCGCCTGGGCCGTCGCCGAGCGCGCGGCCATTGGCCTGCGCCAGGCCGCTGAACACGACCAGGTCGCCGCGATAGGGTTCGAGTGGCTTCATCGTCGGGCTGAACTCGACATTCGCGCCGACGCGGCGTGGCGTCCACATGAAGGGCCGAGGGCTCTTGCTCGAGCAACCGACGATCCCATTGGGCGTGTAGACGTATCCGAGCCGAATGGGCGGCGGCGCCAGTCGCGACGCGTTGGAGAAGGCGAGCGTCGGGCCCATTGAATCAAGCAGCGGCAATGCCATGCCTGCCCCCAGGCCTCGGAGGAACGTCCGGCGCGGCAACGGAGCGGCGGTAAGCATCATGGCTGAGCTCTCCTCATCTGAAACGGTCGACTCTTGATGACGGCAGACACGAGCGACGAGAACCGGTAGTCGTTCACGGCGGCGTCGCGCACGATGGCACGAATGGCAGGCTGGTCGTAGTACTCAACGCCGCGGCCGAGCGCATAGGTCAACAACTTTTCCGTGGCGGTTCGCACGAAGTCGTCGCGGTATCGCGTCAACAGCAGATCGGTCAGGCCGGCGCCGCCCTGAAAGGCGGTGCCGTCGGGCAGCGTGCCTCGCGAATCGATGGAGGCGCCGGCGTCCGTGGTGCGCCACCGCCCCACGCCGTCGAAGTTCTCGAGCGCAAAGCCGATCGGATCCATCCGCGCGTGGCACGCCGAACACGCTGGATTCGCGCGATGCTGCTCCATCTGCGCACGCAGCGTCAACGCCTGGCCGTTGTGCGTTGGCTGCAGCGCGGGCACGTCGGGCGGCGGCGGCGGCGGAGGCGCGGCCAGGAGATTTTCGAGTATCCACTTGCCGCGCTGCACCACCGACGTGCGATTCGGATAGGACGTCAACGTGAGGATGCTGCCGTGCCCGAGCAAGCCGCGGCGATTCGGATCGGCCACCGGCACGCGGCGGAACTGCGATCCGTGCACGCCAGGCACGCCGTAATGTTCGGCGAGCCGCTGATTCAGGTATGTGTAGTCGGCGCTCAGGAGATCGAGCAGGCTGCGGTCTTCACGCACCACGCTCGTAAAGAGGAGCGTCGTCTCTCCGATGAACGCCTGGCGCAACTGTTCGTCGAACGGGAAGATCACCGGATTGGGTTGAACCAACTCGACGTTGCGCAGGTGCAGCCACTGCCCCGCAAAGTTCGCGATCAACGCGTCGCCGCGTCGATCGCCCAGCATACGCCGCACCTGGCGGTCGAGCACCGCGGGGTCGCGCAGGCGGCCGGCCACCGCCACCTCCAGCAGCTCGTCGTCCGGGATGCTGCTCCATAAGAAAAATGACAGCCGCGAGGCGAGCTCGACGTCGCTGATGCGGTACGCCTCGCCGGCCACCGCTCCGGCCGGATCCTGCTCGATGCGGAACAGGAAATCCGGTGAGACGAGCAACCCCTGCAGGGCGTTCTGGATCCCCGCTGCAAAGTCGCGACCCGAGCGGCCGCTCGCGTAGAGCGACATCAGCGGATCGACATCAGTATTGGTGACAGGGCGCCGAAACGCGCGCCGCGACAGGTTGGCCAGGATCGTGCGGGCGCACGCATCGTTGGGCGACACGCACGTGAAGATGCGAGCGCGGCTCGGCGTGTCGCCTCGCCCTGTCGCATCGAACGGCCCACGAACCGCCAGCTGGCCGATCTCGAGCGTATCCGCCGGCACGTCGAAGCGCTTCACGCGACGGCCGTCGACCCGCACGTCGACAGGAATCGGCGCGCGCAGCGCCGGCACGCGAGCGCCGGATCCCTCGATCTCCGCTTTGGTGTTGTCGCGTGGAGAGGTGACGCCGACGGCGCGCAGGCCGGCCTTCACCGGCAAACGGACTTCGAAGGCATTGGGGTCCGGGATCTCGGTGCTCGGCAGCATCCCGCGGAATCGAACCTTGAACACGTAGTCGGCATCGACCGGGAAGTAATGCTCCACGGCGAGGCCCGCGCGTGAGTCGAATGGCAGGGCATCGCTCACGCGTTCGTTGCGAACGCCCTTGAACGGATCGCGCGGCGCCTCGTAGATGCTTTCGTACGGTTTCTGCGTCAAGTCGCCGACCGCAAGCCGGCTGATTCGGCGCGCGGCCGACAAGTACCGCTCGAGCAGGACCGGCGAACTCGACAGCACCTCGCCGATGTTGTCGAAGCCATAGCCGGAATCGTCGACCGGAAGTCCGTTGCCTGGCTTGACGTCGACGGCGAGCAGATCGCGGACCGCGTTGCTGTACTCGGCGCGATTGAGGCGATGCACTGTCGGGCGTCCGGGGTTCGGGCGCGCAAGCGCGGAGGCATCGAGCGTCGCCTCGAGGTACGACGCGACCGACAGGGCCTCGGCACGCGCCGGGCGGACGCGCACACTCGCGGGCGGCATCTCGTCCGAGTGGAGCTTAAGCAACGCCTTTTCCCAGATGTCCGCCTTCTCGGGTATGCGGTCCAGCGCCAGGCCCTGCAGGGACAAACCGGCAGTGCGGCTCTTTTCGTTGTGGCAGGCGAAACAGTATTTCTGGACGAATGCCGCGGACTCCGTCGCCGTGGCCGGCGCTGGCTGACGCGCGAAGATGAGCGCCGGTAGGCCGAGGACCATGGTGGCCGCCAATACCCCGGTCCAGCCCCAGGTCCGCTTGACGGACACGCCGCTGATTCTACGCTGATTCGCGGGGCACGATGACGATAAGCCGTATTAGCAGCCTCCCTTACCTGGGGTGGGTTCCCCGAGGGGCTGAGAAGGCCGGGGTAGGTCCCCCAGCGGGTCTCCGCGCACGGACCCAGGGTGGGGCAGCCTGGCCTCACTCGCCCTCGGTTGTGACAGCAGCGTCGATGATCTTGGGCGGCTGCACGTCGAGCGGCCGCTCCGGCGTACCGATGCAGAGCGCGATACGCGTGGCGCCACCGTCGTCCCCAACAGGGTCGATGGCGCCGGGTCCCAGTTGAGATCCGGGAACCAGCAGCACCGCGGACGTCAGAAGTCCACTCTGAATCCGAGCTGCACCCGCCGCGTCATTTCGCCGTTGGCGGGCCGGCCGAACGTGGTCGACCGCTGGTTACCGTCGAAGTTGGTCCAGTTCTTCTGATTGGTGAGGTTGAAGGCCTCGCCAATCACCTCGAAGTCCAATTCCCGCAGCTGCATCCGCTTGGTGAGGCGAAGGTCGGCCTGGAACAGATTGGCGCCGCGCCCGGCGTTGCGGCCTACGCCGGCCGGCCGGTCGTTGGTCTGAGTGTCGCGGTTGTCGTCGGCGCCGGTGGTGATGCTGTAGGGCAGCTTGGTTCGCGCCGCGATCAGCGTGCTGGCCTGAATCTGCCACGGCAGCTGGTAGCTGACCGCCGCCGACACGCGGTGGCGGGCATCGTTGTTGGCCGGGCCGCGCTCGGCGTGATAGACGCGCTGATCGACCGGGAAGAAGTTGAAGTCCTCGGTGTCCCGCTCGGTTTGCCCCAGCGTGTAGGCGATGGTGTAGCTGTGCCGGTTCGAGAACCGCTTCTCGACGCCCATTTGCAGCGCGGTGTACCAGGAGTTGCCCTTGGTCTGGACCACGGTGATGCGCTGGAAGGCCGGGTTGGGCCGGCGGCGGAGCGGATCGTCGAGGTCGGGGTAGTTCGCGTCGATCGATCGCAGCAGCCCCTGGCCACGCGCGGACACGACGTCGGCCGAGATCGAGAACGTCGAGCCGATCTGCCGCTGAATGCCGGCCGTGACCTGCCGTGTATAGGGCGTCCTGTTGTCGGGCGAGAACTGCGTGGTGCTGGGAATGGGCGTGATCGGCCCGCCGGTGCGATTCGGGTTCGGCCCGTTCGGGTCGGGGAATCCCGGATTGGTGATCAGGGTCTGCACGAACTTCTTCGCGTTCTCGGCGTTGAGCGGAATGTTCAGGAAGATCTGGTCGTAGTAGATGCCGGTGTTGGCGCGCAGCACGGTTCTGCCGCTGCCGGTGATATCCCACACCAGCCCGAGGCGCGGCGCGATGTTGTTCTTGTCATGTGCGATGCCGACCACGTCTTCATAGTCCCAGCGCACGCCGTAGTTGATCGTCAGCCGGCTGACCGGCTTCCACTGATCCTGGGCGAACAGGGCGTAGATATTGTTGTTGAGGCGGACGATCGGATCGCCGACGTTCTGCGTGTATTGCGTCGGATAGGTCGCACCCACCGCCGGGTTGAACGGCGTCGAGGTGGTGAACGTAAAGGTGCCGTAGAGGTTGTTGTGGAACTCGGAGAACAGGTCGATGAAGCTGGCGTCGACGCCGACCTTGAACGCGTGATCGCCCCAGCTCGCCGGCGCGAGCCAGCTGAAGGTGTTGGCCAGCTGGATGCGATCCTCGGTGCGGCCCTGCGGCATGTTGCTGGCCTTGCCGAGATTGAGCCCCGGGCGATTGATCGTCGGGCATCCCGGGCAGTAGCGAGACACGTCCCAGTTGAAGTAGCGGCGCGCGAACTGCATCCGGAACTCGTTGAGGCCGCGGCTGCCCACCACCCAGTTGTCGTGCACGGCGAAGTCCTGGTCGCGGCGGTCGCGGTCCTGTCCGCGCTCGCGCGTGCTGTTGCCGCCGATGCCGGTGCCGACAATCCGATCGGTGTCGATGCGGTAGCGCAGCGCCAGCGTGTTCGACGACGCCAGGGCCATGTCGACCTTACCCAGCACTTGGGGATTGGTGGTCGGCTGCTCGAACACGATCGGATCGTTGGGCAGGAAGATTCGGGCGGTCGGCGAGGTCACCAGATTCTCGGACAGCTGCCTGGTGTATTCGACCGATCCGAAGAAGAACGCCCGGTTCCGGCGAATCGGGCCGCCGAAGAATCCGCCCACGATCTTCTGTTCGAGCCGCGACTTGGGCGGCGCCGGCGTCACCAGCTTCGACGCCGCGGTCGACGCGTCCCACGAGTCGTCGCGATGGTAGTAGAAGCCGCGCCCGTCGAATTTGTTGGTGCCCGAGCGCGTCACCACGCTGATGATCGCGCCCGACGACTGGCCGTACTCGGCGTTGAACGCGTTGGCGACGACGATGAACTCCTTGATGGCGTCCACCGAGAAGCCGCCGCGCTGTCCGGCCACCGAGTCGTCGTCGTTGCTGAGGCCATCGATCAGGAACGTGGTGTTGCGCGTCAGCTGGCCAGCCGACGAGATGCCGGTGCCGGCCGTGCTGGTCACGCCCGGGGTCAGCTGGGCGAGGTTGGCGAAGTTACGGTTGGCAATCGGCAGTGCCTCGATCTCGCCGGTGGTAATCGTGGTGCCGAGCGCCGAGCGCGTGGTTTCGACGAGCGGCAATTCCGCCGTCACCGTCACTGCTTCCTCCAGCGCCGCCAGCCGCATCGACAGGCCGACCGTCAGCTCCTGGGCGACGCTGAGCGAGACGTCCGGCTGGACCAGCCGCGCGAAGCCGGACAGCTCCGCGGTCAGCCCGTAGCGGCCCGGCGGCAGCCCGACGATGCGGAACGAGCCGCGCTCGTCGCTGGTCGTCGATCGGACCTGCCCGCTGTCGGTATTGCGCACGGTGATGACGGCGCCGGGCAGCGCGGATTTCTGCTCGTCGACGACGGTGCCGGCCAAGGTGGCGGCAGTGGATTGGGCGAAGGCAACGGTCGACAGGAACAACGAGGTGGCCAGCGCGGTGGCGAGGGTCAAAGCGCCCATCACATCCTCCAGCGGTGAGAGTTGTTTCAACAGGTCCGGACCTACAAGACACGGTGACGAACGACAAATGGTCTGCCGGTTTGACGGATGCGTCAAGTGGCCCGCAGACCGGCCCTCAACGACGCCAAATCAGCCGCGCGCCGCCAAGCGTCAAGCGGCGCGTCGGCTGCATTTGGAGGTTGGGCAGACTCATTCTTCGGAATCCGCAGATTCTGGAAGGCCTGTTCTCAGACCCAGAGCCGACTGGGCCAGCGCAGATCAGCTCACATTAGGCCACGCAAAGCGCATTCCCTGCGTCGTGAGACCGATACGGCAGCACCAAGCCGGCACCCGACGAACCGACATCGGCACCCCTGAGCGGGGCGTCTCGGGATTGGCGATCGCGGCGGCCTCGGCCGAATCGAGGTCGAGCCTGAGCCGGGCGGCCGCGTCGCCGGGATGCTCGCGCGGGAACGTTCGGAACGCGGGATCGGCCTGGCACCGCTCCCCCAGGCGTTTCATGTGGCCGTCATGAGTCGGGCGTTTCATAGGACTCATGCGGAGCAGGGCGCCGGCGAACTCTTCATCCGGGGACTCGCGAATCCACGACATCGTGCGGCCGGTCGACTCGTACATCAACGCCCGGAGCGATGCGAGGTCGGTGAGCGCCTGGGTCACGCGTTCGATTGCGAACGTGGCGCGGCTAATGGGCTGGGCGGTCGCGGTCACCAGGGTGGGAAGCTGCCGGGGAAGCGGGCGGGGGACTACGAACTGGCGCGGCGATGATGCGGCCGCGCCCGGTCGGCTACAGGCTGCAGCAAGAGCGTGGTGCGTGCCGGCTCCGCCGGCACGCCGAGCAGGCGAAGCAGCCCGATGTCCTTCCTGTAGCCTGTAGCCTGTAGCCGGCTCTCCCTACCAGTTGAATCGCAGCCCGAAGCTGGTGATTCGTCCGCCGGCGTCCTGTGACGCGTTCAGATCGCGGGCGGACGAGGTCACCTCCCAGCTGCTCAGTCCGCTGCCGCCGATGCCGACCGGCGTGAAGTTGATGTTGTCGAACACGTTGTAGAGGTCGATCCGGGCTTCGATACTGCGGGTCTTCCACAGGGTGAAGCGCTTCACGAAGCTGAAGTCGGTCTTGCCGTACCAGGGTGCCGTGATGATCCGCGTGAGCGGCGCGCACTGGCCGGCCAGGTATCGCACGCAGTCGGCGCTGTCGGCCGGCGCGAGGTAGCGTCCGGTCGGGAGCGTGCCCGTGTAGCCCGTGGGTGACGTGGCTGACCAGTTGTTGAGGGCGATGCGCGAGTTCTCGATGACGTCCAGGGGCAGCATGTAGATGCGCGTCACACCGTTGGCGTCGGGCACCTTGTAGAACTTGAACATGTCCTGCAGGTCGTCGTCGGTCATGCCGACGAGCCGCGTGCCCCCGAAGTCGAACTTCGGTCCGCTCTGGAACCGCGCGACGCCGCTGAACTCCCAGCCGCCGATGAGCGCGTCCTTCCACCGACCCGCGCCGCCGCCGAAGCGGCGGCCGGTACCGAACGGCAGCTGGTAGACCCAGTTGAACTTCAGCGCCTGGTCCGGACCTGTCGTGCTCTCGATGGTGATGAACTCGTCGCGCAGGGACGGCCGCGTCCAGGTGTTGCGCCTGCCGAAGACGTAGCTGCCTTGCAGGAGCAGGCCCTGGCTCAGGCGCCGCCCCAGCTCGATCTGGACCGCGTCGTAGCGGGTCGTGCCGCCGTTGGCGCGGATGTTGGCGCTGCCCTGGAACACGGAGGGGTTGGCGATGAAGAAGTTGGCTGGAAGGCCGGCCGCCGTGGCATTGGCCGCAAACGTCGCGTTCTGCAGGCCGCTCGTGCCGGTACCGGCCATCGTCCCGATCGTGGCGTTGAAGATCGCGAGCTGGTTGTACCAGGCGGAGTTCGTGAAATTGGCGCTCGTGTACGTGGCCGGGTTCTGGTTCCGGGGGTCGTTGAGCGGCACCCCGTGGAAGTACGCCGCGAAGATCGGCAGCGGCGCGGTGCCAGCGGCGCCCGTGAAGGCGAACGTGTTGCCACGGCCAGCCGAGATGTTGGCCTGAAGGTTGCGCTGGGCGCGGCGGAACTCGTCGTAGAACCCGTTCTCCATGATGCTGTAGTTGGCGGTGGCGTTCAGGTTGTAGGTCGTCCAGCCGCCCTTGTTCTGGTTGCCGATGTAGCGGACTTCGAGCGCCGTGCTCTTCCCGATCTGGCGCGACCACCCGAAGCTGTACTGGTGCGTGTACGGCACCTTGATGTTCGGATCGAAGATGTTGACGCTCTCGTTCGTCGCCGGGTTGAACGGGTAGGTCAGCGTCGGCACGACCGGAGGGCCGAGCCGGGACGCGTCGCGCAACAGCACTGGCAGCGGACCGTCGGTGCCGAGGTTGCCGAGCGCGAGGGTCCGATTGGCGTTCCGCGTGGCGCCGGCGTTTGCGCCGAACCGATCGATGAAGTCCTGCGTGCCGTACCGATCGTAGGACACCGAGTAGCCGCCGCGGAGCACCGGCTCCGAGCTGAGGAGCGTCGCGAGGAAGCCGTTCATGCGGGGCCGCCAGGCCACGCCGATGCTCGGCGCGAGGTTGTTCCAGTCGGTCTTGTACGCCGGTTCCCCTGCTTGGTAGCGGACGAACACCGGCCGCGCGCCGGTCAGCGTGCCCGGTTTGAAGAGGTTGCCAGGGCCCGACAGGCCGTAGATCTGGTCGGTGTTCTCAAGCCGCGAGAAGCTGCTGGCGTCGGGCTGGAAGGGCAGCTGGATCTCCCAGCGCAGGCCGCCGGTCACCGTCAGGTTGGGGCGCATCTGCCACGAGTCGCTGATGAACACGCCGATCTCTTTCATGTTGCCCAGCGTCCAGCGGTCGCCGAGGTAGCTGTAGTTGCCGTCGGAGCCGAGGACGAACGTGCCGTTGACGGCCGTCACGCGGCCCGTGAGCAGCGCGTACAGGTTGCGTGCGTAGCCGGCCTGCGTCGCGTTGATACCGCCCGGGTAGTTACCCGACGTTTCGCCGAGCAGGTTGAAGGCCGGATCGTTGGAGTTCGTGCCCAGCGTGATGCCGGGCACCAGCCCGCCCGGCACGTCGTAGTTCTCGAACTTCACCTTGGTGTAGGTGGCCCCCATGCTGATGGTGTGGCGGCCCTTCAGCCAGTTGAGTGTGTTCTCGTAGACGGTATCGGGTACGTAGCGCGTGCTCGGCGAGGTCGTATTGGTCGCCGACGTGAGGTCGTTGCCGCCGCCGCCGACCCGCAGGTTGATGCCCAGGTTGTACGGCCCCTGGCAGCCCGGCTCCGAGCACTCGAACTGCGACCGCGTAACGTTGGTGAAGAACTGCGTCGTCCCGCCCGCGAAGCCGTACCGCGCCTCGTTGACGAGATTGCTGCCGAACGTCGACCGCAGGCTGGCCTGCCACATGTATCGATGCGAGTACTGGCCGCCGACGTTTACGAAGCCCGGGAAGCGTGGCTCGCGGCCATTGAGGATGTCGGGGTTGGACTCGAAGCGGTTGTAGCGCGCCGTCCCCGACAGGCGATGATTCTTCGCCAGGTTGTAGTCGATGCGACCGGTGGGGAAGTGCCGGAACTGTTCGCCGCCGGGACTGTAGTCGAACTTGTCGGTGTTCAAGTCCCAACTGGCGATCGAGCCGCCCGTCATCAGGCCGGCGGCCGCCGACCGGATCTCGCCGAGCAGGCGTGCAATCACCGGGTCCACGGTGGAGGTCTGGCCGTTCTGCGCGGCGAGCGACAGGAGGTTGATCGATCGCGTGCTGGCGTCGTTGGCCGTGTAGGAGAAGAGGCCGGTCTGCGCCTGCGGATTCACGAGGTAGCGCGTGCGCGCGACCTGGTTCGGCCACTTGAACCATTCCCAGTTGAAGAAATAGAACATCCTGTCGGGCAGCACGGGGCCGCCCACGCGGAAGCCCGGCGTTTCGAGGCGGACGTCGTCGATGAAGTCGTCGCCGGCCGCGGTCTTCGGACGATCGCGCTTGTTGAAGAAGTACGGCGTGTTCAGCCGCCACAGCCAACCCCGCTTCTGCGTGCGGCCCGACACGTCGTCGGCAGTGGTGCCGGCCTGGTTGCGCCACGTGTCGTACGCCGACCCCGAGAATCGGTTGGAGCCCGCGCGGGTCGTCATGCGGATCTGCGCCGCCCCCTGCGCCGAGCTCTCGGCGCCTGGGGTCGAGGTCGACACGGTGATCTCCTCGACCGAGTCCATCAGCGGCCGGATGTACATGAAGAAGCCGTCACCGGTCCGATTGTTGTTGTCCTGGACGTTCACGCCGTCGAGCGTGATGTTGATCGAGACCGTGGGGAGGCCGTTGATGGTGGTGCCGCGGCTGTTGCTGCCGGTCGTCATCGCGCCAGGCAGCGCCGTGACGTAGTCGAGCGCGGTGCGCGTGACGAGCGGCAGCTTCGAGATCTGCTTGACGTCGATCGTCGTCTGGACGGCCGCGGTCTGCGTCTGCAGGATCTCGCTGGCGCCCGTGACGACGAGCGATTCCTCGAGCGCGCCGATCTCCATCCTGACGGTCACCGAGGCCGGCGTCGCCGTCAGCAGCTGCACGTCGGGCAGGACAACGGTCTTGAACCCCGACAGCGAAACCGTGACGGTGTAGGTGCCCGGCGGCAGCGCCGGGACCGTGAATCGTCCAATCGCGTCGGTCACCGTGCGGGTTTCGGCGACCGTCGCGTTGTTCTTCACGACGACGTCGGCGCCCGGCAGGATGCCGCCCGATGTATCCGAAACGAGTCCTGAGAGCGATGTCGATCCGCCGCCCTGGGCGAATCCGGTGCCGGCGCCGACGAGCCACGCCATCAGGCAGATCCCGACCGGGCGCAACCAAGTCCTGGGTGCCATCGATCCTCCTCCGTGCAGTCCCATCAAGGTGATACAAAGAACCCGTCCGGCGCGCGCGTTCATCACGCGGGGTCCAACGCCGTGATGAATCAGGTGCTTGCAGTGACGAACAACCAGCCTCCTGGTGTCAGCTGTTGCGCGCCGGATGCGGACAGTATCCACGGGTCGGAGGATTCGTCAATACAGAAAGTCCCCGCCAGTGCCGGACCGGGTTCCCGTCCCCCTGCCGTCGGCCGTCAAAACCGGCTGATCTGCGCTGGCTCAGTCGGCTCTGGGCCTGAGAACAGGCCTTCCGTTAACAAGGGAGGCCGCTAATACGGCCTATCGTCCGAATGTCGCGCTGAAGATCAGATACCCGGCGCTGATGCCGGCAAGAATCCCGCACGCGTAGATCGCCATGTGCGGCGCCGACCCGAAAGTGTCGCGGCCGATCGATCGATGCCACGAGATATCCCAGTAGCCGCCGATGTACGCCGATGTGACGGCCAAGGTCGCGCACCACAGGCATCACGGGATGCGGCCGTGGGCCGCCGCCTGCCCGGAAGCCACGCCGGACGCGCTGGTCAAGGCCGCTTGGGCTCCTGCTCGGCAATGAACGCGCGCGCCTCGCGAATCACATCGTCGGTGATGCCCATGTGGCCCTTATCGGTGAAGTGCACGTAGCGATGCGGAACCCCCGCGGCCTTCAATGTCTCGACGAAGTCGGCAGCCTGCTGCACCGGCACCGACTTGTCATCGTCTGAGTGAATCACGAGGATCGGCTTGGTTGTTGGGCTCACGTGATTAATCGGCGATGCGTGCCGGCGCGCTTGCTCCAGCTTGGCGCCTTCGAAGGCCTTGCCCTGAGCAGAATCAAAGGGCGTCCACAGATTGCCCCACGACAATGTCGTCAGCTCGTAGGTCGCCGCCACGCTGATCACGGCGCGCACGTCGCTGCGTGCTTTCTCCCAGCCGCCGACGCGCGGCAATCCCGCTTCGCCAGCGGTGGCGATCAACGACACCATTTGTCCGCCGGCCGACTGGCCGATCAGATAGATGCGCTCCGGATCGACGTTGTAGTCAGCGGCGTGAGCGTGGAGCCAGCGGATCGCGCAGAGCAGATCGAGTTGCGGCGCCGGCGCCGGCGAGCCGCCAACGAGCCGGTAGTCGATCGACATCGCGAAGAACCCGAACTCGGCCCATTGCGCGACCTTGATGCTGCTGGCGTCGGTGCGATTGCCCGCGCGCCAGCGACCGCCGTGGACAGAAATGATTGCCGGTTTGAGTGACGGCCCATCGGGATACGCAATGTTGGCGAGCAGCGCCGAGCCTTCGACGCGGCCGTAGACCACATCGGTCCTGGTTACGACCGGCGCGCTCGGCTGAGCAAGGACTGCGACCGGTACAACTACCGAACACGCCGCCGCAAGCAGCATCGTCCGCATGGCTCCTCCTGAGGTCGGGCCAGATTACACCAAGCCACCGGCCATTCGAGGCGCGTTACGCTGACGGTCGCGAAGGGAGCAGCGGCCGCAATGCATCGGCAAGAAAGTGCGCGCCTTGCCGGTGCCCCTCCACGCCGAAATGCGATTCATCGTCAAAGAGTGTCTCCCGGTCATGAAACGCACCGAAGACGTCGATCACCGGTACCTTTTCGGCCGCGCCGACCTCGACAGTGGCGGCGTTGTACTGCGGCGCATAGGTCTTCCACGACTTGGGGTCATCCGAGACGCCGATGAAGGGTCTTGTCAGCAACACGACGATGGTGCCCCGAGCGCGGCCCAGCGCGATCATCTCGCTGAGATGCGAGCGATAGTCGTCGAGCGACACCCGCGGGACCATCGCACGCGAAGAAGCCGCGGCCGTGCCGACCAGATCCCAACCGGCCACGGCGAGCTGCGCCACCCTCAGGTTGCGCGACGCCCGCGTGATTCGCTCGATGCGATCGTGGCCGCGAACATAGTCGACATCCGGGGCCTGGACCTGATGCGCATCGTTGCCGCCGAAGCTGACCAGCACCATATCGGGCTCAAAGGTCAGCAGCTCCTTGAAGCGCGCCAGGCCCTGGAACGAGGTGTAGCCCCACACGCCGGCGTTGACGACCTCGACACGCGGGCCGGCCTCTTGATCGAACAGCGTTTGCAGTTGTGCCGGCCAATTGGCGCCGTCATCCACATCCCAGCCGAAGGTGTTGGAATCACCAAGCGCAATGATGCGGAAGGTGCCGGCCGGCTTTGGCGTGAGAATCGGCAGGCCTCGAAAGCCCTGTGGATTGAACGGCGAGAACTGCCCGCTGAGCGGGCGCCAGATCAGCGTTGGATCGTAGACGAGGTTCCGATCGCGAAACGCATGCTCTTCTTGAAAGTCGCCGGCCACACCGGCGCCGATCTTGACGGGCGAATAGTGATAGTCGATCAGGCGTAGCGCACCCTCGACGACGAGCAGCGCGAATACGAACGCGCCAGTCGCAAAGAGGATCCGCGTCATGCTACGGGTAGAGGGCACGGGGCGGCGTCAGGTCACCGATTTGCCGCACGAATCGCTGTTCGGCAGCGGGCTCGATCAATTCTCGCAGCAGTCTACATTCACCCGAGCCCAGAAGGTCCCGTAGCGTGTCTGTCACAGACACTTCGCTTACCCCTCAGGATTTGCTGTTTATCCAATCCACCACCAGACAGATATATCCGAGGATCGCGCACCCCACCAATGTGCCCACGAGCAGTCCGATGATCTCAAGGGCGTAGGTCAGGGGATAGCCGATTATGCTGGCGACGGCATCTTCCATCACTCACGTCTCTCTCACACCGAGATACGCTGCCTCCACTCCGAGTAAGCCTTGGCGCGGTATGGGCAGACGCACCCTCACCGACACTCACGCCCATAGGCGGCATGATAGCCCTTCTGCCGCGCCTCGTCCTGCGTGAGATACACGCCGGCGGCGACCTGCTGCAGGGCCGACGTGACCTGCTCGACCGAAAATCGCTTCTTCGTCACGGCACACCCTCCTGGCCCGCGCAGGGCTGATTGTGCCGCAAAACTCACTGATCGACCGGTCTGAAAAACCGGAGCCCCTCATGTGAGGCAAAACTCACTCATCGGCCGGTCTGAAAAACCCGAAACCCATCAACTGACAGCAAAACTGATTCCTGTGTGCCTGAAGCGAGACCGCAGATCCTGCGACGCGACGCCACAAAAGGCTGGGTCTGCGAACCGCCGTTCGGTGAACCAGAGGCCGCTCATACGGCGTATCGTCGGCTGGATTCGCTAGACAATTGCCACGCTGTGTCATTACGATCCGACTGACCGACAGACGGGTGTTCGCCGGTCTTGTTTTGGACTATGGTCTGGAGGAACAGGAATGGGCCAACAATTCGTGCTGTGGATGCTCACATTCGTGCTGGCCGCGGCGGGGGCGGCCGAGGCGCAGACTGGTCAGGGAAGCCTCCGCGGCACCGTACGGGATCAACAGGGCGGCGCGCTGCCTGGCGTCACGATCACCGCGACGGGCCCCGACCTGGTGCGTCCCGTCACAACGGTGTCCACTGACGAGGGAAACTACCGCCTGTTGAACCTGCCGCCGGGCACCTACACCATCACGGCGGAGCTGCAGGGGTTCTCGACCTTCAAGCGTGAGGAGATCCTCCTCCGCGCGGGCGCCACCTTTGCGGTGGACGTCGTCATGTCGCTCGGCACGCTCACCGAGACGGTGACGGTAGCCGGCGAATCGCCGATGATCGAGGTATCGAAGCCCTCGAACGTGCTGAATGTGGACGGCGAGTTCCAGAAGCAGATGCCGCTCGCGGCGCGGAAGAACTGGACCGACTTTCTCGAGATGACGCCGGGCGTGCACTCGCGGCCGTTCGACGACGGATCGGGCCGGATGGTGTATTTCGGCCACGCCACCGAGCACTTCGCCCACGTCGCGAACCTCGAAGGTATGCAGGCGGGCAACTACAACGACTTCCAGCTCACCTACGTGCAGATGGGCACGGACATGATCCAGGACATCCAGACCAAGACGGGCGGCGTCGACGCGTCGACCCCGATGGGCACGGGCCTGGCGATCAACGTCATCACCAAGAGCGGCGGCAACTCGTTCCGCGGCACGGCAGGCTACGCGTATCAGCCGCTCAAGTGGAACGGGGACAACACGTCGGCGCGGACGGTGTTCACGCTGCCGTCGGAGATCCTGCAGCTGTCGCCCACCTCGTGCGGCGGCAGGCGCGAGTGCGTGTCGACGGGCGGCGTGCCGGTGCAGGCTGGCGTGAACCAGTTCGATGGGTCGTTGGGCGGACCGATTGTAAAGGATCGCGTATGGTTCTTCGGGTCGTATCGCTGGTCGAACGTCGAGACGGCCATCAGCCGCATCGATAAGCAGGTAAAAGATATCCAGGCGTTCTTCCCCGGCCGCGAGCTCTTCAACCAGAACATCGAAGGCACGCAGCCGTACGTGAAAGTCACCTCGCGCCTTGGACAGGGCCACGAGCTGACGGCCTTCCACCAGAACGACCGTACTAACGGCCAGTCGAACTGGGAGTACTTCTACGACCAGATTAACGGCTACAGCAACGGCGGCGGCCTGTACAGCGCAAAGCTGTCGTCGGTGTGGGGCGGGAGCGTCACGACCACGTTCCTGGCGGGCTACAACAACAAGGGAGCCAACAGCGAGGATACGTTCACCTGGCTGAATGGCATCTACCAGGGGCAGGGGCCGAACATCCAGATTTTCGATGCGACGCGCATCTCAGGTGGCCTCATCACGGGTAACTCGAAGATTCTCGAAGGCGGCAACCGCGGCGCCGAGGCGATCTCGCCGGCGTCGGTGACGCTGCTCCGCGGTGACATCACCTGGTACAAAGAAGGCTGGAAGGGCACACACGAGTTCCAGACGGGCTTCTTTATTCAGCCGAACAACACGTACAACACGACGACGCGCTACACCAACGACGGGTTCTACCAGGAGTTCCGCGTCCCGGTGAACATCAACCAGCCGTCGCTTGGAACCATCCCGTTCCGGCGCGACTACGCGACGCCGACGCAGATCACGACGCGTGAAGCTGCGGACCGCAACGTCGCGCTGTACGTGCAGGACAGCTGGAAGCCCAGCAACCGGCTGACGATGAACATCGGGCTGCGCGCCGACTGGGTCAAGCGGCAGGACAAGATCTTCAACATCACGCGCCAGAACTCGTGGACCATCCAGCCGCGCGTCGGCGTCTCGTACCTCATGACCGAGGACGGCAAGAACCTGCTCCGCGGCACGTTCGTGCGGGTCGGCGAGCAGATGATGGGCCGAGACTCGATCACCAGCTTCGGCGGGAGCGGCACAGTGACCATCCGCACTGAGTACGACAATAACCTGAACGGCATCTGGGGCGAGCCGGGCGAAACGCGCATCTCGGCGGCGGCGACGCCGAGGCTGGCCGGCCAGGAGTTCGACCCGAACAACCACCAACCATGGGTGGACGAGTGGATCGTCGGCTACCGCCGCCAGTTCCCATGGCAGACGAGCCTGGACGTCGGCTTCATCTCTCGCAGCTACAAGCACATGTGGGCGCTGCGGGAGATCAACGGCTTCTGGCCGTCGGCGCCGGGCCAGCCCTTTGGCGGCTTCGGCAGAGTCGACCCGGAGCGAGGCGAAATTGAGCAGCAGACCAATAACACCTGGTCAACGCTCGAGTATCGCGCCCTTGAAGTTACGGTCGCCAAGAACATGGCGCGGGGCTTCCAGCTCATGGCCGGCCTCAATCGGCAGTGGCACCACATGTCGGGCACGTGGAACCCGACCGACAGGGCGGCGTTCATCGCGCCAAACGCGTTCGCTAACGACGCGAACCTGTATATGCCGCGCGGCAACAACGACGGCAACAGCCTGCCAGAGACCGGCAACGCGCTGAGCTACGGGCCGACGTGGATGAAGTATCGCTTCAACGCGGCAGCGCTCTTTGAGGTGCCGTTCGGCATCTCGGTGGCCACTAGCTACACGCTGCAGGCGGGGCCGTGGTCAGGCGCCATTCTCTACCAGCTGCCGACCGGCGACCCGGATATCGCGCGCTTCGGCCCGACGACGTTCCGCTCGCCGGGCGGGCTGACCTTCTCGAACCCGCTCTCGACCCGCAACCGCTACGTGTACAGCACGCGCGGCGAGGGCCAGGTCCAGGCGCCCGGCATCCACACGGTGGGCGTCAAGATCGGCAAGCGCGTCAACCTGGGGGGCGGCCGTAATGTCGAGATCGCCGGCAACATCCTCAACCTGCTGAACGGTGGCGACTACACGCAGTTCAGCTACAACAGCGCCTACCAGAGCTGGAGCGGCAACTTCCTGCAGATGCGCAACCAGCAGCCTGCGCGCGCGTTCCAGCTGGTAATCGTCACGCGATTCTAAGAAGGGCGACGCTGTCCGCCGCCACCGGATCCCTCAGGGATCCGGCGGCGGTTGTCGCTGTTCCGGCTGCCGCACGGTGTGTAGGTGACGCCGAGCATCTCGCGCGCCTCGGGATGGGCGGACTCGGCCAGCAGGCGTCAGTAGGCGGAGTGGCACCACGTGGAGGCGGTGTCGATCCGGCCAGCAAACCGGCCCTCAACGACGCCAAATCAGCCGCGCGCCGCCAAGCGTCAAGCGGTGCGTCGGTTGCATTTGGAGGTTAGGCAGACTCGTTCTTCGGAATCCGCAGATTCGCGTGCGACTTTTGTTCCTTGTCTTTCGTTTCCTTGAATACACAATCCCTACAAACCACCCAGACAGCAACGGTAGAGCCAACTGCACCAGCGTCCAGATGGTGGCGGACTTCTACGACCAGGCGCACCCTGAACAAGTGGCGGAACGGGTGGCGGGGTTTCGGCGGGGCGGAGGGGGAGGGGTCGTTTCGGAGTTGCGGGGCTTCAAAAACCGCCTACAATCTGGACACCGAATGTCCGAGCCTGAATTGCGTATTCTTCTGGCGGACGCCACAACGTTTTCACCTGATCAGCTCAGGTCGTGGCGAAAGCACATGGAGCTGTCCGAAACGGACGTGGCAGACGCGTTACTGCTGTCTGTGGCACAGGTCCGTGGTCTGGAATCAGGTTCGTTCTCACCCTTCTACAACCAGAGTTTTTATGAACGTGCCAGAGGGAAGTACATCACGCTGCTGAGCGCACATCGTGCTCCATCGAGACAGCCTCCTTCGCCGAAGAGTGTGGAAGCAACACCAGCCCTGCGACTCACCGTGAATGACGTGGCAGACAGTTGACCACCCAATGTCGCTACTGTCGCTCTTCCTCGTACGGCCGTGGGTGCTCCTACTCCCCGCACGGGGCGCACGAACACGCCGGCACCGCTGACCGCTGCGAGTTCTGTGGTGCCAGCTCTGCTATGGGCGGAGCTGCTCCTACTCGCCAACCCGCACACATCGGCACGGGCAGGACGGGCGGAAGTGTCGGTGGTGCGCGAGTGCGTCCGTGGGGCGGGGGGGCGTATGCGCCGACGGGAGCGCACGAACGCTGATGGCGCACCATGCGAACCGTCCCACGAAAGTCTGTGCGGTCTGTGGGCGACCGTTCCAGTGGCGGAAGAAGTGGAAGACGGTCTGGGACGAGGTGAAGTACTGCTCGGAGCGGTGTCGTCGACAACGAAACCGAGCGGCTTCGCATCCCGACAAGCGGTAAGGGTGCGCACTGCGATGGCTGCTACTTGGGCACGACTACACACACCGCAAACGGTCTAACGGTAGATTGGATGTCGGTTTGCAGTAGGAAGGGATCCCCAGCCTTTGCAAACCATTCCCCCTGACTTGTCCAATCTCCCGAATGCGCGTTGTGCGTCGCCAGGGTGCCGTACCGACACCATGGCTGCACGGGGCGTTGTGGCGGGTGCGCGCGGTGGTGTCGCAGTGTCTTCCCCAGGCCGTGCCGATCTTCCTGCTCATCTGTGCGATGTTCACCTTCTATCCTCAGAGGACGAGGAGTGTCGCGACGCTCTTCAGCCGATCCCACGGGTTGCCAGACTTCAGATGGTCGAACACGATCCGGCGCCCGGCCGGATAGACGAGCACCCGTGTGCGCTGGCGCTCGATCACCAGCAGCAGACGCTCGGCGTCAAGGATCAGCGCCGACGTGGTCAGTTGCTCGGCCGCGGCGTGGCGGCTGAGTCCACCATCAAGATAGGCACGCGCCACCCTTGCGACGTGCAGGTCGAGTTCGATCACCGCGCGCTGCACGGCCACGAGTTCGGCCACGTGGCCGGCGGCGATCGCCGCCGACTCCGCCACCTCCCGGCACACGTCTGCGAACACGTCGCCGGCGAGCAGCAGCGCCGCACCTGCTTCGGCGGCGCCCTCGGCGAACAGCAGGTGTCCCCCAAACGACGGATGGAGCGCTCGTTCCTGCCAGCCCAGACGTTGCACGAGTTCGCTGTCGGCCAGGACGTGTTGCACGTGGTGCCCCGGATACGTTTCGTGTGCGACGAGCCATACGAGGCGGGCCAGATCCAAACGGCTCGCCTGTTCCACGAACACAGACGTCCGGAGCGCGCCTTCATAGGTCGCCTGGCCTTCAACGCCAAGCGTGGCCGACGTGCCGGTTCGAACGGACTCGCCCGGTGGAAGCGCCAGGTGCGCCGCCAGTCGCCGCCTGCACGCAGACGACGCGGCCTCGACCGCGGCCGCTACCCGGTCCGCGGGGATGACGTGCCGTGCGCGAAATGCTGCATAGCGCTCCTGCAGGACGCTCCTGCCAGGGAGCAGCCACTCCACGGCGAGGCGCGCCTCGTGCCATGACGCCTGCCGTGCCTCGGACGCCAGCGCGGTCAGAACGCCCACCACCGGCGCACCGAACGCCAATGCCGCCTCGTCGTCGAAGGTAAGCGCCTCGCCGGCCAGACGACGGCAAGCGAGCACCAGCGCGCCGACTTGCTGGTGCAGGTAGCGCGCCCGTGGATCGCCGGATCCGCTGGCCAGGACCGCGTTCGCCGCGCGATGCGCGTCGTCGAGACGATGGCGAATCTGCGCGACGGGTTCCCGCGGGCCCGGCCGCCAGGCGTCGGGACCGTGCCAGGCTTCCACCAGTGTTGGTTGATGCTGCGCCAGCGCCAGCGCGGCCCTGACGTAGTGTTCCGCGAGGGCGTCGAGCGAGGCATCGCTCCGGCGGCCGATGCCGCACGCCGTGCCCGCAGCCGCGGCCGCGAGCGCGGCCACCGCCGACCTGCGAGACATGCCACTGACATGCGGAGACATCTCTGGGTGTCATCATCACATGTAATGCCTTGACTTACCCCGTCGTCTGAGCACCACAATGCGCAGCAACCCACGGAGGCTCCATGACCCGGTTCTCACTTGCACTTGTCGTAACCTTGGCGCTGCACGCGGCCTGCGCGCGCGCCACGCCCGATGACCAGGCCACACCGGGCACGGCGCCAACACCCAATCTGGGTGTTCGACCGGCGGGCGACGAGGAGATTCAGCCCGACATGGGCCAGGTGCCTCCGGACCTGCAGAAGGTCTATGCGCACATCGATACGAACATCGACGCCCATGTTCACAATCTGCAGAAGTGGATTCAGCAGCCGAGCATCTCCAACTCCGGCGAGGGCATCCCAGAGTCGGCCGAGATGGTGAAGGGGTTCTTCGATGAACTCGGCTGTCAGCAGTCGCAGGTTTACGACGTCGGCGTGACAGAGTACGGCACCCCGGGCAATCCTGTCGTCTACGCCAAGTGCGACGAGGGGGCGGAGAAGACCCTGATGATCTACTGGATGTACGACACCATGCCCATCACGCAGCCCGACGCCTGGCACAATCCGCCGTTTGAGGCGCGGCTCGTCGAACAAGCACCGTTTAAGAAGGTTCTGATTGGCCGCGGCGCGACCAATTCGAAGGGCCCGCAGATGGCGCAGCTCAACGCCTTCCGCGCCATCAAGGCGGTGCACGGTAAGCTCCCCGTCAATTTGATAATCGTCGCCGAAGGCGACGAGGAGCGCATGGATATCGGCCTCCGCAAGTGGGTGAAAGACCATCCCGAACTGCTCGAAGGCGCCGACGCGATGTACTTGTTCGGCGGCCAGTCGCAGAGCGGCGGCGGCGGCTACGGTGGTGGTTCCGAAGGGTGCGTCTACGTGGAACTCACCACCAGCGGCAAGTCATGGGGCCGGGGTCCCACCGATTCCGACATCCACGGCAGCAACAAGCGCAGCGTCGACAGTCCGGCGTGGCGCCACATGAAGATGCTGGCCTCGCTGGTGTCGGACGACGGCAACACGCCGTTGATCGACGGCTTCTACGAGAACATGCAGCCGCTGTCAGCGGAGGAGACGGCATCGCTCAAGACCGCAGCCGCGAACGTCGACCTCGAGATCGCCGCGACCAATGTGGGAGTCGCAAGATTTATTGCTGACGATCCGTTCACGATGTTGAGAATGCAGCGCCACGGCACGTCCTTCAACATCGATGGCATCTGGGGCGGCAACATGTATGCCGGCGGCGCCGGCGCCATTCTGCCGAATAAGATCACCTCCAAGCACAACTTCCGCTACGTGCCCAACATGACCGGCCCCGGCATCGTCAAGAAACTCCGCGCCCAGCTCGACAAGAACGGCTACGCAGACGTTGAGATCAAGGTGATCGGCGACGTGCCGTGGGCGAAGATGAAATCGGCGACGCCGATTGGCGAAGCGATGAAGCGCACCTACGAAATAATGAACATCCCACACGGGCAACTGCGCGCCGACTGGGGTATCGGCGGGGGCGGCGGCGGCGCCGGCGGCTACTGGCCGGCCTACATGTTCGGCGATGGCGAGATCGGTGAGCGGATCTCGCCCTTCAAGGGTGTGCCCATCGTCAGCGGCGGCGCCGGGTTGGGCGGTCGCGCTCATGCCGCCAACGAGTATTACGTCATTGAAGGCGCGGGCAAGGTCTACGGCATGGCAGGAGCCGAAAAGGCCGTGGCCACGCTGCTCTATGCGTTCGCCGGCAGGATCCCCGCGAAGGGAGCGGCCACCCCTTGATCGCGGTTCGCGACCTGGAAAAGGAGTACCACGTCGGCGATCACGTGATTCACGCTTTGCGCGGCATCACGCTGGATATCGCGGCGCGTGAGTTTGTGACCGTAGTCGGTCCGTCCGGTTCCGGGAAGTCCACGTTCATGCACATTCTTGGCTGTCTCGATCGGCCGACCCGGGGTCATTACCTCCTTGACAGCCGCGACGTGTCCAATCTGCCCGCCGACGAACTCGCTCGCGTGCGGAACGAAACGATTGGCTTCGTGTTTCAGGGTTTCAACCTGCTGGCGCGAGCGTCGGCGCTCGAAAACGTCGAACTGCCGCTGCTCTACACGCGCGGTGGCGCACTGCGCGCTGCAGAACGGCGCGACCGGGCGCGGCGTGCCCTGGCGATCGTCGGGCTGTCGGATCGCGAAGAACACCATCCCAACCAGCTCTCCGGCGGCCAGCAGCAGCGCGTGGCCATCGCGCGGGCGCTGGTCAACCACCCAAAGCTGTTGCTGGCGGACGAACCCACCGGCAACCTGGACACCGACACCAGCCACGAAGTCATGGAGGTCTTTGCACGGTTGCGCGACGCGCATGGGCTGACGCTACTGGTCATCACGCACGAACGCGATATTGCGGCCTGGGGCACGCGAACCATCGATTTCAAGGATGGCCGCGTGAACCTTGACCGAGAGGGCGAGCGCGTAGCAGCGCCGACGACATGCGCATCGTGACACGCCTGCGCGGCGTGCATCCGTCTGTAGCTATCGCCGTGAACGCGTTGACGCGGAACCGTCTGCAGACGGGGCTGACTCTGCTGGGGATCGCGGTTGGTGTCGCCACCGTGTTGACCATGCTGGCGGTCGGCGCCGGTGCACAGCGTTCCATCGAGCAGCAGGTCCGCGCCGCGGGCCTGAACCAGATCACGGTCACCGCCGGCAATTGGAAGCCGAAGGTGGACGACACCGGCGCCGCCGTGGCCCACCAAGCCGATGCCCGCCGCCTGCTGGCGGCGCCAAGGCCCCGGCGGGTATTGCTACCCCAGGTGGTGGACGACATCGTGCTGGCCAGCCATCCGGAAGACGATCCCATGGAGAAGCATGACCATCCGCTCGCGTGGCAGCGGCTGGGTGATCTCGAAGCCGGCCTCGGCGCCGCGGCCACGCTGACATTCGCGGACGCCGAAGCCATCCGCCGCCTCGACGGCGTTCAGTACGTGGCGTGCGGTGTACACGCCAACGCGCGGGTATTTCACGATGATAAACGCTGGTTCACTCGCATGCACGGCACCGACCGGCAACTGCTGGACATCAAGCGCACCTGGACGCTGAAGCACGGCCGGTTCTTCTCAGATGGCGAGCAGGACGACGCCGAGCAGGTGATGGTGCTCGGCCAGGTGGTGGCGGAGAAGCTGTTCGGCGCCATCGATCCGGTCGGGCAGACGATCACGCTATGGAAGCAGCCCTTCCGCATCGTCGGTGTGGTCACCAGCGCCAGCTGGGTTGTCCGTCCTGCCCCCGGAGACGACGAGTTCGACGCGGTCTACATGCCGTACACCACGACGCATCGTCTGTTGAACCTGAGCAAGCTCAACGACATTACGGTCACCGCCGCTTCCACCGGCGAGGTCAGCGCGCTCTCCAAGCGCATTGCCGCGCTGCTCAGGCAGCGGCATGGCATTACCGATACGCAGCCGGATGACTTCACCATCGCGACACAAGCCACCCGGGCCATTACGACGGGCGGACTCCCCCCGAACGTCGCCGCGGCCATTGCCGGCAACGTGCGCGAACTCGAGCGGGTGACGCTCGAGCAGCTGGCCGGCACGCTGGAGCGCGCGAGCCGGACCATGCGGTGGCTGCTCGCCGCCGTGGCGGCGGTATCGTTGCTGGTCGGCGGCATTGGCATCATGAACATCACCCTGCTGTCGGTCACCGAGCGCACCCGCGAGATCGGCCTGCGGCTCGCAGTCGGCGCGCGTGCACGCGATGTGATGCGACAATTCCTGATTGAAGCCACTGCCATCAGCCTGGCCGGCGGCATAGTCGGGATCGTGGCCGGGATCGTCACGTCTTTGACAATCTCGAGCACGCTGCAGTGGGCGACGGTTGTGACGCCAGGTGCCGTCCTGATCGCCTTCGGTGTGGCGGCGGCGGTCGGCGTATTCTTCGGCTGGTATCCGGCGCGCCGCGCGGCGTCGCTCGATCCAATTGCGGCATTGCGCTACGAGTGATCCGCTTCCTGCTGGCCTCCGCGCACATCGCCTGGCGCGCGCTCGGGCGACACCGGCTGCGCACCGTGCTTACAGCGCTGGGCGTAGTCATTGGCGTCGCGGCGGTCATCGCCATGCTGGCCCTCGGCAAGGGCGCGCGTGCGTCGATGGAGCGGACGCTGCGCTCGGCCGGGACCAGCATCGTGCAGGTCAGTGCCGGGAACTTCATCCGCGGCGGCGAAAGCGTCAACATCGCCTCGGGGCTCGGAGCCGCGACCACGCTGACGCGCGAGGATGCCGCCGCGATCGCGGAGATACCAGAGGTCCTGCATGTCGCCGCCGAGCTGCGATCCCGAACGTGGGTGACCGCCAGTGCACAGGCGCGTGCCTTCGCCGTCGTGCTCGGCACTGAGCCGGCGAGCGCCGATATTCACGGCTGGATCTTTCTCAGCGGCCGACCGTTGTCGCGTGACGCTGTCGAGAGCGGTCGTGCGACGGCGGTCATTGGCCGCGTGCTGGGTGCGCGATTGTTTGGCGATGGCGTGGATCCGGTGGGCCGGCGCGTGCAGATCCACGAGCAGCCGTTCGAGATTGTCGGGTGGATCCGCGCCGTGTCCCGGGACCACGACGAGGGCATCTTCGTTCCGGTCACGACACTGGGACGGTTGACCGCACGCACGCATCTGCAGCAGATCACCGTCGGCGTCACCGAAGCGGGAGTGGCCACGCGCGTCGCCGATCAGGTCACAACGCTGCTGCGGTCCCGCCACGCCAAGTCTATTGCCACGAGCGCCGCACGCGCGTCCGGGGCTCTCGGCGGATTGCAGGGACCAAATAGCGGCGCGGCTGGCGGCGGGGCGCAGCCGGACGATTTCGTGGTGCGGACCCTGGCCGCGCAGCAGATGACGAAAGGGCTCTACACGGAGGTGGCGGCCTTTGCGCTGGCCAACATGCCCAAGCTCGATTCCGTCACGACGGAAGAGATGGCGGGCACGTTGAACCGGGCCGGGACGACCATGACGGCTCTGCTCGGCAGCATTGCCGGCATCTCCTTAATTGTCGGCGGCATCGGCATCATGAACGTGATGTTGATCTCGGTGACCGAACGCACGCGCGAGATCGGACTGCGGCTGGCGGTGGGTGCCACGCGCAGCGAGGTGCTGCTGCAGTTCCTCGTCGAAGCGACGGTCCTCAGTCTGCTGGGCGGAATCGCGGGCATCTTCGCGGGCGTCGCCGCGGCGAGAGGATTGACGGCGTTTCTGGAATGGCCGACCGAAATTTCGCCCGATTCCGTCGCGCTGGCGTTCGTGATTGCCGCGGCGGTCGGCGTGCTGTTCGGTTACTACCCGGCGCGGCGAGCGTCACAGCTCGACCCCATCAACGCACTGCGACACGAATAGGCGCCGCTACTTCGGGGTGGCAACGTACGGAATCTCGATCTCGTGCGGTTCACCTTGCAGCTTGTAGCGCAGTTTCACGAAGATGCCCTCGCCGTCGAGCGGCCGCGCGCTTGCCACCCACGCCTCGCCCGCATCGTCGATGGTCAAAGCGACGGCCTCGGCGGCGGCGCCGGGACGCAGCACGTCCATGGCAACGCCGCTGGCTACGGAGGCCGGCAGTTCGTTGCGCACGGCATCGCTGAACCACACTTCATGCCGGCCGGAGGGTGCGAGTACGATTTCGTAGTGCACGTCGCCCTGCATGAGAACCATGCCACCATGATGCGGCGAGTGATCGCCGTGCGGCTCGGTCACGCCCTGGTGCTGCGCGTCGCGCGGCGCGGAGGACGCCGTCACCTGCGGTGCTGCCGTGCGCTGGCCGTCGACGCAGGAGCCAGACAGCGCGATCGAGACGAGAAATCCGACAATTCGCAAGGCTCGATTATGCGACAGGATGACGACGAAGTGAAGTCACGCCGGTCCAGATCCTGTCGCCGAGCGTCACGTGGCGCACCGCGTCCGCCGCTTCCATGCCCGCATCTTCCTGAGCGAGCCGGCAATGGCAGGCATCGCCGCGGCCGGTGGCAGCCTCTCGGCGATGTGTGACAGTCGTCGAGGTGTTCGGGATGTAGGACAATAGGTCAAAGGGTGGCGCGCACCGTGCGTGCCCCGCCAGACCATTCGATGAACATCGGGTTCGACACGATTGGCAACGCCACGCTCATTGCCTACGACGGGGGTCGCCCCGTCCTCATCACCGATCCGTGGATTGCCGGGGCGCCGTATTTCGGCAGCTGGACGTTCTCTCACGAGATTCCGGCGGAGCAGATGGCGGCGATTGAGGGCAGCGAATTCGTGTGGCTGTCGCACGGCCATCCTGACCACCTGAACCAGGAATCGTTGTCGCGGCTGAAAGACAAGACGATCCTGCTGCCGAATCACGTCGGGCAGATCATCTGGGAAGGGCTGCGCGACCGCGGCTACGACGTCCGGATCCTCCAGGACAACGTCTGGACCAGGCTGTCCGACCACATCCGCATCCTGTGCATCTCGGACATGAACCAGGACGGCGTGCTGCTGGTCGACGTCAACGGCCGGCTGATCGTCGACCTCAACGACGGTGGCGCGCTCGGCTGGCAGTGGTATCTCAAGAAACTGATCCGGCACGCGCCGGTGTCGTTCCTGCTGAAGCTGTTTGCCGGCGAAGCCGACATGCGGAACTTCTTCGACGAGCAGGGCAACCGCATTCCGCTGGTGCCGAAGTCCCAGCGGGCGCCGCTCGGAGGAATTATTCAGCACGAGGCCGAGCACCTCGGTGTGTCGTACGTGATCCCGTTCAGTTCGTTTCACAAGATGCAGCGCGCCGACAGCGTGTGGGTGCAGGAGTTCATCCACGAGCTCGAGGAGTACGCGGCCGGATTCGCGTCGGAGCGCGCCAGGCTGCTGCCGGCGTTCGTGCGCTTTGATTGCGTCACCGACACCTGGACGCCGATCGATGCCCAGCGGACCGCCGATGCGATCGTGCCGCCGGAGGCGTTCGGCGACAACTGGAGCGAGCCACTGTCGAGCGACGAGGTGACGCGCGCGCGAAAGTACTTCCAGTCGATCGAGCATCTCTCCGAGCGTTTCGATTTCATCAACCTGCGCGTCGGCGGAACGGATCATGCGATCGATCTGGCCCGCAAGAAGTTCAATCGCGGCGTGACGTTCGAGGCGCCCCGCGGATCGCTGATGTGCGCCGTCGACAACGAGATCTTCGACGACATGCTGATTGGCAACTTCATGAAGACCACGCTGCACGGCGATTGGGGTCCGGGAGGCCTGTATCCAGACTTCTGCCCCTACGTGCCGAAGTATGCGGACAACGGCCGCGCCAGGACGCAAGCAGAGCTGGATGCCTATTTCGCCGAATACCGCCGCCGCATGGGGTGGAGAGGCGCGATCGACCTGATGCGGGACCAGATTGAGGCGCGGTCGAAGAACCTGCTGCGCTCTTACGTGTCGCGCGAGTCAGCGGTCTACAAGGCGACCGAACACATCTACCATCGCCTGCGCCGCCTCTAACGGCGCCGCGGCGACGGCGTCAGGGTGGTGCGCACCGTCATGCGGTTCTCGGTGGCCGGGCTGAAGAACGCCGGGAACTCCTCCCGCATGCGCGCCAGCGAACGCAGATCGCGCCGCCGCAGCTGCTCGATGTTCGACGGGCGGATGATGGAGATGTAGGCCTGGCGAATCTGCCGCGGCGCATCAGCCGCCGCGGGCACACGCGGTCCCATGGCGTCGAGACCTTGCGCAGCTGGACTTCGCGCCATTGGCCGCGCTCGCCGGTGCCGCGCTCGATAACGCCTATCGCGACGGCGGCTGGACGGCCCGTCAGGTCGTGCATCACCTGGCCGAGCTCATAGGAAGCCCTCCGACTTTCCAGGTCCGGTTCAGTTCGGTCTTGACACACCCATGACAAGGGGAGACAATCCAACCGCGTCTGCTGTCTTGGCTGGGAGTCTGCCGACTCCTCCGGGGCGTGTGGGGGGGGTACATGCGTTCTCGACTGGCATGGATGTTTGCGATCGCGGCCTTGTTGGTCGGGCCGCCGACTGCTCTAGCGCAAAGAACCACCGGCGACATTCGTGGTGTCGTCACCGACGAGTCCGGCGCCGTCTTGCCGGGCGTCACCGTGACGCTGCGCGGCTCCGCCGTGCAGGGCACTCCAACCGCGGTGACGAACGAGTCGGGTGTGTACCGCTTCCCGAACCTCGCGCCTGGTACCTACGAAATCACGGCAGAGCTCGCCAGCTTCGCCACCAAGACGCAGACGGGTATTGCCGTGGCGCTCGGGGCCACCCAGGAAGTGCCCGTACAGTTGAACGTCAGCACCCAGCAGGAGACCATCACGGTCACGGCGGAAGCGCCCGTGGTCGACTCGGCCTCCACGCAGGTGGCGACCAACTACACGCGTGAGTGGGTCGAGAACATCCCGGTGCGACGCTTCACCTTCTTCGACCTCATCAACGCCTCGCCCGGCATCGCGCCGTCCACGCAGACCAGTTCGCGCTCGCAGGCCTTCGGCTCGGCGACCAACGAGAACCTCTACCTGCTCGACGGTACCGACTTCACCGCCCCGTACACCGGTGCCGCGTGGCCCTGGCCCAACACCGATGCCATCGAAGAAGTGCAGGTGCTGTCGCTTGGCGCCAATGCCGAGTATG
>VFZG01000036.1 GCA_016871275.1 Acidimicrobiia bacterium | reverse complement strand
GGCGATCGCGAAGGTTCGGTGCTCGCCGGTGATCCACGGGCCGACTGCGCTACGTGGGTCGTAGCGATCGATCTCCACCATTCGCACCGACGCGCGCGGATTGCCGAGCACGGCAAGGTGGAGCCAGTACGCGGTCTCGGCATCCGCAACCAGGTAGTCCGCGCAGGCAGCGCTGCCGTTGGCGCGGGCCCACTTGCCGGCCGCCTGCAGATCCTCGCTGACCACCGGGACGGCACGCGGCGCGACGAGTGCCGGCCTCGCCGCCAACAGCAACAGCGCTGCTGACAGCCAGCCCACCGTATCAGTGAGTCGCGTCTGACCCGTGAACCTGGCGAGCCCCAGTGCACCCAGCACGGCCATGGGGTCGATCGCAAAGTAGAACATCTTGAGCGCCATGTACGGCGTGGCAGCGCCCTGGGCCGTCGCGACCACGAACAGCGTCAGCGCTTGCAGGGCGATCACGAACAGCAGGACGACGGTGACGCCGGCGCGCTCGTCGGCCAACGCCACCAGCGCGCTGGTGACCGCCAACAGCGGCAACAGCCATCCCGGGAGTCTGCAGGCCATCATCTTAAGCCGGGACCAATGGCTGCCACGTGCGCTGTTCTGCGGTCGCCGATCCGCTCGCCTGCGTTAAGATCGCGCGCATGAGATTGGCACGCAGCATCCTGGTCGCCGCGCTCGTGGCGAGTGTGGGGACGATGATCAACACCGCCGACTCGTCCGCCGAAGCCTCGGCGGAGGCGGACAACTGGTCGCGCTTTCGCGGACCGAACGGCACGGGGGTATCGGAGGCGAAGAACCTCCCGGTCGAATTCGGCCCCAGCCGCAACGTGAAGTGGAAGGCGGTGGTGCCGCCGGGACACTCGTCGCCGGTGTTCACCAACACCCACATCTTCCTGACCGCGCATTCGCCAATCGATCAGAAGGCTCCCAGCGAGTACACGCTCTACGCGCTGGCGCTCGATCGCCAGACCGGCAAGCAGTTGTGGCAGCACGAAGTGCCGCGCCCGCAGAAGGGCCGCCGCGAAAACGTCAACGGTCCCGCCTCGCCCAGCCCCGTGACCGACGGCACCAACGTCTTCGTGTTCTTTCAGGACTTCGGCCTGATCAGCTACACCGCCGAAGGCAAGGAACGCTGGCGCATGCCACTCGGTCCGTTCACGATGTACTACGGTTTCGGCGCGTCACCGATTCTCGAGGACGGGCTGCTGATTCTGCCGGTCGATCAGGACCTGACGGCGTATCTGCTCGCCGTCGATGCGCGCACCGGCAAGGAGCGCTGGCGCGTGCAGCGGCCGCACGTCATTTCCGGCTACTCGACGCCGACCATCTGGCGTCCCAAGAACGGCGGCCCGGCGCAGATCCTGATTCCGGAATCGTTCCAGCTGACCTCGTACTCGCTCGAGACCGGCAAGCAGCTGTGGTACGTGCGTGGACTGGCGTGCGAAATGAAGTCGGTGGCAAGCATCGACGACGACACGCTCTACATCAACGGCTGGGGATTCGGTGCCAACCAGGCCGGCACCCAGATTCCGACCGTCGACTTCGCCGAAGGCCTGCGCCGCTTCGACACCAACAAGGACGGCAAGGTCAGCCGGCAGGAGACGATCGATCACACCGCGGCCGATCGCATGGAGCGCATGCTGAAGCCCGAAGCCGGCTTCGACGCGTTCGACGGCAACCGCGACGGCGAGCTCGATGCCAAGGACTGGGAGATCTTCCGCTCGATGCTCGCGGCCGAGAACGGGCTGATGGCAATCAAGCTCGGGGGCTCCGGCGACATGACCAGCACCGCGGTGAAGTGGAAGTACCTCCGCCCGGTGCCGCAGGTGCCGTCGACGGTGCTCTACGACGGCGTGCTCTACATGGTGAACGACAGCGGCATCCTGATCTCGTTCGACCCGGCCACCGGCAGCGTCATCAAGCAGGGCCGCCTCAAGGGCGCGATCGACAAGTACTTCGCGTCGCCGATCGCCGCCGACGGCAAAGTGTGGCTGGTCAGCCAGGACGGCACCGTGTCGGTGATCAGCGCCAGGGGCGACTGGCAGGTGCTGCAGGTGAACACCATGGACGACGAGGTGTTCGCGACGCCGGTGCCAGCTGATGGCGAGCTGTTCGTCCGAACGCGAAGCGCGTTGTACAACTTTGCGAAATAGCGTTGCCGTTGTTGTCGTCGCGCTGGCGTGCGGCCCATTCGACTCGTGGCCGCTCGCTCAGGGCAAGCCCATCGACATCCGCGACAAGAACACGTTTCGGGCAGGCGCGGAGCTCGTCACCACCGCCGTCACGGTTCGCAACGCTGAAGGCCGGCTGATCAGCCACCTCGGACAACGGGACTTCATCGTCGAAGAAGACGGCATCGCGCAGCCAATCACGCAGTTCGCCAAGGAGCGCGTGCCCGTCAGCCTGTCGCTCGCGCTCGACATCAGCGACAGCATGCGCGGACAGCGCATGGCCGACGCGCGCGCCGCCCTCGCACACTTCCTCGACCGGCTGCTGGCAGCTGAAGATGAAGCGTCGCTGCTCGGCTTCAATCACGAGACGCGCCTGTTCGCGGGCTGGACGACGTTGCGTGCCGGCATGCGGCAGACGCTGGATGGCATTCGCCCGTCGGGCGGCACCGCGATGTACGACGCCATCGATGCGGCATTGCCGCTGTTTGAATCGCGCCAGCACCCGCGGGCGGCGATCCTGCTGGTGTCCGACGGCGCCGACACGGCCAGCGACACCACGCCGACGAGACTCAAACAGACGCTGGTCCGCAGCGACGTGTTCCTCTACGCGATCGGCATCAATTCCATCGACGCCAGCAACTCCATGCGCATCAATCCCTACACGCTCCAGGAGCTCACCAGCCAGGGCGGCGGCTATACCGAGATTATCGGCAGCGCGTCGGAGCTCGGCCCGGCCACCGAGCGCATCGCCGAGGAGCTGAACCATCAGTATCTGATCGGCTATACCCCGGTGGCACGCGGCGACGGCAAGTACCACACCATCCGGGTCAAGGTCACCAACGACTCATACCGGGTGCGATCTCGACGAGGGGTTGTTCGGTAACTCTTCACGAAGGTTCTTCACAGTCGTTCTACACGAACGTTCTACACGAACGTTCAGAAAGCGTGCCGCCTCCCTATTCGCGAATTACGCCCGGATTCCGCCACCAGCAGTCACAAGGTTGGCAGAACCTCCGTGTAGAATGCCGCCATGCGCATCCCATTCCTTCTGGTCGCCATCACCTCGGCGGCAGTCACGGCGCAATCGCCCCAGCCGAACTGGACGGCGATCGAGGCCGAGACGCTGAAACACTTCGAGGCGATCATCCGCATGGACACCACCGATCCGCCGGGCGGCGAAAAGCCGGTGGCCGACTACCTGAAGCAGGTGCTCGAGGCCGAGGGCCTGCCGGTGCAGGTGTTCTCCAAGGAACCCCATCGCCCGAACATCGTCACGCGCATCAAGGGCACCGGCAAGCAGCGGCCGCTGTTGCTGATGGCGCACACCGACACGGTGAACGTCGATCCGAAGAAGTGGACGCATCCGCCGTTCTCCGCGGCGCGCGACGGCGGCTACATCTACGGGCGCGGCACCGTGGACGACAAGGACAACGTCGTGGCCACGCTGATGGTGATGCTGATGCTGGCGCGCCAGCACGTGGCGCTCGATCGCGACGTGATCGCGCTGTTCGAAGCGGGCGAAGAGGGCAGCTCAAGCATCGGCATCCAGTTCGTGGCCAACGAGCACTTCGACGCCATCGACTCCGAGTTCTGCTACGCCGAAGGCGGCAGCGTGGTGCGCTCCGGCGGCGTGGTGAAGTTTGCGTCGGTGCAGACGGTTGAGAAGATCCCGCGCGCCATCAGCGTGACGGCACGCGGCGTGGCCGGCCACGGCTCGGTGCCGCTCGAGACCAATGCGCTGGCGCACCTCGGCGAGGCGGTCGGCAAGATTGCGCTGTGGACACCGCCGATGCGGCTCAATGAGACGACCGCAGCCTACTTCAAGCGCCTGGCCACGGTGTCGACACCGGAGGAAGCCAAGCGCTACCAGGACTTGCTGAGCCCGGATCCCAAGGTGTCGAAGCCGGCAGACGACTACATGCGCAAGCACGAGCCGCGCCACTGGTCGATGTTGCGGACGTCGCTGTCGCCGACGGTGATCGCCGGCGGCTACCGCACCAACGTCATCCCGTCAGAAGGCACCGCCACAATCGATACGCGCCTGGCGCCGGATGAGGATCCGGCCAAGTTCCTGGAGATGGTCAGGCAGGTCGTCAACGACCCGCAGGTCGAAGTGAGCTACGGCGCGCGCGACACCCGGCCACCGACGCCCGCCGCCAAGCTGGATTCGGACGCCTTCAAGGCGCTCGAAGCCAACCTCACCAAGCACTACAAGGCCGTGACATTGCCGACCATGAGCACGGGCGCGACCGACATGGCGTTCCTGCGCCGCAAGGGCGTGCAGTGCTACGGGATTGGGCCCGCGACCGATGTCGAAGACGGACCGAAGGGGTTTGGCGCGCACAGCGATCAGGAACGGATCCTCGAATCCGAGTTGTACCGGTTCGTGCGCTTCAACTGGGACGCGGTCGTCGACCTCGCGCGCGCGAAGTAGGGCCTCGGCAGGCGCAGCACCGCATTGCGTTACCCAAAGACGCGTCGGGGCGACGTCGTCGATCGCTACGGCAGCGTCAGCGTCGCCGATCCGTATCGCTGGCTGGAAGATCTCGACTCGCCAGACGTCGCCGCATGGGTGGCCGCGCAGAACGCGGTCACCTTCGCCCACCTCGAGTCACTCCCCCATCGACGCCACTTCCATCGGCGGCTGACCGAGCTCTGGGACTACGCGCGCACCAGCCTGCCGGTGGTCGAGAACGGCCGGCTGTTCTACTCGAAGAACAGCGGGCTCGAGCGGCAGGCGCGCGTCTACCTCCGCACCGGCCTGTTCGATCCGCCGGCGGTGGTCATCGACCCCAACGAGCGGTGGCCGGATGGCTCAATGTCGCTCGCGCAGTATCAACCGTCCCCCGATGCGGGCTGGCTGGCCTACGCCGTGTCGGTGGGCGGCGCCGACTGGCAAACCGTGCGTGTCCGATCGGTCGCCACCGGCGAAGATCTCGATGACGCGCTGGCGTGGGTGCGGTTTTCGGACCTGTCGTGGACCCGCGACTCGCTCGGCTTCTTTTACTCGCGCTACCCGGAGCCGCCACAGCACAAGGTGCTCGAGGCCGAGCTATCGGGCCAGGCGGTCTACTATCATCGCGTCGGCACGCCGCAGGCCGACGACATCCTGATCTATCAGCGTAGCGACCACCCGTCGTGGATCGTCAATGCGACGGTCAGTGACGACGGGCGATACGTGTTTATCCGCACGTATCGAGGCGCGAACCACAACAACCAGCTGCACTTCATCGACCTCGGCAGCCCTGTCTCGCCGAACGTGACCTCCGTCATCCGCCCGATCGTGGAGACCATCGACGCCGAGTACTCGCCGATCGGCAACTACCAGTCGCGCTTGTATCTGCGATCCGACAAGGACGCGCCGAAGCGCCGCATCATTGCGATCGATCTCGAGCATCCCGATCCGGTGTCGTGGAAAGTGGTGGTTCCGGAACAGCCGTACGCGATCGAGGACGCCGCGCTGATCGGCGGCCGCATCGTGTTGCACGGCCTGGTCGACGTGCAGAGCCGTCTGCAGTCCTTCACGCTCGATGGCCGGAGCGAGGGCGACATCCCGCTGCCTGGTCCCGGCGCGGTCTCCGCACTGTCGGGACGTGCCGATCGATACGACTGCTGGTATCTCTTCAGCTCGCCGCTGCAGCCCGCCACCGTGTATCGCCACGACCTGGAGTCGGGCCGCCGCGTGCCGTTTGAAGCTCCGGCCCCGCCGATCGACGCGGCGCAGTTCGAGACCCGCGCGATGTTCGCGACGTCGAAAGACGGCACGCGCGTGCCCTTCTTCCTGACCTGCAGGAAGGGATTGCAGCAGGACGGACGCAATCCCACCATGCTCTACGGCTACGGCGGCTTCTCGATCAGCGTGCTGCCGGCGTATCGATCGGATGTGCCCGCGTGGCTGGAGCTTGGCGGCGTGTTCGTGTCGGTGAACCTGCGCGGCGGCGCCGAGTACGGCGAGCAGTGGCACCGGGCAGGCATGCTCGAGCACAAGCAGAACGTGTTCGACGACTTCATCGCGGTCGCCGAGTACCTGGTGCGCGAGCACTACACGTCGCCAGGCTGCCTGGGCATGATGGGCGGATCGAATGGCGGGCTGCTGGTCGGTGCCGTCATGGAGCAGCGGCCGGAACTCGTCAGCGTGGCGATGCCGGCGGTTGGCGTGATGGACATGCTCCGCTACGATCGTTTTACCGGCGGCCGGTTGTGGGCGACCGAGTACGGATCGTCATCCGATCCGAAGCAGCTGGCCTTCCTGATCGGCTACTCGCCGCTGCACAACGTCAAGCCCGGCACGTGCTACCCGGCGACGCTCGTCACCACCGCCGATCACGACGATCGAGTCGTGCCGAGCCACTCCTTCAAGTTCACGGCGGCGCTACAGGCCGCGCAGGGATGCGAGAGGCCGACGCTGATTCGCGTGGAGGCGCAAGGGTCTCACGGGTATCGGCCGACGGATCGGCTGATCGCCGAGCGCGCGGATCAATGGGCGTTCGCGGCGGCGCACCTGGGCGTCGCAACCGGCTAGCTCGTCCCGCGGACGGCGCGCATGGCGTTGAACAGCTCGATGTGCGCTTCGACCACCCGCTGCCGATCCTGTTCCTCGATGTCGAACGTCCAATTGTCGCGGATCGACGTGCCGCCGAGAATGATGCCGTCCGAGCGCGGCATCATGTGCACGAAGCCGGTATCCGGCGTGGACGGCTGACGCGCTCCGCCGCTGGTGCTGTAGTTGATCTCCGGCTGCGGCGTCAGCACCACCAGCTGTCCTTTCAACGGCACCAATTCAGGATCGCTGAACAGCGCCTTGGCGCCGAGGCCCGTGCAATTGACAATCACGTTCTCGGTGAGTGCGGCGACGTCGCGCGGAGTCTCGAACGTGCGGATCACGATCGTTCCACCCCACGACAGGAAGTCCTCCATCAACGCGTCCAGATAGATCGACGGCTCAATGCGCATTTCCGGCCGCTCGATCGCGTACTTCATGGGAAACGGATGCTCGCCGGGCTGCAGGATCACGCGCGATCCCTGCACATCCGCTGGCAGCAAGGCGTTCGAGCCGCGGCCGGCCTGTTCGTTGTTGGTGGGCGCGTAGTTGTTGATCCAGCTGATGCCGTACTTGGGACCCACCAGCAACTGCAGTCGTCGGTAGGCTATTCGCACCGCCTGGCGGAACTGCGCCTCCCACTCCGGCGTGCGATTCTGAAAATCGACCAGCCCCGAGGTGGGCGTGAAGCCCGCCAGCGACATGTTCGACGTCGTGTCGGGCGGCACGGTGGCCGCGTAAATCGTGACGTCGAAGCCATGACGCTGCAGTTCGCGCGCCGACGTCAGACCCACCACACCGGATCCCATGACCGCGGCCTTGCGCTCGGCATGCGCGAGCGCGAGCTCCGCCGCCATGTTTCCCGTGCCCCACGACAGCGACATGCCGGCGCCGCCGTGGCCGAAATTGTGGATGACGGTCTTGCCGTCGAGCTTGTCGGCCTTCAGCACGAAGCCCGACGGTCGATGGGGACGAAGGCCGATCGTGGTGCGAATCACGCGATCCCACGACACGTTGACCAGCGGCAGGCGCAGCGCCGGACGCGACGGCGTCAGCGCCGGCTTGGCGGTCCTCGGCGCGCAGGCCTCAACGGTGAGGCCCAACGCCGCCGCACCACCGAGACGCAGCAGATCTCGACGATTCACTGATGGGATTATACGACCGCCGGATGGCTGTTCAGGCCAGGCGCCGATCCTGCGAAGATTGTCGACGCTCAGGCTGTCTGGGCTGGGACCGACGACAGGGGTTGCAGGAACTTTGAAGTCTAAGTGGGGCCTTGATTCGCGTCCTGATTGCGGCCCTGTTCGTGCTGGCCGTCACGAACGACCGGGCCCCCGTCACGGGCTTTTTTGACTTGCCAGTCACGGGCGGCACGGCCACCTTCGAGATGCTTGGACTGCGCCCCGAGGAGCGCGGCCACGCGCTGCCGCTGCTCGTCCGAGAAATGTTCATGCAGAGCTCCGGCGCGGTGGAGCGCACCAGCGTGGTGCGCGCCGCGCCCGCTGCGTTCTGGGTGTCGGCGCGATCGATCAAGATCGAAAAAGATCGCGTCGTCGTGCCCGGCGGTGCCGTGCTGGAACCACTGTGGGAATCGATGGCAGCCGGACGGGTGATGCGGCCCGCCGATTTCCTGCGCGCCCTGCTCACCAAGAACTCGGGCCGGCTGGCGTGGTTCTACGACCCGGGCGCGGCGATGCCGGCTACGCGGTTGACGGCCCTGGCGAAGTTTTCCCAGATCGATCGCTGGCGCACCAGCGTGCCCCGGCCGCCGGGCGTGAGTCGATAGTAGCGGCGTCGACGCTGTCCGGCTTTCTCGACCCAGCGTCCTTCGATGAGGCCCTTGGCCTCGAGGCGGTACAGCGTCGGGTAGAGCGAGGTGATGTGAAAGGCAATCGTGCCGTCGGAGCGCTGTTCGATCTGTTTGCCGATGTCGTAGCCGTGCCGTTCGCGGTCTTCAAGCAGTGCCAGGATGAGCAATTCAGCGCTACCGCGCTTGAGTTCCCGCTCGAGCATAGTTGAACCCATATATTGTCTACAACAATATCATAGGCATCGCGGATTACAAAATTGGCATGCACCAAGAGATGACACAGGTATTACAGAGGTGATTACCGTGTCCTGATACCGTTCTTCCGACATGATTCCAATCACCGATATCTACGGGAAGAAGGCCTCCAGCGGCGAGATCAACTGGGTCACCGCTATTGCCATGACGGCCTTTCACGTTGGCGCAGTGGCGGCCTTTTTCTTCATCGACTGGGGCGCCATCCTGACTGCCGTGGTTTTGTGGTGGGTCGCCGGCTCGCTCGGCATCGGTATGGGCTATCACCGGCTGCTGACGCATCGCGGCTACAAGACTCCGAAGTGGATGGAGCACTTCCTCACGCTGTGCGGCACGCTCGCCCTCGAGGGTGGCCCGATTTTCTGGGTGGCCACGCACCGCATTCATCATCAGCATTCCGATCACGAAGGCGATCCGCACACCCCGCGCGAAGGCACCTACTGGGCGCACATGGGATGGATCATGACCGGCAAGGCCATGCACCACGACACCGAAGTGCTCTCGCGCTACACGCCGGATCTCAGCAAAGACCGCTTCCACGTCGCGCTGACCACCTGGCACTGGGTGCCGCAGGTCGTCGTCGGTCTCGCGCTGCTCGCCTTCGGCGGCCTGCCTTACCTGATGTGGGGCACGTTCTTCCGCACCACCTACGGCCTGCACTGCACCTGGCTCGTGAACTCGGCCACGCACCTGTTCGGCACGCAGCGCTTCAAGACGCGCGACGATTCGAAGAACAGCTTCTGGGTCGCGATGCTGACGTTCGGCGAGGGCTGGCACAACAACCACCACGCCCACCCGGTGTCGGCGCGCCACGGCCTGGCCTGGTACGAGTTGGACATGAACTGGATCGGCATCAGCACCCTCAAGGCGCTCGGCCTGGCCTGGGACGTCAAGGTCGCCAAGATTCGCGAGGCGCTGCCGGAAGAAAACGCCGCCTAACGTAATATCAGGGGATGACGAGGCGTCAGACAGCCTCTATCGTCTTCGTCGTCCTCTGTGTCGTGCTGGTCGCCGCCGCGGTCACGCTCAACATCGGCTGGATCATTGTCAACGGGCGGCGCGTCGCGCCGCTCGTCGTGGGCGTCACCACCTTCACGCTGATCATCGCGGGCCTCATCGTCTACACGGTGTTCCTGGTCCGCGAAATGGGCATCACCGAACAACAGGACAGCTTCCTCAACTCCGTCACTCACGAGTTGAAGACGCCGATCGCGTCGATTCGCCTCTACCTCGAGACGCTGCAGTCGCGGGAGGTCGGCGATGCGCAGCGCAAGGAGTTCTACCGCATCATGCTCCAGGACGCGGATCGGCTGCAGCACACCGTGGAACAGGTGCTGCGCGCCGGCGTCGCGCGGCAGCAGCGCAAGCTCGAACATTGCGGGCCGGTCGACCTTGGCTGGCTGGTGCAGGAATGCGTCGACACGGCACGCACCCGTCATCACCTCGCCGCGGAAGCAATCGCGGTGGTCGAAACCGACCTGCAGACGCCGCTGGTGGTCAACGGCGACGTGGATGATCTACGCACCGCGGTCTCGAACCTGCTCGACAACGCGGTGAAGTATTCGAACGGTCCGCCGCAGATATCGGTGCAGACGGCGGGCGCCACGCCCGACACCGCGTGGGTGCGCGTGCGGGACACCGGCATCGGCATTCCCAAGGCGCAACTCGGACGCATTTTCAATCGCTTCTACCGCTTCCAGCCCCGCGGCTCGAAGGTCAAGGGCACCGGTCTGGGCTTGTACATCGTGCGATCGATCGCCAAGCGCCATGGCGGCCGGGTGTTCGTGGAGAGCGCCGGCGAGAACAAGGGCGCCACCTTCACGCTCGAGCTCCCCAGGGTGACGATGTAGATGGGGCGCATCCTGATTGTCGAAGACGAGTCGCACCTCGCCGACGGGCTGCGATTCAATCTCGAAGCCGAAGGCCATGAAGTGGACATCGACGGCGACGGCCAGGCCGCGCTCGATCGGCTGCTCGAGCACCGATCGCGCTACGACGCGGTGGTGCTCGACGTGATGCTGCCGGGGAAGGACGGCTTCTCGATCGTGAAGCAGTTGCGCAGCGAAGGCCACTACGTGCCAGTACTGATGCTGACCGCGCGCAGCCGGCCCGAAGACGTACTGCAGGGCTTTGAGGCGGGCGCGGACGATTACCTGCCGAAGCCGTTCGAGCTGCAGATCCTGCTGGCGCGGCTGCGCGGCCTGCTGCGGCGGCGCGAGTGGCTGATGCAGCCGCACGAACACGACACCCTTTCGTTCGCTGGGAAAAAGCTCGATCTCGAAGCGCTGGAGCTGCAGTGCGGCGACACCACCTATCAGCTCACGCAAATGGAATGCGACCTGCTGCAGTACCTGGTGAAGAACGCGGGCCGGCCGGTGTCCAGAAAAGCCATCCTCGAAGCAGTGTGGGATCTGCACGAAGACACCGACACGCGCGCCATCGACAACTTCATCGTGCGGCTGCGACGGTATCTCGAGCCCGACCCGGCGAAGCCGAAGCACCTCGTAACAGTCCGCGGCGTCGGCTACAAGTTTGTTGAGTAGCAGCCACGCTACTTCATGCCAAACAACAGGAAGGAAGTCTTTTGTGCGGCTCTGAAGTTGTCGTCCGATCCGATCAGCAACGACTTCATCCCGTTGACGATCGGGCCAAACGCCATGGCCTCGAAGTTCTCCAGACGCGACAAGGCCGGCGACAGTCGCGGGATGATCGTTTGAAAGTCGAGCAGGAGCTGCTTCCGCGCATCGCCGCCAATCAACTCGACGGAGAACAACTGCACGGCGTTGGCCGCGAACTGCTGGTCCTTCGTGATCAGGCACGCCCGCTCCATCGACACCAGCGTCGTCTCGCTGAACGCCAGCAGCTCGACCAGCCCGTTCTCGCCGCCGCTGCACAGCTCGTCGAAGCCTTCGACCCGCGGCGTCGGCGAAATCATGTAGCGCCACTGGCGGCCGGGCTTGAACGTGGACTGCTCGGGCTTGAATTCCACCAGCCGGCCGGCGGCGCCCCGCTCGAACGTCACCTTGCCGTCCTGCAGCAACGGCTGCTCCAGGCCCGCGATCAACCGCCCACCCGGCGTGACTGCCAGCGCTTCGAATCCCTGATTGTCGCGCACGCCGGTCTTGCCGTCCGTCGTGAGCTGGAAGCCTTTCGGAAACCCAATCACGCTGGTGACGAGACCCTCGCGCGTCAAGTGCAGCAACACAGGTTGCCACACTTCGCCGCTATCGAGTCGATGCCCCTCTTCCGCGGCAATGAAGGTGCCGTCGTCCAACGCCACGATGGCTTCAAGATCGGCCCGCGTGGCAATGCGTTCCACGACGCCGGTGCCCGCTTGCAGCTCGCGCATCCGCGTCGGCACTACTTCGAGGCCGTTGGGACCATAGCTCACGCTGAGCCACGCGACGCGGCTGCGGTCGCGATCGTCGCTGACGGCAATCCACTCCTTGCTCGACGCATCGGGCGCCATGCCGGAGAGGCTCCCGAATCGCGGGTCGGCGGGAATCCCCGGATAGCTCGTGCCGAACGGTTTGGTGGACTCTCCCAGCCACAGCAGCAGTGGCAACGGCCTGTCGAAGAAGGCAATCGGCGCTTTCGAACCGCAGGCGATGGTGACACCCGCGAGCGCACATGTCAGGACAACTCGCAACAAGCGACTCATCTTAGCGGGTCTGCGCCCACGGCTGCAGCGCTACCTCTTCACGTTGTAGGCATAGACGGCGTCCTGATCGCGCACGATCAGCAGGCCGTTGGTGACGATCGGATGGCTCCAGGTGGGCAATCCACTCTGTTGCGGCAGCGAGAATCGCCCGTGTTCGCGATAGCCGGCCGGGTTCGCCTCGGCGAGGCCGGCAACGCCGTCTTCGCTGTACAGATAGAGCCGTTGGTCCGCGAAGATCAGCGACCCCTTCCCGACGCTGCGATCGCGCCACGCCATCGCGCCGGTGTCGAACCTGAGCGCGGTGAGGATGCTGCCCGAAAACCCATAGAGGTGATCGCCAACCAGCACCGATGATGCGTGGTGGTTGCGCATGTCGCGCGTGAAATACACCTCGCTGGCGGTGGCGAAATTGCCGGCCGCCCGAACGTCGAGCAACGCCGCGCCGGTGCCGTAGTCCGACGACACGAACACCTGTGTGCCACGCACGATCGGCGTGGCGATGTTGGCGGTGCCGTTGGCCGCCTTGTGGTAGGACCACAGCAACCGGCCATCGCGCGGATCGACCGCCAGCGTGCGCGAGGCGGTGAAGAACACCACCTGGTTGAGGCTGCCGGTGCGCAGCACGACCGGCGACGAATAGCCGGTACCGTCACTGTGCTGCTGCCACAACGTCGAGCCGTCGGCCTTGGACAGCGCGACGATTGACGCACCCCGGCCGCCGGCATTGATCAGGATGCGATCACCGAGGATCAGCGGTGACTCGCTGTATCCCCAGTACGGATTCTCGCCGCGGAACTTCGAGACCAGATGGATCGACCAGATCTTCCTGCCGGTCGCGGCCTCGAGGCAGGATAGATCGCCGCTGCCGCCGAGAACGTAGAGGCGATCGCCATCCACGGTCGGCGTGCTGCGCGGACCGTCGCCGCGGTCGTTCTGGTAGCGGCGGCCGTTCTGCGTTTCCCAGACCTGTTTGCCGGTCGCGCGATCGAGCGCGATCACGTACTCGACGCCACCGCGCGCGCCGAGCGTGTAGAGCCGCCCGCCAGAGGTCGAGAACGACGAGTACCCGTTGCCAACACCGGTGATGCGCCACACCTGCGGCGGGCCGGCCTTCGGCCAGCTCTGCAGCAATCCGCTGTCCGCGGAAATGCCGTCGCGATTGGGACCGCGCCACTGGAACCAGTCCGGCGTGGACTGCCCCGCGACATGCGCGGATCCCAACAGCGCGATCGCAGCGACCAGGCTCAGGAGTCGTGGGGTCATGAGGGTATTATTGGCTGGTTGTCCGCCGAGGCGGGTGGCGGAAGGCGGACGGATCCGACGTGCTGAACAAAACCCTCGTTGCTGGAATCGGCGCCTTCCTGGTGGCCGTGGTGATTGCGTATTCCCTCCATCGGCCGCGCCCGGAACCGGCCGAGGTGTCCACCCCGACGGCCGCCCCGCGTGTCGTCCCCAGGAAGGTCGAGCCGCCCGCCCCCGGCGTGTCAACGCCGCCGGCGGAGACGGCCCGTAAGGCTCCGCCCAGGAAAGCCGCGCCTGAGCCGGCAACCCCGACCGCGCCCGTAGCCGCCCCGACGCTGGCCTCGCTGGACCTGGAGTCCGACGTGCCGGGCGCATCGGTGTTCATCGATCGCCAGTTCGTCGGCAACACGCCGCTCTCGCTCGACAAGCTCGAGCCTGGCACCAGGCGCATCCAATTGACGGCCACCGGCTTCGACAGCGTGCAGAAGACCATCGACCTCGCCGCCGGCCCGAACCACGTCTCGATCCGCATCAAGGAAGTCAGCCTGAACGCCACGGCGAGTGTGGTGCACAAGCATGGCATGGGATCGTGCGACGGCATCTTGACCGCAACGCTGGACGGCCTGCGCTACGACACCAGCCACCAGGGGGACGCATTCACGCTGCCCTACGCCCAGGTCGAGACTTTCGTCGTGGATTACCTGCAGAAGAACCTGCGCGTGAAGCAGCGCGGTGGCAAGACCTGGAACTTCACCGACAAGAACGACAACGCCGATCTGCTGTTCGTGTTCCACCGCGACGTCGAAGCGGCGCGCAAGAAGCTCGCCGACGGCTACGCCCGCGCCAGGTAAACCCTGCGGTTTTTTCGACCCGTTGGGTTCAAAATTCTTATTTTTTCGTTGCATTGCGGCTTTGCTATCCTACTCATCATGAAACGCATCTTCCTGTTCCTCGCCACCAACTTCGCCATCATGATCACGCTGTCGATCGTGCTGAGCTTGTTGGGTGTCACCGGCTACATCACGGCCGACGGCCTCAACTACGCCGCGCTGATGGTGTTCTCACTGGTCTGGGGCTTCGGCGGCGCGCTGATTTCACTCGCGATGTCGCGCTGGATGGCCAAGACCGCCATGGGCGTCCAGGTCGTCGACGGCCGTACCGGCCACGCCGAACTCGACTGGCTCTACTCCACCGTCGAGCACCTGTCGCGCAAGGCAGGGCTGCCGATGCCGGAAGTCGGCATCTACGAGTCACCTGAAGTCAACGCCTTCGCCACCGGGCCGAGCCAGCGCTCCAGCCTGGTCGCGGTCTCCAGCGGCCTGCTGCGCTCAATGCGCCGCGAGGAAGTGGAAGGCGTCCTGGCCCACGAAGTCGCCCACATTCAGAACGGCGACATGGTGACGATGACGATGATCCAGGGCGTGGTGAACGCCTTCTCGATCTTCTTCTCGCGCGTCATTGCCAACATCGTGCGCCAGCTGGTGGACGAGCGCATCTCGCACCTGGTGTTCTTCGTCGCGACGATCGTCTTCGACATCGTCTTCAGCCTGCTCGGCATGATGGTGGTGGCCTGGTTCTCGCGCGCCCGCGAGTTCCGCGCCGATGCCGGCGCGGCGGTGCTGTCGACCCGCGGCAACATGATCGCCGCCCTGCAGCGCCTGGCGCAGAACCAGGGCCTGGTGGACGACTCGCAGCCCCAACTGGCCGCCATGAAGATCACCGGCGGCAAGGGCTTGATGGCGCTGATCTCGACGCACCCCCCGCTGCAGGACCGCATTGCCGTGCTGCAGCGTGGCGACCTCGCCCGTTAGGTAAGATAAGGGGCGGACTGCGGTCCGCCCCTTATGGTCTCTGAGACAGTCGAAGCCGAAGGCCACCTGATCGACTCGGGCAACTTCCAGTCGATCCTCACCACCATCGTCGAGCACGGCTCGGAGTACGAGATTCTCCGCTTCGACATCGGCCGCACCAACGAGCAAGGCTCACACCTCACGCTGAAGCTGACCGCGGCGACGGATGATCGGCTGCAGGATCTGCTGTCCAGGCTGTCGGTCTTCGGCTGCTACGTGAAAGGCACGCCGGCAGCGCTGCTCCGCGCCGCCGACATGGACGGCGCGGCCCCCGAAGACTTCTACTCCACCACCAATCACCGCACGTCGGTGTTTCTCGATGGCGCCTGGGTCGTGGCTGAGCACCAGCGCATGGACGCGGCGCTGGTGGTGACGGGTTCGACAGTGGCATGCCGCAAGCTTCGCGACATCCGCAAAGGCGACCGCATTGTGTGCGGCATGCAGGGCCTCAAAGTGTCCCCAGAGGTGCAGCAGCGCGACAAGCCGACGTTCGGCTTCATGAGCAACGAGGTGTCGTCCGAGCGGCGGGTGGAGACCGCCGTCGCGCGCGTGGCCGACTTGATGAGGCGCGTCAAACAGGGCAGCGGTCGAATCGCGTTCGTCGCCGGACCGGTGGTCGTGCACACCGGCGGCTCCCAGTACTTCTGCGACCTGATCGCACGTGGTTATGTCGACGTACTGCTCGCCGGCAATGCGCTCGCGGTGCACGACATCGAAGTCGCCATGTCGGGCACCTCGCTCGGGATCGATCTCAACAGCGGCCATCCCGTCGAGCACGGCCATCGCAATCACATGCGCGCCATCAACGCCGTGCGCCGCGCGGGCGGCATTGGCCGCGCCGTGCAGAGCGGCGTGCTGACGTCGGGCATCATGCACGCCTGTCACAAACACGGCGTCCACTACATCCTCGCCGGATCGATCAGGGACGACGGGCCGCTGCCGGAGACGATGATGGACCTGGTCGAAGCGCAGGACGCCTACAGCACAGCCATCGTTGGCGTCGACGTCGTCGTCATGTTGTCATCCATGCTGCACAGCATCGGCGTCGGCAACATGCTGCCGTCGTGGGTGAAAGTCATCTGCGTCGACATCAACCCCGCGGTCGTGACGAAGTTGTCCGATCGCGGCTCGACGCAGACCATCGGCCTCGTGACGGATGTAGGATTGTTCCTGCATCAGCTCGCTGAGCAATTGCATGCATAGCACACTGATCGATCCGTCGGCGCTCTCCACAAGACTCGCGGATCCGGCCTGGGTCGTGATCGACTGCCGTTTCGATCTGGCGAATCCCGTGAAGGGCGAGGAGCAGTATCGCGACGCGCACGTTCCTGGCGCGCGCTACGCGCACCTGGATCGGCATCTATCCGGCAACAAGACGGGCAAGAACGGCCGGCATCCGCTGCCCGACATCGACGTGATGGTTCGCAACTTCTCCGACCTGGGCATCTCGCCGGGCATGCAGGTCGTTGCCTACGATGCCGACAACGGCATGTTTGCGAGCCGGCTCTGGTGGATGCTGCGCTGGATGGGGCACGATGCCGTCGCCGTGCTGGACGGCGGCCTGGCGCGCTGGCAGCGAGAAGGCCACCCCGTTCGCGGCGGTGTCGAGTCGTCTACGCGGGCCAACTTCAAGGGGTCGCCTCGTCCGGGATGGCGGCTCACCGTTGATGACGTGCAGAAGGATCTTGGCAATCCGCTGCGGCTGCTGGTCGACGCGCGGACGCCGGAGCGGTATCGCGGCATCAACGAGACGCTGGACCCGGTCGGCGGGCACATTCCCGGCGCGGCCAACTACTTCTTTCAGCAGAACCTGACCACCGAGAAGACCTTCAAGGCACCCGACGACCTCAAGACCCAGTGGGATGCGGTCATCAAGGGGCACGATCCGCGGGACGTGGTGGTCTATTGCGGCTCGGGGGTCACGGCCTGCCATAACCTGCTGGCTCTAGAACATGCGGGGATTCACGGGGCGCGAATCTACCCCGGTTCGTGGTCGGAATGGAGCGCCGAGCCCACTCGTCCGCGGGCGACCGACGAAGACTGACAAACGTTTTTGGTGGCGTTGCCGTCCAAGAAGCCATGAAGACGACGGCTACCCGTCCTATCCTCTTCACCTTGGCCATCCTGGTTGGGATGGCCGCCGCCCCCGCAGCCCAGCTGTTCACCTGGGAACCCAACCGGCACGCCGATATCCGGGATGGCGTCCGCAACTCGATTGACCGGCCCAGTCCACCATCAGCCGCACGTGGGAACGCGTCGAGCACCAGATCGAACGGCGGCTCAATCTCGCCCAGCGCCGGGCGGATCGCGCGCGCCGCAACGCCGAGCGCCGGGCCGATCAGATTCAGCGCCAGCTCCAGTGCCGGATCGATCAGCACCACCAACGGTGGCGTGAAGGTGATGCGCCGCTAACTGTCACTCGCCGCTACGTCATCTCGACGGGATCCCCGACGGCAATTTCGCCGTCATCGAGGATCTCGCCGAACGCACCACCGCCAAACGGCACCGACATGGCCGCCTGCAAGCCCGGGGCGGCCATGTCCATTTGTTCGCACGGCCGCGTCTCGCCGTAAATGCGCACACGCACGTGGCCAATCTTCAGGATCCTGCCGTGCGACGCGATGAAGTCGACGTCGGAGACCAGCAGGTTCGCGCGCCGCATCTTCACGTCGGGTGTGTGGCCGAGCGGCGCGGTGACGTCCTGCCAGTGCTTCGCGGAGACGATGGTCACCTGGCGCTTGCCGCCCTGGTTGGCATTGCCGACGATGCCTTGGCCGGCGACGACCTGCGCCTTCTGAACAGGATCCATCGGACCGCTCTTCATGCGCTTGATCCAGATTTGCTCGACTCGATTCATGTGAAACCGTCGTTCCCTTAGAGGCCGAGCACCGCGATCGGGATCCAGTCTTTCAGCTTCGCGGTGTGCGGCTTGACGAGCTTGACGTTGGCGTCGGGGACTTCGAGCGTCGGCATGGCCGGGAGTTCGAAATCGGGCCGCTGCGTGCCCATGCGCGCCACGTCTTCAATCGCCGACAGGTCCATGCCGCTGGCCAGCTCAATGCCGGCCGCCTCCCAGACGCGGCGTCGCACCCAGGTGTACTCGGCGTCGGAGAACTTCTGCGTGTTGAGTGCCACCACCTGCGCGCGGCGGGCATCCAGGTAGACGTTTGCGAGGTCGGTGAAAATCGAGGTGACCTCCGAGAACGACAGGCGCGCGTTGCCCTCGGTCTTGCTGCGAATCTCCTCGGATCGCGTCTGGATCTCTTTCCACTGGCTGTCGAGTTCGCTGCGCACGCGCGTCTGAACCGCCAGGAAGCGCTCGACCTGCGCCGGCGTCAGCTCCCCGTGGTCAGGCGGCACGTAGGGCGTCCTGTTCACCACGCGATCGCCGAGCGCCGCCATGTCCCTGGCGCGCGCGATCACGTCACCAGCGTTTTCGAGCATCAGCCGGTAGGCGTAGTAGCCGGCCACGCCGAACCCAATCAGGGCGATGACGAGGACGACCAGGCAGCCGGCGAGAATCTTTTTCATCGAGATGCGTAGCGCTTGACGGCCACATGCCGGTCGAGCTGTGCACACATGATCTCACACAGCGAGAACACGCTCCGGTCGGCGAGCGAGTAGTACACCCACGACTTCTCGCGCTGGCGTTGCACGAATCCGTGGGTGTGGAGCAATTGCAGGTGCTTCGAGAGGTTGGCCTGGCTGAGGCCCGTCTCGTCGATCAGCGTGGTCACGCTCATCGGCCCTTTGCGAAGCACGTTGAGGATGGCCAGCCGCGCGGGCTCGGCCAGCACCTTGAAACCATCCGCCACCGCCTCCAGGATTTCAGGCTCGAGTCGCTTGTGGTGTCGCATGTTGGTTGGCTTCCCACGCGGCGTAGCCGCCGGCCAGGTTCGTCACGTTCGTCCGGCCGAGCTTCTGCAGAATCGACGCGGCAATCGCCGAGCGCCCGCCCATTTGGCACTGCACGACCACCGGCTTGTCGGCCGGGACTTCGACGATACGCTCCTGGAGGCGGCCGAGCGGGATGTGCATGGCCGACGGGATGTGGCCGGCCTTCCACTCGTTGTCGTTCCGAACGTCGATCACCGTGAACGCCCCGTTCAACTGATCGACCGACATCTGCGGCACGCTTTGGCCGCCCGGCCCGGCGAACTCCGGGAAGTGGCCGGCGATGCGATCGAGGCCGATCAATCGCAAGGCGCGCCGCACCTCATCACACCGATCCGTGATCACGAAGAAGTCGCGGTCGTAGGGAATCAGCCACCCGGCCCACGTCACAAACGATCCGTTGAGCGGAATGTTGATGACGCCATGACGATGACTCTCGGCGAATTGTTCGGCGGGACGGGTATCCACCACCAGATGTCCCTGGGCGAGCACTTCATCCAGCGTCGGCCGCCCCTGTGGGCCCGCGAGCCCGTGGGCCTGTAGGCCTTGCTTGTTCACCGTCTTCATGACCGCAAAGTACGGCGGCGGATCGGGCTGGCCGGACAACACCCGGGCCACGAACTCGTCTTCGGACTTCACGTTGAACGCCCAGTTGAACAGCCGCTCGTAGCCGAGCGTGCTGTGCGGAATGGCGCTGATGCCCTTGCCGCACGCCGACCCGGCGCCGTGCCCCGGCCAGATCTGCAGCCAGTCCGGGGAGTTCGCAAACGCCTGCAGGCTGTGCCACAACGTCCGCGCGGCACTCTCCATCGTCCCCGCGATCTTTGCGGCCTTCTCGAGCAGATCGGGGCGTCCGACATCACCGACGAACACGAAGTCGCCGGTCACGGCGGCAATCGGCCGATCGGCGGCGGCGCCGTCGGTGATCAGAAAAGCGAGGTGTTCGGGTGTGTGTCCGGGCGTGTGCAGGACGTCGACCTTGACGTTGCCGAGCGTCATTCGATCGCCGTGTTTCAGTCGGCGATCGTGCGGAAAGAGGTACTTCCAGTCGGCACCGCCCTCATCGGAGAGACCAAGACTGGCGCCCGTCCGCTGCGCCAGCTCCTGCGATCCCGAGGCATAGTCTGCGTGAATGTGGGTTTCGGTGACCAGCGTAATGCGCAGCCCGGCCTGCTCGGCGGCGGTCACGTACTGCTCGATGTCGCGATTGGCGTCGATGACAATCGCTTCACCGGCACTGTGGCAGCCAATCAGGTAACTTGCCTGCGCAATCAACGGTTCGAAACAACGTTTGACGAACATGGCGGCCTCTTCTGACGCTATCCCCGCGTGATGATGAGTGATCCGAGCACAACGAGGCTAACGGCAACTGCCTGCTGTAATCGGCGTTGCGGCAATCGGTCGCTGATGCGGCTGCCCACCAGTGCAGCAGCAGAGGCGATCAGCGCAAACGGCACGATGAACGTCCACCCGAGTGAGGTGTGCGCCGCGTAGCGCGGCAGCGCGGCGCCGGCGGCCAGCGCGATCGAGAACAACGACGCGGCCGCGGCCCGTCGCATGCCCATGGCGCACGTGTCGGTGGCGCCCGCCTGGACCAGGCCCGAGCCGATCAGCAGCGGCACGACCGCAAACAGCGGCGAGGATGGTGGAGAGCTCGATGACTGTCATATAACCATATTGCCATATAGAAATATTGCAGGTCGACTCACGCCGGTGCCATGCCGAAGACGTCGCGGTAGAACGCCAGTTCTTCCTCGAGCGAGCGGATGATGTTCTCTGCCTTGCGGAAGCCATGCTGTTCGCCTTCGAAGGCGACGTACTTCACCTTCAGGCCCTTGCGGCGAACCGCCTCGGCCATCCGCTCGGATTGATTGGGCGGCACGACCTTGTCCTCCAGCCCCTGGAACAGGATGATCGGGCACGACAGACGATCCGTGAAATGAATCGGCGAACGAGCCCTGTAGGTGTCGCGCGCGTCCGGGTAGGGTCCGATCAGCGTGTCGTTGTAGCGCGACTCGAACTTGTGCGTGTCGACCTGCAGCACTTCGAGGTCGCTGATGCCGTAGTAGCTCGCGCCGGCCTTGAAGGTGTCGTGGAACGTGAGCGCGGCGAGCGTGGTGTAGCCGCCGGCGCTGCCGCCGCGGACGATCAGGCGGTTGGCATCGGCCCTCCCCATCGCCACCATCGCCTGGGCGCCGCCGACGGCGTCTTCCACGTCGGCGATGCCCCATTGCCCTCGGAGCCGATCGCGATAGGGCCGTCCGTAGCCGGTGCTGCCGCTGTAGTTCACGTCCAGCACCGCGAAGCCGCGACTGGTCCAGAACTGCACCTTGGGATCGAGCACATCCAGCGTCGCGCCCGTCGGACCGCCGTGTGTGACGACCAGCAGCGGCGGCTTCTCGCCTGGCGGCGCCTGCAAATCGGGATTCGTCGGCGGATAGTAGAACGCGTGGACGTCGCGATCCTTGACGCGATAGGTCACCGCCTCGGGCACCGAGATCCAGTCGCGCGTGATCGTGTCAGACGATGATGACCGGAGGATTGTTCCACTCGCAGTCATCACCGCCAACGGCTGGGTCGGTGATCCTCCGACAAAGAATACTTCTGAGCCTTCGGCGCCTTCGGTGGCCCTGGATCGTATGGATTCAATCGGCTCTGTGCCGCCCAGGTCAACGGCCTCGAACTGTCTGGTCTCAGTGTTGATGAGGCCCAGCTTCCATCGCCCGCCTTCTGTGTAGGTCGCCGCAATCTGCGTCCGTCCAGCGAAGGCATACGTGACCATGCTGAACGTCCACTGCGGCTTGCCGAATTCGGCGGCCATTGGGTGCACGGCTTCGGACGGGTCGCCACCTGCCCTGAGCGAAGTCGAAGGGCTCCATCGATACAGGTTCCACCACCCCGTGCGATCCGACACGAAGTAGAGGCGGCCGTCCGGGGCCCACTCGGGCTGAAAGATCGATTCCGCGCGCCCGCCGGCCACGTGCCGGCGCGCGCCGACCGAGCCGTCGGCTTTGAACAGCGCGACCCACAGATCGGTGCCGTCCCACGGCATGTTCGGATGCCGCCACTCGAGCCACGCGAGGAACTTCCCGTCGGGCCTGACGATCGGATCCGAGTAGAAATCGGCGCCTTCAACGAGCACGCCGGGCTTGCCGGCCGCCGCCGTGGCGGTGGGGATTGCCACGATGGCGTTCTCGCCGTTGTGTTCGCGAACGCCGATCAGCCGCGAGCGCGTGGCATCCATTCGGAAGTCGGCGTAGCAGGGTCCAGCCTCTGTGATCGGCTCCGGCGCGTTGCCTCGCTGCTGCTGGTAAATGCGTTGATCGGCGAAATTCGAAAAGAACACCGTGCCGTTGTGTACCGTGTAGGCCGCGCCGCCGTACTCGTGCACGCGCGAGCGTACGTTGAAGCCTTGCGGCGTCACGTCGTCTCCGTTGCAGACCACGACGTTCCGGCCGCCTTCTGAGGCGCGGCCCTCGAGCCAGTAGACGTCGCGGCCATCGAGCTGAATCTGATCGAGCCGCAGTGCGCCGGCGGTTACGCGAGCTGCACTAAGTGGTGACGGCCATGAGCCAAAAGGAGACACCGGCATCGCAGAACCTACGCTCATTCTGGCACCTTTGGGGTCAGTCCCCTTTACAATTGGCAGGGAATGCGTCGGCGTGAGGCGATTTCTGCGATCCTGGCTGCACCGATCGTCGCAGTGCGTGCGATCGGTGCCCAGTCGCCGGACCTCACCTCCCTCACCATCGCCCAGGCCGGTCAGCGCCTGGCCTCGCGCGACATCACGCCGCTGCAGCTGGCCAACGCCTATCTCGCTCACATCGAGCAACTGAATCCATCCCTGAACGCGTTCATCACCGTGACCGCCGACCTCGCGCGTCGGGAGGCGAAGGCGCTGCCCTCGCGCAAGAGCGTGCTGCCGCGCCTCTACGGCATTCCGATCGCGCACAAGGATCTGTTCGAAACCAGGGGCGTCCGCACCACCGCGGGATCGCTGCTCTTCGAGGACTACACCCCCGACACCAACGCGGCGATCGTCCAGCAGCTCGAAGATGCCGGCGCGGTGCTGGTCGGCAAGACCAACACCCACGAGCTCGGCGGCGGTGTGTCGACGATCAACCCGTTCTTCGGCACCACGCGCAACCCCGCCGATCACACCCGCATCCCTGGTGGATCGAGCGGTGGATCCGCGGCCGCCGTCGTCGCCCACCTCTGCGCCGCGGCGACCGGCAGCGATACCGGCGGCAGCGTCCGCATCCCGGCGGCGTTCTGCGGATGCGTGGGATTCAAACCGACACACGGCCGATTCAGCACGCAGGGACTGATCGCCGCATCACCGACGTTCGATCACGTCGGCTTCCTGACCCGCACCGTCGAGGACATGCAGATAGTCACCGGTCTGCCGACACTCACGCAGACATCGCCCATGCGAGTCGGCGTGGCCAACCCCTACTTCTTCACCGGCCCGGACGAGGTCAACACGCCGTTTCTCGACGGCGTGGCACATCTCGGCTCACTCGGCCATCGCATCACCCGCGTCGACGTCCCTGTCGACGACAAGACGATGGCGCGGGTGTTCGATCCGGTGTTTGCGTTCGAGATGTGGAGCCGGTTCGGCCCAGACTGGCGTACCAGCCCGGCGTCGTTCTCGAAATCAATGGCCGGCTTCTTCTCGTCGCCGCGCCCGAGCATCGCGGAATACGAAACGGGTCTCGCCGCGCTCGAGGACTACCAGGCGGCCGTCGACACGCTCTTCGATTCGGTGGACATCATCCTCACGCCCACCGTGGCCGCCGTCGCCCCGCCGATCACCGGCCCGATCGACGGTACACGGATCCTGCGCAATACCTGGCCGTTCAACGCCGCCGGCACGCCTGCGATTTCAGTCCCTGCGAAGACCGCCGGATTACCGGCGGGCATTCAACTCATCGCCCGGCGGGGAGAAGACGACACACTTTTACGATTCGCACGCGCTTTGGGTTCTTCATAGCGCCCGCAGCGGGAAGCCCGCGGCCCTCGTCGGCCTGTATACTTTGCGGATGCAATTCAGACTTCGCACGCTCTCTCTGGTCATCGTCTTCGTGACGCTGTCGCTGGCCTCGCCCTACGCGCAAACCGCGGCGCCGAAGGTCACGACTCCCAAAGCCTTTTTCGGCCACGACATCGGCGCCGACTACGTGCTCCCGAACTACACCAAGTTCACCGAGTACATGAGGAAGCTCGATGCCGAGTCCGATCGCATGACTGTGCAGTCGATCGGCAAGACCGCCGAGGGCCGAGATCAGTTGATGGCGATCATCACCTCGCCGGAGAACCACAAGCACCTGGCAAAGTATCAGGACATTGCACGCCGCCTCGCGCTGGCCGAGGGACTCACCGACGACCAGGCCCGCGTGCTGGCTCGCGACGGCAAGGCGGTGGTGTGGATCGACGGCGGCCTGCACGCCACCGAAGTGCTCGGCGCACAGCAGCTGACCGAGACCATCTATCAGCTGGTGAGCAAGACCGACGCCGAGAACATGCGCTTCCTGCGCGACGTGATCATCCTCGCCACGCACGCCAACCCCGACGGCATGGAACTGGTCTCGGACTGGTACATGCGCAACCCGGATCCGACCAAGCGCGAAATGGGCAGCCTGCCGCGGCTCTACCAGAAGTACATCGGTCACGACAACAACCGTGACTTCTACATGTCGGCGCAGAACGAGTCGATCAACATCAACACGCAGCTCTATCACGAGTGGTTCCCGCAGATCATCTACAACCATCACCAGACGGGACCCACCGGCACCATCCTGTTCGCCCCGCCGTTCCGCGATCCGGCCAACTACCACTATCACCCGCTGATCATCACCGGCCTCGACGTCGTCGGCTCCGCCATGCACAACCGCTTCGTCGCCGAGAACAAGCCGGGCGCGACCATGCGGCGCGGCGCGAACTACTCGACGTGGTGGAACGGCGGCCTGCGCACCTCGCCGTACTTTCACAACATGATTGGATTGCTGACGGAGACCATCGGCAGCCCGACGCCGATGGAAGTGGCGTTCGTGCCGGATCGCCAGATGGCGAGCGCCGATCTGCCGTTCCCGATCCAGCCGCAGAAATGGCACTTCCGCCAGTCGGTAGACTATTCGACCACCGCGAACTGGGCGGTGCTCGACGTCGCGTCGCGCAACCGCGAGATCTTCCTCTACAACATCTACCAGATGGGCCGCGACAGCATTGCCAGGGGCAGCAAGGACACCTGGACGGTGTATCCGCGCCGCCTGCAGGCGATCAAAGACGAGATTGCCAGGGCGCAGAAGGTGGATGCCGGCGATCCGCGCATGCAGGTCGGCGGCTTCGCGCGTAACACGGTGCCAATCTCGCAGTACGAGGCGCTGGCGCACAAGCCGGAGTGGCGCGATCCGCGCGGCTACATCCTGCCGGCGAATCAGCCCGACTTCCTGACCGCGACCAAGTTCATCAACGCGTTGATCAAGAACGGCGTGACGATTCATCGCGCCACCGCCGCGTTCAGCGTCGGCGGCAAGCAGTACCCCGCGAGCTCGTGGGTGGTGAAGTCGGCGCAGGCGTTCCGTCCCCACGTGCTCGACATGTTCGAGCCGCAGGATCATCCCAACGACTTCCAGTTCCCCGGTGGTCCGCCGATTCCGCCCTACGACAACGCCGGCTGGACGCTCGCCTACCAGATGGGCGTGAAGTTCGATCGCATCCTCGACGGATTCGATGGCCCGTTCGAGAAGCTCACCGGTCTGCAGAAGCCGGCACCCGGCCGCGTCACCGACGCTGCCGGCGCCCCAGCAGGAAACACTGTCGGCTACGTCGTCGCCCATCACCAGAACGACGCCTTCATCGCCATCAATCGGCTGCTGAAGGCGAACGAGGACGTCGCGTTCGTCGGCGACCGCAGCTGGCAGAGTGCCGACGGCACCGGCGCCATCTTCATCGCCGCCAAGCCGACCACGAAGGCGGTGCTCGACAAGGCCGCCGCGGACCTCGGCCTCAACTTCACCGCGGTGACGACGCGCCCGTCGGGCACGATGTATCGCCTGACCAGGCCGCGCATCGGTTTGTGGGACATCTACGGCGGCTCCATGCCGTCAGGGTGGACGCGCTGGCTGCTCGAACAGTTCGAGTTCGACTTCGAGCGGGTGTTCCCGAACACGCTCGACGCCGGCAACCTCAGGTCGAAGTTCGACGTGCTGATCTTCCCCGACGGCGGCATTCCGGAAACGGAAGGTGGCGGCGGCTTCGGTGGCGGCGGACGTCAGCCGGCAGCGGCCGACCTGCCGGAGGAATACCGCGGTCACCTCGGTCGCGTGACCATCAAGAACACCATTCCGAAGCTGAGGGAATTCGCCGAGGCCGGCGGCACCATCGTCGCCTACGGCGGATCGGCAACGCTCGGCCGTCATCTCGGCCTGCCGGTGAGCGATCACCTGGTTGAGATCAACAACGGCACCGAGCGGTCGCTGCCGCGCGACAAGTACTACATTCCGGGATCGATTTTGCAGGTCGCGGTGGACAACACCAGCCCGCTCGCCTACGGCTTCGAGAAGACCGTCGACGTGATGTTCGACAACAGCCCGGTGCTGCACCTCGGCCCGAGCGCGGTGATGAACGGCGTGCGCCCGGTCGCGTGGTTCGCGGGCAAAGAATCGCTGCGCTCCGGTTGGGCGTGGGGCCAGCACTATCTGGAAGACGGCGTCGCGGCCGCCGAAGCGAAGGTCGGCAAGGGCAAGGTCTTCCTGCTCGGACCGGAAATCACCTTCCGCGCGCAGCCACACGGTACCTTCAAGTTCCTGTTCAACTCGATCTACTACGGCACGTCGACGACCAGCGCGGCTGGGACGTCGGGCTAGCGGGCTAGCGGGCTAACAAGGAGCACCCGTCTTCCATAGCCCGTAGCCCGCTTACAATCGTCTCCATGGCTCTGGAGCAGATCTTCTCAATGGCCACCCTGGTCGCCGTCGTTGGCTGGCTGGTGCTGGTCATCGTTCCCAGGCAACCCTTCACACAAATCATTTCCGCTTTGATCGCGCCGCTGCTGCTGGCAGCGATCTATCTCTACCTGATCGCCATGCACATGCAGGGCGCCGAGGGGGGCTTCGGCTCATTGGCCGAAGTCGCGTTGCTGTTCCAGAAACGCGAGCTGCTGCTGGCCGGGTGGATCCACTATCTCTGCTTCGACTTGTTCATCGGCGCCTGGGAAATCCGCGACTCGCAGCGCCTCGGGATTTTGCATCTCGTGATGATTCCCTGCCTGTTGATGACCTTCATGCTGGGCCCCATCGGCCTGCTGTTCTATTTCGCCATGCGAACCGCCAAGCTCAAGCACGTCGTCTTAGAGGCATGATGATCACGGAACTCCGCCATCGCGACCCGCTGCTCTTCTGGATCGGCACGACGATGCTGTTTGGCTTCGTCGTCTGCGCGCTGCTGTCGATTGGCGATCAGCGGCTGATTCTCGGCATCAACCCCTGGATCAAGCCGATGAAGTTCCTGGCATCAGTGGCGATCTTCCTCTGGACGCTCGCGTGATACATGCCTGAAGTCCCGTCGTCCAGGGTCCGGGCCATCGTCCGCTGGATCGTCGGCCCGACGATGGTCCTCGAAATCGCCGGCATCGTCGTACAGGCCGCGCGCGGCACGACCTCGCACTTCAACAACTCCACGCCACTCGACGCCATCATTTTCGCTTTGATAGGCATCGGCATAGCGACCGTCACACTCACCGTGGGCGTGTTCCTGTGGAACGTCAGGCGCGACACACCGGCGCACCGCGAGGGCTACTTGTGGGGTATCCGGCTCGGGATCGCGTTGTTCATTCTCGGCTGCCTGCAGCGGTGGGGTGATGGTCGGCAACAACGCTCACACTGTGGGCGCGCCCGACGGCGGGCCCGGGTTGCCGTTCGTCAACTGGTCGACGCAGCATGGCGACCTCCGCATTGCGCACCTCATCGGCCTGCACAGCATGTAGGCCTTGCCGTTGCTGGGGTTTCTCACCAACTCGCGTAACGCCGTGATTGCCGCGAGCATCCTCTGGCTGGCTGTCATGGTTGGCGTTTTGATCTTGGCCTTCCAGGGCATTCCCCTGATGGAGCTTTGAGAAATGAGTGATTGGCATTTGGTGTAGTATTTGCACACCAATGCGCACCCTGGCGGTCGTGAACATGAAGGGCGGCGTCGGCAAGACTACGACCGCCGTGCAGATCGCCGCCGGCCTCCGCGCACGGGGACGGCGGGTTCTCCTGGTCGACGCCGATCCACAGGGCAACGTCGGGAACCTGCTGGGCCTGTCATCTCCACACACCATTCGCGAAGTCATGCTCGGCGAGGTCGCGCCGGCGGAGGCGATCATCGAGGTGGATTCGCGTCCCGGCCTGGGTGTGATCGTGTCCACCCCGGCGGCGTTCACGCTGGAGACGGTGCTCGCGGGCACGGTGCAACGCGAAACGTTGTTATCGAGGCGGATGAAGGACCTGCATGGATTCGACGTGATGGTGATCGATTCGTCGCCGGCCATGAACCTGCTCACCTACAATGCGTTGCTGTGCGTTGGTGAGATCGTCATGCCGGTCGGCATGGACACCATGGCGCTGGCCGGCGCGCGGCAGACATTGAATGGCGTGAACGAGATACGGAGCCTGTGGCCCGATCGTCAGCTGACGCTCGCGGCAGTGGTGCCAACCGCGGTGAACATGAACACGCATGCCAGCAGGGCGACGCTGCAGGCGCTGGCGGCGGACAAGGAAATGGGACCGGCGTTGTTCGAGCGAGGCATCCGCCAGTGCATCGATCTGACGTACGCGGCGGCGGCGCACCAGACAATCTGGGAATACGCGCCGGCCAGCCGGGCGGCGGAAGACTACTCGGCGCTCGTCGCTCAACTCGACGGCGCGCAAACGATCGAGACGGAGACGACCTATGGCGAAAAAGCGCAAGCCGGAATTCAACCTTCCATCCACTAACGTCGAATCGAGCACGCCGAAGACGGACTGGGTGTACCGCTCAGAGGCTCCGGCGGCAGCTGGGAGTGCAGCGGCGGCCGATGCCACACCGATCGTCAATGCCGCAGCACCGGCCGTGAATGCCGCGGCACCGGAAGTCACGTCGCACGAAGCCGCGGCGCACGCCATCGTGGCCAGCTATGCGAAGTATGCGGCGACTGCAGGAGCGATCCCAATACCGTTCCTGGACTTCATGGTGATCACCGGTGTGCAGGTGAAGATGCTGTCGGCGCTCGCCGCGCACTACCACCTGTCGTCTGACGAGCAGCTGGCCAAGTCGATGATCGCCGCATCGATCACCAGCATGGGCGCGACCCGGTTTGCCTACACGACCAGCGCACGGCTGATGAAGTCCGTGCCCGGCATCGGCACGGCCGGCGCCATCATCGCGATGCCGCTCTCGGCGTACGCGCTCACGTGGACGCTCGGCCAGTTGTTCGCAAGCCACTTCGCCAAGGGCGGCACGCTGTTCGACTTCAAGCCGGCGTCAGTCCGCGCGTAGCGCCACGATCGGATCCACCTTCGTCAATCGCAGCGCGGGCAGCAGGCTCGCGACCAGTCCGGCCATCAGCAGCGTCAATCGCGCGGGGGCGAACGCCGGCAGATCGAAGGGGCCGACGGCATACAGGATGCCGGCCATGGATCGCGCCAGCAGCACCGCAGCCACCAGACCAATCACGCCGCCGATCGCGACCATGCCCACGCTGCTGCGGACGATCATCGCCACGGTGTTGCCGCCGGATGCGCCGAGCGCCGTGCGGAGGCCAATCTCCTTCGTCCGCTGCGTCACCGAATACGACAGCACGCCGTAAATGCCGAGCGCGGCGAGCAGCAGTGCGGCCAGCGCGAACATGGCCGTTGGGATCAGCGGCGGCCACGGGGCCGCCGCCATCGACGCTGATGGCGTCAATCTTCGGGGAGTCGAGAGCAAGATCGACCCGGATGGTGCCTTCGCTTTTCGATCCCTTGGCCATGACCTGAAGCGGCGCGTCGGGACCTTCGCGGCGAACGCCGTTGATCGCCACGGTGCCGAACTTGTCGGCGATCTGCTGGTGGAACGCGGCACGCTGGGCGGCGGTTTCCTTCTTCAAGCGCGCCGGCGTGTAGTGGGCCTGCGCAAACGCCTTCCATGCGGCAGCGTCGCCATTGGCGGCTTTGGTCAGCGCCTGGAACAACGTACGGATCTCAGCCGGCGCCTCCTTACGCACCACCTCCTGGGCAACTGCCGCCGGCACGGTGACGAGCGCCACGGCAACCAAGGTCGCGAACACACAACGGATTCGATGCATGGCCTCATCTCACCTGAGTTCGCGCCTGAACATTGCCAACAGTTTGTTAACGGCATCCGGCGTAAGATAGGCGGATGGTTTTGACCCCGAACGATGTCGGGATCCTGGTTGAACATACCGTCTGGAAGCGCGGCAAGGTGATTGAGATCCTGTCGCCGTACGCCATCATTCACTTCCCGTCGCTTGCCAACTCCCCGCAAGGCCCACAACGCAAACTGCGCGAAGACGCGCCGCAGCTGACCAAATCCAGCGTGCAAAGCGATCCAGAGCTCGACGGCGTCGAGGTCGGTCCCGCCAAGCCGAAGAAGGGCAGCAAGCGGAAAGTGAAGGATCTCGCCAACGGCATCGACGACGCCGTGGCGTGGTTCGAGCAGACCTATCCGGGCAAGTTCGCGGACGAGAAGCTGATCGATGCCGACTACCGCAACAAGCGCGCGGCGCAGGAGACCTTCGCCGCCAACTTCGCGGACGGCCGTGGCGGCGCCATGGTTGACCAGGGGCAGCACGCCGAAATCGCCAACCTGCTCGACGGTATTTTCCGTGCCACCAACGTCCTGTCGCCGTTCGAAATGAAAGCCGTGCACAAGGCGTTCGCCAAGGGCGACGAGGCCTCCACCAAGGTGCTCGGTTTCACGCTGGCGTTTATGGCGAACCCGACGAGGCTGTCGTTCAAGCAGATGGCCGAGGCGGTGAGCCAGTTGCCGGCGGACGGCGGCAAGGTGCACACCTGGCCCATCGTCACGCTGCTGCCGTTCCTGGCCGATCCGACGCGATTCATCGCGTTGAAGCCCACCAACACCGACCTGATGGCGGCGCGCATGACGGCGGACCTGAAATACGACACCACGCCGAACTGGGAGACCTACGACGCGGCGCTGCGCATGGCGCGGTCGCTGCTGGAACGGCTGGCACCGCTTGGCGCGAAGGACATGATCGACGTCCAGCAGTTCATGTGGGTGACGCGCGAGCTGAACTAGGACGGGCTACGGGCTACGGGAGGAATCATGAATCGACGCGAGTTTCTCGTTGCGGCCGGCGCATTCGCGTCGACCGTCCGCATCAAGGCGGACACTCCCCTTCTCCATCAATCCGGACGAGCGGGCGTCTTCGCTGCCTCGGTTCGCGCCGACTTTCCTTCAGTCGCTCGCGACACGTATCTGAATTCCGCCGCCCTGCATCCGGTCGGCACGTTCGCCGCCAATGCCATGAAGGGCGTCGTCGATTACCGGCTGCTCGGCCCCGGCGAGGGGCGCGCGGATTTCGGGCCGCGGCAGCAGGACGAGCTGAAGAAGAAATTCGGCGCGATGATCAACGCCGCCGGCACCGAGATCGCCTTCACCGCCAACACCTCCGACGGCGAGAACATCGTCGTGCTGGGACTGCTCGGGTCGGGCTCGCTGCGCGGCATCAACATCGTCATCGACGAGCTGCACTTCACCTCGTCGCTGTACATGTACAAGGAGCTCGAAAAGACAGGCGCCGAGCTGCGCATCGTCAAGCACCGCAACTGGGCGATCGATCCGGAAGACATGGCGAAGGCCATCGATCGCAACACCAGGCTGGTCTCGATCGCACTGGTGTCGAACGTCAACGGCTTCATGCACGACGTGAAGCCGATCAGCGCGATCGCACACGCGCGCGGCGCGCTGGTGTTTGCGGACATCATCCAGGCGGTCGGCGCATTGCCGGTGGACGTCAAGGCGCTCGGCATCGACTTCGCCGCGTCCGGCACCTACAAGTGGCTGATGGGCGAACGCGGCATCGGCTTCCTCTACGTGCGGGAAGATCTGCAGGGCACGGTGCTGCCGACGACGAGGTACGGGCATCGGCAGGTGTCGAACTTCAATCGCGCGGAGTTGACGTGGGAGCCGCTGCCCGGCGCCGCCCGCTACGAGACCGGCGGCATTCCGGTGATCCTGGCCGCGGGCGTGAACGCCGGCATCGACTATGTCAACCAGCTGGGGCTGTCGAACATCCGCACGCACGCCAGGCAGCTCACCAATCGCCTGCAAGAAGAGCTGCCACCACTCGGCTACAAGCCGCTCACGCCGCTCGACACCGAGACGCCAATCGTGGCGTTCGAACTGAAGGACGCGGGCGCCACGCAGAAGCTGCTGCAGGCGGGACACGTCACCGGCACGATTGTCGCAAACGAAAACCGCATCCGCCTCGCGGTGTCGGTGTTCAACACGCACCAGGACATCGACAAGGCGGTCGCGGTGCTGGGCGGAAAGTCGCCGTCGGTCTAGGGGCGCCGGATCACCGCACCAGCGCCTGATACACCATCGGCTGGAACGTGCCGGCCACCTGCGATCCCGGGTAGCGCTGCACCATCATGATCGCCACCAGCCTCTCCTTGGGATCGATCCAGAAGAACGTGCCGTAGATGCCGCTCCAGCCATACAGGCCGTTCGATCCGAGTGTCTGCGTCTGAGCGAGGTCGGTGACGACGCGGAAGCCGAGACCGAAGTCGACGCCGGGACCGAGCAACTGCAACGGCGGCGTCAGTTCCGAGGTATGGCTGATGGTCATCATCTCGATCGTCTTCGGACTGAGAAGCCGTACGCCGTCGAGCGTGCCGCCGTTGAGCAGCATGTTGCCGAAGCGCGCGTAGTCGCTGGCGGTTGAGGCGAGGCCGGCACCGCCCGAGAAATAGGTCTTCCCGGCCCGGTAGTACTGCCATGGCGAAAACTGCGCGTTGCCGAACGACTCCGGATCGGTCATCGGCCGAATGCCGCCCCGGCCGTCCGGCGAGTAGACCGTCACCAAGCGCGACCACTTCGCCTCCGGCACGAAGAAGTCGGTGTCGGTCATCTTCAGCGGCGTGAAAATGCGCTCCTTGAGGAACACGTTGAGCGGCTGGCCCGAGGCTACCTCGACGATCCGTCCGAGGACATCGGTCGACAGGCTGTAGTTGAACGCCGCACCAGGCTGCGCCACCAGTGGCTCGGCACTGAGTTTGTTGATGTTCTCCTCCAGCGTCATCGTGGTCGTCGTCAAACCGTCGACCACCCCGTTCTTGCGATAGCTGGCACCAACGGGGCCGCCGTTGAGGAATCCGTAGGTGAGGCCGCTCTTGTGCGCCAGGAGGTCGCGGACCGTAATCGCGCGGCGGGCGGGGACGGGCTTACCGTCTTCGAATACCTGCACGCCCTTGAAGGCGGGAATGAACCTGGTGACCGGATCGGCGAGGAACAGCTTGTTCTCCTCGAAGAGCATCATGATTGCGACGCTGGTCACCGGTTTGGTCATGGACGCGATGCGGAAGATGGCGTCGGTCCGCATCGGCACCTTCTTCTCGATGTCGGCCTGCCCCACCGCGAACAGATCGACAGTCTTTCCTTCCCGGGCGACCAGCGTGACGATGCCACTGACTTCGTTGCGATCGACGAAACCCTTCATCGCGGCATGCAGGCGAGCGAGACGGTCGGGCGCGACGCCGACACTCGCCGGCGTTGGGCGCGGCGCGGTCGTCTGCGCCGAGATCGACAGCGTGGCCAGTGTCGCAAGAGCGAGAGCACGAAGCGTGGGTTGGATCGCAAGCATCGGGAATATTCCTTTCGGCCCCGGCATCATAATGAATCAGCCACGACATCTCCAGCGCCAGTCGAGTCCGTTCTGCACGCCACCGGCCGCACGCCCGTGCTGAGGCTGCGCCATGTAGTGCCGCCGGCTCCACCGACGTCTACGTCGAGCTCGTCGACTGTCCTATTCCCGCGGAGTGATCCCCTTCAAAAGCGGCTGGCCGGCTAGAACTCCACCAGCACGCCCGCGACCGGCAGCAGCGGGAAGACGCGCTCCACGGGCCCGAACACGCGTCGCGTCGCGAGGTTCACGCCGAAGCCGTCCAGCCGGTAGTTGTCCCGGTTCATCGCGTTGACGACCTCGAGAAACAGCGTCAACCGGCTCTTGCGATAGGTAAACGTGCGATCGGCGCGGAAGTCGAGCCGTGCGTACGCCGGCAGGCGAACGCCGTTGCGCTGGGTGCTCAACAGGTAGCCGTTCTGGTCCTGACCAACGTAGCCGGCAATCGGGAAATTCGATCCATAGCGGTAGCGCGCCGACAGGTTGGTGCGACCGGACAGGCGGTAGGCGACATACGCATTCAGCGTATGGCGCTGATCGTAATCAGCGGCAAACGTCTCGCCATGCTTGTCCGTGAGCTGTGAGTCGCTCCAGGCATACGACAGCCAGCCGTTGAACCCGCTGGGCGATCGGCGCTCGAGCGCGAACTCCACGCCCGCGGTGTCGCCGGTCAGGACATTGGCGTAGTGTGGGTTCCGCGGCACGACGACGCGATTGTTCACGATGCGGATCTCCGCATCCACGTTTCGCAGCCGATCGTCGTCGTGGCGACGGTAGGCGGAGAGATTGACTCGCCACGCCTCGCCAAGCCGCTGCTCGAGCCCGGCCTCGACGGTCGCCGATCGCTCCGGCACCAGCACGTCGCCGCGCAACGCGAACATGGCGTGGTCAATCGGCGCCGCCTGATGCTGCACGCCGCCGCCGAGCCTGAGCGTGGTGCGGCCGCGCAGTTGATACTCGGTGAGCAGCCACGGCGACACCTTCGATCGATCGGGCAGCTCCCAGTACTCGATGCGAGCGCCGGGCGTGAGCGACACCCGCGGCGACGGCGTCCATCGATAGTGCGCCCACCCTGCCGCCGACCACTCGTCGCCGGTCGCATTGACGAGCAGCCGTTCAGTCGTGGCGGTGAGCTGCCGATCGACGCGGCGGGCCCACAACGACTGCGCTTGCGCGCCGAATTCGATCAAGTGGCCGGCCTTCGGATTCCAGCTCGCACTGCCGCGCCACGTGACGTCGCGGTCGCCGCCTTCTTCCCGGGTGCGGCCGCCGCTCACTTGATTGCGGTAGTTGGAGTTGACGAAGTAGATCTGCTGCGCGGTGGTGAACGCCGCCGATGGCGTGTAGCGCCAGAGCACGTTGGCGATGGTGGAGTAGTTGAGGGCGGGGTCGAGCGTGTTGGGCCCGGGCGTCTCGTCCGTTTCACGCAGGGCCGATCGGCCGCCGATCAGGGAGACGCGCAACGACTGCTTCGGGGTCAGGTCGAACGAAAACTTGGCCTGCGAGTCGATGAAGCCGAACGCGACGCCATTGGTGGCATCGATCTTCGACAACAGCCAGTCGATGTAGCTCCGCCTCGCGGCGAACAGCCAGCTGGCGTTCTGGCCATCGCCGAGCGGGCCCTCCCACACGGTGGTGGCCGCCGATGCGCTGATCATCGCTCGCACGGTCAGCCGTTCGCGCGAACCGTCTCTGGTGGTGAAGTCGACCCTCGACCCGAGATGCGAATTGAGTCGCTGCGGATGCGGGCCGGCCAGCAGCGTGGCCGATTCGAGGATGTCGCTGTTGATCAGCGCCAGCGAGCCGGTGTCCTGCACACCACGCACGGTGTGATACAGCAATGGGCTGTCAACGCCATCGACCGACAGACCGATGTGCGCCAATGCCAGGCCGCGCAGCGCGAACTCGGCGCGGAAGTCGTCGCCGGTGGCGACGCCGGGCAACACCTGCACCGCGCGGAACGGATCGTCGGCGATCAATCCCCGCATGGCCAGCAACTCGCGCGAGCCGAGCACCGATTGGGTCGCCACACCGCGCTCGCCATCGCGAAACGCGCTGCCGCCCACCGAAACATTTTCCACGTAGGTGCTGGCGCCTTCATTGACGGGTATCGTCACATCGACGCCGTTCGTCCCATCAACCGTCACGTCGCGGCGCACGAGTCCGTAGCCGACCACCGACACGAGCAGCGTTTGCGGTCCGGTCGGTACGTCCTTGATCGCGAACGTCCCGTCCGCGTCAGAGAACGCCTGCTGTCCGGTTGATTGCACTTTCACGAGCACGGCGGCCAGCGGCGCGCCAGTCCTAGCTTCGACGATTGTGCCGGTAATGGTTCCAGGTTGTTGAACGAAGACCAGCGTTGCGGTCAGGAGCAGGTTGAACATTGCCGCCTCTACTGTGCACGAACCGGGCCAGCACCGTGAAGTGGTTCCATCAGCCTCGCTGATCGGCAACGGCGTGCGGTAGTAGTATCAACCGTATGCTGCGACGCACGTTGCTGTCTATGGTTGTCTTCGCGCTGTTTCTGACCGGCGCGACCCACACACAAACGCCCGCTTCGCTGCGGTCGAGCGATCTCACCGGCCTGCGGCTGCGCGGGATTGGGCCGGCGACGATGTCCGGGCGATTCGTCGACATGGACGTCGTCGAATCGAATCCCTATATCATGTATGTCGCGTCCTCGACCGGCGGCATGTATCGCACGATGGACAACGGCATCACGTGGGCGCCGGTGTTCGAGCGCGAGGGCACGCACTCGATCGGCGACGTGGCGATCTACCAGCCGGATCCCAACATCATCTGGGTCGGCACCGGCGAGCGCGCTAATCGCCAGAGCGTCGGCTGGGGTGACGGCATCTACAAGTCCACCGACGGTGCGAAGACGTGGACCAACGTCGGCCTCAAGACGTCCATGCACATTGGCCGCATCGTCACCCACCCGTCGGACCCGGCGATCGTCTATGTGGCGGCGCAGGGATCGGTGTGGGGAGCAGGCGGCGATCGCGGCGTCTACCGCACCATGGACGGCGGCAAGACCTGGCAGCGTACGCTGCACGTGGATGACGACACCGGCGCCACCGACGTCGCCATGGACTGGTCCGACCCCAAGGTGCTCTATGCCGCCACCTACCAGCGGCGGCGCAGCGCGTTCGGCTTCAACGGCGGCGGAGGGGGCAGCGCACTGTGGAAGAGCACGGATGCGGGTGCGACCTGGACGAAGCTGATCGGCAACGGTTTACCCGAGGGTGAATACGGCCGCATCGGCATTGCCGTCTATCGCAAAGATCCGCGCATCGTGATGGTCAGCATCGAGCAGGGGTTCCGATACAACGCTTCAACGGCGTATACGCAGCGGCGCGGCGGACTGTATCGCACCAACGATGCCGGCAAGACGTGGCGATTCATGTCGGACTGGAATCCCCGCCCGATGTATGCGAGCCAGCCAACGATCGATCCGCAGGACGATCGCCGCATCTACATGATGAATTCGTACTCGTACTCCGACAATGGCGGCGAGACGTTCACCACGCCACCCCAGACGCTGCACGGCGACGACCGCTTCGTGTGGATCAACCCGCGCGACTCCCGCCACGTCATCAAGCTGGATGACGGCGGCATTGGCATCTCCTACGATCGCGGGCTGAAGTTCCTCTACGTGCAGAACCTGCCGGTGTCGCAGTACTACCGCGTGGCCGTCGACAACGAGCGCCCCTACAACATCTACGGCGGCCTGCAGGACAACGGCTGCTGGAAGGGTCCGAGCGCAGTGTGGACCGCCAACGGCATTCTCAACGAGCACTGGTCGCGGCTGTGCGGTGGCGACGGATTCTTCTCGGTGCCGGATCCCGCCAACTCGCGTCACGTGTTCTCGGCCAGCCAATTCCTCGGTCTCGGCCGCAACGACACGCGCACGTGGCAGAGCCAGGACATTCGCCCGGGCGATCCGCAGGGCGCCATCGGCGATCGCCGCAACTGGAACACGTGGGGCAAGAACGTGCCGCAGCAGCTGCTCGGCAACGAGTGGCACTACGCGAACTGGGACGCGCCCGTGGCGCTGTCGCCGTTCGATCCCGCGACAATCTACGCCGGCGGCAAGCACCTGTTCCGGTCGCGCGACCGCGGCAACAGCTGGGAAGACCTGGGCGACATGACGACGGGAGTGAATCGCGCGACGCTGCCGCTGATGGGCCGCCTGCCCGACGAACACGTCCTGTCCGTCGATGACGGCGTGCCCTTCTACCCCGGTATGGTCGCGATCGCCCTGTCGCCGCTGCAGAAGGGATTGCTCTACGTGGGCAGCGACGATGGGCGCCTGCGCCTGTCCACCGACGACGGCCGAACGTGGACGGACCTGCAGGATCGATTGCCTGGCGCACCGAAGTCCTCCTGGTTCGGCGGCATCGAAGCCTCGCGTCACAACGCCAACACCGTGTACGTGGCGATGGACAACCATCGCAGCAACGACTTCGGCAACTGGATCTACAAGTCGAGCGACGGCGGCAAGACGTTCGCGAACATCGCGGGGGACATGCCGGCCGGACGAGTGGTCCGCACCATTCGCGAGGACGTGAAGAACCCGAACCTGCTGTTCGCCGCGACGGAGATTGGCTTGTTCTTCACCGTGAACGGCGGCACGAACTGGATCGAGCTGAAGAACAACCTGCCGACGTTGCCGTTCAACGATCTGGTCATTCATTTGCGCGACAACGATCTGGTGCTGGCGTCGCACGGGCGCGGCATCTGGATCCTGGACAAGATCAACGCGTTGCAGGAACTGACGCCGCAGGTGGTAGCCTCGCCGTCCCACCTGTTCACGATTGAACCCGCCTACCAGATTCGCCAGACCAACCTGAAAGCGCACACCGGCGACATGTGGTTCCGCGGCGAGAACCCGGCCGCCGGCGCGGTGATCGACTACTGGATTGGCGTGCCGGGTCCGGCGCCGACGGTCACCGTGCATACCGCGACCGGTCAGCTCGTGAACACGCTTCGCGGCACCGGCAACCGCGGCGTGAATCGCATCACCTGGAACCTGCGCGAAGCGGATTTGCCGATTCGCGGCGGTGGCGGCGGCGACGATGACGACGGTGCGCCGAGAGGCGCGGGGGTGCCTGGCCCGCTGGCGGCACCTGGTAGCTACATCGTGCGGCTGGTGGCAGGAAACCAGAAGCATGAACAGCGGATCGAGGTTCGCGAGGATCCGCGCATCGACATCAGCCCCGCCGAACGCAAGCAGTGGACCGACGCCGTGCACCAGGCCGCGGCGCTGGCGCGCGAGTTTGCGCCGGTCAACGATCGCATCCAGACACTGCCCGGGACCGGCGCCGACGTGGTGGATCTCAAGCGTCAATCGCGTGAGCTGCTGACGCGCATCAGCGGGTTGTACGGCGCCCTGGGCCGTTGGACCGGCGCGCCGACCAGGGATCAGCTGAGCCGGCTCGCCTACTACCAGCAGATGGCGAAGACGTTGAGCGCGCGCTAGGTGTGAATGTCAAAGAGGTTGTTCATCTTACGCAGCCTCTTGGAAACGGGTCCACGGCGCGCGCCGACCAAGGCTCGCGTGTGAACGCTGGTGGTTGTAGTAGCGCAGGTACGGCTGCAGGCGAGCGGTGCGGGCCGCCGATGAGGGAGAGGGCCAGCGATAGGCCCATTCGCGTATCAGCGTGTGGATGAACCGCTCGGCCTTGCCGTTGGTGCGCGGCGTGTAGGGACGGGTGAAGCGATGCCGCAGCTGCCAGGTCCGACAGACGCCCGCAACGCGGTCGGACCGGTAGCCGCTGCCGTTGTCGGTCAGCACGCGCGTCACCGTCGAGCGCGGCACCCCGACGATCCGGCTGATCTCCCAGGCGGTCGCCCGCGTGTGCCGTACGGCGACGATGGCCTCGGTGGTCCGGTCCGACAGACGACGGGCGATCCGATGGGGCCGCGAGGAGGCGTCGGTCAGCGGGCTCGAGCGGCGGCCCCGGCTGACCCACTTGGCCACGGTCCGCACGCTGATCGCCAGGGCGTCGGCAATCTGACGCGGCGTCCAGCCTTGCTGGCTGCGCTCGATGATCACCTGTCGCATCTTCGGTGTGGTCTTCGCGT
>VFZG01000035.1 GCA_016871275.1 Acidimicrobiia bacterium | reverse complement strand
GCCCGGCGGCCGAGGGGCTGATCCAAAACGCATACAACTCGGCGCGGTCGAGGACAAAGCGCAGACGGATGGCCTGCCCCGAGATCGCCCGGAGGGTTCCTGTTTTCCAGGTCAGCGGCAAACGGGTGCCGTCGCCGGTCACGGCGACACTCTGGTCGATCGTGAACGGCGCGATCGGTCGGCCGTCGCGATCGAGCACCTCCGCCCTGATTCTGCCGCGCACGCTGGCGTTGACAAAGAGATGGCCGCCAGACGAACGCAGCACGCGCGTCACCAGGGAGCCCCGCATCGGCCCGCCAGGCCGGGCCGCGCCTGGAGGGAACTGGTCGCTCACCGACGCGAACCCGTCGCGGCGGAGCGTGGCCAGGCCGGTGCTGCATTCGCCCGGCAACTCGGTCCCGGGAATCCCCTGCCGGCCGCTGACGTAAAAATAGAGCGTGTCTCCGGCCATCACGCAACAACCGCCGGCAGACTGGACGTTGGCCCAGTTCCAATCACCTGGCCGCTCCGACACGCTGATGAACGGCGTCCGCGATTCCCGCGACCAATGGAAGCCGTCGCGGCTGAAGGCGACGCACACATCATTCGGCTTTTCGCGGCCCGGCTGTTCGCCGCGATACATGGTGAATAGACCCAGCATCAGGCTCTCATACGCGACGGCGTCCACGTTGTAGAGCTGCGGCTCGGTCCGCAGGTCGGCGCGCATCAGATCGCCACTGTCCGCGCCGGACCAGACGACCGGATCGCCATCATCCCAGTTCGCGGCCGGGAAGTCCCGGACCTCGATGTAGCGGCGATAGCGCGTCAGCGATCCAGGTCGATCGGCCCGAAGGCTGAAGGCCCAGGTGCCGCGGAACGGGTTCCGGAAGAACGTGCTGCGGTCGCCGCAGACGCCGCTCTGGCCGGTCTCCGTCCAGCGCACGCCATCGCCGGAGACGTAGAGCCGCAGCCGCTTTGCTTCGAGATCGTAGGCCGCCATCTTGAAGCGCGCGCCACCCGCGGCCTGATGATCGAGCCACACCGTGCTCGAATCCCGCCACCGATTCATCACGATGTTCGTGCCGGGGACGACGGGCAGCGCGGGCCGCGTCCAGCTGATGCCGTCGCGTGACGTCGCCAGCGCGGTGTGCTGCTGGTAGCCGGCCATGTACCACATTTTGTAGAGGCCGTCGGCGGGATCGAAGAACACGCCGTCGCTGAAGACCATGGCCGCGGGACTGGGATGGCCGGCGACGCGCTCGTACGGGTCGCGGCGCTCGTAGTCCCGCGTCGGCCGCAACACCGGGCTTGCCGGATGATAAGTCGCGGCGTGGAAGGTGCGGTGCAACCCGGATTCCTCGATCAAAAAGTCGTCCACGAACAGCTGACGGCCGGTGTCGATGTCGATGATCGGCGGCGGTGCGATCACGTACGGGGGCTGCTGCGGCGCCGCGTCCCACGTGTGGCGGCGGGGTGGCCACGGCGACGGCAGGATGATGCCGTTGGGCAGCGTCTCCCGGGCCGCCTGCCGCGCGCCGACACGTCCGCGCCCCAGCCACAAGGCGCCGGCGGTCGCCAGCCATTCGCGGCGGGTGATCATCCGGCGCCGCCGAGGCTGCGTCGCACGATACGGACGAGCGTGGAACGTGGCCACGCTCGGGTGAAGGCCGCCGGCCACACGGCAATGACCGCGACCATCAGCAGCGCGCCGGCCGGCCAGAACAGCGGCAGGATCGAGCGGGTGTAGTGGGGCAGCGCTGGCTGCACCGCCAGGGCGATGGCCGCGCCCGTCAGTGCGACCCGCGCGACCGATCCCGTATTCACCCACGATGCGCCGGTGATCCAGCGTTTGAGTCGAGAGGCCTGCCACGCGGACGCCGCGATCGAGACGGCGCCGACCATCGATCGTCCGAGCCAGCTGCCGGCCAGTGCCACGGACAACGACGGGAAGTTGGCGTCGATCACGGCTGCGCCGCCTGCAGGTTGAAACTCTGAAGGGTGCCTCGCGCGTCGTAGCGGTCGGTCGTGAAGGCCATGATCGCGCCCGGCAACAGGCGTTGACCGCGATACCGCCAGCCGTCATGAAAGCGGTCGACGCCGGCGTCGAGCGTGACGACGTCTCCGGCGACAGCGCGCACCACCGCCGCTCGCTCGTCCAGCAACTGGTCGCGATCGCCGGGCCTGATGTCGAGGCCCGACGGTGACATCCGGACGCGCAACGTCGCGCGGACGGCGTCGCTGGCCGGCAGAACTTCGTCGATCTCGAACCGCAGCCGGTCCCAGCCTGGCAAGGAAATGGCCACGGGCGGCGCCCTGAACTCGGGGAGATCGCCGAGCGCGCATGGATTCAGCACCACGGCCGCTCCGCATTCGAGTTTCAGCAGCGCCCGGCGGGCGCGCGTCTCGGGCGACGGAATCTCGACCGTCGATCCGGCCAGGACGATCTGCCGGAAGCCGGGTACCAGCGGGCCCAACGCCACCACCTGGAACGCCGGTGAGGATGTCGGCCATGCGGTCCCGACCGTGAGGGCCTGCGCCTGTGCCTCATCGAGGCCGATCAGCCATCCCGCGGCGACGATCGATGCTGCGGCGGTTTCGGGCTGGATACGGATCGCCTGGCTGGCGCGCGCGACTTCCTGGACACCGTCGAGCAGCACCAGATCGTACACGCCAGGCGCGACCAGTCCTACCAACACATCGGCCGAATTCGGGTTCTCGAAGACGAGCCCCAATGCGTCGGCATTGCCAATGCGAGCCCGTAACAACGGCGTGAACCCGGAGCCGGTGATTTTGAACTTCGCGAGCAGCCTGCCACCGACGCTGATGCGTTCTTCCTCTTTGCTGATCTGCGAGGGCGCCACTGACTCGATGACCGGCGCCGCCGGCCGGAAGAGCAGGTAGGTGCCGTAGCCGAGTGGCACCAGCAGTAGTAGCACCACCCCGGCCATCACATCGACGATATTGACGCGGCCGGCGAGCCGGCCCTGATCGTCGATGACACTCATAGCGCCTGCCTTTCGATGAGCGCTCCGCGACCCGCCAGGCGCGACGCCGCCAGTCGCTCGCCGACTACGCAACATCCGAATGCGCCCAGCCATACCAAGTACGGCGTGGCCAGGCCGCGCAGCCGGATCAGCGTCCCGACATTGCCGTTGGTCAGTGCCACGGCGGCGGCCGTGGGAATGGCCAGGCCCAGCCACAGTGCCGTGGCCAGCGGATCACGCCGCCATCCGGCGGCGATTCCGAACGGTAACAGGCCCACCATGAGACACCAGACGATGTGTTCGGGCAGCAGTGCCAGCTCTCCGGCCGAGCGCATTTCCCACGGCCACGGCGTCACGGCAAAACTGACGGCCGCCTTGACCACGAACTGGAGCGCCTGCCGATCGGTGAGCCGCAGATCCCACGACGCCGGGGCGTGCGGCCGCACGTAGAAGCCCTCGTCCATCAACTTGTAGACGTGTCCAACGGTGAAGACATGACCGGCGTGAATCTTGGCGGCGCTCTCGACGGCTCGCAGCACGCGGTCGTGAACTGCGGGAACCGCGATAACTGCGGTCACGGCAACGGCGCCGGCGGCCGCGGCCATCACCACGCGCCGCCGCGTCTGTCCGAACCACCAAATCGCAAGACCGGCCAGCAGCCCGCCCGCCATCAGGATCAGGGCGCCGCGCCGCAGCCCGTCGAGTAGCAGGAGTGCGCCCAACCCGATCGGCACCAGCATCGCCGCGCGCTGCCACTGCCCGGCGGCGATCGAGCGGATCAACCACCACGAGGCGACGGCGAAGATGCTGGAGGCAAGAAAGTACATCGACTCCTTGAGCAGCGATACCGAGGAGAACAGCAGCGACGGCCAGAACAGCAGCGCTGACAGGCCGACAAATGCCGGCAACGGTCCGAAGGACGCGCGCGCCATGCGGAACAGCACACCGGCGCCGCACACGAACAGCAGGCCGTTGACCACTTTCAGGCTGTACGGCGTCGGACCGAACACCACCTGCAGCCACGTCAGCACGGTGAGATAGCTGGTCTGTCCGTATGCATCGTTGGCGACGAAATAGTCGTACTTGGTGGCGGCGTAGCCGGCCATCAGATCGCGCACCCGCAGCGCGCGCGACAGATAGTAGGACTCGTCGCCGGCCAGTGCGCCGACGGCCGAGTCGTTGAGCATCGGCAGGCCGGCGATCAGCTGCGCCGCCACCAGCGCGAGGCGCACCAGCAACGCGCCGCCCAGCAGCACGTAAAGCGCGCGGCGCTCGGGCGCCGGCAATCCCCGGCCCACCCACTCGACGCAGAACGGCGCAGCGATCAACGCGCACGCCAGCAGGGGCGATGCGACCACCACCGCGGCCAGCAGGATGCTCGCGGCCAGGACCTGCGGGAGCGTCGACCGCGTCATGCGGTACGAAGACATCGACACCGGCAGGTATACTATCGCACCATCGACTTCAAGACGCCCCGCTGGCCGATCGCGTGTGTCCTGGTGGTTCGGCTCGCCGTCTGGCTGACACAACCGTCCTCGCGATTCGCCTCCGATGAGGAGAGCTACTTCCAGGTCGGCTCGGCGCTGTTGCAGGGGCAGCAGGACCTGTTCTGGCCGCCGGTCACCGGCTGGCTGATCGCACTGGTTCGTCTGGCTGGCGGATCGGACGCGCTGGCGCTGGTCAGGCTGGCGTGGATCGCCATGGACGTCGCATGTGCGGTGGCCGTCGCCATCCTCGCCGGCCGACTCGGCCGGGCCCTGTGGCCGGCGGACGCGGTTCGCTCCACGCGGTTCGCGAGCCTGGCCACGATCGCCTACGCGATGTATCTGCCGGCTGTGTCCTACGCGCAGTTTGCCACCTCGGAGATTCCTGCGCTGCTGGCGACATTGTGGATGTTGGCGCTGGTGACGGCGCCGGGCGCCGCCACTGGCAGCTTCGTTGTGGCCGGCGTGACGGCCGGCGTCATGGTGCTGACGCGACCAAGCCTGTTGCCCGTGTTGTTCACCGCGCCCATCAGCATCGTCGGGCTCTGGCGGCGGCAGGCCGCGTATCCGGCCGTTGCGCTGATGGCCGCCGGCTCGTGCGTCATCGGCGCCTACGCCGCTTGGAACTGGTACGCCGCCGGCGCACTGACGATTTCCACCAACAGCGCCTACAACCTGTTCATCGGCAACCGCGATCAGTATGCCGAGGATCTGAATCTGTTCAATCCACGTGCGACGGCGGCCCAGATCGAGTTTCGGCGGCAGCAGTTCGCCGGTCAGCTGCCGCCGTTCACCCAGACGCCGGCGGAGTCGCAGCGCCTGGCGGTACAGTGGATTCGGGAGCATCCCGGGGAGTTTGCACGGCGGGCGCTGGGACGCCTTGCCCGGGTGTTCGTGCCGAAGACTGACGTGCTGGAACTGATTGGCGGGGAAGGCCGCGCCGGGGTCTTCGCACCAGCCTCGCTGCTGTTGTTGCTGCTCACCAACCTGCAGTGGACGATGGTGCTGTTCGGCGGCGTGGCAGGCCTGTTCGTCCTTCGTCATCGCGCGCCAGGATGGGCCGGCCTGTTGGCCGCCGTCATCGGCGGCGCGGTCGTGTTGTGTTTGATCGCGATCTCGAAGCCGAGGTATTCCTTCGTGTTCGATCCGCTGTTGATGCTGTCTGCCACGATGGTGGCGATGGACTGGCGGCAGGTGCCCGGCTGGTTGTCGAGGGCCGACCGCTGGTGGCTCGGCCTGCTGGCCGCATTCCTGCTGTGGGGATGGGCGGCGTTTGTGGTCTTCGCCGTGACGTCGCGCTCGGCGCTGTGACGGCTACGGTGTGGATCCGGCCGGAAAGGCTGCGGTGACGATCGGGCCATCGATTTCGGCGCCCTTCGTGAAGAACGGCGGGTAGCTCCGGGCGATGGCCGCCGCCACGACGCGGTTGCCGGCCTCGTTGAAGTGGATGTCCCGCTGCCAGAACAGCGGCACGCCGGCCCTGGCTGCCCGCTCGAAGGGAACCCGCAGGTCGAGGAATGCAATCCCGCCGGCCGCGGTGAACTCCTTCACCGTCTGATGGAAGTCGTGATCGACCGGAATACTCCCGTCGCCCATCAGCCGATAGCGGGACGGCACCGACATCACCACCAGCCGGGATCCGGCGGCGGCGACTCGCCGGTCGAGTTCTCTGACCAGCGCCGGCGTTTCGCCGGTGAAGTCCGGGTTCTCCTCGACGACCCCGCCGACTGTCCACTGCTTCTGGCCGCGATGGTGCCACGCCCATTCGGCCTGCATGTACATCGCCCGGGCCACTCGCGCGGTGTAGAGCTTGCGCAACTGAGCAAACAGCCATCCGCCACCGGGGCCATGGACCGCCGTCGGAAAGCCGCGCTCATCGCGGGTGGCGTTTTGCAGGTAGGTGACGTCCTCGCGGACATCGTTGCCGAACAGCAACAGGAAAACGGCGTCTGGTTTCCACAGTTGGACATCGCGGGTCCACTGCACCAGGTAAATGGACGGGCTGTACGAGCGCGTGCCGTAGTTGCGCACTTCGCAGCTGTCGCGCGCCGCCGACTCCAGCAGTCCCGCAAACGAATCCTCGAACGGGACTTGTCCGGCTTCGGTGAAGGAGTCGCCCATCAGCGCGATGCGGCACGGCAGCGTCGTCCCCGGCGGAACCACCGGGGTGGCGCCTCTGCCGCGGAACGCGCGGCCTTCGGCGTTGTATTCGATCTCGAAGCCGCCCAGCTCACCAGATGGATGATGTTCGACGAACCGATAGTTCTTGGGATGCACATGGTGCAGGTAGGGATCCGATTCCATCGGCGAGCTGCCGTAGCCCATGCCGGCGATGCGCAGGCCCACTTCGGTGGCCAGTGCCGCCCCGGCCAGACCGAGCATCACTGCGACGAACCTGAACCAGCGCACGACGTCTAGGATAGCGCGGGTTGGCCGCTGCCGGCGGCCACTCGCCGCGACGCCAGCCGCCAATACTCGAGCATCAACAGCGCGATCAGCAGCAACTCGCCGTAGAGAAACAATCCGCTGCCGACGTACCACGCCCAGACATCAGCGCCAGTCAGAGGCGACAGGATGCCGGTGGGTATTACCAGCGCGCCGATCATCAGGTAGCTGCATCCCCACGCGGCCAGGTACGCGCCTTGCCCAGCGGCGAGGAATCGCACCAGCAGCACCGCCAGCGGGATGATCAACACGATCAGGTAGTAGTAGTGGGAAAAGAAGAAGCACGCACAGACCGTGATCACAATCGAGAGCTCGAGTGCTCGCCGCCAGCCTTCGTCGGCCTGACTGAGCTCGCTGCGGGTCAGCCGGACGTGCGTGACCAGATACGTGATGGCGACGGCGGCGCAGATCAACAGGTAGATCACGTTGGGCGGCAGCGCGGGTATGCGGGCCGACACGGCGCACAGTCCATGGCGCAGATTGGTCAGCGTGGTTTCGGTTTCGAACCACCCGGTGCAGAAGCCGTTGCCGTTCAAGACGCCGCCGCGGTCGTAGAAAAAGCCGTACTCGAACACCCGGAACACCTGGGCCGCATGACCGGGGACGTTGTTGTTGTAGAACTCTTCCAACCCGAACAACAGGTGCGTCATCGCCACAATGGCGACGGAGGTGATCGCAAACGCCATGGCGGCCCGCCGCCAGCCGCGCAGCAGCACGTAGCCGAGCAGCAGCAGCGGGATGTACTTGAACCACGCCACGTAGCCGAACACCGCACCGGCGGTGGCCAGGCGATTCCGCACCAGCTGCAGGAGTCCGTACGACAGGGCCAGAAAGATGATGACCTCGAACTCGCGCTGGATGAGCGCCTGCAGCAACGGGAAGAACAAGAAGGCGGCTGCGAACAGCGGCACGCCGATGCGCACACCAGGCGCCAGGTGCGTCAGCGTCCGATAGAGACAGAGCCAACCGCCGGCGATTGCCGCGACCAACAGCGGCAGCAGCGCCCAGGCGATCTGCTCGTACGAATCGAGGAAGGCAATCGGATAGAGGGTGAGGTACTGCGTCGGCCCGTGATAGTAGGTGTCGAGGTGATACCCCATGGCCCCCTGCATGTCGGGGCTGTTCCACAAGGTTGGGTTGAGGTGCTTGACGTAGGTGCCCGGCAGCGAGGCGTAGAAATCGCCCCGGTTGTTCCACATCGCCGCCCACAGCGTGGTCGCGATGCGGGTGCACGTGATGGCGACCAGCAGGATGGTGAAAAGGCGCGCCGTAGGCACCAGACACGTATACTACCGCAATGTTGCGGACGGTCATCGTGGCCGGCGTGGCGATGGCGGGCACGCTGCTGGCGAGTGTCGCGCAACCGGGTGCCGTGCAGGACGCGGGCCATGCGAGCGTGTCGACCGGCGGCGAGCCATCGCGCATCGATCGCACGATCGCCGTGGTGACGCAGCGCTACGACGAGTGGCTGGGCGCCGCTCCCTCGCTGACACCCAGGGCGATTACTGTGCGCGTGCCCTGGTGGTCGTCGCCGGGGGCGATGCACCTCGAGTCTCAAGTTGCCGTGGCCCTGGCGCGAACACGCCTGGCCTCTCTCCACGGGTCGGACACCACGGCGGCGCTGGTCGACGGCATTGCCTGGCACCTGCAATCGCGCGTCGTCGAAGAATTGTTCGACATCGTTCAGCGCCAGCCCGGCCACCACATCGACGAAGTGTCGCTGTTTGGCGGCCACGTCCGTTGGGGCGTGCCGCTGCTGGTGGTGCCCAGACACGCCCGGGACGATCGCATCCCGTTGCCGGTCATCCACGCCCTAGAGGCGGTGGCGTCGCTCGAGGGCGTCGTCGGTTGGCCGGCGCTGGCCGCCGCGATTCGTGTCCTGTTGAGTCCGCCGGCCCCGAATGGCGATGACGAGGTGCGGGCACGGCTCGAATCGGCGCTCGGCATACCACTGACATGGTTCTTCGCGTTGCTCGAGGCGAGGACCGCCGTCGACTACTCCCTGTCGGGCGTATCGACGCAGCTGCAGAATTGCGACGGCCGGCGCTGCTATCAGACGACCGCCGCCGTCACCAGGCAGGGGCCGCCGATTGGCGGCGGCGTGCTCATCCAGATTGACTTCGGCGGAGAGCAACGATCGCTGTTGCGCTGGACGGGCGACGAAGGTGCTCGCGAGTTTCGGTTCGAGAGCGGCCTGGCGCCGGTGGCGATCACCATCGATCCGGGGCGACAGATCCGGCTTGACGGCAATTTTCTCGATCAGCGCTGGCGGGCTGAGCCGTCTGCGGCGTCGCGTCCCTTCAAGTGGTTGGTGTCGTGGGTCGTGTGGCTCCAGCACGCCACCTTGACCCACAGCGTTCTCCTCTAGCTGCTGGCGGTCGCGACCATCAGTCGCTTCATGACATAATCATCGATCGTGGCTGACAAGAAGCGCGCGCTCATCACCGGTGTGACCGGCCAGGACGGCTCCTATCTTGCCGAATTGCTGCTCGGCAAGGGTTACGACGTGTTCGGTGTGGTGCGCCGTCTGAGCGCGCCGAACGTGTGGCGCATTCAGCATCTGCTCGATCGCATCACCCTGCTGCAGGCCGATCTGCTCGATCAGCTGTCGATGATCAGGGCGGTCGAGCGCGCGCAGCCGCACGAGTTCTACAACCTCGCCGCCATGTCGTTCGTGCCCGCGTCCTGGGATCAGCCGATGCTGACCGGCGAGTTCAACGCGCAGGGTGTCACGCGCGCGCTCGAAGCGGTTCGCAGCGTCAATCCCAAGATTCGCTTCTATCAGGCGTCATCGAGCGAAATGTATGGACGCGTGCGCGAGGTGCCGCAGACCGAGCTGACGCCCTTCTACCCGCGCAGCCCCTACGGCGTTTCGAAGGTGTTCGGCCACTACATCACCGTCAACTATCGCGAGAGCTACGACCTGTTTGCCTGCTCCGGGATTCTGTTCAATCACGAGTCGCCGCGGCGGGGCATCGAGTTCGTGACGCGCAAGGTCACCGACGGCGTCGCGCGCATCAAACTCGGCAAAGCCGACCGACTGATGCTCGGCAATCGCGACGCCAAGCGCGACTGGGGCTTTTCGGGCGATTACGTGCAGGCGATGTGGATGATGCTGCAGCAGGATCAGCCGGACGACTACGTGATCGCCACCGGCGAGACCCATTCGGTCCAGGAGCTGGTAGAGGTGGCCTTCGCGCACGCGGGTCTCGACTGGTCGAAGCACGTCGGTGTCGATCAGCGCTATATCCGGCCGGCCGAAGTGGACCTGCTGATTGGCGACCCGGCCAAGGCGAAGCGGGCACTCGGATGGGAGCCGAGCGTCGACTTCAAGGGCCTGGTCCACATGATGGTCGATGCGGATCTCGCCCGCATCAAGGCCGGCCAGCTCATTGCCTGAGGTCGGCTACTCCCGCCAGATCGACGCGACCCGATGACCGATCGCCAGGCACGACGTCAGTCCTGGTGAATCAATGCCCGACGCCTGGATGATCCGGGGGTTCACGGTGTCGCGTCCCACCAGGAAGTCCGCAAAGGTCGTATCGGGTCCATGCAGCTTGGCGCGGATGCCGCTGCCGCCCGGCTGCAGGTCCGCCAGCGTGATCCACGGCAGCAGGTGCCGCGCCGGCTCCACGAAGTCGTCCAGCGGAATCCGTCCCGACTCGTAGTCGTCTTTGTCGTCCTGGTACCGGATCGTCGGCCCCAGCGTCACGGTGCCCCAGGTGGTCTTGGCGAGGTGGACGCCGAGCCCAGCTCCGGACGCGTGCGGCAACGGATAGACCAGGCCGTTGACCATCGCGCGCTTCGAGGGCGCCAGCTCCGCATACTCACCGCGGCACGGATAAATCGTGAACGCCTGTCCGCCCAGCAACGCGGAGTTGGCGTCGGCGTACAGGCCCGACGCGTTCACGACCGTCGAGGCGAGGAACCGTTCGTGTGGCGTGGTGAGCACCAGGCCGTCCGCGGTCGCGTCGGCGCCAATCAGCGGGCTGCCGACGACCATCGCCACATCCGCCTGCCGGCACAGCTGCTCGAGCGTCTTGACCAGCGCCTCCGCTTCGACAATCCCGGTATCGGGCGACCACAGGGCGGAGACCGCATGGACGTGCGGTTCCTTGTGCTTCACGAAGCTCGCATCGACCATGGTCACGGACGTGACACCGTTCTGGTGTGCGCGCCGATGCAGCGCTTCGAGCGCCGGAATCTCGTCGGCGGTGCCCGCCACGACGAGCTTCCCGCATCGGGCGTGCGGAATGCGGTGCGTGGCGCAGAACGCATATAACCGGTCGCGCCCGTCGACGCAGAGCGCCGCCTTCAGTGAGCCGGCGGGGTAGTACAGCCCCGCATGAATGACGCCGCTGTTGTGCGTGCTGGTGGCACGCCCGGTTTTCGGTTCCCGTTCGAGGACGCACACCGTGGCGCCGGCGCGTGCCAGCGCCAGCGCCGAGGCCAGCCCCGTGACGCCGCCGCCGATGACCGCCACATCGATGTTCACCATGATCGCTCTACTATACTTTTGGACCGTTGACCTACCGCCCTGACATCGATGGCCTTCGCGCAATTGCCGTGCTTGCGGTGATTGGCTTTCACGCGTTCCCGACCAGCGTGCCCGGCGGCTTTGTCGGCGTGGACGTGTTCTTCGTGATTTCCGGCTTCCTGATCTCCGGCATCATCTTCTCCGCCCTCGAGCGCGGCACATTCAGCTTCAGCGATTTCTACGCGCGCCGGATTCGCCGCATCTTCCCGGCGCTGGTCCTGGTGCTCGGGTCGATCTATGCGGCCGGCTGGTTCCTGTTGTTTGCCGATCGGTTCGCCGAGCTCGGTAAGCACACCGCCGCCGGTGCCGGCTTCGTGGCCAACATCGTGTCGTGGCGAGAGGCCGGATACTTCGACGGCGGCGCCGACACCAAACCGCTGCTGCACTTATGGTCGCTCGGCGTGGAGGAGCAGTTCTATCTGATCTGGCCGCTGGTGGCGTGGCTGGCGTGGAAGCGCCGGTTCGACCTGCTGGCGCTGACGCTGGCGGTGTTCTCCGTATCGATGTACTTCAACCTCGATCGCATCCGCCGCGACCTGGTTGGTACCTTTTATTTGCCGCACACTCGATTCTGGGAGTTGATGGCCGGCGCCATGCTCGCGCACCTGGCGCACGCCACCGCCGCGCCCTCGTCGCTGCGGGCCCTGCGCTGGCTCCGGCACAGGTACGACGCGATGCTGGCCGCCGCCGCCGCGACGCATGCAGCCAGCGTCATGGGGACGCTGCTCATCGCCGTCAGCATGGTCGTCATAGACGAGCAGCGCCACTTTCCCGGCCGGTGGGCGATCCTGCCGGTGGCCGGTTCCGCGCTGATGATTGCGGCCGGTCCGGACGCGGTGGTCAACCGGTGGTTCCTGTCGCGGCCGCTCGTGGTCGGGATCGGGTTGATCAGCTATCCGCTGTATCTCTGGCACTGGCCGTTGCTGTCGATCGTCCGGTTACGCGAGGGTCAGGTGCCGGGGGTGACCGCACGTTGGATTGTCGTGTTGGCGTCGTTCCTGCTGGCCTGGCTGACCTACGTTCTGGTCGAGAAACCGATCCGCTTTGGACCGCGGCGCCGGGCAGTGGTTCCGGCGCTGTGCGTGCTGCTGGCGGCGACGGCCGTCGTCGGCCTGATCACCTACCGGGCCGACGGACTATGGAGCCGCACCGTTAACCGGACCGACAAGGCCGCCTTCTCGGCCTACTACAACGCGATGCGGCGCACCGGCATTGCCGGACCGTATCGGCTCGAGTGCGACTTCATGGAACTGGTCAGCGATCGCTCCCGAACATCCATCGCACCCAGCTGTACGACTCGCGGCGAGAACGGGACGTGGTTTCTCTGGGGCGACTCGCACGCCCAGGCGCTGTCCCCGGGCATTGCCAGTCTCGTCCCGGACGGCATGGCGTTTTCGCAGGTGGCGACCTCGTCTTGCCGGCCCGGCCTCGGCCCGATCGACCTTCACGTGCCCGGCAAGCGTTGCGTTCGCGCCAACACCTATGCGCTGCAGAGGATCGCCGAGCTGAAGCCCGAGGTGTTGATCCTCTCGCAGGCCGGCGATCACTTGTCGACCGACTGGGATGCCCTCGCCAATCACGTGCGCGACCTTGGCGTCGGCCGCGTGGTGCTGGTGGGACCGGCGCCGATGTGGGTGCCCAGCCTCCCAGAGATTTTCATCAACCGGTTCTGGGAGACCAGGACGCCGCACATTGCCTACGGACTGTCCACAGCCAGGCTCACGCTCGACGAAGACCTGCGCCGGAGATTCGCCGCGTCGACGACGCTGACCTATGTGTCGATCATCAACAGATTCTGTGACGCGGATGGTTGCCTCGCGGTCATCCCTGGCATCGACCCTCCCGAGCTGATGACGTTCGACGCCGTGCACCTCACACCACTCGGTTCGGTGTACCTTGCGCAGCACGTGCTGCGCCCGGTGCTGCGGCCAGGCTCAGCGCAGTAGCTGCGGCGCTGCGAAGACCTGGACTACCGGCCGTCCGATCGGATCGAAGGCGGTGAAGAGCGGCCGCCCAAGGTCCAACTGTGCCGGGTACGGGCTCTCGCCGTAGGTCACCACGTACGCTCGCGCCGGAGGTGGCAATGGCGGCTCCGCTGCGCCCTGTGGTCTCGTCCCGCCCGGAAGCGAGCCGCCAGGTACCGGCTCGACATGGATTGGACCGCTGGTGCCCGCGAAGTAGCGCAGCGTCCAGTACAGGAACCAGTCTTCGGCAATCACTCGCGTGGCGGCGCCGGCACTGTGTGCCGCAATGAATCCGTAGGCGGCGAGCTTCGGTTCCACCGCGCCGGTGCGAAAGGTCGCGATCGCGTCTCCACCACGAGTGGCGATCGGATAGAAGTAGGCCCCGACCGTCATCGCTCCGAACAGCGTCAGGGTGGCGAAGGCCGCCAACCGGCCCACCGCTCGCGCGCGTGTGGTGCACGCGTCAACGGCCATGGCCAGGGTGATCAGCATCGGCACGAACATGAACATGCCGTAGCGCTCGAGCGACGGTTGGAGGGCCAGCTCCATCGCGATGACGTGGAACCCCGCAAACGCGGCCAGCATGCCGGCGAGCAGCCACCGCGCATGCTGATGGGCGCGGAGCATCGGCCAGCCGGCCAACAGCGATAGGGCGAGCACGAATGCGAAGGTGGTGTTCGCAGCGGCGGCCACCGGGTCCGCCAGCGGCGCGGCGATGTGTGACGTAGTTGACACGCCGCTGACCAGGTTCACAAAGCCCCAGCCGCGGGCCGCCCAGCGCGCCGGCGACGTCACCCGATCGATCACCATGCGCACCGATGGGAGCGTGGTGTCGGGGTTCTGCGCGACGCGCCACGCCATCCATCCGGCCAGCGGAATGGCCATGATGAGACCCGCGACCGCAAACGTTCTCAGTCGCGCCCGCGTGGCGCCGCTGGCGCGTTGGAAGGTGGCGATGCCGAAGGGTGCCCAGGCCGCCGCGGCAATGGGCACGATGAAGACATTGGTGGGATGGATCAGGTATCCGGCGACGCACGCCAGCGCGCTCAGGAGCGGCCGATCGCGCAGCGCCAGCGCCAGCGCGAGCAGGCTGACCAGCGGCGTGCCGCTGGGGTCCCAGCCAAGGCGGGCATAGGCGACGGCCACCGGCGAGATCGCCAGCAACAGCGTGACCAGCCAGGCGACGCGAACGCCGAGCGGCCGGGCCAGCAGGGGATACGCCAGTGCAACAGCGGCAACGCCGAGGATGACTTCGGGCAGCCGAAGCAGCGTGCCCGACGGCTCGAGGATCAACGACAGCGCCAGCAGCACGCCCGAGTGCACGGGACTCAACGGATTGCCGATGCCGGTCTGCAGGAAGACGTCGCGGCCGGCGAGCAGCTCCTGGACGTTCACGCCATACCAGGCTTCGTCGCCGTTGATACCGGGCCACCGGTCGAGCGCGATCGATCGCAGCAGGGTGGCGGCGAGCACGACGATGAACCATGTCACCCTGTGCCATCGCGCGGCGCCGGCGGTGTCGACCGGATTCATCGACGCCACCGCCACAGCCAATCCGCCATGATGGCCGAGTAGGGGATCAGCAGCGTGTGGATCGGAACAATCAGCCGCTCGCCGCGCGGATAGACGATCACAATCGCCACAAACTGCGTGAGGGCCATGACGGCCGGCAACCACGCGGTGAGGGTATCGCCTCGCAGCCGGAACCACAGCAGCCACGCGCCGCCGAGCGCGCTGATCCACGTGGCGACGTAGACCGGCGAGTATCCCCAGCCCGGCATCCAGGCCTCGTAAAAGCCCAGCACGAAGAGCGCCTTGCGGACGGTGTTGGCGGCGAAGGCGCGCGGCGCCGCGATGGCGTATTCGATGACGTCCGCCGTGTAGCCGCCTACGCCCAGGCGCTCGTACAGGGCGACGCGTGACCGACTCAACGTCAGGCCCGGCGGCGGCTCGTTGCCGCCGCGCAGCGTCACGCCGAGTCCGGTCGGCGTGAGCGCGAACTGATGACTGGCCACCGCATTGCGGATACCGATTAACGAGAACAACGCCAGCGATACCGCCGCGAGGATCGCGATTGCGCTTGTCCGGAACGGCGAGGTGCGCAGCTTCGCGAACAGCAGGCTCCACACCATCGGCCAGGCCAGCAGGATGGTGGTACGGGTCATCGCGGTCAGCCCGCCGGCCAGGCCGGTCCAAGCAGCCAACCCTATCGACGGTCGCGTTGCCAACTCCACGCTCAACCATGCCCAGACGGCCAGCAGTGGCACGTACAACGATTCGCTGAGCAGATCCGCCGAAATCGGCGCGAGTTTCCAGTACCCAAACAGTGTCGACACGGCGAGCGCCACTGGCCACCCGTCGACACCACGCAGCCTGATGGCGATCCGCGTCAACGCCACTGCCGTCACGGCGACGAACAGCCGCTGCAGGAACAGCGCGCCGAAGAAGCTGTCACCGAACAGGGCGTGCGTGGCGGCCAGGAAATAGGGATAGAACGCCTGGAAGTAGAACGGCTCGGCCGCGCCCGGCGGCAGCCCGCCGTTCATCAAGATGCCGTTGAAGAGAATGTCGCGCGCGTAGCCTTCGTACACCATCGTGTCGTCGCCGGCGACCATGATGCGGAGGCGTTCAGCCCACGGCCACGCAAACCTGATTGCCTCCGTAGCGGCGGCGGCCATGAACAGCGCGACCGCAGCCGTGTACGCACCCGCGCGCTGGGTGTCCGTAGCAGCTCCGAACGCGACGGCGGACCACACCTCGCCGGCGCGCCGCAGCAGGATCAGTGCGGACAGCGCTGACAGCCAGGCCAGCGCCGCCCAATCGGCGGTGTGCTTGACGGCGCCGACGACCGAGGCCAGCGCCATCGACCGCTCATCGATGCGCTCGGTTCGCGTCCGCGCGGCATCGAACGGCATCCTCACGCCGTTCTCGATCTCGCCGGCCGAAAACTCGCGCGGCGCCTGGTACGGCGACGAGAACGTGATGTGGACGCGGTGCCACCCTTCAGCCAGGGCGAGATCGAGCGTGGGAGCGGGGGACGCCGATGTCGCCGTCAGGATCGGGGTCGCGTCGATCGACAGTTGCGCCGACGATCCCGGCGCGTGCAGGTAGTAGCGGCGGGCGCGATGGTCGGCAACGTGCAGCCAGGCGGTCCACGTCACCGCGAACGCCAGCCCGCGCCGGTCTGGCTGGCCCATCTGCATGAAATTGAAGCGCGTGTGGTCGTTGAAGAACGCCAGCGGCAGGTCGTGGGTGCCGCGCGCAAAGTCCAGGCGGGCGTCGATGCGCGTGAACCCGGCCCCGCGGTACTCAGTGCTGCGCTCGAATGGACCGCTCGGCGACTCGGTGGCGAAGTAGCGCGCCGTGAGTCCGCGCTCGCCCGGCACGGCCGCCGCGGCCACCGACGCAAGCACGGCCAGCGTGGCGGCGGTGCGCGCGCCGGGGATGCGGCCGCGGTGCGCGGCGATCCACAACACCAGCAGCACACCAATCGTCTCGACCCGCCCGAGCGGCACGCCGTCGATGACGCCGCGTTCGGACGGCAGCAGGAAATAAAGCAGCCAGAGGAGGACGGTCACGCGAAAGCCGAGCACCGGTTTTTGGGCCGGGCTTGATTCTACGGTAGCATTGGTGGTTTGTGACAGTTCCCCTGCTCGACCTCCACGCACAGTACACGCCGCTCCGGCAGGCCTTGCTCGATGCCGTGACGCGTGTGTGCGACAGTCAGCGATTCATCGGCGGACCTGAGGTCGAGGGCCTCGAGCGTGAGCTCAGCGCGAGGCTCGGCTATCCGCATGCCGTCGGCCTCTCCTCCGGCACCGACGCGGTGCTCGCCGCGCTGATGGCGCTCGAGATCGGGCCCGGCGATGAAGTGATCACACCGACGTATTCGTTTTTTGCGACCGCGGGGTGCGTGGTCCGGGTCGGCGCCAGGCCGGTGCTGGTCGATTGCGAGCCCGACACGTTCAACATCGACGTGCCGCAGGCGCTGGCGGCCATCACGCCGCGCACCAAGGCGATCATTCCGGTCCACCTGTTCGGCCAGGCCGCCGAGTTGAAACCGATTGTCGACGTCGCCGCCACGCAGCACGTCGCGGTGATTGAAGACGCCGCGCAGGCGATCGGCTGCGAGTATCATGGCAAGCCGGTGGGCACGTGGGGCGCGGTGGGGTGCTTTTCGTTTTTTCCAAGCAAGAACCTCGGCGCGTTCGGTGACGCCGGGTTCGTGACGGCATCCGATCCGGCGATGGCGAAGAAGCTGACGCTGATTCGCACGCACGGCATGGAGCCGAAGTACTACCATCACCTGGTCGGCGCGAACTTCCGCATCGACGCGGTGCAGGCCGCTGTGCTGCGCGTCAAGCTGCCGCATCTGGCGGACTGGAGCGCCGCCCGCCGCCGCAATGCGCAGCGCTACCGCGCGATGTTTGCGGGCGCCTCGCTTGCCGAGGTCACGCTGCCGGCCGAGGCGCCGCACCGCACGCACATCTACAACCAGTTCGTGATCCGCGTGCCCGAGCGCGACCGGTTGAAGGCCCATCTCGATCGGGCGGGCATCGGCACCGAGGTCTACTACCCCGTGCCGTTTCATTTGCAGGAGTGTTTTGCCAACCTCGGCTACAAGAGGGGCGCGTTTCCGGTTGCCGAAGCCGCCGCCACTGACTCCTTGGCGCTGCCGATTTATCCGGAGCTGACCGAGGCGCAGCAGTCTACCGTCGTCAACGCCATCCGGTCCTTTTACCGCGGCTAACGAACGCAATGGAATTATTGAAAAAGATCGAAAACAAGCACGCCAAGTTGGGAGTCATCGGGCTCGGCTATGTCGGCCTGCCGCTGGCCGTAGAGTTTGCGCGCGCCGGGTTCGGCGTGATCGGCTACGACGTCGACGAGCGCAAGGTGGCCGAGTTGATGGCCGGCCGAAGCTACATCCCCGACGTGCCCTCCAATCATCTCGCCGAGGTGGTGAAGAACGGCAAGTTCGTCGCCACCACCGACCCGACGCGCCTCGGCGAGGCCGACATCATCGACATCTGCGTGCCGACGCCGCTGCGCAAGACCAAGGACCCCGACATGACCTACGTGGTCCAGGCGGTCGACGCCACGGCCGCGATTCTCAAGCAGGGCCAGCTGATCATCCTCGAGTCGACCACCTACCCGGGCACGACCGTCGAAGTCGTGCAGCCCACGCTGGCCGCCAAGGGCTTCACGCCCGGCACCGACTTCTACCTGGCGTTCTCGCCAGAGCGCGTCGACCCAGGCAATCCGCAGTATCAGACCAAGAACATTCCCAAGGTGGTCGGCGGCATCAACGACGACAGCACCCGCGTCGCCGTCGCGTTCTACAGCCAGGTGATGGACACCGTCGTGCCGGTGAGTTCGCCCAGCGTCGCCGAACTGGTCAAGCTGCTCGAAAACACCTTCCGGGCGGTGAACATCGGCCTGGTCAACGAGCTGGCGTTGATGTGCCACCGCATGGGCATCGACGTGTGGGAAGTGATCGATGCCGCCAAGACCAAGCCGTTCGGCTTCATGCCGTTCTATCCAGGCCCGGGCCTCGGTGGCCACTGCATTCCGATTGACCCGCATTACCTGTCGTGGAAAGCGCGGCAGTACAACTTCGAGGCCCGGTTCATCGATCTGGCCGGTGTCATCAACAGCGGCATGCCGGAGTTTGTGGTGCATCGCGTGGCCGACGCGCTCAATACCCAGAGGAAGGCGCTCAACGGCGCGCGCGTCCACGTGATTGGCGTCGCCTACAAGCGCGACGTCAACGACCTGCGCGAGTCGCCGGCGCTCGAAATCCTCGAACTGCTCGACCAGGGCGGCGCGACGGTGAGCTACACCGATCCCTACTTTGCGGGATTCACGCACGGCCACCTGGATCTGACCAGCGTGGACGAGGTAACGATGCACGAGGGCGTCGACATCGGCGTGATCGTCACCGATCACAAGGCCTTCGATTACGCGGGGATGGTCAAGAAGTTCCCGCTGCTGTTGGACACGCGCAATGCCCTGAAGGGCGTCAGCGCGCCCCACGTCTTCCGGCTCTAGGCGCTGGACCGGGGCGCCGCCTGGCGCCCCGGTGCCTCATCCAGCCGCAACAGCGCGGCCATTGCCACCGCCACGAACGCAAACATCAACGGCTGCACTGTCACGGTGTAGCGCATGTTGGTGAGCACGAAGCAGATCGTCACGGGTACGTACACGATCGGCACGAGGTAGAGCAGCAGCGGCGACCGGCGCCGGTACGACAGGCCCACTCCAATCACGAACACGGTGAAGTAGGCGATCGACAGCAACGTGCCGATCGCGTAGACGATGGTGCTCCACCGGAACTGCTGCGACGTCGCCGTATCGGCGGTGCCTCGGACGATGAACAGCCGCACGCCGCGATAGAGCGACGCGACCGCAAAGCCGGCCGGGTCGCGGCTGATGTTGTCCATGGCCAGCGCCATGTAGCGCTGCATCATGTGCGGTTCGGTGAGGTAGAACGGACGGTTGATGGTCTCTTCGACGGCCGGCAGGCACGGCCCGTGCGGCGAATAGGGAGCGGCCGTCAGCGACGTGAAAGTACGCGCCCGCGAAACCAGCGCCGGCGCGATGTCACCGTCGAGCGACAACTCGAGGTCGGTCTGCCGGCCGCCAAAGTCACGGGGCACGCGGATCCAGGAACCATCGCCGAGCGAGAGCGCCGCGCCGCCCGTATCGGCCTCGAGCCGGGCTGGCGGGCGGGTCGATGGCCCTGGCACCAGGACGTTGACCACCGCGTTGATGTCGGCCTCATCGATGCGGCCGTCTGTCGTGAGATCGAGCTTGTCTGCCGCGCGAAGCGGCTCCCGCCAGGCCACGTGTTGCATCAGCCTGACCAGATCGAACACGTCCAGCTCATCGTCATGCGCATCGAGGTCGCCGAGGTGATGGTCGGAGATGAAGAACACCCACGGATTCGCGGCGCCTTCGTAGGGCGCGGTGAAGGGAGAGCCGGTGGCACCCGCCACCGTCTGCTCGAAGTAGAAGTAGAGCGTCGAGTGATTCGGCTGCGGCGGCACCACGTAGGTTGACGGCTGCCGATCGTTCCAGCCAGGCGCGGGATCGATCCGCCGCCTCTGCCGATCGCGATCGGTCCAGTAGACCAGCTGCGTCGGCGCCAGGGAGTCGGCCACGCACTGGCGGTAGGCGGCGTTGACGATGATCGGGCGGCGCCAGAGGCTGGTGTAGGGAAGCGCGGCCGACTCGAAGTGGAACCGTGGATTGTGAGCGCGGCTCTCGAGATAGGGGCCGACTTGCAGCGTCCCGTACCAGAGTTGCACACCGCCGTGCGTGCTGGTCGGCAGGAACATGCCCGTCAATTGGTAATTGCGAACGATCCACGGGAGCTGGAGCGCGAGCACCAGGGCGCTGAACACCGCCGCCTTCGCGAGCGGCCGCCTGATCTGCCCGCGACGCACCAGGACCAGGCCCGCGGCCATAACTGCCGGCAGCAGCACCAGGTTCGGACGGAACTGGGGCACGAGGCCGAAGATCACGCCGGCGATCGCAAACGGCCAGAGCGTTCCGTCGCGCAGGCCGCGGGCGAATGCCATCAATCCGGCGAGGAACAACACCGTGCAAATCGTGTCGGACGACTGCGTGGACGCGTAGATGGTGTTGAAGGAGAAGACGCCGGTGATGAGTGCGGCGAGCGTCGCCACGCGGCGACCGATCAGCGGCGCCGTCAACCGATACAGCAGCAGTGGCACCAGCGCGTTCAGCGCCGCCTGCACCACCAGCGGCACCCAGATACGCTCGCCGAACAGGCGATACAGGATCGACGCGTAATACGCGTAGCCCCACGGCACGTCGGTGGTCTGGAACGGTTCGCCGCGGGCCAGCGATCTGGCCAGCTCGTGATAGGCGTCGATGCCCTGCCAGGACCACGGGTGCGGCGCCCACACGAAAATGAAGAAGCACCCGAGGAACAGCGTCAGCGCCATCGCCACGCGGACGGCGTGGTCCGACTCGAGCACTCGGATGATCGACGATCGCATGCGGTGGATGGGTGGCGAGACGACGGTTGTACTATACATGCAGTGTACGAATACTGTGGCGGGTTGCGCCGTTGATGCGCCGGCTGCGCAAGCTGGTGCTGGTCACCGCACCGGTGCTGATCGGGTCGGTCTGCATCGCGATGTTCGCCATCGAAATCTGGGTGCGATGGCGATGGGACGAGCGGCGTGGCGTGCCCGGCTTTTATATCAGCGATCCTGAGCTGGGGCAGCGGCTCGCGCCGAACTACGACGGCTGGTTCTCGGGTGTGCCGGTCCACATCAACTCGCTCGGCTTTCGCGACACGCGCGAGTACGCCCTCGACAAGCAGCCTGGTACGTTTCGCATCCTGGTCCTGGGCGACTCGGTCACCTTTGGCCACGGCGCACTATCCGACACCACCTATCCGTACTTGCTAGAAAAGCGATTGAAGGCGTGGCGGCCGGACGTCAACTGGGAAGTGTGGAACCTTGGCGTGCCCGGCTACAACACCGCCATCGAGCTGAAGTACCTCCAGCGCGTTGGCCCGCGCTATCAGCCGGACCTGGTGGTGGTCGGCTTCTACGAGAACGACTTGTCCGACAACGATGTGGCAACGGAGGCGACGCTTGGCCGGCGAATCACCAGCGCGGTCCAGGGCTCGATGCAACGTTGGCTATATTCCTACGAGTTGTACAAACGGATCCTGCTGACCATCCGGTGGCAGTTCTCGGACCATGAGCCGCTGCGGGCGCGGCTGGAGGCCACCGAGGCGGAGGAGACGGCGAGGCCGAACGTTCAAAGCGATGACCCGGCATTGCGCCTCGGTGACACCGAGCGATTCACCGAGCCTCATGCCTGCTTCGAGGAGGACAGAAACCCACATCGGGATCGCCTGGCGTCACATCTCGGCGATGACACGCCAACGATGGTCAAGTGGCGCGAGGCGGTCGCCGAACTGCAGCGGCTTCATCGCCAGGGTGTCTACCGCATTGCGTTCTTCATCAACATGGCACCGAACGAGTGCCCCGGCGTTGACCGTTTCTACGACGGCGGCGCCGTAGCCGACCAAGACGCACTGATCGACATGCTGGGGAAGGGCACGCCTGCCGGCGGCACGGTCGGCGCGTTCCTGCCGTATCGCCCGTCGCAGATGCCCGGCGCGCGCGGACACTCGGCCGGCAATGCCAATCGCGTGAAGGCGGAGGCGCTGTTCGAGTTTCTCGTCAGTGCTGGGTTGGTGCCGACGGTCGGCGTCCCGACAGCGCCGCGCTGACCGCCGCAAACACCTCGTCCACGGTGATGGCCTGCATGCAGACATTGTTGCGGCACGGCGACAGGCGGTGGTTGAACACGCTGACGCACGGGCTGCACGCCAGCTCCTTCCAGATGATGGTGGTCGACGGCGCCAGCGAACCGAACAGCTGTGGGGTCTCGGGCCCGAACATCACCACCGTGTGCACGGGCGTCAGCGACGCGAAGTGCGCAGGCCCGCTGTCGTTGGTGACCAGCACGTCGGCCAGCGTGTAGAGCGTCAACAGCTCGCGCAGCGACGTCCTGCCGGCCAACGATACCACGCGTTGGCCGCCGTCGATGTCGCGGCACAGCTGTTCCGCGGCGGCCTGTTCGGCCGGCGCGCCAGTGACGCCGATGCGTGCGTGCGGGTAGGCGCCGAGGATGCGCCGTGCGAGTTCGGCAAAACGCGCGCCCTGCCACTTTCGCAGCGGCAGCAGGTCGCTGGCGTTCGGGTTCAGCAACACGATCGGGGACGCCGTCGCGCCGGGTGGCATCAGGCGCGCGCGCGTCGCGGCCAGTTCGGCCTCGGTCGGTGTGAAACGGCTGAGCGGCGCGGCCTCCGCAACGTTGCGCAGCGGAAACTTGAGCAGCGGTTCGTCGGTCGGCTCGAGGAACGCGGCTTCCGCCAGCAGCGCGTACTGCTGGGAGATGTGCGCGTGCGGCGAGTACTGGATGCGATGCGTCATCAGGTCGCCACGGTAGGGGAGCTCGCCGGTGAAGCGATGCAGCCCGACGCGCGTGGTCGCGCCGGACAGGAACGAGAAGATCGCCGAGGCGCGCGAGAAGAACTCCATGTCGATGACCGTGTCGATGCGGCGCGACCGCATCACGGCGATGGTCCGCAGGAAGTCGAGCACGAAGGTCACCAGGCGCCGATCGCGGATCGTCAGCACATTCGCGGCGGGCACGGCGCCGAGCACATCGAGAATCGCCCGGTTGCTCTCGAAGACGCAGCAGAACAGGTTGTCGCGGCCGACCCTGGCGGCGGCGCGGGCAATGGCATCCTGTGCCAGCACCGTGGCGCCCTGTTCGATGAACTTGAGAAAGAGGATGCGCTGCGGCGGTGTGCGCCGCTGGCCGCCGATCCGTCGGACGACGGTCAGCATTGCGCACAGCGGTATCCCAAGCCAGTAGTCGAGGACGCGAATGGTGCCGGTCTGCATCAGCGCGTTCGCGGGGTCACCGCCGCGCGGCGGGCGGGTTCATCGGCAGGCAACAGCGCGAGTATCATACATCCTGCGTCTGTATGATTTTCACCGAGACCAGGATCCCCGGCGCGTGGCTCATCGACATCAAGCCGATTCACGACTCCCGGGGCTTCTTCGCCATGACCTGGCTGCCGGACGAGCTGACCAGGCGCGGCCTCAATCCGGCGCTCGCCCAGTGCAACCTGGCCTTCAACACCAGACGCGGTACGCTGCGCGGCATGCATTTTCAGCAGGCGCCGCACGCGCAGGCCAAGATCATCCGCGTCACCAGCGGCAGGCTGCTCGATGTGATCGTCGACCTCCGCCAAGATTCGCCAACCTTCCGTCACTGGGATGCCGTCGAGCTGACCGCCGAGAATCGCCGGATGCTCTATATGCCGGAAGGCATCGCGCACGGCTACATCACGCTGGCGGACGACACCGAGGCGCTCTACTTTGCGTCGGCGCCGTGGGCCAGGCAGGCGGAATCCGGAGTGCGATGGAACGACCCGGCCTTCGGCATTGCATGGCCGATGGCACCGCTGGTGATCTCCGACAAAGACGCGGCGTGGCCGCTCGTGTCGGGCTGAGGCGAGCCTCGCTAGGCCTTACTGCCCACCACGCCGTGCAGCGGGCTGCTGGCGCTGGCGTACGACTTGCGGGGAATGCGGCCGGCGAGGAAGGCCAGGCGGCCCGCCTGCACCGCCAGCTTCATGGCCGTGGCCATCGCCACGGGATCGTCTGCGCCGGCAATCGCGGTGTTCATCAACACGCCATCGGCGCCCAGCTCCATCGCCACCGCCGCATCCGACGCCGTCCCGACGCCGGCGTCGACGATCACCGGGACCGTCGCCTGCTCCTTGATGATGCGAATGTTGTTCGGGTTCTGGATGCCGAGCCCCGAGCCAATCGGCGCGCCCAGCGGCATCACCGCCGCGGCGCCGGCCTCCGCCAGCTTGCGGCACATCACCGGATCGTCATTGGTGTAGGGCAGGACGATGAAGCCGTCCTTGACGAGGACGCGTGTCGCCTCGAGCAGCCCTTCGTTGTCGGGGAACAGCGTTCGTTCGTCGCCGATGACTTCGAGCTTCACCCAGTTCGACATGCCAGCTTCGCGGCCCAGCCGCGCGGTGCGGATGGCATCCTCGGCGGTGTAGCAGGCCGCGGTGTTGGGCAGCAGAAAGATCTTCGACGTGTCGATGTAGTCGAGCAGCGACTCGGTCTTGCGCGTGATGTCGACGCGCCGGACGGCCACCGTCACCATGTTGGTGCCCGAGGCGTCGTGCGCCGCCTTCATGACGGCGTGTGAAGGGTACTTGCCGGTGCCGACGATGAGCCGCGAGGCGAAGGTGCGGCCGGCGATGACCAGCGGTTGATCCATGCCTTATCCGCCGCCCACGAAGTTGACGATCTCCACTTCGTCGCCCTCGTTGATGACCGACGAGTCGTAGGCGGCTTTCCTGACCACGGCGAGGTTGAGCTCCACCGCGACCCGACGCGCGTCGATCTCGAGCTCCTTCAGCAGCGCGCTGACGCTGAGCGGACCCGGAATGTCGTGCGGATCGCCGTTGAGTGTGATGGTCATCGGACGAAATGATCGTACCACAGCCGCCTCCGGCAGAGCCTCGGCGCGCCAGGGGCGCTATAATTTAGATGTTGTGCATGGCAAGTCAGACGTCTCCTGATACACCGCTCGGACTCCCCGGATTTTCGTTCGCCGACCTGCACCAGCCGGCGCGGCTGCGCGAGCTTTACCAGGCGTTTGTCCAGCAGGTGCAGGCGACCGAGCCCGAGCTGTGGGCACAGTGGGATCAATACCGCGAAGTGCCCGACTCGCTCGGCGCGGTGGCGCGCGGCAACCTGGTGGTGGCCATGGCGCCCCACGTCAGCCGCTTCGTAAGCGCGCTGTTCGGCGTCGGCGCCGATTCGGATGCGCTGGTCGCGGCGACCCGCGCCTACGACGTGCTGTTCCGCTTCAAGATCGATTTCGTTCGCCGCCGTGCCCTGCCGCTGCTCAAGGGCGGCGCGCACGTTGAGGCCACGGACGACGATCACGCCCTGGCGGAGTCGATCACCTACGGCACCCGGCAGGTGGCAGGGGCGCTGACGTCATCGGCGAGCCACGATGCGGAAATGCGCCTGGCTGCGTACGGCTGTGCGCTGCTCGATCGCGAAGCCGCGGCCAAGAGCGCCCTGGCCACCGACGCCGTGGCGGAGGTGGCCGGCGAAATCGAATCGCTGAAGCGGTGGTGCGCGGCGCACATTCACGATCCGCGGTATCGCGGCTGGGTGGTGTTCCGTTTCCCTGAGAACCTCGACTACGACCATCTGGTCCAGATCCGGCGGCCCGACGCCGCGCGGCCGGAAGAGATGTTCGGCCCCGACGAGAAGCTGCGCCGCCGCCAGGGTTTCAAGCTCACCGACCACCGTTACACGCGCCGTGAGGCGCTGAGCGAGATTCACTACTGCGTGCTGTGCCACGAGCGCGACAAGGACACCTGCTCGAAGGGCATTCGCGACAAGGAAGGGACGCTCACCACCAACCCGCTGGGCATTCCGCTGGCCGGCTGCCCGCTCGACGAGAAGATCTCGGAGATGCACACGGTCCGCAAACGCGGCGACGCCATTGGCGCGCTGGCGATCGTCACCGTGGACAACCCGATGTGCCCCGGCACCGGCCACCGCATCTGCAACGACTGCATGAAGGCCTGCATCTACCAGAAGCAGGAACCGGTCAACATCCCGCAGATCGAAACCGGCGTGCTGACCGACGTGCTCGACATGCCGTGGGGCGTTGAAATCTACGGCCTGCTGACGCGATGGAACCCGCTCAACATCGCGCGGCCGTACGCGCTCGACTACCACGGCAAGAACGTGCTGGTGGTCGGCCTCGGTCCCGCCGGCTACACGCTGGCGCACTACCTGCTCAACGAGGGATTCGGGGTCGTCGCGATCGATGGTCTGAAGATCGAACCGCTCCCCGAGGCGCTGACCGGCGGCGACGGCAAGGCGCCTCGGCCGATTCGCGACTGGAGCGAGATCTACCGCCCGCTCGACGAGCGCGTGCTCGAAGGATTTGGCGGCGTCTCCGAGTACGGCATCACGGTCCGCTGGGACAAGAACTTCCTGACGTTGATCCACCTGACGCTGGCGCGTCGCGGCAAGCTGCGCATCTACGGCGGCGTCCGATTCGGCGGGGCGCTGCCGATGGATGAAGCCTGGGCGCTGGGCATCGACCACATCGCCATCGCCGCCGGCGCCGGCCGGCCGACGATCATCGACATCAAGAACAACCTGATCCGCGGCATCCGCAAGGCCAGCGATTTCCTGATGGCGCTGCAGCTGACCGGCGCGTTCAAGAAGGACACGCTGTCGAACCTGCAGGCGCGCCTGCCGGCGGTGGTGATCGGCGGCGGCCTGACCGGTGTCGATACGGCCACCGAGCTGATGGCGTACTATCCCATCCAGGTCGAGAAGATCGTGGACCGCTACGACGCGCTGGTCCGCGAACTGGGCGAGGCGCGGGTGCGCGGCGTGATGGACGACGAGGAGCTTGGCATTCTCGACGAGTTCCGCGACCACGGCGGTGCCGTGAAGCGGGAGCGGGAACGCGCTCGCGCGGCGGGCGAGGCGCCGAACTTCATCGACCTGATTCGCGGCTGGGGCGGCGTCACGCTGGCCTACCGCAAGCGCATGCAGGACGCGCCGGCCTACCGGCTCAATCACGAAGAGGTCGCGCTCGCGCTCCAGGAAGGTATTTCCTTCACCGAGCACATGAATCCCGTCGAGGCGATCCCCGACGAGTTCGGGCACGTCAGGGCCATGGCCTTCACGCGCGCCGACGGCTCACGGATCGAGTTGCCGGCGCGCACCGTGCTGGTGGCCGCCGGCACGGTGCCGAACGTGACCTACCAGAAGGAACATCCCGGCGCGTTCTCGCTCGACCACAAGCAGAAGTTCTTCCAGGGGTATAGAGCCGTCCGCGCGAACCACGGCGGGCGGTTCAGGCTCGAACCCGATCCCAACGGCTTCTTCACCTCGCACGAGACCGGCGGCAAGTTCGTCTCGTACTACGGCGACAACCACCCGCGCTACAACGGCAACGTCGTCAAGGCGATGGCATCCGCCAAGCACGGCTACCCGCACGTCGTCGAGCTGTTTGCCGACCAGATCGCGACGCTCGATGCGGCGCAGCAGCCGCAGCGTGAATCCGCCTGGCACGCGCTGGTCAGCAGGCTCGACGATCAATTGCTGGCGCGCGTCGAGCGCGTCGTGCGGCTGACGCCGACCATTGTCGAAGTCATTGTCCGGGCGCCGGCGGCGGCGCGGCATTTCCATCCGGGGCAGTTCTACCGGCTGCAGAACTTCGAGCGGCTCAGCCCGCACATCCGCGTCGACGATCACGTGGCGTCGATGGTGATGGAGGGCATTGCGCTGACCGGCGCCTGGGTGGATGCGGAGCAGGGCCTGCTGTCGCTGATCACGCTCGAAATGGGCGTGTCGAGCCGGCTGTGCGCGTATTTGAAGCCGGGCGAGCCGGTCGTGGTGATGGGCCCGACGGGCACGCCCACCGAGATTCCGGAACGGTCCGCGGTACTGCTGGCCGGCGGCGGCCTGGGCAACGCCGTGCTGTTCTCCATCGCCAGGGCGCTGAAGGCCCAGGGCAACCGCGTGCTGTATTTCGCCGGCTACAAGAACGGCGCCGATGTCTTCAAGCGCGAGGAAATCGAGGCCGGCACCGACCAGGTGATCTGGGCCAGCGACACGGGGCCCGAGATTCAGCCGCAGCGGCCGCAGGATCATCACTTCCGCGGCAACATCGTGCAGGCGATGATTGCCTACGCGGACGGCAAGCTCGGCACGCCCGCCGTGCCGCTGCGGGACGTGTCCCGAATCATCGCGATCGGTTCCGATCGCATGATGAACGCCGTGCGGCTGGCCCGGCACGGCGCGTTGCAGCCGCACCTCGATCCGGCGCACGTCGGCATTGGCAGCATCAACTCGCCGATGCAGTGCATGATGAAGGAAGTGTGCGCGCAGTGCCTGCAGCGCCAGGTCGATCCCGAGACCGGCCGCGAGGAGTTCATTTTCTCCTGCTACAACCAGGACCAGGAACTCGATCGCGTCGATTTCAACAACCTCCAGGCGCGCCTGCGCCAGAACAGCGTCCAGGAGAAGATTTCCAACCTGTGGTTCGAACACCTGCTCGACGAGCCTGAATCCGAGCTGGTTCACGTATAAGCTTCACCAGTGCTGTCTCCGGGCGCGAAGATCGACGGCCGCTACGAGATTGTCGACGCCCTCGGGTCGGGCGGCATGGGTCATGTCTACCGCGCTCGCCGCATCCATCTTGGCGACGAAGTCGCTATCAAGGTGATGCAGGTCACGCCGGATGCGCGTCCTGAATCGCGCGACCGGTTCCTCCGTGAAAGCCGAGCCTGCGCCCAGCTCCGCCACCCCAACATCGTCGGCCTGCTGGATTTCGGCTTCGACGGCGGCCACCAGCCGTACATGGTGATGGAGCTGCTGAGCGGCCCCAGCCTGCGGGAGGAAATCGACCTCGAGGCGCCGATGGCACCGGCGCGGGTGGCGGCGATCCTGGACGAAGTCGCTTCCGCGTTGCAGCTGGCGCACGATCGCGGCATCACCCATCGCGACCTGAAGCCCGCCAACATCGTCGCCCATCGCTATGAGTCGGGCGAACGGGTCTACAAGGTGATCGACTTCGGCCTGGCCGCGATGAAAGCGAGCAGCGATGAGACGCGGCTGACGGATCCGGCGTTGTTTCTTGGTACCCTGGCCTATGCCGCGCCCGAACAGTTGACGGGCGCGGCCGTGACGGCGGCGAGCGACGTCTACGCGCTCGGCGTGATCGCCTACGAGATGCTGACCGGCGGGCGTCCCTTCAGCGGTGACAACCAGGCCACCCTGATCACCCACACCCTGACGCAGGCGCCGGTCGGCGTGTCGGAACGCCGCGGCGGCCTCCCGCATGCGGTCGACGATGTCGTGATGAAGGCGTTGAGCAAGGAACCGTCGGCGCGCTGGCCGTCGGTGAGGGAGTTTAGCGAAGCGCTGCACGCGGCCGTTGGCGGATCGGCTGCGCCGGCGATGGCTGCCGGCTCGGGATTGTTGTCGAAGTACGAGCTGGGCCGGCTGGTGGGCCGCGGCCGGCTGGGCAGCCTGATCTACCAGGGTACGCATCGCGCGCTGGCAATCCCGGTGGCGATTCGTGTGCTCAAACGCGACCAACAGCCGCACTGGGACGCGGTGCGCGCCCGGTTCCTGCTCGAGGCGCGCACGCTGCAGGTGTCGCACCCCAACTTGTTGCAGGTGCGCGACTTCGGTGAAGACGAGCGCAGTGTGTTCGTGGTCACCGACTTCATCGAGGGTCCGAGCCTGCGCCAGGCGATGGCCGCGACCGGGCCGATGCCCTGGCCACGCGCCGCCACGCTGATCATCCAGATGCTGGGGGCCGTCGAGGCCCTCAACGCCAATGGCGGCTTTGTCTGCGGCGTGAATCCCGACATGATCCGAATCGCCCGCTTGCCCGAACGCCCGTCCGAAGGTTCGTCCGAACGCCCGCCCGAACGCGCGTTAGTGTCGTCGGCCGGCATCAAGTCGGTCCAGGACGTGCTTGCCACCATGCGGGAGCAGGAGCTACGAGGGCAGGAGGCGAGCGAGAACGAGTTGCCGTACGTGGCGCCGGAGATCCTGATGGGCGGCGCGCCGAATGCGCGCGCCGATGTGTTCACGATCGGGGTGCTCGCCTACCACATGGTCATGAACTCGGTGCCGTTCGTCGCGGCATCGTTGCCCGAGTTGATCGGCAGGATGCTGCAATTCACGCCACCCGCGCCACCTGCGGAGCTGCCGCTCAAAGCACGCTCGGCGATCATGCGCGCCCTCGCCAGCGCACCGTCGGCTCGCTTCGAGTCCGCGGCGGGGATGCGGGAGGCCATCTCTCATTGACTTCGATCGCGATTTGCATCAATGTGAAGCCGATCGATGTCTGATGTGCCACTCGATCGGCCCATCGCTGTCGGCACCACCGACCATATCGGTGAGAAATCCCCGCAGCGCTATCGCCATCGAGACATTCTGGCGATGTATCCGTCGCTGCGTCTCGATCACCTCCGCTATCTTGAGAAGTGCGGGCTGTTGAAACCAGAGCAGCAGGACGGCAAGGAACGCGGCTTCGGTTTCACCGACCTCACCACGCTGCGCCTGGTTGCCGGCGAATTGCAGCAGGGCCGCACCTTCCGGGCGGTGGTCCGGAACCTGCAGGCGACCCGAACGGGTCAGCTGGCGTTTGATTTCCGTCTCGACGCCCACCCGGCCCGCATCATCGAGCTGAAGCCGCGCACGCCTCAAAGCCTGTCAACCGCGCAATCCGGCACACAAGGCACCATTCCCCTTGGAACCCCCGGAACCCCTGCCACCATTGGCACCGGCGTATTCGGCGTCATCAGCTCAGCCGAGCAGTATTTTCTGATGGGTTCCCTGCTGGACGACGGCACGCCGGAGCGGACCGACGAAGCGGTCCAGGCGTATCGCCGGGCCCTCGAGGAGGATCCTGACCTCGTCGCGGCGTTGATCAACCTCGCCAACATCCGCTATTCGCGCGACGAGCTGGCCGAGGCGCAGGCGCTCTACGAGCGGGCCATCGCGCTCGATCCGTCGTACTTCGAGGCGCACTTCAATCTCGGCAACATTCACCACGACCACGCGCAGTACGCGAGCGCGGAGGCGTCGTATCGAGAGGCGCTGGCGCTGAACGCCGAGTACGCCGACGCCCACTTCTACCTCGCCGTCACGCTGGAGAAGATGGGCCGCTCGGTCGACGCCCGCGCCCACTGGAAGTCCTACGAGCGCCTCGCCCCGCAGGGCGAGTGGGTCGAGCTGGCCAGGGAATTCTCCGACTAGCTTTTCCAGGGATCCCTGATCCCTGATCAGTACCGAAACCGCCAGTCGTCGTTGGGGTGTCCCTGCGGCTCTTCGCGCTTGCGCGGCATGCGCTTGGCCTTGTAGAAGGCGCAGTCCTCGCACCACGAATCGGCGCGGAAGCCGTCCTTGCCGGCCATTGGCAGCACGTCGCGATGCGTGCAGTGATCCGGCACGCCGTCTTCGGCGGCCTTGCGCCACCGGCACGACAGGAATCGGGTGACCGCCGCTGAACTATCTGGCGCGGATGCCAATGGCAGCCTCCACGGCGGACCAGGCCCGCTGTTCATGCGGCGAGACGAGCGTCACCGCGTGCCCCGACGCGCCGGAGCGTCCCGTGCGGCCGACCCGGTGCACGTAGGTCTCCGGCGAATCCGGCACCTCGAAATTGATCACGTGCGCGATGCCCTCGATGTCGAGGCCGCGCGCGGCGATGTCGGTGGCCACCAGCACGGGCAACCGGCCCGAGCGGAACCCTTCCACCGCCGACAACCGCTCCTGCTGCGTCCGATCGGCGTGCAGCGCCGCGGCCTTGATGCTCTTGCCGATCAGCGATCGCGTGACGCGATCGGCGTCGATCTTCCGGCGCACGAACACCAGCACCGGCCCATCCGACTCGCGCTTGGCGAACGTCGCCAGCCAGTCGATCTTCTGGCCGTTCTCGACCTGCACCATCTGGTGATCGATGGTGCGTGCCGCGGCGCCGCGCGTGCCGACCTGCACGTAGCGCGGCGACTTCAACATCTCGGTCGCCATGCGCTGGATCTCGCCGGGCAGCGTCGCGGAGAACAACAGTGTCTGCCGATCCGGCGGCAGCGCCGACATGATCTTCTGCACGTCGGGCCAGAAGCCCATATCCATCATGCGGTCGGCTTCGTCCAGCACCAGCATCTGCACCCGCACGAAGTCGGTGTTGCTGTGCCGCATGTGATCCATCAGCCGGCCCGGCGTGGCGACCACGATGTCGACGCCGGCCTGCAACGCGCGCTCCTGCGGCCCCATTTCGACGCCGCCGAACACCGCCGCCGAGGTGACCGGCGTGTGATACGTCAGTCCCACCAGCGAATCTTCGATCTGCACCGCCAGCTCGCGCGTCGGCGCCAGGATCAGCGCGCGCGTGTAGTGCTCGCGCGCCGGATCGCCGTAGCCCGGTGTCTCGCTCAGCAGCCGCTCGATGATTGGCGCCGCAAACGCCAGCGTCTTGCCGGTGCCGGTCTCGGCGCACGCCACCACGTCGTGGCCTTCGAGCGCGAGCGGGATGACCGCGCCCTGCACCGGGCGCGTCCCTTCATAGCCAAGTGAATGAAAGCCCGACTCGAGACGCGAGTCGAATCCCATCGAGTCGAACGCCATCGCCGCCGCGTCCACGTCGACGACCTGCCACGGCAGGTCGGGCGGTGGTGCCGACGGCCGGGGCGAGAACGATTTCGCGGGTCCGCGGCGACCGCCGCGGCCACCCGGACGGCGCCGGGGCGGCCGGCGCGACGATGTGGGTTGTCCGTTCAATGTCTTTCGAACCGGACCGTGTTACCGGGCCCGGAAGGTGATGATGCCGCGCTGCGGATCGTAGGGCGAGATGCCGACCGTCACCCGGTCACCGGGAACCACTTTGATGCGGAATCGCCGCATGCGGCCGCTCAGCTGCGCGAGAACTTCGTGTCCGGCATCTACCTGCACGCGATACAGGCCGCCGCTGTGCACCGCGACGACGGTGCCTTGCATGTCAATCAGGTCGTCTTTGCTCATTCAGGTGGTCGGGCCGTCGGGCCGTCGGGCCGTCAGGCTGCCTGGTGTCGTGCCAGGAGAATTCCTGACTGCCCGACGACCCGACGGCCCGACCACCTGACTACCTGACAACCTTTCGATTCTGTCACTTTGCGGGCAGGTTGAGCAAACTTTGTACCGCTTGCTGGACTTGCCGGGCGAGAGCCACGTAATTGTCGCCAGACAAACGAATGGGCGGCCCGAAGCTGACGGAAACCGGACCCGGTCTTGGCCTCATCGAGCCCGTGCGCAGCACCCGGTCCACGCCATGCAGCCGGACTGGGACCACCGGCAGGCCCAGCCGGGAGCCAATCATGCCGATGCCCGGCATGAATGGTTTGATGTCGCCGCTGGCCGACCGTACTCCTTCAGGAAACATCAGCACCGAGAATCCCGCGCCGGCCACCTCACCGATGTAGCGCAGCGTTTGTCGCGCGCCTGTCTCGTGTTGCGGAATCGGGAAGGTGTTGAAGAAGAACGCCGACGCGTAATAGCTGAGCCGACTGGTGATGACCCGCCTCGTCGAGAAGTCGGCGGGGAAGAAGTGCGGCTTGAAGAACTCCTTCCGCGCCGCCGGCGCGATGCGGGCACGCCAGTGGCCCGGCAGCGCCGAGAGGATTGCCGGGACGTCCAGGTGGCTCTGGTGATTCGACGCGAATACCACCGGCTCAGTGATGCCGGTGAGGTGCTCGAGTCCGCGCACCCTGACCCGCACGAAGAGGCGCGCGATCGGCAGGATCCAGGTGGCGAGGGAGAGGCGGCGGATGATGCGCACCGGCCACGCGCGGTTCCACGACGGGAAGTCGAACGGTTCGACGACCTCCGCCGACTGCGGCGCTTCCGCAACCACCGTGCGCAGGTCGTCGAGCGTCTTCGCACCGGCAAACCTGGTCTCGTCGATGCGCGTCTGGAACTGATCCTCGAGCGCCACCATCAGTTCGACGCGCTCGAGCGAGCTCAAGCCAAGACCTTCGATTGACGTGCTGCCCTCGAGCCGCCGTGCGCCGGCAAACTTCGCGACCAGCGTGTGAAGCGGGTCGCCGGCCGCGGCGCTCGTGGCGCCGGTCGAGCCGGCACCGACCCACGCCTTGATGGCCGAACGCTTGAGCTTCCGTGTTCCTTGGGTCCGCGGCAGCGGCCCGTCCGTCCAAATCGAGAAGCTGCGAACGCGCTGGTGATCGGCAAGCTGAGCATTGGCCTGCCGAACGAGGGTCTCGGCGTCACCTCCCGCATCAAGTCGAAGCACGGCGTGAACCCGTTCCGAGCCCACTGGGCCATCTGCGGCCCTGGCCGGGACGACAGCTGACTCAATGACGCCCGGCTGCGCATTCAAGGGCCGCTCGACATCATCCGGAAAGACGTTGAGCCCTTCCGGTGTCACAATCATTTCCTTCTTGCGGCCACGAATGAACAACCGGCCCTGGGTATCCATCTCGCCGATGTCGCCGGTATGAAGCCAACCGGCCTCGTCGATCAAACGGCCGGTTGTCTCGCCGAAGCTGGCGGAGCCGGCGGCGGCGGACTCGTAATACCCCGTTGTCACGTTCTCGCCGCGCACGAGAATCTCCCCGTCGTCCGCGATCCTCACCTCGACGCCGGCGATCGGCGTGCCGACCGATCCGGTGTTGGTCTTGAACGGATGATTCATGGTGACGATCGGCGCGGTTTCCGTCAGCCCGTAGCCCTGGATGACGACGAATCCCAGCCGCTTCCAGAAGTCCTCGAGCGCCGGGCCGAGCGGCGCGGCGCCGACGATGAACGCCCAGAACTTCAGGCCGAACAGGCGATGGATCTTCCGGTAGCGCCACCACCGGACCGGAATCGACAATCCCGGCTCAGGCTCCGCGGCCGCCGGGTCGATTCGTAAGGCGTGCTCCTGCAGCACCTCGAGGAGCTTGGGCACGCAGACGATCACCGAGATTCGCCACTCCCGTACGCATCGCACGATGTCGTGCGGGCTGAAGCTCCGCATGAACACCACCGTGCCGCCGATCAGCGGCGGGATCGTCGTGGTCATGGACTGGCCGAACATGTGACTGAGCGGCAGCAGGTTCAGGAAGCGGATCGGGTGAAACGGCCGGAGGTACTGCTTGTACTGGTCGATCTCTCGGGCCACCGGGACGACGTTCGCCAGGACGTTGCGATGGCGAATCACAACCCCCTTCGGGTCGGCGGTGGCGCCCGACGTGAAGACGATCTGCGCGACGTCGTCACGATCGATCGCCACATCCGGGATTGGCCCATCCGCCGACCAGTCGAGATCGGCGAACTTCCACTCCGGGCGTTCTGTGCCGTCTACGGCCCTGGTCTCCACTCCCTCCAGGCTGACGTCATCCCCCGAAAGGACCAGCCGGGCACTGACGATGTCGCGGACGCGCGCGGCAAAATCCTGTGACGAGCGGTAGTCGATCGGGACGGCGATTGCGCCGATCAGTTGAAGGCCCCAATAGCAGGCGATCCACTCTGGACGGTTCTCGCCCCAGAGCACGACCTTGTCGCCTTTCGAGACACCGTGCGCGGCGAGGCGCCGAGCAAAGCCGCGAGCGGCGCGCGTGAGGTCTGCGTAGCTGTATCTCCGCACGCGAAAGCCGTCGTCGTAGACCAGAAACTCGCCACGCCGCTTTTCCAACGTTCGGAAAACGTCGATGAGCGTCGTCACAGACAGATATTACGTCTCCCTTCTCCCTTCTCCCTTCTCCCTTCCCACGTCCCTCGTCCGACTCGATACAATAGAAACTCGGACTGTATGCAGGTGTTTCTAACGGGCGCCACCGGCATCATCGGGTCGGCCGTGCTCGACGCGATGATCAAGGGTGGCCACCCGGTCACGGCGCTGGCGCGCGACCCGGAGAAGGCCGAGAAGCTGGCGGCCAAGGGCGCCGCGCCGATCATTGGCGAACTCGGCATGCCGAAGACGTACGGCGAGCCGGTGAAGGCCGCCGACGCCGTAGTGCACGCGGCGTTCGAGGCATCGCCTCGCGGCGTGGCCAAGGAAACGCAGGCGCTCGAGACCATCCTGAGCGCCATGACCCAGGCAAGTCAGGCCGACGGCAAGCCTCGCGTGTTCGTTTACACCTCCGGCGTCTGGGTCCTCGGCCGAAGCCTGAAGGCCGCGGAGGAAGATTCGCCGCTGGATCCTCCGCCGCATGTCGAGTGGCGGCCAAAGCACGAAGAGATGGTGCTGTCGGCATTCTCCGCCTCGTTGCGCACGGTGGTGGTTCGCCCCGGCATTGTCTACGGTGGCGGTCGCGGCATCATTGCCGACCTGATCAAGGACGCGTTGAATGGCTTGATCCGCGTGGTCGGCCCCGGCAAGAACCGGTGGCCGTGCGTCTACGACCGCGATTTGGGCGAGCTGTACGTGCGCATGCTCGAATCGCCGATGGCGGCGGGCGTGATTCACGCCACCGACGAAGCCGACGAGCGGGTCATGGACATTGCCGAGGCGGTTGCGGCCCATTTGCCGCAACGGCCGGACATCCGCAACGTGCCGTTGACCGAAGCCCGCAAGAAGCTGGGGACCTACGCCGACGCGCTGGCGTTGGATCAGAGGGTGCGCAGTCCCAAGGCGCGCGCGCTCGGATGGACGCCGACCCAGACCGGCGTCATCAACAGCGTGCCGCGGCTCGTCGAGGAGTTCCGCAACGCCCAGCGGGAGTGATCGGCGGACAGTCACCTATACTGGTGTCATGCGCACATCGGCATGGCTGCTCCTTGTTGTCCTGGCAATCGGCTGCTCAGCACCGCCTCCGCCTCCACCGCCTTCTCCCGCTGAAGACCAGATCACGGCCGAGTCGTTCACCAACCACGTCAAGGTGCTTGCATCCGACGAATTCGAAGGACGCGCGCCGGCCACGCCGGGCGGCCAGAAGACCCAGGAGTACCTGGCGAAGCAACTGAGCGATCTCGGCATCGCCCCGGGCGCGCCCGACGGCAGTTATTTTCAGCAGGTCCCGATCGTTGAATCGGTCGTCGAGCGCAACTTCGTAGTCAGCGTGCCTGGCAACACGTATCGCTACTTCCAGGATGTGGTGGCGTTTTCCGGTCTCGATCGTCCGCGCGTCCAGGTGCAGGGCGACGTGGTGTTTGTCGGCTACGGCATCAACGCGCCGGAATTGAAGTGGAACGACTACGAGGGCGCGAACGTGCGCGGCAAGTGGGTGATGATCATGGTGAACGATCCTCCCGCTCCGGCCGACGAGCCAACGCTGTTCGGCGGCAACGCGCTGACCTACTACGGCCGGTGGACCTACAAGTTCGAAGAGGCCGCACGACAGGGCGCGGCCGGCGCGCTGTTGATCCACACCGATGCATCGGCCACCTACCCGTGGCAGGTGGTGCAGTCATCATGGACCGGCACCCAGTATTCGCTGCCGCCGCAGGCCGGTGAGCCCGCGCTCGGCATCAAGGCCTGGATCAGCAACAGTGCGGCGCTCGATCTCGTTCGCCGCGGCGGACGCGATCTGGAGGCGCTGCGGGCCGCGGCCAGCCGGCGCGGCTTCAAGGCCGTCACGCTGAGCATTCGCGCGGCGGCGACCCTGCAGCAGCAGGCGACGCGTAAGACAGCGGCGAATGTGATCGGCGTGATCAGGGGGGCGACGAATCCGTCCGAGGCCGTGATCTACTCGGCCCACTGGGATGCCTTCGGGGTGCGCGAGCTCCGGCCGAACGATCCGCCCGATGCCGATCGCATTTACAACGGCGCCTACGACAACGCCACCGGATGCGCCGGTGTGCTCGAGATCGCGAAGGCGTTGGCGAGGTCGCCGGAGAAGCCGGCTCGCTCGATCTACTTCGCGTTGGTCACGGCCGAGGAGTCGGGCCTGCTGGGCGCGGGGTTCATGGCCGCCAACCCGCCGGTGCCGGTCGACAAGATCGCCGCCAACATCAACATCGATGGCGTGAATTACCTGGGGCCAACCACGGACATGGTGCAGCTGGGTTCCGAGCGTTCCTCGATTGGCCCCATGGTTGAAGCGATTCTGAAGGAACGCGGTCGTGTGCTGGTGGGCGATACGCATCCGGAGCGCGGTTACTTCTTCCGCTCCGACCACTTCGCCTTCGCCAAGGTCGGCGTCCCGGCCATCTCGTACAACGAGCCGAAACAGTTCACGGGGCCAAACGCGGCCGAGCTGCTGAAGAAGCAGGAGGCCTACAACAGCACCGACTATCACCAACCCAGTGATGAATACGATCCGTCGTGGGACTTCAGCGGCGGCGTCAACGACATGAAGGTGCTGGCGCAACTCGGCTGGCGCATCTCGCAGCAGCCCGGCCTGCCGGCTTACCATGCCGGCGATCAGTTCGGAGAGGTCAGAAAGAAGTAGCGTGGAACCGTTCGTCACGCTCGAAGAGATCAGGGCCGCGCGCGAGCGCATCAGGTCCGCGGTGGTTTACACCCCCGTGCTGCAGGTGCCCGGGCCGCTGTGGCTGAAGTGTGAGAACTTGCAGCCGATGGGCGCGTTCAAGATTCGCGGCGCCTTCAACATGATCGCGCAGCTTCCCACAGAGGGCCGCGCGCGCGGCGTCATCACTTATTCGTCGGGCAACCATGGCCAGGCGGTGGCGCTGGCGGCGAAGACCGTTGGCGCGCCCGCCGTGATCGTCATGCCGACCACGGCGCCGGCGGTGAAGGTGGAGGGGTGCAAGTCGTACGGTGCTGAAGTGATCATGGCCGGCACCACATCGCTCGATCGACAGCAGCGCGCCGAACAGGAAGCCAACGAGCGCGGCCTGACGATGGTGCCGCCGTTCGATCACCGGCAGATCGTCGCCGGCCAGGGCACCATGGGCTTGGAGATCCTTGAGCAGTGTCCCGACGTGGCGACCGTGATCGTACCGGCCGGCGGCGGCGGGATGGCCTCGGGCGTGGCGGCGGCGATCAAGCAGTCGAAGCCGTCAGTACGGATCGTCGCCGTGGAGCCGGTTGGGGCGCCGAAGATGACGAAGTCGCTCGCAGCTGGCCAGCCAGTCACGTTGCCATCGTCGGCGAGCATTGCCGACGGGTTGATGAACCTGCGTCCCGGCAACATCACGTTTGCGCATCTCCAGAAGTTTGTCGATGAAGTCGTGATGGTAGACGAGGCGGCGATTGCCCGCGCGGTGGCGTGGCTGTTCCGCTACGCCCGCCTGGTCGCCGAGCCCAGTGGCGCCGTGACCACTGCGGCGTTCATGCGTGGGCTCGGTCACACTGATGCCGGCAGGGGGCCGGTGGTCGCCGTCGTGAGCGGCGGCAACGTAGCGCCGGAGGCGTTCGCGAACTACATTGCCAGTTAGACGCGACTGCGCGCGGCCGCAATCGCCTCATCGAGCGTCGTGACGCCGCCATCCAATTGCAATTCGTAGATCTCCTTCAGAATCTCGCCCATCCCCGGCCCTGGCGGCACGCCCAGATCGAGCAGGTGCCGGCCGAGCAGGATCGGCGCCGGCGGCTTGTGCTCGACGCCGAGCGACCTGGCGCGCTCGAAAAACCATTCGATCCCTGAGCAGTCGAATGTGCCGGCACGGCCGCGGCAGTCGGCGCGTGCGAAGCGTACCAGCAGCTCGAGATCGACCTTGGCGGCCAGCCGCCGGAACGCGCCATCGCGGACGGTGTCCCTGGTCTTATAGAACGCCACCGGGCGCAGGTGCTCGGTGACCAATCCCAGGACCTGTGTGCGCACGTCGAAGCCGTCGAGCGTGTTGATGTTCAGGCGATCGAGGATGGCCGTCGCAGGCTCGACGCCCATCGCTTCGTGACTCGGGGACTTGATGCGGCCGTCAATGACGGCGGTGGTGGCCGGCTTGCCGAGATCGTGACAGACGGCGCCGAGCATGACCGTGGCCAGGCGAGCTCGATCGAGATCGCCGTTGAGCGCCCGGGCCTGGTCGATCACCATCAGCGTGTGGACCCACACGTTACCCTCGGGGTGCCACTCCGCGTCTTGCGGGCAGTCGTAGAGCGGCTCCATTTCCGGCAGGAGCTGACGGATGACGCCCACGTCCCGAGCCAGTGCGAAACCGATCGACGGTCGCGCCGCCTGAAGCA
>VFZG01000034.1 GCA_016871275.1 Acidimicrobiia bacterium | reverse complement strand
ACCACGGTGACGCCCTTCTTCGACGCGACCGCGGTCAGCGGCGCCGCCTTCGGGCGCTCGGCGGTTATCAGCGTGCCGCGCGCGCTGGCACGGTGCGAATTCAGGATGCGAACCGGAATGTTGCGGGTGACGGCCGGCTGAATCGTCGCCGGGTGCAGCACCTTGGCGCCGAAGTACGCCAGTTCCGATGCCTCAGCAAACGACAGGTGCGGCACCACTTGCGGGTTGTTGACGATACGCGGATCGGCCGTGAGCATGCCGTCCACATCGGTCCAGATTTGAATTTCGGAGGCGCCGAGGCAGGCGCCCACGATCGCCGCCGAAAAGTCCGAACCGCCGCGACCCAGCGTGGTCGTGACGCCCGACGTGGTCGCCCCCACGAAGCCGCCCATCACGACCATGCGTCCGGCGGCCAGCGGCGGATCGGCATGCGTCATCAGTGCCGCTGTCGTCTCCTCGAACAGGGGCGCCGCGGCGGTGTGCTCGTCGTTGGTGACGACGGCCTGGCGGGAATCGACGAAGGTGGCCAGGAGCTTGTGCGAGCTGAGCGCGGCCGCCACGATCTGGCTGCTCAGGATCTCGCCCACCGCGGCGAGCGCATCCAGCCATCGAGGGGAGACTTCCTGCAGCACGGCCAGCGCCGACACCACCCGCTCGAGCGCATCGCACTCCGCGTTCAGCGCATCCACCACCGGCTTGCGAAGCGACGCGTCCGCGATGACTCCCGACACCTTGATGTGCCGGGCTCGCAGATCCTGGAGGCTGGCGCGCGCGCCTTCTACGTCGCCGGATCCCGACAAGGCGGCGAGTCCCAGCAGGCGATCGGTGACGCCGGAGAGCGCCGATACCACGACGACCGGCCCGCGCGCATCGCCGCCTTCGGTTTGTGCTTGGGCCTGGCGCTCGGCGCGAACCAGCGCGATCAACCGTTCGATCGCGGCCTGGTCGGCCACCGACGTCCCACCGAACTTCATCACCTTCATCGTCAACTCGAATTTGAAACTGGACCGCCAACTCAACTGTCAATGGGCGAACTGCCAACCGCCAACTACAAAAGCATGCCCTCGGCGTGCATCAGCTCGGCATTGAGAATTGCCGCGCCGGCTGCACCGCGAATCGTATTGTGTCCCAGCGCGACGAACTTGGCGTGCAGCACGGGACATTCACGCAGGCGGCCGACCGTTACGGCCATGCCGCCGCCAAGGTCGGCGTCCAGTCGAGGTTGCGGCCGATTGGGTTCTTCGGTGACGACAATCGGCGGCTGCGGAGCACTGGGCAGCCGCAGTTCCTGCGGGCGTCCGGCGAAGGTGCGCATGGCGTCGGCAATCGCGGCGATTGACGGCTGCCGATCGAAGCCGGCCGATACCGTCATGGTGTGGCCGTCAATCACCGGCACGCGATTGGTGTGGGCGCTGACCACGGCCGGATACGGCGTGCGCCCGCCATCGGCGCCGAGGATCTTCAGCGTTTCCGTCTGCATCTTCTCTTCTTCGTTGCCGATGAACGGCACCACGTTGCCGAGGATGTCGAGCGAAGGGACGCCGGGGTACCCCGCCCCCGACACCGCCTGCATGGTCGACACGATCACCGACCTGATGTTGAACTGGCGCAGCGGCGCCAACGCCATGGCGAGCACGATGGTCGAACAGTTCGGGTTGGTGACGATTGCGCCCTTCCAGCCCTTGGTGCGGCGCTGCTCGTCGAGCAGGCGCAGGTGATCGGCGTTGACCTCGGGAATCAGCAGCGGCACCACCGGGTCCATCCGGAAGTTGCGGGCGTTGCTGATCACAATGTGCCCGGCCTCGGCGAAGGCGCGCTCAACATCACCGGCGACCGACGCATCGAGACCCGAGAACACCACTCTGGGGCCGCGGCCCGGTACGCAGCCGTCGACGATGCGATCGCCGGCGCCGTCTGGAATCGGCGTGCTCAGCTTCCATGGCGCCACGGATTTGTAGGCTTTGCCTTCCGACCGCTCGCTTGCGGCCAGCCACGTGCACCGAAACCACGGATGGCGCGCGAGACGCGAGACGAACTGCTGTCCCACCATCCCGGTCGCACCCAGTACGCCGACCTCTATCGAATCCACGTCACTCTCCTGCTGACCTGCTAGCCCGCTGGCCTGCTAGCCTGAAACAAAAAACCCGCCAGGCGGTGAACCGCGGCGGGTGGCTGGTCGATCTCGAAACTCCTGCTCACGAGTTCCTACAGACGAACGCCTCCCGCGCCAGCTTTCTTCAGCATGGCCCGCTTAGGCATCCGCTTTCGGATGATCGTCACGGGCAACAGTATACCGGATGTTGTAACGGGGACTGACCCCCACATAGCCGTTTTTGTTGCAGTTCTTGCTACCCTCCCGACTTCGATCCAAGCGTCGATGCGCGGATCGACGGCTACCAGCGCGATAATGGCTGGATGTTGAAGTCGCTCCATGGATGGCTGGGACTCGCCGACACCACGCCGGCGAACGACCCGGCGCCGCTGCGATCGCTGGTCGACGCGCTCGATCGGCTGGAGCCTGCTCGTGCGCAGTATCTGGCGCGATTCGCCTACCTGCTCGGGCGTGTGGCTCGCGCCGACGAACACATCAGCGATGCGGAGACGACGGCGATGGAGTCGCTGCTCGTGGAACATGGCGACCTCACCGCCGCGCAGGCGATGCTGGTCGTCAGCCTCGCCAAGACCAGCAGCCTGATGTTTGGATTGTCGGCGGACTTCGTGGTGACGCAGGAGTTCACCGACTCGGCGACCTACGTGCAGCGGGTGGCGCTGGCGAGGTGCATGTTCGCAGTTGCGGCCGCCGACGAACGGATCTCGATCGCGGAAGAGGGCGAGCTGCACAAGATCACCAATCACCTGCGCATCGAGGGCCCGGACCTGATGGCGCTCCGGCTGCAGCACCGCCGCTTCCTCCCCGGCCTGTCACGCCCGTAAAACTGGTAACTGCCAACTTCTTCTGGTTTGGATATCAGGTTGCTGCATGGTTAAGGCCGGGCAGCGTTCGCCGGAGCCCGCGCGCAAGCCGCCGGGAGGCGGGCGCAAGCGCCGTTCAGGTCTGTGGCGCCCGCCGGATGCGGTTCCATTCCGACAACCTCGCAGCGAGCCGCGCCGGCGCCGTCAGGCGCGAGCGGCGAGTTGACAGGCGCCTGGAGCGCGAGCGGAGGCGAATGACGCCCGGCCCGAGCGCACGTGTGCCGGTGCGGAACGGCGCGAACGCCATTAGCTACTCCGCGCGCGCACCGGTGAAACCGTGAGTGATATCCTTCGGCGCGGCAGGCATGAGTTTCAGCACATGAGCAAAAAGGCAAAGACCCGTTCGAACAGTTCGACCACCGTGGCAATGCGGACGGCCCCCAACTGGCCGCTCCTGGTGCTGAGCCTCGCCGGCGTGGCCCTCTCGGGCTATCTAACGTGGACGTCGCTCAGCGGCGGCGACGTGGCAGGGTGCGAGGTAGGCGGCGGATGCGATGTGGTGCTGTCGAGCCGATGGGCGAGGTTGCTTGGACTGCCAACCGCCGCCTGGGGGTTGCTGGCCTACGCCACGCTCGCCGCCATCGCGTTCGTGCGCCGTGTCGACAGGCACTGGTCGTACTCCTTCACCGTGGCCTTCTTCGGCACCTGTTTCAGCGTCTACCTGACGGTGGTGTCGCTGACGATTCTCCAGTCCACCTGCCCCTACTGTCTGACCTCGCTCGGCCTGATGTCGGCGACGCTCGCGCTGGTCGTGCTGCAACGGCCGGTGCAAAAGGCACAGCGCTCCTGGTTGTGGGTGACCGCCGGCCGCGGCGTGATCGCCGCATTGGTGATCCTGATGGTGCACGCCGTGAACGCGGCGCCCCAAGCCGAGCCGATCGGCCCGGAGGATCCGGCAATTCGCGCGTTGGCCGAGCACCTGTCGGATCAGCGCGTGGTGTTCTACGGCGCGTCGTGGTGCTCACACTGCCAGGACCAGAAGCGGCTGTTCGGCGCATCCGCGAGCCGGTTGCCGTACATCGAGTGCAGCCCGAACGGCCCCAACGGCCAGCAATTGCGGTCCTGTTCCGCCGCCGGCGTGCGCAGCTATCCCACGTGGGTGATCAAGGGCCAGACGTACGTGGGTGTGGTGTTGACCCTGGCCCAGCTCGCCGAGGCGACCGGGTTTCCAGGCGCCGCCAGCTTCAAGTAGTCTCCGGCGGTGGGGCCTGGAGGGGCTTAGGGGCTTAGGCGGGCGGCTTGGACGATCTCTTCGGTCGGGACCGCGACGAGTTCGGCGGCGGTGCGATTGAGGCGCTTCATCGCCTGGTCCACGAGGTAGGTGCCCGCTCGATGGCGGATCCAGCGGCGACCGCCGTGCTCGTCCTTCGGGGATCCATCCGGTGGCAGCAACAACAACTCTTCGACCCACTTCTCCACATCGTCCGAGTACCGCCCCCACGGCGGGCCGGCGCCGGCGACGTCGCGCTCGAACGCCGTGGCCAGGCCTTCGAGGATCACGTGGTCCATCAGCGTGCGTGGCGGCAACGTCGCGCTGCGAACGAGGTGGTGAAGCTCGCGAAACAGTGTCTGCCGCAGATACGACTCGGCGATCTTCGTGACGCCTTCAGGGCGTTCCGCGTCGACGATCCAGACCACCGTGTCCGGCGGCAGCACGGTGCCGCCGGAGCCGAGCTCGGCAATGATGTGGTCCTTGCCTGACTGCACGCGCAGTTGAATCTGCCGCGACAACGCCGGCAAGTGCGGGCGCACTTCCCTGACCGCATCGCCGGCAATGCGCGCGATGACGCGGCGCTCGGTGGTGGTGAACGCGTAGTTGCCGAAGAACTGCGTCCTGACACCCACGGTGGTGTCGCGGCACGCGACGATGCCAAGCAGCAGCACCGCGCACAGACCGAGATGCGTGGCAGCTACTTGCGCGGCCACTCGCTGGTGACGCTGACCTTGAAGCCGCTGGGATCCGGTCACGCTGAATCCAATCGCCTCATAGAACGTGATGCTGCGGTCGAGGTTGTCGACCGTGCAGCCGGGCAATAGCGATTTATGCGTCGAGCCGGAGGTGCCCATGATGATCTCCTTCGTGGATTGATAGCACGAGCGCATGTGGCACCCGTACAAGCGAAGGGCCGGCTTGCGCCGGCCCAACTCTTCACTGCCGACTCTTGACTGCTGACTGTACTTAGGACGGGCAGGTCGCGGCGATCATCTTGAGCGCCGTGATCTTCATGTAGTGGTCCGCCTTGGCGGGCGCCGGCTTCATGGCCTCGGCTTCAGCAGCCGGGACGTTGACGCCGGTGATCTCAATCTGGTGTCCCGCATGGGGCGCCAGGTTGGCGGTCGACTCGACGATGCCGATCAGCTTGGGACCCTTGCCGGCCGTGTTGGTCAGCACCGCCTGCTTTTCGGTGGCGCCTTTCTGCACACATCCCTGCATGTTGTGCTCGCCGGCAGCCTTCTTCGGCGGCTCCTGCGCGAACACCGATACCGACAGCGCCAAAGCGGCGGCCGTGACAATACCGAATACACTCCTCATAGGACAATCCTTCCTAGAACATAACCCCGATCCTGGGAAACTATTCCCCCGGAACCGCTGATTCTACTCTGAGCGGGCTCAGACCCGCCGGGCGGCCTTGATCAGCGCGTCCATGTGGTCGAGGTACTTCTCGAACGCGCGACGGCCCGACGCCGTGAGCCGGTAATCCGTGCGCGGGGTGCGGCCCGCGAACGTCTTGTTACACGCCACGTAGCCGGCCTCTTCGAGCTTGCGGGCGTGCACGCTGAGGTTGCCGTCGGTGGCGTGGAGCGCCTCCTTCAAGTCGGTGAACGACCGCTCGTCGCCGGCGGCCAGGGCGCTGACAATGCCGAGCCGCATGCGGTCGTGCAGCAGCCGGTCAAGGTTGGTGGCAATCTCGCCGCTCTTCGAATCGACTGGGACCTTGGAGCGCGCGTCAAGGGTCAGCCGGCGCGCCGCGTTCGTTCTAGCCATTGGGCTGCCACTCCTCCGCGCCGTCCGGCGCGCGCTTACCCACCGTGATACCGAGCGATGTAAATGCCAAACACCACCTGCAGCCCGCCGAAGCCGAGCGCGAGCCAGGCATTGCCCCACGCGGGCGGCGTGACAATCGCCGCGACGCCGAGCGCCATGAAGCACACGCCGATGGCGCGCACCACCGGGACGCTGAAAATGCCGCCGGTCAGCACGCCGGTGCCATACAGCAGCAGCCACGCCGGCGCCATGACGGTGTAGTGGCCGACCGTCCACAGCTCGTAGGTGATCGCCGCGCCGGCGACGAACGGCGCCGCCATGCCCAACGCAAAACGCCGGGCGCTGCCCCCGGTCAGCGTGACGCCGATGCGGCGCGCCTTGCGCGCCATCGCAATGAAGCCGACCGCAGCGGCAATTGCCGCCGCTGCCAGCCACGTCGCGAGCCATCGTTCGGGCGACGGCTGGTTCGCGGCGACGTACGCCGCGGCGAGCGCCACGACGCCCATCACCGCGCCGCCGGCGCCGGGGATCGAGGTAAACGTCGCGCTCCGCTCCATCGCCTGGCGGATGTAGCGGAGGTTGTCGGCCGCCCGTCCGGCCAGCGGCTCGGGACCACTCACGAGCTGATTCTATACGTCATACTTTGAAATGCAAAGTCTGGGCGAATTGAGTACTTTTGGGTCTGGTTCTACTTCCGGGAGGCTTCACGAACGTCAGGCAACCGCTTTCTCGCCGCCGATTCTTCGGGGGCGTCGCCGCCACCTTCGGTGCGGTGACACTGTCCAATTCCGAGCTGTTCGCGCAGGCGCCGGGCACACAGGCGACCGCGACGACCCAGCGGTTCGGCGGGTCCGATGCGGATTACGACCGCATGATCAAGCTCGCCAGCAACGAGAACAACTACGGGCCGCCCAAGGCGGTGATGGACGCGATGAACAGCGCGTGGAAATACGCCAATCGCTACGGCTACCCCGACGGCAACGTCGTCGAAGCAATCGCCGCGCATCATGGCCTCAAGCCCGAGAACGTGCTGCTGACCGCCGGATCCGGCGAAGTGCTGCAGGTCGTCGGCACCACCTACCTGCAGGGCGGCAAGAAGGTGGTGGGCGCCGATCCGTCGTACGGCTCGGTCTACTCGCACGCCACCAACATCAAGGCCGAGGCGATCAAGGTGCCGCTGCGCAAGGACTACACCGCCGACATCCCGGGAATGATCAGGGCCGCCAACGACAACAAGGCGACGGTCGGCTTCTTCTACCTGTGCAACCCGAACAACCCGACCGGCGTCGTGGTGCCGAAGGAAGAAGTGGATGCGGCGGTCAAGGGCATCCCGGCCGGCATGCCGATCCTGATCGACGAGGCGTATCACCACTTCGTGGACGACCCGCGCTACGCCGAGTCGGTGAACTCCGTGAAGGAAGGCCGGCCGGTGATCGTGGCGCGCACCTTCTCGAAGATCGCCGCGCTGGCCGCGATGCGCATCGGCTACGCGCTGGCGCCGCCCGAGCTGATTCGCCAGATGCGTCCGTATTCGGCCAACAGCGTCAACGTGCTCGCCAAGTGGGGCGCGGTGGCGTCGCTCAAGGACACCGCCGGTCAGGCCGAAGTGCGCAAGAAGATCATCGAGTCGCGCACCCATACGCAGCGCGAGCTCGAAGCCCACGGCTACTCAACGATTCCCTCGCAGACCAACTTCTTCATGGTCAGCCTCGGCGAGCGCACGGTGCAGCCGGTGATCACCGAGTTCCGCGACAAGGGCATCCTCGTCGGCCGTCCGTTCCCGCCAATGCTCAACCACCTGCGCGTGTCGATCGGCACGGCGGACGACATGGACAAGTTCCTCAAGGCCTTCAAGGAGATTTTCCCGAAGAGGTCGGCCACGACGATGGCGCGCGGCTGACGGCCGCGGATCGTCAGGTGTTTGAAGAGGAGAGGTGACCGCACGGTCACCTCTTTTTTTACGTTGGAGTTATGCTCTTCGGATGAACTGGCTCGTCAAGGAAGAACCCGACACCTACTCCTACACGCAGTTGCTGTCCGACAAGACCACGGTGTGGGCCGGGGTGAAGAACCCGGTGGCGCAGCGTCACCTGCGGGACATGCAAAAGGGCGACCGCGTGTACTTCTATCACACCGGCAAAGACAAGGCGATTCAGGGCACGGCGACGGTGTCGAAGACGGCGTATCCCGATCCGAAAGACAAGACCGGGCGCCTGGTCGTCGTGGAGCTGGCCGCCGGCAAGGCCCTGGAGCGGCCGGTCACGCTGGCCGAGATCAAGGCCGACAAGCGCTTCGCCACCATGCCGCTGGTGCGGATCGCACGCTTATCGGTGCAGCCGGTCACCGACGAGCAGTGGGACATGATTGACGCGATCGGCCAGCACTAGCTGCCGTAGGCCGGAATCGAATCCAGTTCGTCCCACCTTGCCATCGCATCGAGCAGTTCGCGGTCGATCTGTTCGGTACGATCCACCGCCTCCGGGCCTCCGGGCCATCGGGCTAGCGGGCTAGCGGGCATCTGATATTCTGCCGGGACCATGAAGCGTGTCCTGACCGTGATCCTTGCGCTGTCGTTGACGACGCTGACCGGGGCGCAGAAGCCGGCGGATGTCGAGGCCGAGACCATGGCGCACTTCCAGGCGCTGCTGCGGCTCGATACCAGCAGCCCTCCCGGAAATGAAACGCGCGCCGTCGAATACCTGCAGGGTGTCTTCGAGAAGGAAGGCATCCCCCACCAGATCTTTGCCAAGGACAAGAGCCGCGCCAACATCGTGGCGCGCCTCAAGGGCAACGGGAAGAAGCGCCCGATTCTGGTGATGGGTCACACCGACGTGGTCACCGTGGACCCTTCGAAGTGGACGCACCCGCCATTCGGCGCCGTGCGAGACGGCGGCTACGTGTACGGACGCGGCACCGTTGACGACAAAGACAACCTGGTGGCCGGGCTGATGATGATGCTGATGCTCAAGCGGGGCAACGTGCCGCTCGATCGCGATGTCATCCTGCTGGCGGAAGCCGGCGAGGAAGGCGCGCCGGACGTCGGCGCGCAGTTCATGGCCGACCACCACCTGGATGCCATCAACGCGGAGTTCTGCTTCGCCGAAGGCGGCGGCGTGGTGCGCCGCGCCGGCAAGGTGGTGCAGGCCAACATCGGCACCACCGAAAAGGAGCCGCGCTTCATTGAGCTCATCGCGCGCGGGCCGGCCGGCCACGGCTCGGTGCCCTCGAAGGGCAACGCCGTCACGAAGCTCTCGGCCGCGGTGGGCAAGGTGGCCACGTGGTCGCCGCCGACTCGCATCAACGAAACCACCGCGTCGTACTTCAAGAAGCTGGCGACCATGGTGCCGGCCGACGTGGCAAAGATGTACCGCGACATCCTCAGTCCCGATCCGAAGGTGTCCAGGGCGGCGGCCAACTGGATGCTCGAGAACCAGCCGAGCCACTGGTCGATGACCCACACCTCGCTGGTGCCGACCATCATCGACGGCGGCTTCCGCTACAACGTCATTCCCTCCGAAGCCAAGGCCACGGTCGACGTGCGGCTGCATCCCGATGAGGATCAGTCGGTCTTCCTCGACCAGGTGCGCCGGGTGATCAACGATCCTGACGTGGAAGTGCGCTGGGGCCGCGAGCGGTATCGCCCGGCCGGCGGCTCACGCATCGACACCGAGGCGTTCGCCGTGCTCGAAGCGCAGACCAGGACACACTACGACACGTTCGTGCTGCCGACGATGGGCGTCGGTGCGACGGACATGTCGAACATCCGCGCCAAGGGCATCCCCTGCTACGGCATTGGCCCGGCGCTGGACTCGGAAGATTCCGGCAAAGGGTTCGGCGCCCACAGCGACCAGGAACGCATTCTCGAGAGCGAGCTGCATCGCTTCGTGCGGTTCCAGTACGACGTGGTGCTCGAGTTGGCGCGCTCGAAGTAATTCAGCCGGCGCGGGGGGCTCGCTACTGGGAGTGCCCACGCGCGGTGACTTCCCAGACCGCTTCGACCCGGTCCTGGCGAGTGGCGTAGATGTAGTCGTAGAGATTCACGGCCGGATCGCAGTGCGGCACAATCAGCTCCATGCGGTCGCCCATCTTCCACTCCTTGCGGGCGTCCTTGAAGGTGATCGAGCCGAACTCGTCTGAGCCGGCGTTGTAGTCGAAGCCCGGCTCGCCGATCACGCCGGCGCGTGGCACGTTGATGGTCAGCGCCTTGGCGCCGGCATCGGTCGTGAGCCTGCCTGGGAACCGGTTGTTCACGACCGTGGCCAGCACGGTCAATGACGGCTCGAAGTCGTCGTAGACCGGTTGGCCGTCCGCGTTGCCGATGGCGATGTACTGCATGTCCATGAAGATGTAGCTGCCGACCTGCACGTCGGTGAAATCGGGAACGAGGTGGTAGATGTTGTAGGTGCCGGTGCCGCCGCCGCTGAAGATCTCGGTGTTCAGACCGCTGGCCTTCATCCGCTGCTGCGTCCTGGCGTTCTCTTCGATGGCGGCGAGCGCGCGTTCCTTGCGCGTGGCAAAACCGGCGACGTGCTGCACGCCGCCGTCGTACGACAACAGGCCGCGCAGCTTCAGGTTGGGCTGCTTGTCTACCAGCTGTGCGAGCCTGATCGCATCTTCACCCGGAGGGATGCCGCTGCGCGTGCCGACGGCGACATCGATCACCACATCGGCGGAAATGCCGGCCTCCCTGGCCGCGGCATTCAAGTCGAGCGCGTTCTGCGAGTAATCGACCGCCTGGATGAAACCAGGAAAACGCTTCTTCAACTGCATGGCCTTGCGAATCTTCGACGCCGGCAGGTTGCTGGTCGTCATCAGCATGTTCGGAATGCCGGCGTCGAGCAGTGCCTCGGCCTCGCTCAGTTTCGCGGCGCACAGACCGAGCGCGCCCGCCGCCATCTGCAGCTTCCCGATCGCCGCGCACCGGTGGGTCTTGGCGTGCGGCCGCACGCCGATCTTGTTGGCATTCGCGGTGCGCTGCATCTTCGCGATGTTGCGCTCCAGCTTGTCGAGATCGACACACAACGCGGGCGTCTCGAGCTCGGACTTCGAGATGCCCGCGCGATGCGGCGTCACCGGCCCGATGATGTCCTCCGCCGTATATCCGGTCACCGGTTTCGGCACCCACACATGAGCCGCGGCTGCGGCCGACGCCCCGACGAATGCGCGACGCGTTGTTGTCATGCGGCCAAGTATAGGCCTATCGGTGAATAGGCCAATAGCCTATTGGCCCATTGGCACATCCGCCTGTCATACTGTCCGTTTCCAATGATCGCGTTCAGCAACGTCAGCAAGCAGTACGGCAAACAGGTGCTTTTCGTCGACGCCTCGTTCCAGTTGAATCCCGGTGAGAAGGCCGGCTTGGTCGGTCCCAACGGCGCGGGCAAGACCACCGTGTTTAGGATGATCACCGGCGAAGAATCGCCCGATGACGGCGAGGTGACCGTCCCGAAGAAGCTCACCATTGGCTACTTCCGGCAGGACGTCGAACAAATGTCGGGCCGATCGGCGCTGGACGAAGCGATTGCCGGCAGCGGGCGCGTGGGCGACCTGCATCACGAACTCGAAGAGCTGCAGCACGCCATGGGCGATCCGGCGCAGGCCGGCGACATGGACGCGATCCTGGCGCGCTTTGGCGAAGTGCAGGAGGAGTACGACCACCTGGGCGGCTATGCGCTGGAGAGCCAGGCCCGCGAAGTGCTGCACGGGCTGGGTTTAGACGATGAGCGGATCGATGGCGATGTCGGGGCGCTGTCGGGCGGGTGGAAAATGCGCGTCGCCATGGCCCGCGTCCTGCTCGGCAAGCCCGACGTGCTGTTGATGGATGAGCCGACCAATCACCTCGACATCGAATCGATCATCTGGCTCGAGAACTTCCTCGAGACCCACGACGGCGCGCTGCTGATGACGTCGCACGATCGCGAGTTCATGAACCGCATCGTGTCGAAAATCTGCGAGATCGACGGCGGCGAAGTCACCGTCTACTCGGGCAATTACGACTTCTACGAACGCGAACGGGCCCTGCGCGAGGCCAACCGCGAGGCCGCCTATGCGCGCCAGCAGGCCATGCTGGCCAAGGAACAGCGCTTCATCGAGCGATTCAAGACGCACGCCGCCAAAGCGGCGCAGGTCCAGAGCCGCATCAAGGCGCTCGACAAGATTGAGAAGATTGAGCTGCCCAAGCGGCGCGTGGTCGTGAAGTTCGACTTCCGCGAGCCGCCGCGGTCGGGGGACCAGGTCGCGGTGATCGAGCACCTGTCGAAGGCCTATGGCACGCGCACCATCTATGACGACTTCAGCCTGACCATCCGGCGCGGCGAGCGCTGGGCGGTGATGGGCCGCAACGGCGCCGGCAAGACCACGCTGCTGAAAATCCTGTCCGGCAACCTGGCGCCCGACGGCGGCGAAGTACGGCTGGGCGCGAGCCTGAAGCTGGGCTACTTCGCGCAGCAGTCACTCGACACCATGGACGCCGATCTGACCATCATCGAGCAATTGCAGAACGACTTTCCGCGCGAGGGTCTCGGCGCCCTGCGCTCGCTGGCCGGCGCCTTCCAGTTCTCGGGCGAAGACATCGACAAGAAGATCCGCTCGTTGTCCGGCGGCGAAAAATCACGACTGGCCATGGCGCGGATGCTGTTCGATCCGCCGAACTTTCTGATTCTCGACGAGCCGACCAATCACCTCGATCTGGCCACCAAGGACATGCTGATCGATTCACTGAAGCAGTTCGACGGCACGATGATCTTCGTGTCTCACGATCGCTCGTTCCTGCGCGGCCTCGGCAGCCGGGTGCTCGAGCTCGGCGGCGAGAGCGGCGTGGACTCGCATCCTCACGCTTATCCCGGCTCGTACATCGAGTACGTCGAGCGCACCGGTCACGAAGCACCCGGCATCCACAGCTAGCCCCGGGAGGCGGATGCCATCGTGACGGCGGCGTCAGCCGGCTGATTTCCGTGCGACGAGTACTTTGTCGATGCGGCGGCCGTCCATGTCCATCACCTCGAAGCGCATACCGCCCCACTCGAACGCATCGGCCGCCTTGGGGACGCGGCCCAGCCGCGCCATCACGAAGCCGCCGATGGTGTGGTAGGCGCCGGCCTCGTCTTCGGGAAGACCGTCCAAGCCGAAGTACGTGGTGACTTCTTCCATCTGCGCCGATCCGTCCACCAGCCACGAGCCGTCCGCGCGCGACACGAACGCGCCCTGTGCCTCGGATGCGTCAGCGGGCAGATCGCCGACGATGGCGGTCAGCAAGTCGGTGACGGTGACCAGTCCTTCCACGGCGCCGTACTCGTCCATCACCAGCGCGACGTGCTTGTGCGAGCTGCGGAACGACTCGAGCAGCTGCACCGCGGGCATGGAATCCGGCACGAACAGCGCCTCGCGCACCAGCGATCGCAGGTCGAGCCGCGATCCCTGGAAGGCAATCGGCAGCAGGTCCGCCGACCACACGATGCCGAGCACTTCGTCCAGGCCGCCGTGGCACACCACGAACTGCGTATGCGAATGCGACGCGAGGAACTCGCGCAGCTCCTCTTCCGACGCGTCGACGTCGATCCACTCGATGTCCGGACGCGGCGTCATGATCGCCGCGACGCGCTGATCGCCCAGCTGGAACACGCGCTGGACGATGTTCTCTTCGGTGGCGCCGACGGCGCCGGTTTCGGCGCCCTGGCTGATAAGCGCCTTGATCTCGTCTTCGGTGAGGTTCGGCTCCGCCTCGCCCTTCACGCCAAACACGCGCAGCACGAGATTGGTCGCGGCGGTGAGCGCCCCCACCACCGGCCCGCCGACCTTCGAGAGCAGGATCATCGGCCGCGCTACCCACGACGCGATCGCTTCGGGGCTGTTGAGCGCAATGCGCTTCGGCACCAGCTCGCCAATGACCAGCGACAGCACGGTGATCACCGTGACGACCAATCCCAGCGCGATGCCTTCGGCATAGGGCGCCAGCTGCGGCACCGTGGCAATGGGCTCGGCCAGCGTCTCCGCGATGGTGGCGCCACCGTAGGCGCCGGCCAGCACACCCACCAGCGTGATGCCGAACTGCACGGTCGACAGGAACTTGTTGGGATCGTGCGCGAGCTCGAGGGCGGTCCTGGCCCGCTCGTCGCCGTCTTCCGCGCGCTGCTGCAGGCGCACCTTGCGCGCCGCCACCACGGCGATCTCGGACATGGCAAACACGCCGTTCGCCAGGATGAGCAGGAAAATGACGATGAGTTCGGTGCCGATAGGACAATTCTACACGGGGGTTCTGCACGGAGGTTCTGCACGGCGGTGCACTCTTTGTTGGAGGGCGATTTCTGCCGCTGGATGGCGAAAAGTCACCAATCGAACCCCCGTATAGAACCGCCGTGAAGAACCTTCGTCTAGGACGATCGTGTTGAAGCTGATTGACGTGCGGAAGTCGTTCGGCCGGTCGCGATTCTGGTCAGTATCGGCATGGTCTGCTTTGCGCTGGGCACGAGGGGGTTGGAGCAAGCCGGGGCGTAGGCCGCCGACCGCCGCTGGCCCGGAATTTTTCTGGCTCCCGGCTACCAGCTACCGGATACTGTTTGGACGGTGTTCGGTAGGAAAACAGAAGGCTCCGTCATCTGCACGGCGTGCGGCGTGCTGGTCGGCGTCAACGATCCCACCTGTTACAACTGCGGCCGCCGCAATCCCGGCATGTGGGGGTTTGCGCCCGTCCTGCGACGCATCGGCAACGACCTCGGCTTTGTCCCGTTCGTGACCGGCGCCACGATCCTGATGTACGTGCTGTCGCTGGTCATGTCGCGCGACGGCGGCAGCATCGGCATTCAGCCAAACAACGTCGGGTTGCTGGTGCTCGGCGCCAGCGGCGCCTACCCGGTCTTCGAGCGTGGCTTCTGGTGGACCGTGCTCACCGCCGGCTGGCTGCATGGCGGGATCCTCCACATCTTCTTCAACGTCCTGTGGATCCGGCAGCTCGGTCCTGAGATCGCGAACATGTACGGCGCCGGCCGCATGGTGATCATCTACACCCTGGCAGGCATTGCCGGCTTCGGGTTGAGTTCGGTGATGGGGCTGTGGGCAATCCCGTTCTTTGGGGCAGGGATCACGGTCGGAGCGTCGGCCTCGATCTTCGGGTTCCTTGGCGCACTTGTGCACTACGGCCGTCGCACCGGCAGCAGCCACATCGGCCAGGCCGGCATCCAGTACGCGCTGTTCATGGGTGTGATGGGCTTCATCTTTCCGGGCGTGGACAACGCCGCCCACCTCGGCGGATTCGCCGGCGGCTACCTCGCCTCGATGATCCTCGATCCGCTCAAACCCGAACGCATCGACCACATCGCGATTGCCGTGGGCTGCCTGATGATCTCGATGGGCGCAGTGGCCTACACCGTCTACAGCGTCTTCGCGTAGGTCCACCTGTTTGTCATTCAGCGATTTGAAGTCTCGCAATCCAAAAAACCGATTTTTCAACGTCGTTACGGCGGTCTCGGAGCCGCTACTTTGTGGATATTGGGCCGAATTCGGCCCTGTCTCGTCCCATTCAGTCAAGCCGTCGGTGGCACAAAGGCTGCTCTTCGGCACCTCAGCCACTGTAGTTTGGTTAGGCTGCCGGATCAGGCGGGGGGACCTGCCTAGCGGTCGCCGGGAAGTGGTCCCTGGCGTAATGGAGGATCAGAAATGATGTTGAGAAAGACGCTAGTCGCGTCAGCCCTGTTGTTCGTGCTTGGCCTGACCAACGCTGTCGCGCAGCAGCAGACCGGTGAAATCTTCGGAAGGGCGGCCGATGCATCGGGCGCCGTGTTGCCTGGTGCAACTGTGACGGTTGCAGGCCCCGCGCTGATCCAGCCACGCGTGGCGGTGACCTCGGAAACAGGGACTTACCGTATTCCGGAACTGCCGATCGGCACCTACTCGGTGACGTTCGAGCTGGCCGGCTTCAAGACCACCGCCGTGCAGGACATCCGCGTCACCATCGGCTTCCGCGCGCTGGTCAACGCCAACCTCGAGTTGTCGACCGTGCAGGAAACCGTCACGGTCGCCGGCGCCAGCCCGCTGGTTGACACCCGCGAGACCGGCACGAAGTCGACCTTCGACCTCGAGACGCTGCAGAACATCCCGTCGGCGCGCGACCCATGGGTCATGCTCGAGCGCACCCCCGGCATCGTCATGGACCGCGCCAACGTGGGCGGCAACCAGTCGGGTCAGCAGTCGAGTTACATCTCGCGCGGCTCCTCGACCGGCAACAACAAGTGGTCAATCGACGGCGTCGACATCACCGACATGTCGGCCACCGGCGCCTCACCGATCTACTACGACTTCGACATGCTCGAGGAAATGCAGGTCACCACGGGCGGCGCGGACGTCACGCAGCAGACCGGCGGCGTCGGCATCAACCTGGTGACCAAGGGCGGCACCGATCGCTTCAAAGGCAGCGCCCGCGCGCTGTTCACGAACGAAGAGTTCGTGGACGACAACATCACCCCCGAGCTGAAGGCGCAGGGCGCCGGCGCCGGCGCGCCGATTCAGGACATCAAGGATTACGGCTTCGAAGTGGGCGGCCCGATCATGAAGGGCAAGCTGTGGTACTGGGGTGCGTACGGCACGCAGGACATCAAGGTCGGCGTGATTGGCTTCTACGAGAACACGCCGCAGTGCCGTCCCAACGGCGTGGCGATCAACCCCCGCACGGCCGACACGGCGCTGCTGCGCAGCTGCCTGTCCACCGACCTGACGACGCTGAACAACTACAACTGGAAGCTGACCTACGTGCCATTCACCAACAACCGCCTGACGCTCTCGAACACCTGGGCGGAGAAGGTGCGCAACGCGCGCGACGCCGGCGACCTGCGGCCGATCGAAACCGCCTGGAAGCAGAAGGCCGTGTCGAGCGACTTCGGCAAGTTCGGGTGGATCACGGGTCCATCGCCGTTCTGGAAGGCCGCTGATCAGCACGTGATCAACGACCGCTGGCTGGTGGACGTGATGTGGTCGCACCTCGGCAACAACTTCGCGCTCGACCTGCAGGACCCATCGCTCTACGACGTGCAGCCGAGCCTCGAAGTCACGACCGGCCTGTGGGGCCGCTCGTACAACGCCAACATCTTCATGCGTCCGACCAACAGCTTCGATGTGGTCAGCAGCTACTTCGCGCCCGCCAAGCTGGGCGGCGATCACTCGCTGAAGTTCGGCTACCGCTGGCGTAGCGCGCACGCCACCAGCATCAATCACCGCGGCGGCTTCGTCGAAGCGCGATTCCGCAACGGTGTCGCCGCCGAAGCGGACATCTGGCGCGATCAGTACGCCGAATCGCACCTGAACACCAACGCGTTCTACGTTCAGGACACCTACACCCGGAACCGGCTGACCGTCAACATCGGGTTCCGCTACGACATCCAGGACGACCGCGCCGAAGCAGCCACGGTGCCGGCCAACCCGTTCTTCTCCACGCTGATGCCGGCCGTCAACTTCCAGGGCGCCGATGCCGGTGTGGTGTGGAAGGACTTCTCGCCGCGCGTCGGCTTCACCTACGACCTCAAGGGTAACGGACGCAATGTGATGTCAGCGTCGTTTGCGACCTACTACGGCCAGATGGGTCCTGGCCAGCTGTCGGGACAGCTCGCCGCCACCAGCGCGGTGTTCGTGCGCTACCCGTGGACCGACACCAACGGCGATCGGTTCGTGCAGGCCGGCGAGGTCAACACCTCGGTGCCGTTCCTCAGCAAGAGCGTCGCCTACGATCCGGCCAAGCCGACCGCGACGACGTCGCCGACGCGCATCGATCCGAACGTCAAGAACGATCGCACCCGCGAGCTGATCGTCGGCTTCGACCGCCAGTTCGGCAACGTGATGGCCGTCGGCGCCAGCTACATCTGGCGCAAATACGATCGGTTCTTCTGGAACGATCGCGACAACTTCACCAGCGCCAACTACCGCTCGGTGACGTTCCAGCCGACCTGCCCGGTGGCGGGCGCGCGGTGCAACTCGGTGACCTACTTCGAGCCGACGATCCTGATCCCGTCGCCGAATGTCTATACCAACATCCCCGATCGCTACCGCGACTTCAACGGCGTGGAAGTCACGTTCCAGAGGCGCATGGCGAACCGCTGGTCGGCGAACTTCAGCTACGCGTTCAACAACGCCATCGACCACTGGGATTCCCCGAACGCATATGAGGACCCGACCAACATCGCGCGGCTCGACGGCTTCGAGTTCGCACCCGAGTCTGGTGGATCGGGCATCGGCAACGTGTTCCAGAACTCGAAGTGGTTGCTGAAGGGGAACACCCGCGTGCAGCTGCCTTGGGACGTGAACCTGGCGCTCAACTACATCGGCCGCCAGGGCTTCCCGTTCCCGCAATCGATCCTGAGCCCGGCGCGCGCCAACGGCGCGGGCACGGCGCAGGTGCTGCTCGATCCGTTGGGCGATGTCCGACTGGACGACCTGCACACGGTGGACTTCCGCGTAGACAAGACCCTGCGCTTCGGCACCATGACGCTGGTCCCGGCCATCGACGTGTTCAACCTGACGAACACCAACACCGTCCAGGCCATCAACCGCAACCAGGCGGCGACCAACGCCAACACGGTGAGCGGCATCATCGCGCCGCGCGTGATGCGTTTCGGCGTCAGCGTTCGCTGGTAGACACAGGCAACGAGAAGGCCCGGGAGCTTTGGCTCTCGGGCCTTTTTTTTGGAAGACAGTTGGCAATGGCCAGTTGCCAGTTGCAGGTCTTTCGGGTGTCTCGGGTATTCAGCGTGGCAACTGTTGCGTGTTCGGCCAACGCTGGATGCGGGTGTCGGCCTCGGGCTCGAGTCCGAAGCCACGCAACTGTGCGCGATCTTCGCCACGATCATCCGAAACATGCAAGCGCGTCTGGAGCACGAGAGGGAACCAACGCGGCGTAATATCGCGCCGCGCCGGTGCAACCTGGCACTTGACACTGAATACTTCAACCGAAACTGGCAACCGCCACACGGCAAACTGCCAACTGCACCTGAGCCCTTCCAGCCACTGGGCGATCAGCTCGCGCGACCACTTGTGGTCGTCGCTGAGGTGCACCATGATGGCGGCCAGGCTCAGGATCTTCTTACCGTCGTCGCCGCCCGGGCACCTGCGAAGGGAACCTTCGAAGCAATCGAAGAACCACTCCAGATCCTTCGTCGGGCGAAGACCGTCGGCCTGGGTCGGCAGGCGGTAGATCCCCTCGTCGGCCGCGCCGAGCGCGCAGGACGCGCTCCGGCCGCGGTAGTCATCGCCAAACGCCTGGTCCGGGCGCCGGGTGGCACTCATGCGCTTCGGCTACAGCGAAGAGCATGCCGCCCGCCTTCGCCAAGGCTCCGGCGTGGCAAGCGTCGTTTGCCGCCCATTTCATGAGGCGACACAACGCGGTGAGGTCCCCGCGGTCCAGCGCATTGAAGATCGCGCGCGACTACTTGGCCGGTTTCAACAGCAGGAATCCCAAAGGTGGGAGGGTCAATGCCAGCGAGTACGGATGCCCGTGCGCGGGCACGGCGTCGGCCGACACGCTGCCCTGGTTGCCGATGTTGCTGCCGCCATAGACGTCGGCATCGCTGTTGAGGATTTCGGCGTAACTGCCCTCGACGGGAACCCCGAGTCGATACCCGCGCCTCGGCATCGGCGTGAAGTTCACGACGGCAATGACGCAGTCCCCGGAGGCCTGGACGCCCGGAGGCCGGGAGGGCTGACGCATCAACGCGATGATGCTGTGGTCGTGATCGTGGCAGTCGATCCAGGAGAAGCCGTCTGGATCGAAGTCACCTTCCCACATGGATGACTCACGGAGGTACACCGCGTTCAAGTCGCGCACCCATCGCTGCAGGCCGGCGTGCCGGGAATCGCCGAGGATCTCCCAATCGAGCTGCCAGTCGTGGTTCCACTCGCGCCACTGCCCGATTTCGCCGCCCATGAACAGCAGCTTCTTGCCGGGATGCACGAACATGTAGCCGTACAACGCACGCAGGTTGGCGTGCTTCTGCCACACGTCGCCGGGCATCTTGTCGAGCATCGATCGCTTGCCGTGCACCACTTCGTCGTGCGAGAACGGCAGGATGAACCGTTCGCTGTAGGCGTAGATCATCGAGAAGGTAATCTTGTTGTGGTGCCACTTGCGGTGGACCGGATCCTCCTTCGTGTAGTCGAGCATGTCGTGCATCCAGCCCATGTTCCACTTGTAGGTGAACCCCAGGCCGCCAAGGTGCACCGGGCGTGACACGCCGGGCCACGACGTGGATTCCTCGGCGCACACGAACGCGCCCGGACACTCGTGCTCGATCAGCATGTTCAACTGCTTGAGGAATTCGATGGCGTCAAGGTTCTCGCGGCCGCCGTACTTGTTGGGCACCCACTGCCCCGCGTCGCGCGAGTAATCGACGTACAGCATGGACGCCACCGCGTCGACGCGCAGGCCGTCGATATGAAACTCCTGCAGCCAGAACAACGCGTTGCTCAGCAGGAACGAGCGCACCTCGTGCCGGCCGTAGTTGAACACCAGCGTGCCCCAGTCCCGGTGTTCGCCCTGCCGCGGATCGGCGTGCTCGTAGAGCGCGGTGCCGTCGAAGCGCGCCAGTCCGTGCTGATCCTTCGGAAAATGACCGGGCACCCAGTCGAGGATCACGCCGATGCCGGCCTGGTGAAACGCATCGACCAGGAACTTGAAATCCTCCGGCGGCCCGAATCGGCTGGTGGGCGCGAAGAAGCCGATGACCTGGTATCCCCACGAGCCGGTGTAGGGGTGTTCCATGATCGGCAACAGCTCGACGTGCGTGAAGCCCATGTCCTTCACGTACGGCACCAGCCGGTCGGCCATCTCGCGATACGTCAGCAGCGTCCCACCGGGCTGGCCCTGAGCGGAGTCGAAGGGAGAACGCTGCCAGCTTCCGAGATGGACTTCGTAGATGGACATCGGGCCGCCGTGGCCAGGCAGGCTGCGTCGTTGCTTCATCCAGGCATCGTCTTGCCACGAATACGCGCTGCTGTCCCACACGATCGACGCGGTCTTCGGCGGCGTCTCGTAATACCGCGCGCACGGGTCCGCCTTGAGCACGCGTCTGCCGTCGGCGCCAAACACTTCGAATTTGTAGGGCGTTCCGGCGGTCAGGCCGGCAACGAACGCTTCCCAGTAGCCGGATGACTGGAGATGCCGCATGGGATGCGCGGCGCCGTTCCACTGATTGAAGTCGCCGACGACATTGATGGCGCGGGCGTTGGGCGCCCACACCGCAAACACTACGCCGCTCACGCCGTCGTGCTCGGTCACGCGGGCGCCCAGCTTGTTGAACGCCTCACAGTGCGTCCCTTCGCCGAGCAGGTGGAGATCGAACGCCGTCAGCACGTCATCAGGCTAACAGGCCACCGGGCATGCAGGCCAGCAACCCGCTCGCCCGTTGGCCCGTTGGCCTGTTACCCTTCCCACCATGAACAGACGCCGTTTCCTCACAACGTTCCTGGCCGCAGGCGCGGCGACCCCTGCGCTGGCGCAACAGCGGGCCGCGCCACCGCGTATCGACCGTCTTCGCCTCGACGCCGCTGAAAGCCTGTTTGGCGTGGACTTTACCGAAGCCGAAGAGCAGATGGCGCTCGGCAGCGTGAACCGACACCTCGACAACTACGAGGCGCTGCGAAAGCTCAACATCCCGCTCGACACCGAACCGGCGATCACCTTCCGGCCGTATCTGCCCGGCAAGCGTCCGGCCGGCCGTTCGACGCCCGGCGCCAAGCTCAAGGTGACGCGGCCGGCGGTGCCGGCCAACCTGACACCCGAGCAGATCGCGTTTCTGCCGGTCACGTCACTCGCAGTGTTGATCGAAACCAAGCGCATCACGTCGACGGAACTCACGACGATCTATCTCGATCGGCTGAAGAAGTACGGCGAGCCGTTGAAGTGCGTCGTGACGCTGACCGAGGAACTGGCGCTCAAGCAGGCCGCCGATGCCGACGCGGAGATCAAGGCGGGCAAGTACCGCGGGCCGCTGCACGGCATTCCATGGGGTGCGAAAGATCTGCTCGCCACCAGGGGCATCAAGACGACCTGGGGCGCGACGCCCTACAAGGATCAAGTCATCGATCTCGACGCGACGGTGGTGGAACGCCTGCGCGATGCCGGCGCGGTGCTGGTGGCCAAGCTGTCGATGGGCGCACTCGCCCAGGGCGGCGTGTGGTTCGGCGGGTCGACACGCAACCCGTGGAACACCGAACGCAGTTCCAGTGGGTCCTCGGCGGGTCCAGGATCGGCGACGGCCGCGGGGCTGGTCGGCTTCTCGATCGGCACCGAGACGCTCGGGTCGATCATCTCGCCGTCGGTGACCAACGGCGTCACCGGCTTGCGCCCGACCTACGGCCGCGTCAGCCGCCACGGTGCGATGGCGCTCAGCTGGACGATGGACAAGATTGGGCCGATGTGTCGTTCGGTCGAGGACTGTGTGCTGGTGCTGAATGCGATCTACGGCAGCGACGGCCGGGACGACACCGTCGTCGACGCGCCGTTCGAGTGGAACGGTATTGTTTCTGTGCCGCCGTCCGGCGGCGGGGCGGGTAAGCCCGCCCCGCCGCTCGCCTCCCTGCGCATCGGCGTGCTGCAGCGCGAGTTCGACGGCGCGTCAAACGTGAACAACCCCACCGATGCGCAGAAGCAGGCGGCTGCGAACCGTCAGGCGATGTACCGGGATGCACTCGACGTGTTCCGCAAGCTCGGCGCGACGATCGAGACGATCACCATGCCGGAGTTCCCCGCCGGCGCGATTGGCTTCGTACTCAGCGCCGAGGCCGCGGCGGCGTTCGACGATCTGACCCGCAACCGGGAACAGCTCGCCACGCTGACTGGTCAATCCCCCGGCGACTGGCCCAACACCTTCCGCAGCGCGCGCTTTATTCCCGCCGTGGAGTACCTTCGCGCCATGCGCGCCCGCCGCCTGCTGATGCAGGAAATGGACAGGCTGATGTCGCAGTACGACGCGTTTCTCAGCGTAGCGCCGGGCACATCCAGCCTGCAGGCGACAAACTTGACCGGTCATCCGGCGATTGCGCTGAAGTGCGGGTTCCTGGACAACCTGCCGCAGTCGATCATGGTCACCGGCCGGCTGTATGACGAGGCCACCATCTGCCGCATCGCGCTGGCGTACGAGCAGGCAACGGAGTGGCACAAGAAGCACCCGACGATGTGACAGTCACTGCAAACGCTGATTGGGCTTCACGGTCTGACTGGGTGGAAGGGCGATGCCCTTCTCCACCCATCGCACCAGCTGGTCGAACGCGTCCCTGACGGTGGGGATGTACGACGGGCTCTCCCCCATCGCGTCCGCGACGTCCTTGCCGAGCTTCATGCGCGTCTCGGCATTGCCGCCGGCGCCATCATGATCCGCGCTGGCGTCGGCAAACCCGCTCTTGAACGCCTGGGCGCCAATCGCGTCATCGAGCGCCGTCTCGGCGGTGCCGTGGACCTGGCCGGATCGATCGCGCGCCTCGCCGCCGCTGCCGCCATGCGCGCCGATCACGAGTGAGCCGTTCCACTGGTCGGGAACACGAATGACGAACCGTTGAGACGATGGCGACTGGGCTCGTACGGTCGCGGAGAGCAGGACGCGCGTTAGAATAAGACGCATGACAACCGCGACGTTTGAGACATCGGAAGGCACCTTCAAGGTCAAGCTGTTTGACGACAAAGCCCCCAACACGGTGGCCAACTTTGTCGGTCTCGCCGAGGGCACCAACGAGTGGACCGATCCCAAGTCTGGCCAGAAGGTGAAGCGACCGTTTTACGACGGGCTGATCTTCCATCGCGTCATTGACGGCTTCATGCTCCAGGGCGGCTGCCCGATGGGCAACGGCATGGGTGGTCCGGGCTACAAGTTCGCGGACGAGTTCGGCCCCGGCCTGCAGCACGATCGGCCCGGACTGTTGTCGATGGCCAACGCCGGCCCAAACACCAACGGCAGCCAGTTCTTCGTCACGCTGGTGCCGACGCCGTGGCTCGACAACAAGCACGCCATCTTCGGCGAGGTCATCGAAGGCAACCACGTCGTCCAGAAGATCGGCAAGACCCGCACCGGATCGATGGATCGTCCCGTCAAGGACATCGTCATCAACTCGGTGAAGATCGCGAAGGGCTAGATGGCTGATCCTGCGGAACTGATGCCGCAGGTCTACGACGAGCTGCGGCGGCTGGCGGCGACGCGCACACCGGCTGGGGGGCACTGTTCGTGTCGTTCGGCCTCGGCGGCGCGATTGCGTTGCTGGTGATTGAACCGACAACGGCGCGACCCGCGTTCAGCGGAAGATCGGCCGACGGCTGGCGTGTGCCGGTGCCAGCCTTCACTTCACCATTCAGCGTCAAAGGACGACGGCTCAGTGCGGGCCATCGTTCACTGCTTCTCTGACTTGTCGCTTGCGGCGGGCAGCTCTGGGAGCCCGCTGTTTGCCGACGGCTTCAGCAAGCCGATCTGCTGATAGATCAACAGCTTCTCGCGCGTGTCGATGATGTCCAGGTTGCGCATTGTCAACTGCCCGATGCGATCCTGCGGCGTGAAGAACACCTCGTCACCCTTCTCCATGGTCAGGCGCTCGGGCTTGTAGGTGAGGTTGGGGCTCTCGGTATTGAGGATCGAGTAATCGTTGCCACGGCGCAGTTCGATCGTGACCTCGCCGGTCACCGCGCGCGCCACCCACCGCTGCGCGGTTTCACGCAGCATCAGTGACTGCGAATCGAACCAGCGGCCCTGATACAACAGCCGGCCCAAGCGGCGGCCGTTGCTGCGGTACTGCTCGATGGTGTCTTCGTTGTGGATGCCGGTGACGAGCCGCTCGTAGGCGATATACAACAGCGCCAGGCCGGGCGCCTCGTATATGCCACGGCTCTTGGCTTCGATGATGCGATTCTCGATCTGATCGCTCATCCCGAGCCCGTGCCGGCCGCCGATCTCGTTCGCTTTCACGAACATCTCGAGCGCGGTCGGGAACGACGTGCCGTTGATCGCAACCGGATGCCCTTCGTCGAAGCGGATGCTCACTGTCTCGGGCTGCACCGTCACATCGTCTCTCCAGAAGGCGACGCCCATGATCGGCTGGACGATGGTGATGCCCTTGTTGAGGCATTCGAGATCCTTGGCTTCGTGGGTGGCGCCGAGGATGTTCGAATCGGTCGAGTAGGCCTTCTCGACGCTCATCTTGTACTTGAAGCCGTGCCGGATCATGTACTCCGACATTTCCTTGCGGCCGCCAAGCTCGTCGATGAACTGCTGATCGAGCCACGGCTTGTAGATGCGCAGATTGGGATTGGCCAGCAGGCCGTAGCGGTAGAAGCGCTCGATGTCGTTGCCCTTGAACGTCGATCCGTCGCCCCAGATGTTGACGTCGTCTTCGCGCATCGCCGCAACGAGCATCGTGCCGGTGACAGCCCGGCCGAGCGGCGTGGTGTTGAAGTAGGTCTGCCCCGCCGTCGAAATGTGGAACGCGCCGCACTGCAGCGCCGCCATGCCTTCGGCGACCAGCGCTTCACGGCATTCGATCAGGCGCGCCCGTTCGGCGCCATAGGCGATCGCCTTGCGCGGAATCTCGTTGTAGTCGGCTTCGTCCGGCTGTCCGAGATTGGCGGTGTAGGCGTAGGGAATGGCGCCCTTCTCGCGCATCCAGTGGAGCGCGGCGCTGGTATCCAGGCCGCCGGAGAAGGCAATGCCGACTTTCTCCTTGGCGGGAAGGCGGTGCAGAATGTTTGGCATCGATCGATCTTATTGCAGGAATCGGCGGATTGCGTCGATTACTCGCGACGGCGCTTCCTCGTGCGGCCAGTGCCCCGCGTCATCAATCGTCACCACCTGCGCCTTCGGCAACAGCGTTCGCCAGCGTGCGAGTTGGTGCGGCTTGAAAGCGCTGTCTTTCAGTCCCCATACGATCAGCACCGGCAGCGCGTGCAGGGTGGAGAGGCGATCGAGTAACGACTGGTAGTGCGCGCGAGATTGCAGCAGCGCCCTGGCGAGCGCGTGCAGCACCAGCACGCGGGCGTTCCGGTCGGTGAACACCTCCAGGTAGCGGGCGTGAATCGCCGGCGTCAGCTTCTTTCGATCGCCATAGGCCGACGGCATGATCAACCGCAGCGAGGCGTTCGCGTACTTGTAGAGCAGCCTGCCGGCAGGGCCGCCGATGAACTTCGCGCCGCTCGCCATGGGATCGTCGTTCATCGGCCACGCCCATGAGTTCAGGATCACCACGCGCGTCACTCGGGATCCCGACGTCAGGGCCAGCGGCAATCCGATCGGCCCGCCGAAGTCATGCACCACGAGCGTGAACCGATCCAGGCCGAGCTTCGTCACAAACTCCTCGAGCGCCGCGGCGTGGGCTTCCAAGGTGTAGGGAAAGCCGGCCGGTCGCGATGACCGGCCGAAACCCAGCTGGTCGGGCGCCACGCATCGGTATCCGCCCGACAGCGCCTTGATCAGGTGGCGATACTCGAAGGACCAGGTCGGGGTGCCGTGAACGAACAGCAGGACCTCACCGTGGCCCTCGTCCACGTAGTGCATGTCGCCGGCTGACAGCGACATGGTTCTGGTCTGGAACGGGTACTCGGGATCCATGGCAAGAGTGGAGATCAGGGATCAGAGAATCTCTGTGCGCACTCACCGACGTCTTACTTCGTGACGGTGATCGTGACTTGGCCATCGGCCGTCAGCGCGCCGTCGTCTGCGCGCGAGCGCAGCACGTAAGTGCCGGGCTCCGAGAAGGTGGCCGTCACCGACACTTTGCCGTCGGCCGGCATCTGGGGCGCGGCCCATACCGGCGCCCAGGGGGAATTGGCCCCGGCGCGGGTGTCTTCCCACGACATGATCTGCTCGGGCGAGAAGGTCACTGCGGCTTTTCCCCGGTAGACGTACCACGTCACGTGCAGGCCGACGTTCTTGCCCACCGTGACGCGCGCGGGCGGCTGCAGCGCGCGATTGACGCGTGTCTCGGCGGTCACGTTGCGTGAACCGGTGTTGTTGACGGCCGCGCCGGACAGGCCGGAGCCACGCCGCTTCGGAATGCCGTCGTCCGTCACCACTGCGCTCAGCATCACGAGCTCGCCGACTTTCGCGGTCAGTGACTTCCGCCCCTGGATCTCGATTGACGGAGGCTGGTTGGCGCGAATCTCAGGGCTGCTCGATCCGGCGCCCAGCGCGCCGGTCTCCGACGCGCGCACCACGTCGTCAATCTGGTAGTCGAGCCGTAAGCTGGCGTAGGCCTTCTCGGTTTTCCCCTGGGTCGTCAGCGTCCAGATCAATTCGTCGGATTCTTTGAATCCTTCTGGCACGGGCACACGGAACACGAAGCGGTTGCGCCGCGGCAGGAAATGCGTCGGCTGCCCGTGGTCGGCGCCGCCGATGTTGAAGCCGTTGTCAGGTCCAACCGGCACGTCGAGCTCTTCGAGCCAGTTGCGATTCATGTAGCCGAAGACGAAGTACTTCTTGCCGTCGGTGCCGATCTCCCAGCCTTCATAGGCGGGCGAGACGTTCTGACCGCTTGAATACGTGAGGGACTGTGCTGACAGTCCAACTGACGCCGGACGCCACCACACCAGCACGGCCAGCAGGACCAGCCAGCCCCAGGTCGCAGGCCGCACGCCAGTCCTCACTGCTGCGGCCTCGCGACCGCGGGTGGCGTCACGATGTTGCAGAGCGGACATCCGATCACCATGCTGTTCGGTGTCAGCTTCAACCTCTCGCGGCGCGCCGCCATCTCCGCCTGGAACTGTTCGTCGGTCAGGAACACGCGGTTGCCGAGGTCGATGAACATGTTGGCCACGGATCGATTGCCCGATCCTTGCCAGTTGCGTGGATCGGGCACGTTCTTGTTCGACGGCGAATTGTCCATGTAGCCGATGATGTGCAGGATGGTGTCCTTCGGCAGCAGCGGCGCCGAATCATCGTCATAGTCGTAGCCGCGCACCCAGTTGTGGTCGTAGCCGACGCAGTTGAGCGTCTGGATGTTGTAGCCCCAGATCGCCTCGAGGCACATGCGCGCCCCGGGCGCATGCAGGTGCGGCTCGAACGACAGGATCTTGGTGTTCTCCCGCAGCAGTGCGTAGGCGTGCAGCTGCTGGTTCGCTTCCATCGCCTTGATATCGATGTCGACGCCGTTGCCGAGCGCGTAGGTGGCGCGGCGGTAGTCGGGCTTGTAGCCGCGCGGCATGAACTTGAACGCGATCTCGAGGTGCGCCTTGGTATCGCGGCCATTCGAATGCAGGTGCACCGAATCCGAGACAATGCTCGAACCGGCCTTCAGCAGCCGCGCGGATTTCTGATCGAAGAAGTCCGCCTCTCGTCCGACCTCATGCACCGGCCACGACGTGCTGTCGTCGGGCACGTTCGGATCGCCGGCCTCTTCACCAAGCACGCGCGTCGACCAGATCATGTGGTGGAACACGTAGCGCCCGCCGACGGTGTCGCGGCCGGAGCCGCCGGGGCCGACGTCGTTCACCTCGCGGACCTCGAGCGCCGAGACATACCGATCCTCGGTGAGACCCGTGGGCACGCGCGGAATCTCGCCCCACCAGTCCGGCGCGCCGGCCTTGACGACGATGTCGGTGGTGCGGACGACGAGATCGGGCTCGCCGATCGACCACATGTTCTGATCGTTCCAGGTGCGCAGCGGCGGCATGTCGGGCTGGTTGCCGCGCGGCGCGCCGCTGTCGGCCCACTTGGCGATCAGTGCGATCTCGTCGGCGCTCAGCGAAGGGTCGTTCTTGAACTTCTGGATGCCGATGTTCTTCTCGACGTACCACGGCGGCATGACGCCGGCGCGCGGGCCGAGGCCGGTGCGCTGCTTGATGGCGCGCGCCCACGGCCGGACTTCGTCGTAGGTGCGCAGCGACATCGGCGCCACGCCGTCGGGCCGATGACAGTTCTCGCAGCTGCGTTGAAGGATGGGCGCGATGTGCTTGCTGAACGTGACGTCGGGCGCGCCGGCCGGCGCCGCCTGTTGGGCCTCGAGTGACCAGCCGCCGGCCAGTGCCAGCATCGCCGCCGCCGCACACACCGTCTGTGAGATCCGCCGTGAAGCCATCGCCTGCCTCCGGTGGTAAATCTACCTCAATTGGTGGCGAATCGTGCGGCGCTAGCCGCCCAGGAGTTCATCGCATCGGCGGCGAGCTAGTGAGAGAGACGGGGCCTTGTCTACCGGTCAGTTAGCGAGATTTCGTAGGCTTCGAGGTCGAACATGTCGTGGCCGAGCGCCAGGACCACGACTTTCGCTCCAACCCTCAACAAGGCTCGATCGATCTTCTTGTGGTTCCGGTCGGTGACCGCGGTGAAGTCAAGCAGATCCATCTCGTAAGTCGCACCATCGATCGCCTTGATGGCGATTTCGTCCTCGCTTAGGGCCGCCACGGATCCCACGAACTTGAACTTCTCGTGGGCCACGACAGGTCCTGCCAGGGCTGCGACCAACGCCAGGGCCACCAGGTAGCGCATGGGCAACACTATAATCCCGGCCATGATCCGACGCCTACTGGTCGCAGTGGTCTCGTGCGCGGCGCTGGTCCCGGCCGTGGCGGCGCAGGATCGCCCCGACAATCGCTTCGAGGCCATCGTCGAGCTGACGCAGGCGAAGATGAAGGAATTCAGCGTGCCGGGCGTCGCGCTGGGGATTTTCGACCAGGGCCGCATCACCACGCGGGCGCTCGGTGTGACCAACGTCGAGGATCCGATCCCGGTCAACGATCACACCGTCTTCCCCATCGCGTCGATCTCGAAGACGTTTGCCGCGACGATGGTGATGCGGTTGGTCGAACAAGGCAAGCTCGATCTCAAGACGCCGGTGCGGACGTATCTGCCTGAGTTCAAGGTCGGCGACGAGTCGGTCGCGAAGGACGTGACCGCCTGGAACCTGCTGACGCACACTGCCGGCTGGGAGGGGCAGGTGTCGAGCCCTGAACGCGGACCGATACGCTCCGCAACTTCGTCGCCACCGTGATGCCGGATCTGATGCAGGTGGCTCCACCAACGGCCGCATGGAGCTACAACAACGCCGGCTTCAGCGTGTCGGGGCGGGTGATGGAGGCCGTCACCGGCACCTCGATCAACCAGGCAGTGCGCGACTTGATCTTCACGCCGCTCGGCCTCGCCCATGCGGGATCGACCGCCGGGGAGTTCCTGGTCAATCGCTTCGCGGCCGGCCACGGCGTCCGCAACGGCGCGCCGTTCCTGCAACGGCCGTTCTCGCCCTCGGTGAGCGTCACCGCCGGTGACGTCGGCGTCTGCATCACGGATCTCCTGCAGTATGCGCGTTTCCATCTGGGCGACGGCACCACGCCCGACGGCACGCTGGCCGATCCCATCCTGCTGCTTGAGATTGTGCCCGAGAAGAACTTTGCGGTCGGCATCCTGACGAACTCGACCACCGGCTGGCGGCTGATCCAGGACGTCGAGCGTGAAGTGCTGAAGCAGCATCACGGCGCGACGTTCCCGAGGAATCATGCAATTGCGCATCGCGGGCTGGTGGAGACGCTGCCGAATGTGGAGCCGCTCGCGACGCAGCCGGACCCGGCGCCGTATGTTGGCCGCTATCTCCGGCCGATGAACGCCGTCTCGGTGCGCGTAGAAGGCGGCCGCCTTGTCGTGCAGGAGCTACCAAACGGCGGCGAGCCTCGACCGGTGATGCCGATTGCGTTCTTCGGTCCTGACCGGGCCGTGATCACCGACGGCAACGATCGCGGTCAGTCAATCGAGTTCGTGCGCAACGCCGCCGGCGCCGTGAACTGGGTCCGCATCGTAGGCCGCGTCGCAGTACGCACAAACTAACACCCCCACCGTCCCAGAACGACACACGCTGGGGTAAGGGGCCGGGGATCATTTTGACTCAAACCAAAGGAAGGCTTAGGCTTCTGGCATCAGCCCTCAAGACGGCCTAAGCCTGTTGATGAACACTTCTCAGCCTGGCAACACTCACCGTAAAGCTCGGAGTCCACGTCACTACTGGCGGAAAAAATATCCCCGGCCCCTTCCCTCACCACGACACCATGGCGGATTCGAAGAGGTGGGCCAGATCGTCCGGGCTCGCCGGCTTCGGCGACAGCTTGGTCACCCGATGCTGCGGCAGCGTGCCCTCGACCAGCATCGGAATATCAGACGATGAGTAGCCGACGGCCCTGAGGCCGTTGGGCACTTTCAGTTCGCGCATGAACCAGGTGATGCGATCGGCGAGCACGCGGCCGGCGTCGCCGGGCTTCACTCCGCTGATGTTCGCGCCAAGCGCTTCAGCCGCCTGCAGGTGCCGGTCGGGGTTGGCGACCGCGGTGAATCGAAACACCGCCGGCGCGTTCAGGATCACCGACACGCCATGCGGCACCAGCGGATGGTCGGACGCGTATCCCGGCGCGCGGTAACTCTTCACGTGCCCCGACACCGGATACGACATGCCATGCGGCAAGTGCACGCCCGCGTTGCCGAAGCCGACCCCGGCGTATGACGCGGCCAGCAGCATTTGCGATCGGGCCTCTTCGTCAGATGTGTCCGCAACGGCGCGCACCAGGTACTGCGCCACCATCCTCAGCGCCTGAATGGACCACACGTCGCTGATGGGATTCGATCCCTGGTAAGCCGGACGCATCTTCGGACTGTCGGGCATGGGCCGGCCGGTGAACGGCATGGCGGTGTACGACTCGACGGCGTGGCTCAGGATGTCGAGGCCGCTCGACGCCGCCACTTCCGGCGGCATCGTCACAGTGTTGTCGGGATCGAGAATGCCCAGCGTCGGCTTCAACCGCCGGTTGGCAATCCCGGTCTTGGCATGCATCTTCGTCAGATCGAAGATGGTCACGCCGGTCGTCTCGCTGCCGGTGCCGGCCGTCGTCGGAATCGCAAACAACGGCGTGAGCGGCCCGGGCACCGGCAGCCCCTTGCCGATGGGCGGATTCACGTAATCCAGGAAGTCCGCGGGCGGATACGTGACGTAGAGGTTCACGGCCTTCGCGGTGTCGATGGTCGAGCCGCCGCCGATGGCGACCAAGGCGTCGAAGCTGTCGCGGCGGGCGAACTCGATGGCGTCGAGGAATGACTCGTCGGTGGGCTCGACGCGAACGCGATCGTAGATCGTGTAACGAATCTTGCTGCGCTCGAGCGAATCGATCACCGTCGCCACCGGCGGCAACCTGCGGATGACCGGGTCGGTGATGACGAGCACGTGCTTGACGGCCAGCTCCGCCAGGTCCATGCCCACTTCGCGTGTGACACCCTTGCCGAAGCGAATGGACGACACGGCCATTTCGAATGCGTTATCGAAGCCCATGAAGAAAGAAGTGTAAGGTGTCAGGTCGGAAGTTGAAAGTCGAGTGGCGATCTGCCAGCCGGATTGATCCCTGCGCTATCTGACGCCGAACACGAACACGGTCTGCGACTTGTACTCCTGGCCCGGCATCAGCAAGGTGGGCGGAAATGCCTTCTGGTTCGGGGTGTCGGGATAGTGCTGCGTCTCGAGGCAGAAGCCGCTGCGATGCGCGTAGGTCTTGCCGGCCTTCCCCTTCAAGGTGCCATCCAAGGAGTTGGCGGTGTAGAACTGCACGCCCGGCTCGGTGGTGGCGACTTCGAGCGTGCGGCCGGAGGTGGGTTCCACCACGCGGGCGGCGCGTGACAACGTCGTCTTGCCGCGCGACAACACCCAGTTGTGATCGTAGCCCCGGCCGTTCTTCAACTGCGGGTGCGGCTCGTTGATGCGTGCGCCGATCGTCACGGGCGTTCGAAAATCGAACGGCGTGCCTTCCACCGGCGCCAGCTCACCGGTCGGAATCAAGGTGGCGTCTACCGGGGTGTACCGATCGGCGTCGATCGTCAGCTCGTGGCCAAGAATGTCGCCTTCGCCAGCGAGATTGAAATAGGAATGCTGCGTCAGGTTGACGTGCGTCGGCTGGTCGGTCTTCGCAAAGTAGTCGACGATCAACTCGTTGTTGTCGGTCAGCGTGTAGGTCACTTCCACGTTGAGCCGACCCGGATACCCTTCCTCACCGTCGGCGCTGACATACCCGAGCCTGACGCGACTCTGCCCCGCCATGTCCGGCAGAACCTCGGCGTTCCACACCACCTTGTCGAACCCCTTGTGGCCGCCGTGCAGGTGATGCGGTCCGTTATTGGTGGCCAGCTTGTAGGGAGTGCCGTCGATGGTGAACCGGCCCCTGGCAATGCGGTTGCCGTAGCGGCCAACGATCGCGCCGATGTACCGGCGGCTGCCCAGGTAGCCGTCGATCGAGTCGAACCCGAGCACGATGTCGGCCATGATGCCGTTGCGATCGGGCGTCTTGATCGACGTGATGATGCCGCCGTAGGTGATCGCCTGCACCTGGATGCCGTGGCGGTTGGTGAGCGTCAGCCGCTCCACCGCCTTGCCTTCGACGCTGCCAAATGATTCTCGTGTCACAACCGGCACCGCGGGAACGGAAGAGGCCGGGTCGGCGGGCGGCTGCGACGAGCATGCGGTGACCGACCCGACCAATGCCAGCAAAATGAAGTGCTTCATGCGTGCCCGAGGGGCCTTGCTAGCCTACCATCCACCCGGCGGTAAACACCCGGCCCTGCCCGCCGTAAGTCAGTGATAATGTTTGCGGTTCCGCGCCGGATGTCATGTTCCAAGATCAGTCTGTTCACCGCCGCGTTCATGACGCTGGCGGTGGTGTGCTCCGCACAGGCAAGCCGCGACGCCCGCGCGCTGGTCACGGTCATGGACGTCACCGGCGCGATTCTTCCGGGCGCCAGCGTGACCATCACCCCCGCTGAGCCTGCCGGCGCCGCGGGCATCACGGTCACGGCGAACGACCAGGGTCTCGCCACCATTCCCGCGCTGAAGCCGGGGCGGTACACGATCACGGCGGAGTTCTCCGGCTTCGAAACCGGCGAGGTGCCCGACGTGCGGTTGCGGGCCGGCGACAACAAGCGGTCCATCGAGCTGACGCTGACGGCGTTTGAAGACACGGTGGACGTGGCGCCGAACGCGCAGGCGGCTGCCGCCGATCCGAACAACATGCTGTCGACGACGCTGACGCAGGAGGAACTGGATGCGTTGCCGGACGACCCGCAGGAGCTGATCCGCCAGCTGATCGACATGGCCGGCGGCAACGCGCGCGTCCGCATCGACGGCTTCAACCGCGGCAACCTGCCGTCGCGCGACGTCATCCAATCGATTCGTATTGTTCGCGACACGTTTCCCGCCGAGAACCACTCGGCCGAAAGCGACGGCATCGACATCATCACGCGAGCCGGCATCGGCCCGATTCGCGGCGGCTTCTCGACGCGCATGCGCGACAGCATCCTCAACGGCACCAATCCGTTCGTAGACGTGAAAGCGCCGGAACGGACGCAGAATCTCGACGCCAACCTCGGCGGCGCGATCGTACCGAACAAGAGCTCGTTCTCGCTGTTCGTCGGCGGCCGCAAGCAGTTCGACACGCCGGTGGCGACCTTCACGACGGCGGCAGGCAAGGAATCGCGCCTGTTGGGACGCAGGCCCAGCGACGGCTGGAACCTCAACGGCATGTTCGACTACCAGCTGACGCGGACGCAGATGTTGCGTTTCGGCTATTCGCAGGGATCGTCGTCCAGGAGCAACGAGGGCGTGGGCGGTTTCGATCTCGCGGAGCGCGCGTATTCGAGCGAGCAGCGCAACCACCAGGTTCGGATGCAGCAGCAGGGCTCGATTGGCAGGAACGGTTTCCTCAACACGCGCCTGCAACTGCGCTTCGGCCGCAGCCAGTCGACGCCCCGGCTCGAAGCGCAGACGATTCGCGTGCTCGACGGCTTCACCAGCGGCGGCGCGCAGCGGCGCGGCGGCAACAGCGACCAGAACGCCGAGTTGGGCATGGACTACAACTACGTGCGCGGCATCCACACCATGCGCGCCGGGTTGTTGCTCGAAGGGGTCCGCTACCGGACGGACAACGAGACGAACTATCTTGGCACCTTCATCTTTTCGAGCGGTGAGGACTTCGCGCGCGGCCGGCCGCGCAACTACACCCGGCGAATCGGCGACCCGCTGATCGAGTACTCGCATCTGGAGGCCGGGATCTACATCCAGGACGATCTCCGGCTCCGGCCCAACCTGACGTTCAGTCCCGGTCTCCGCTACGAAGTGCAGACGCACGTGCACGACTGGACCGGGTTTGCGCCGCGGCTGGGATTGACCTGGGCGCCTGGCAGGAATGGCCGAACGACCATCCGGACGAGCTATGGGATGTTCTACAACTGGCTGAGCACCGGCACCTACGAGCAGACGCTGCGGGTCAACGGCATCCGCCAGCGCGAAATCAACATCGTCAATCCGTCGTACCCCGACGTCGGCGGCGCAGCGACGGTCAGCGTCAGCAACAAGTACCTGCTCGGCGATGTGAACATGGAGCGCATCCATCGTTTCGCCACGGCGATCGATCGAACGTTCTCTCCGAAAGTGCGCGCCAGCCTCAGCTTCTCCCTGGCACGCTTCGGCAACCAGCTGCGCGGCGTGAATCGCAACGCGCCGGTCAACGGCAGGCGGCCCGACCCGGCCTTCGCCAACGTGATCGAGGTCGTGCCGGATGCATCGACGCACACCTACGATCTCGTGCCGGATTTCAGCGTGAACTTCGCCGGCGGCCTGCGCACCGCCGACCAGGCGAAGTGGAACCCGCGGCGCACGGTGATTCGCTTCAACTACCGTCACCGCCGCGCCTATAACAACAGCGACGGCGCGTTCAGCGTCTCGCCAACCGGCTCGCTGGACGATCAGTGGGCGGTGGCCGGCGGCGAGACGCGGCATCGCTTCCGCGCGTCGGTATCGACCCAGACCTACCGGCAGCTCAACGCGCAACTGAGCTGGGACGCCAACAGCGGCGGGCCCTACACCATCACCACCGGCATCGACGACAACGGCGATTCGATCTTCAACGATCGCCCGCTGCTGACGCCGCGCAACAGCGCGCGGCTGCCGTGGCGCTCGACGTTCTCGGCGAACCTGTCGTACACGATCCCGATCGGCCAGCAGCCCGTTCCGGAAGGACAGCGACCTGGCGCCGCAGGTCGCGGCGGCCCTGGCGCTGGTGGCGGCGGACGTCCGGGTGCCGGCGGTCCGGGGGGCGGTGGCGGAGGCGGCGGGCGTGGTGGGCCACCACCCGGACGCGGTGGCGGCCGTCAGAGGGGGATCACCATCAGCGTGTCGGCGCAGAACATCACCAACCGCGCCAACTACTCGGGCTTCAGCGGCGTGATGACGTCTCCGTATTTCATGCAGGCGACCAGCGTCGCCAACCCGCGCCAGATCGATCTGTCGATTCGCTTCAACTTCTAGTTAACTAGAATTGCCAGACGATGCAGATCATCGTCCTCGGCGCCGGTGCAATCGGCAGCGTCTACGGCGCCAAGCTCTCCAGATTCCACGACGTCACGCTGATCGGCGGGTCGTCGCACGTCGAGGCGATTCAGCGCGATGGGCTGATCCTGCAGGGCCAGACGACCGGCACCGTGCGCCTGCCGGCGTTCACCGATGTGCCGTCGATTGAGCCCGGCACGCTGATCCTGCTCACCACCAAGGTCAACAACAATGTCGCGGCGGTGGCGCCGATCGTCGATAAACTTCGCGACCACGTCACGATTGTCTGCGTCCAGAACGGGTTGTATTCCGAGGACCTCGTCAAGCAGCTGGTCGGCGACCGCGCGGTGGTGCTGCGGGCCATCACGCAGGTCGGCGGCATCCTGGTGAAGCCGGGCGTGGTGGACAACACCGTGGCCGGCTACACGCTGCTCGAATCGCACGAACGATCCCCGGCCGTCGCCGCCGTGCTGACCGAGGCCGGTCTCGACGGCCGCATCATCCCCGACATCAAGCGCGAGATGTGGCGCAAGGCCGTGTTCAACTGCGTGATCAACCCCACCACAGCCCTGCTGAGGACCGAGGTCGGCGGAATTGTCGATCCGAGGTTGAACGGCCTGAAGCGGCAGATCATCGAGGAATGTCTGGCGGTGGCGAAGGCCGACGGCGTGACGTTCGACGAGGACTTCGTTGCGCTGATCGATGGCGTCTTCGCCGGCGCGCGCACCATCGCGTCGATGCAGCAGGATTTGATGAAGGGCCGCAAGACCGAGATCGATCACATGAACGGCGCCGTCGCCAATCTCGGCGCGAAGTACGGCATACCGACGCCCGTGAACGCAGCACTGGCGACGATGATCCGCGTCCTGGAAACTGCGCGCCCCGCTAGCCCGCTAGTCCGCTAGCCCGTTCGCCCGTCAATACGGGACGTCGATCAGACGATCACCGGATCGCATGTCTTCTTCGAGCAGCTGTAAGAGAGCGCGCGCGATCGGGCCGGGCGTGCCGTCGCCAATCGTGTGCTGATCCCACTGCACGATGCCGGTGACCTTCACCGAGCTGCCGATCAACAGCATTTCCCTCGACGCCAGCGCCTCGCTCATCGTGATGTCGGCGACCCTGACGTCCTTCAACTGCCCGGACTCAATCAGGGTGCGCGCCAGCTGCAGGACGCGCTGCGACGTGCAGCCCGCCAGGATGTGATCGAACTTCGGATGCACCAGCACGTTGTCCGTCGACACGAACGCCACGTTCATGTTCGAGCTTTCGCCGACGTGGCCGGCGTGATCGATGAACACGCCGTTGTCGAAGCCTTTTGCCTTGGCTTCCATCTGCATCAGCACGTTCGGCAGGTAATTCGTGGTCTTGGTGATGGCGTAGAGCGGCGGCTTGATCGGGTAGGTCGTGGTCATCACCTTGACGCCTTCGGTCTTGAACTTCTCGGGATAGACCAGCCCCGCGAAGATCATCACGAAGAAGCCCGGCTCGGCTCCGGCGGCCGGTGTCAGATCGAGGTTGCCGGGCCCTGACGACAGCCAGTAGCGGATTGAGCCGTCGCGCCGGCCACTCGCCGCGGTCGTGCGGATGATGATGTCGCGCATCTCGTGGCGCGACGCCGGCAGCTTCAACTTCGATCGCTCCGCCGACTTCAGGAATCGATCCAGGTGCGCGTCAAGGTCGTAGATCCGGCCGTTGACAATGCCCGCGGTGTCGAACACGCCGTGGCCGCGGTGCACCATGTGGTCGTCGAACGGGATTACCATCAGCGCCGGATCGGTGACGATGCCACCCAGCTGGCTCGAGTAGAACGCCGTGTATTTGACCGGCTGCTGGGCGCGCAACGCGCGTAACTGTTCGACGACTTCCCGTTCACCCAGCGTTGGCAGCAGCCTGTTCGTCACCGACATGACCCCTAGTGTAGGCGAAGAGGCGCGCCGTTAGTCTTCCTTCCACGGGTTGTTCGCGAACACCGCCAGCTCGGTCCACAACACCCGCCGCGGCATGTCGAGCCCGGCCATGATGGTCGCGGCAATATCGTCGGCGTAGAGCTTGTTCGGATTGTTGCGACCGGTCTTCCCCATCCAGTTGGTCTGCACCTCCGACGGGCAGATGCACACCACGCGAATCCCGTAGGGGCGCAGATCGGCCTGCCAGCATTGCGTGATGCCGCGCATGGCCCACTTGCTGCCGGCGTAGACCGTCGCTCCCTTCGCGCCCTTCATGCCCGACGTGGACGCGATGTTGACGATGTCGCCGTCGCCGCGCGCCTGCATTTGCGGGACGATACGGTTGGTGAGGTCGACGGCGCCGAACACGTTGGTCGCAAACAGTCCGCGCATTCTCGCCATGTCGATCGTGCCGATCTCGGCGGTGTAGCCGAACGCGGCGTTGTTGATCAGCACATCGACGCCACCCATCTTCGCGCCGCACTCGTCGACCATGCGCTGGTTGTCGGCGTCGGCGCTCACGTCGGCACGAATGCCGTACGCGCCGGTCTCACGGGCCGTGGTCTGAATGTGCGTGTCGTTGCGGCCGGTGAACACCACCTGGTGTCCGGCCGCGCGGGCCTGCTTGACGAGCGCGGCGCCAATGCCCTGGCTGCCGCCGGTGATGAGGAAGCGTCGTGAATTCATGGGGCAGGCTATCAGGCGATCAATACCAAGTGCAACGACGCATCGAGTTGTTCGACGGCCGCATGGTGGAATCCGGAGACAAACCCTCATCTATTCCGAAGTAGCCTGATACCCATGCGCAACAGTCATCTGACGCGCCGCCGCTTCCTCGAGCAGCTGGGCGCGGTTGGCGGCTCGTCGCTGGTGTTTGCCGCCATGACGTCCTGGGATCTGGCGGCCGCGTCCGCCGGCCAGCGGCCGCGCGATTAACGAGCTGCTGGTCAAGGCGACCGATCAGAGCAAGCTCGATCTGCCCTTGAGCGCCGAGGTTCAGCGGCGGCTCACCAACTACCTGGTCAACCAGGGCTATCTCGACACCAACACCCGCTCCCGCAAGGCGTTCGCCAACCGGGGCGAAGGCAATCCGCACGCGCTCGCCGACCTGCTGCAGGGTCCGTTCGGGGCCCGCCTGCACAGCAGGCGATGTTCGGTGCACAATGATCGAACGCCGAGCGAGAGCATGTGCGTGAGGCCCCACTGAGCTGACCGTTGCTGACCGACCACGAGAGAAGAAAAGAGTCCCGGCCCCTTCACTACGCCTGGGTCGTCGCCGGCATTACGTTCCTCGTGATGTTGATCACCGCCGGCGTGCGCGCCGCACCCGGCTTGTTCATGGTGCCGCTCGAAGCCGAGTTCGGCTGGACCCGCGCCAGCATCTCGGCGGCCGTGGCCGTCAACATTGCGCTGTTCGGATTGATCGGTCCCTTTGCGGCCTCGGTCATGGATCGCTGGGGCCTGCGGCGCGTGGTGCTCGGCGCGCTGGCGCTGATATCGAGCGCCGTGGCGCTGTCGACCCAGATGTCGACCGAATGGCAGTTCTTCGTCCTGTGGGGCATTGTGGTGGGCGCCGGCACCGGCGTGACCGCGATGGTGCTCGCGGCGGTGGTGGCCACGCGCTGGTTCGATGCGCGGCGCGGACTGGTGATGGGGATTCTGTCGGCGGCCAACGCCACCGGCCAGCTGATCTTCCTGCAGCCACTCGCGCTCGCCGTCGAGGGACCCGGCTGGCGAACGGCGGCGTCGATCGTCGCCGGCGCCGCGGCAGTGGTCTTCGTCCTGGTGTGGCTGTTCATGAAGGACCGGCCGTCGGACGCCGGCGTTCGCCCCTACGGCCAGGCCGCTGACCTACCGGCGGCGCCCGCAACGAAGCCGCTCGCGCCGCTCACTGCGCTTGCCGCCGCCTCGAAGACCCGCGCCTTCTGGGTGCTTGCCGGCACGTTCTTCATCTGCGGCGCCAGCACCAACGGCCTGATCGGCACCCATCTGATCTCAGCGTGCCACGACGTCGGCATCACGCCGCTCCGCTCGGCGCAGTTGTTGGCGGTGATGGGCATTTTCGACATCCTCGGCACGACCGCATCTGGTTGGCTGACCGATCGCTACTCTGCCCGCCACCTGCTGTTCGCGTATTACTCGCTGCGCGGCCTGTCGCTGCTGTTCCTCCCCGCGACGCTGCTGGAGGGCGGCATGGGCCTCGGCGTATTCGCGGTGTTCTACGGACTGGACTGGATTGCCACGGTGCCGCCAACCGTGAAACTCACCACCGAAGCGTTCGGCAGGGAAAACACCGGCGTGATCTACGGCTGGATCGGCGCCAGCCACCAGTTGGGCGCATCGATGGCGGCGTTGGGCGCCGGCGCGATTCGCACCGAACTCGGCGACTACCGGATGGCGTTCCTGATCGCCGGCGTGCTGTGCCTGGTGGCCGGCGCGTCGTTCCTGCTGGTCGCCCGCTCGCTTCGTCCGACGCCGTTACACCCAGCGGCAGCAGCCGCCTGATCTCGGGATGTGTCTGTCCGCCCCTGCGGACTTCCTCGTCGGGAAGTGAGAAGTCACTGCTTTCCTTCGCCGCCCAGCGCACCCTGCAACTGCTCAGCCAGCGAGCCGATCGACGGCGACGCCGCCGCATCCTGGCGTGAGGTGTAGTCACGCACTTCCGCCTGCTCGCGCTGTTCGGCCACTGCTCGCTTGCTGACGCGAATGCGCTTGCTGACGGCGTCGACCTCGCGGTGCCCTTGGGGAACGCTCTTTTGAGATCGGCGCCCCGATCGAGGCCGGTTTCAGCTGCCGGCAGCAACCCTCCGACACCCGTGGCCAAGGCATGGGCTATAATTGCAGGTTGCTGCGACTTTCGCGGTCCACTCAGAGCGGAGAGGTACCGAAGTGGTCGTAACGGGGGCGCCTCGAAAGCGTCTTGTCCGAAAGGGCACGTGGGTTCGAATCCCACCCTCTCCGCCATTAATTACG